>JBELJS010000012.1:0-71244 GCA_042090255.1 Alcanivorax sp. | reverse complement strand
CACGGCGGACGTCAACACCCTCCAGGACCCGGGGTTTATGTACAACCGCAGCCTGGCGGACCCGGACGGCCACGTCTGGGAGATGTTCTGGATGGACCCGACGGCGATGCCGGCAGACGACACCGCAAGCCAGGGTTAACCCGCTCGCTCCGGCAGCGGCACCAGGACCGCGTCACCGATCGCGAACGGTTCCCCGTTCTCATCGTCCCAGTCGCCGAGCGTCGCGCTGGCGAACACCTGTCGCTTGCCGCCTTTCACCACTCGCCCGGTGATCCGGAAGACGCTGGCCATGGCCGGCCGCAAACAACGCACCGAAAACTGCGATGCGGTGACGTTGCCGGCCACCGAGCCGGCGGCGAAGCCGCAGGCGGTGTCGATCAGGCCGCCGATCAAGGCGGCGTGCAGGTGGCCGCTGTACTGGGCGAACTCGTCGCGCCAGCTCAGCCGTAAAATCACCTGCCCCGGCTCGGCGTGCTCCACCTGTAGATCCAGCCATTGGTTGAAGGGAGCCCGAGCGGAGACCTGGCGCAATTGATCAAGCAGAGGGTTATCGCTGTTCATGCCCTATCTCCAGATTGGCGTTGCACTTTGAACACGCCGGTGGCGCGGGCGCAGGGCTGGCCGTCGGCGAGCACGGTGGCGCTGGCGAAACTCAGACTGCGGCCGGCACGGGTGACGTCGGCGCGGAATTCCAGCCACTGACCGACGCGGGCGCTGCCCAGGAAATCCAGGCTCAGATTCACGGTCACCAGGCCTTTCAGCGCCGGAAGCGCGCTGTCTTGCAAATGCGGCAGGCAGCTCAGGCCCATCGCGTTGTCGCACAGGGCGGACAGCAGGCCGCCGTGAACGAAGCCGCGACTGTTGGCGTGGGCGTCCCCGGCCTGCAGTCCCAGGCTGATGCCGTTGTCGTGGGAGCGGTGATAAATCGGCTCCCAGGGGTCGGTGAAGCCGCTTTTGCGGGTATGGCGCTGAAAGCCTTCGGGGACGGTGGTCATGATGGTGCTCCATAGGTTTGATATAGACCAGTCTATATAGTTTCGGGAGCAATTCAAACGCTCACGACGGCGCGATCAGCGCGGCCACCTGCTGGCAGGCGTCGTGGATTGGCGTGGCATCTCGCGCCACGCGGGCCTGAATCAGTGCGCCTTCCAGGGCGGAGATGGCCAGCGAGGCGAGGCGTTGGGCGCGGGCGCCGTCCGGGTCGGTGGCATCAATCATGGTCGCCAGAGCCTGCCGCCAGGCGGCGTAGGCCTCGCGGGCGGCGGCGGTGATCGGTTCGGATTGTGGGGTCACCTCCAGCACCGTGGTGGCCAGCGGGCAGCCGTCGCGGTAGTCGGAGTCGGCCAGCCAGCCGGCCAGCAGGTCGCCGTAGGCGCGCAGGGCCGTGCCGGGCGCCCTGTGGTCGCGGTGCAGGTCTTCCAGGGTTTGCGTGACCCGCGCGCCGGCGTAGCGCACCGCTTCCGCCCCCAGTTCTTCCTTACCGCCGGGGAAGTAATGATAGAACGAGCCTTTCGGCGCGCCGGCGGTTTTCAGGATGTCATTGATGCCGGTGGCCGCGTAGCCGTGCTGTCGGAACAGGGCGGCGGCGCTGCGTACCAGGCGGTCGCGATGTTTGGGGCGGGCTCCCATGGGCGGTGGCTCCGGGTTTGAAATTCAGTGGACCAGTCTAGATGGAAAGCGTAGCGGCTGCATGACCCTTCTTTCACGTTGGCTCCACCCTCAGTAACAAAAGCTATCAGCGTATTTGTCACGCTATATTGGCAGGGTAGAGGGGGAGGGAATAAAAGTAGGGTGTAGTAGCGGCCTGACGGCAACCCGAGCGATGACGGCGCGACACAGCGCAATGACTAGCAAGGAGAACAAGCATGTCCGAGAGCAAATGTCCCTTTCAGAACAATAACGTCGCTGGCGGCGGTGTCACCAACCGGGATTGGTGGCCCAACCAGTTACGGCTGGACATCCTGCATCAGCACCCGACGATGTCCAATCCAATGGGCGAGGACTTTGACTACACGGAAGCCTTTAAAAGCCTGGACCTGGCGGCGTTGAAAAAAGACCTTGCCGAGCTGATGACCGACTCCCAGGAATGGTGGCCGGCGGATTTCGGTCACTATGGCCCATTGTTCATCCGCATGGCCTGGCACAGCGCCGGCACCTATCGCATGGGCGATGGCCGTGGCGGTGGCGGCACCGGCACCCAGCGCTTCGCCCCGCTCAACAGTTGGCCGGATAACGTCAACCTGGACAAGGCGCGCCGGCTGCTGTGGCCAATCAAGCGCAAGTACGGCAACAAGATTTCCTGGGCCGACCTGATTATTCTCTCCGGCAATGTGGCGTTGGAATCCATGGGCTTTAAGACCTTTGGTTTCGCCGGTGGCCGGGAAGACCTGTACGAACCGGAAGACGATGTCTACTGGGGCTCGGAGTCCGACTGGCTGGGCACCAATCAACGTTACAGCGGTGAGCGCGACCTGGAAGATCCCCTCGGCGCCACCACCATGGGGCTGATCTACGTGAACCCGGAAGGCCCGGAGGGCGAACCGGACCCGTTGAAAGCGGCCCACGATATTCGCGAAACCTTCGGCCGCATGGCGATGAACGATGAAGAGACCGTGGCATTGATCGCCGGCGGTCACACCTTCGGTAAGGCCCACGGTGCCGGCGACCCGGAAAAAGTAGGCCCGGAGCCGGAAGCCTCGCCAATGGAAATGATGGGCCTGGGCTGGAAAAGCAGCCACGGCAGCGGCATGGGCGACGACACCATGGGCGGCGGTCCGGAAGTAACCTGGACGCAGACGCCTACGCAGTGGAGCCATTACTTTTTCGAGAATTTGTTTAAGTTCGAATGGGATCTGGAGAAAAGCCCGGCGGGTGCCTATCAGTGGGTGGCCAAGGACGCCGAGGCGGACATCCCCTATGCCCACGACAGCAGCAAGAAGCGCAAACCGACCATGCTCACCACCGACTTGTCACTGCGCTTCGACCCGGAGTACGCGAAAATTTCCCAGCGTTTTTACGAGGATCCGGACGCGTTCGCCGATGCGTTCGCGCGCGCCTGGTACAAGCTGACGCACCGGGATATGGGCCCGATCGAACGTTACCTGGGCCCGGAAGTGCCCCAGGAAGAACTGATCTGGCAGGACCCGGTGCCTAAGGTCGATCACGCGTTGATCGATGCCAAGGACATCGCCGATTTGAAAGCCAGGATCGTTGAATCCGGGCTGAGTGTTCCTGAGACGGTCAAGGCGGCCTGGGCCTCCGCGTCCACCTACCGTGGCTCCGACATGCGTGGCGGTGCCAACGGCGCCCGTGTTCGTCTGGCACCGCAGAAAGACTGGGACGCCAACGAGCCGCAACAACTGGAAAAGGTGTTGAAGACGCTGGAAGACATCCAGACGGCGTTCAATAGCGATCAGTCCGGTGGCAAGAAAGTGTCCCTGGCGGACCTGATTGTGCTGGCGGGTTGCGCCGGTGTGGAGAAGGCCGCCGCCAATGCCGGCCACGACGTGACGGTGCCGTTCGCGCCGGGCCGCACGGACGCTTCCCTGGAGCAAACCGACGTGGACTCCTTCAAATACCTGGAGCCGTTCGTGGATGCGGTGCGCAACTACCGCAAGGCCAAGAGCGTGATCCCGGCGGAGCAGTTGATGCTGGATCGCACCCAACTCCAGACCCTGACGGCGCCGGAACTGGCCGTGCTGGTGGGCGGCATGCGAAGCATGAGCGCCAACCACGGTGGTTCCCGGCATGGCGTGTTCACCGACCGTCCGGAGTCATTGAACAATGACTTCTTCAAGGTGGTGGTGGATATGGGCATCGAATGGGCGCCCAAGGAAAAAGAGGACGACTTCATCTTCGAAGGTCGTGACCGCGGTAACGGCGAGGTCAAGTGGACCGCCACCCGTTTGGACCTGGTGTTCGGCGCTAACTCGCAGCTGCGAGCGCTGTCCGAGGTGTATGGCGCGGACGACGCGGAGAAGAAGTTCGTCAACGACTTCGTCGCCGCCTGGGACAAGGTAATGAACCTGGGTCGCTTTGACCTGAACTAAAGGCTCCACGGAGCGATGTTGTAGGAGCGGGCCCCGCCCGCGAAAGGCCGGCAACGCCGGCCGGCGGGATCCCAGAGCGCTTTCCAGTCGAGGCGCCTCTGGTATCCTGCCGGATGACGACAGGCCGTCATCCTTTCGCGGGCGAGCCCCGCTCCTACGTTGCTATTGGGGGAAGAAATGCCAATTCAGGATTCCAGCGACCGCTACGGCACGGTAAGCCGGGTATTGCATTGGGGCATGGCGCTGCTGCTGGTTTGGCAGTTTCTCAGTGCCGGGTCCCATGCGCTGCTGTCGGACACCGCCGTGGAAGAATTTTTCTGGGGTACCCACAAGCCTTTGGGTTTCCTGCTGTTTGTTCTGGTTATCCTGCGTGCCCTGTGGGCGCTGATGAACCTGTCGCGGCGTCCACCCTCGGTGAGTGTTGCCGCCAAGCTGGGGCACCTGGCGTTTTATGCGTTCTTATTGGGACTTCCGGCCTTCGCCCTGTTGCGGCAGTACGGCGGCGGAAAACCCTTTGAGCCGTTCGGCATCCCGCTGATGGCGGGCCTTGGTGGCGAGGAAATCGAGTGAATGCAGGTGCCGGCCAATCTGTTCCATGGCTGGGGCGGCTGGTTTTTGCTGGCGATGATCGTCGGGCACATTGTCATGGTGGCGCGCCATCGCAAGGCGGCGGATCAGACCGATGTGCTGCCGCGCATGTGGGGGTGACGCATTATGAGCTTGGATTATCCGGCGATGCTGCGCGTTGCGTTGGACGAAGCGCGGCAGGGGCTTGAGGAAGGCGGCATCCCGATTGGCGCCGCTCTGTTCCGTGCCGACGGCACCCTGCTGGGCGCCGGCCATAACCGCCGCGTGCAGGAGAACGACCCGTCCGTGCACGCGGAGACCGACGCCTTTCGTAAAGCCGGCCGGCAGCGCAACTATCGGGACACGATCATGGTGACCACCCTGGCGCCGTGCTGGTACTGCAGCGGCCTGGTGCGCCAGTTCAAGATCGGCACCGTGGTGGTGGGGGAGTCGCGTACCTTCTCCGGCGGCGTGCAGTGGTTGCGTGACAACGGGGTCACGGTGATCGACCTGGATGATCCGGAAGGCGCGGCGTTAATGGAAGACTTTATCCGCGACCATCCGGATCTTTGGAACGAAGATATCGGTGAAGCCTAGCGGCGGCTTTTGGAATCCAGCGGGGCAACCTTTGCCGGGAGCTTCGCTCCCTTTCGCGGGCGAGGCCCGCTCCCACAAGATCACCCTTTCGCGGGCGGGCCCGCCCCCACAAATTATCGCTTCGCGGGTTGGGTCCTTCCTATCGGTATTTGCGGTTGAGCTTGCGCATGCCGCCGATCCAGCGGTCATAGTTTTCGGTTTTGTTGCGCATGTATTTCAGCACTTCCTGGTGCGGCAGCACCAGGAAGGTTTCCTGCTCAATGGCTTCCAGGCAGGCCTGGGCCACCGGCTCCGGGTCCATCATGCCGTCCACGCTGGCCACGTGGTCTTCCTTGCCTTTGGTCATGTTGGTGCGCACCGCCTGCGGGCACAGCACCGACACCTTGATGCCGTCGTCGCCGTAGGTGAGCGCGATCCATTCCGCCAGGCCCACGGCGGCGTGCTTGGTGACCGCGTAGGGCGCCGAACCGATCTGCGACAGCAGGCCAGCGGCGGAGGCGGTATTGAGAAAATAACCGCCGCCGCGTTCGATCATCTTGGGCGCCAAGTGTCGGGCGGCGTAGATGTGCGCCATCACGTTGATGTCCCAGATTTTTTGCCACTGATCATTGGCCACTTCCGGGCCGCCGGGCACGGAGATGCCGGCGTTGGAGCAGAACAGATCAATCGGTCCGACGTCTTTTTCGGTGTCGTCGATCAGCGCTTTGATGTCGCCTTCATTGGACACGTCGACTTTACGAGCGATGCCGTCCACCATTTTCGCGGTCGCTTCAGCGCCATCACCGTCCAGATCCACGCACACGATTTTCTTCGCGCCGGCTTCGGCGAACGCTTGCGCCAGCGCGCGGCCAATGCCACCGGCCGCGCCGGTCACAACCACGATACAGTTCTTAATTTCCATCACACTTCTCCTATGCTGCTTGTGGGAGCGGGCCCTGCCCGCGAAAGGCCGGTGTAACCGGCCGGCAGGATCCCAGAGACTTTTCTAACGGCGGTACAAACAGCGTCTCTGGTATCCCGCCGGCAAGCAAAGCTTGCCTTTCGCGGGCAGGGCCCGCTCCCACAAGGCAAGCTCCCACAAGGCAAGCTCCCACAAGGCAAGCTCCCACAAGGCCGGCTTCCACAAGCCCAGTCTTATGTTCAGCTCCACATGAAGGAGCCGCCGCAGACGGTGAGCGCCTGGCCGGTCATGTAGCGGCTGGCGTCGGAGCCGAGAAACACGGCGAGGCCTTCGAAGTCGTCCGCTTCGCCCAGGCGGCGCAGCGGAATCTGCGAGTTGGCGCGCTTCACCGCTTCCGGGTTGTCCCACAGCGCCTTGGCGAAATCGGTGCGCACCAGGCCCGGGCAAATGGCGTTGGCGCGGATGCCCTTGGGGCCATACTCCAGCGCCAGGTTGCGCACCAGGCCGATCAGCGCCAGCTTGGAGGCGCCGTACACGCCCAGGGTATCGGACGGTTTAAACGCGCCGACACTGGCGGTGAACATCATCGAGCCGTTGCCTTTTTCGATCATGTCCGGCGCCACCAGACGGGCCAGCCACAGGTTGGCCTGCACGTTCATCTGCATGGTTTTTTCGTAGGCGTCGTCGGGAATCTCGGAGATCGGCCCGTAGTGCACGTTGACGCCGGCGTTGCCGACCAGAATGTCCACCGGCCCGGCGAGCTGGTGGGTTTTCTCCACCAGCGCTTCCAGTTCTTGTTTTCGGCCGGCGTTGGCGGCCACCGCGTGGACGCGTTGCGCGCCCACGGCCTGGTTAATCTCCGCGGCGGTTTGCTCCAGCGTTTCCTGGGTGCGCGCGGAGATCACCACGGTGGCGCCGTGGGCGGCCAGGGCGTGTGCCATGGCCTTGCCCATGCCTTTGGAGGCGCCGGTCATCAGCGCCACCTTGCCGGTCAAATCGAACAGCTTGGTTTCCACCATGGCTTCAGGCTCCGCTCTGGTTGTAACGGTTCACTTCGTTGCGGGCGACCACGTTGTGGTGCACTTCGTCCGGACCGTCGGCGAGACGCAAAGTGCGCTGCTGCATATACATCTCGGACAGCGGCGACCATTGGCTGACACCGGTGGCGCCGTGGATCTGGATCGCCTGGTCGATAATCTGGCAGCACTTCTCCGGCACCATCGCTTTCGCCATGGACACCCAAATGCGTGCTTCCTTGTTGCCCATCACGTCCATCGCCTTGGCGGCTTTCAGCACCACCATGCGCATCGCTTCGATTTCGATGCGGGCACGGGACACGATTTCCATGTTCTTGCCCAGGTTGATGATTTCCTTGCCGAACGCTTCCCGGTTGAGACCGCGCTCGAGAATCAGGTCGAGGGCTTTTTCGGCGGAGCCGATGGAACGCATGCAATGGTGGATACGGCCCGGGCCCAGGCGCAACTGGGAAATTTCGAAGCCGCGGCCTTCGCCCCACAGAATGTTTTCTTTGGGCACGCGCACGTTATCCAGCTTGATGTGCATGTGACCGTGCGGTGCATGGTCGTGGCCGAATACGCGCATCGGGCCCAGCACGTGCACGCCGGGGGCGTCCATGGGCACCAGAATCTGCGACTGTTGGCGGAAGGTGGGCGCGTCCGGGCTGGTCTTGACCATGCAGATCATGATCTTGCAGCGCGGGTCGCCGGCGCCGGAAATATAGTATTTCTCGCCGTTGATCACCCAGTCGTCGCCGTCCAGCACGGCGCTGGTTTCAATGTTGCGCGCGTCGGAAGAGGCCACCTGCGGTTCGGTCATGCCGAAGCAGGAGCGGATCTCGCCGGCCAGCAGCGGCTTCAGCCATTTCTCTTTTTGCTCCGCGGTGCCGACACGTTCCAGCACCTCCATGTTGCCGGTGTCCGGCGCGGAGCAGTTCAGTGTCTGTGACGCCAGCGGATTCTTGCCCAGCTCGAAGGCGATGTAGGCGTAGTCCAGGTTGGACAGGCCTTCGCCGGTTTCCGCGTTGGGCAGGAAGAAGTTCCACAGGCCGGCTTCGCGGGCCTTGTTCTTGGCGGTTTCCAGCAGTTCCAGCTGGCCGGGAGCATAGCTGAAGCGCTCGGCGCGGCCTTCGCCCAGGCGGTGGAATTCCTCGGTGATCGGATCCACGTTCTCGCGGATGTGCTTGGCCAGGGCGTCCAGGAGCGGGCGCGCGTCTTCGGACATGGCCAGGTTGTTCAGATCGGTATCGTTACCCATGGGTTTCTACTCCTCGTTGATGGGTGCGCCCGCCTCGGTGTCGGCGGCCAGGCATTGCGCGCGCAAGGCGCGACGGTCGGTTTTGTCGGTGCCACCCCGGGGCAGCGGCTCGCTGCGCAGCCAGAGGCGGTCGGGAATCTTGAAACGGGCCAGATGGCCGGCGAGAAATTCCTTGAGCGCGGCTTCGTCCACGCTGGCGCCGGGTTTAAGGTGCACGCCGGCACCGACGATTTCGCCCAGGCGTTCGTCGGGAATCGGGAAAACGCCGGCTTCGGCCACGTCCGGGTGACGGTGCAGGGCGCCTTCCACTTCCAGGCAGGCGATGTTCTCACCACCCCGGATGATGATGCTTTTCTTGCGGTCGACGATGTAGATCAAACCTTCTTCATCCACCCGCGCCAGGTCGCCGGTATAAAGCCAGCCGTCGCGCAATGTCTCCGCGGTCGCCTCGGGCAGATTCAGATAGCAGCGCATGTTGGCGGCGCTTTTCACGGTCAGCTCGCCGACCTCGCCGGTGGGCACCTCAACGCCCTCGGCGTCGACAATGCGCATCGCCTGGAGCGGCGGCGTGAGCCGGCCCGCCGCTTCCGGATGAGCCAGGTAGTCCGGCCCGCCGATCAAGATACCCAGGGCATTGGTTTCGGTCATGCCCCACCCGGAGGCGATGGCGGCGGCGGGGAAGGTCTGCGCCAACTCGCCCACCTGAGCGGCGGGCCGTTTGGCGCCGCCGCCGCCGATCGCCTCCAGGGTGTCCAGCGTTTGCCCAAGACGCACGGCGGCGTCGCGCAGCTCGGCGGACTGGGTGGGAACGCCTGTGAAGCGGGTAACACGCTCTTCTTTGATCAAACGCACCGCTTCTTCCGGGTCCCATTTGTACATCAGCGTGAGTGTGGCGCCGGAGGCCAGCCCCTGCAGGAAGTTGGATTGCAGCGCGGTCACGTGAAACAGCGGCGTCACCACCAGAAACGACGGCGGCTGAATTTGGTCGGGTTCCGGCAGCGGTGGCGGTGGATCGGCCACCAGCGGCGCCATCAGCCGTGCCATCAGCCAGGAGTAGACCGCGGAGATCGCCCCCCGGTGGGTAAGCACCACGCCTTTAGGGTGGCCGGTGGAACCGGACGAATAGAGAATCGCGAAGTCATCGTCGGCGTGAAGGGCCACATCCGGCCAGCGGTCCGCCCGGCCTTTGTCCCGGAGGTCGTCGTAGCGGGGCGCACCGTCGGCGTCGCGCACCGCGATCAGCGTCAGGGTCTGATCGCCGGCCAAGCGCCGGATTCGCTCGTGGCGTGGACCGTCGGCGAACACCACCCGGGCACCGCAATCCTTGAGGCCGTAGGCCAGCTCTTCCTCCGACCACCAGGCGTTCATGGGCACCGCCACCGCGCCGAGCGCGGCCACCGCCAGAATCAGAATCGGTAATTCCGGATAGTTACGCATGGCGATCGCCACCGGCTCGCCGGGACGCACCCCCCAGTCATCGGCCAGGGCGTTGGCCAGGCGGCGGACTTCGTCGCAAAGCTCGCCGTGGGTCCAGCGTTCGTTGCCGTAAACCAGGGCGTCGCGGTCGCCGTAGGCCGGCGCGGCGTCTTCCAGAAGCGCGCGCAGGTGTTCGGGCGCATTGGCGAATACGGGGTAGCGCACACCGCCGATGTCGGCTTCGGTGAGTGCAAAACGGGGGTCGATGTCGGCGATATGCGCCTGGGCTTCTTCGGGCGTCATAGTGCACCGGGCCTCGGGGGGTGAACCCGGGCCGCTGGGCTGAGGCGGGTATCCACTTGTTCTCCTTATTTCGCCGGGCCGGTCATGGCGCTCAGGCACTGCCGGGCGAGGCTGGCTGACACTTGTCAGGATTCAAACTAAGGCGGAGCCCGACGGTAAGTCAAGCCTTGATGACTCCTGGGTCACAGGGAGAAAGTGGATTATGGAACGGTATTTCGCGTGGCAACCGTATGATATTTAAGTGTTTTTATCGGTGTCGAGGTGGAGTTGATCGACCATGGCGCGGACTCCCGCCGCCACCGTTTTGAGGATCACCGTGTCGTCGATCCCCCGGTTGAGCCAGTCGCGCATGGGCGCGAAGGCGGCCAGAAAGACGATCATATTGGCGACCACTTCGGCGCGCGGGTCGTTGGCGGGCAGGCCGGTGCGCGTGCGCAGTTGCTCGGCCAGGGCT
Source organism: Alcanivorax sp. (assembly GCA_042090255.1). GTDB lineage: Bacteria > Pseudomonadota > Gammaproteobacteria > Pseudomonadales > Alcanivoracaceae > Alloalcanivorax. Next base: position 60,683 of record JBELJS010000012.1, on the reverse strand, counting down.
TCAAGCACGGCCTCGTCCCGGGCGCGCATGGTCTTGCGGTCCTCGTCGCGGAGATGGGGAATGGAGCGATAGATCAGCAGGGTGCCTTGGCGCTTCTTGGTCCAGACGTCCTGGAAAAACGCCGCCACCTGATCCTCGAACGGCACGTCCGGGTGCCGTTCCAGGCGCTCCGCCAGGGTCGGCACGTCCTGGGCAAACCACAGTTTGTTGAGCAGCCGGCGCAGAATGTCGTTCTTGTTGGCGATGTAATCGTAGATGCTCGCCTGATTGACGCCAGAGCGAGCGCAAATATCGCGGATGGTGGTGGCGTCGAAGCCCTTTTCCAGAAACAGCGCCAGAGCGGCGTCGCAGATTTGGTTGCGGCGGGTCTCGGTGAGAGCGCTGTCCTGCACGCCATCGACCGTGGCTTCCACCAGTTGCTGCTCGCTCTCGATGGCGGCTTTGTGGTTGTGTTCAGGGTCCGCCGGCAAGCGTGTTCTCCACAATCAGGGTCGGTCCGGGAAAGTCGCTCGGACGTTAGCACAGTTGTTTCAGAGGCGGAAGAAAGCGGCCGGCGGGGGGATTCGCGGCACGCCAGGATCGGGCAACAATCCACGGGTTCTGGCCAACAACATGGCTATCTTGCCGCTGCCTTGAGCGTTATCTTGTCATTCTTTGCTTTTAAGCCTTCGTTTGTCTGACCGAGAGAGTAGTTATGAGCGACGACACCTACACGCCTCCGAAAGTCTGGAAATGGGACGCCGAAAGCGGCGGCAAATTCGCCAGCATCAACCGCCCCATCGCCGGCCCCACCCACGACCAGGAGTTGTCGGTGGGCGAGCACCCGCTGCAGCTTTATTCTCTGGCCACGCCCAATGGCGTCAAGGTGACGGTGTTGCTCGAGGAGCTTCTGGAAAAGGGCTTCAAGGGGGCGGAGTACGACGCCTGGCTGGTCCGCATTACCGAAGGCGATCAGTTCGGAAGCGGTTTCGTGGACATCAACCCCAACTCCAAGATTCCGGCCCTGGTGGACCACAGCCAGGATCCATCGGTGCGGGTGTTCGAATCCGGCGCGATTCTGCTCTATCTGGCCGAGAAGTTCGGTGCCTTCCTGCCCACCGATGTGGCCGGGCGCACCGAATGTCTGAACTGGTTGTTCTGGCAGATGGGCGCGGTGCCTTTTCTGGGTGGCGGCTTCGGCCATTTCTACGCCTACGCGCCGGAGAAATACGAATACCCGATCAACCGTTACACCATGGAAGTGAAGCGCCAGCTTGATGTGCTCGACCGCCGCCTGGCGGATAACCGCTTCCTGGCCGGTGACGACTACACCATCGCCGACATGGCGGTCTGGCCCTGGTACGGCGCCCTGGTTACCAACAAGGTGTACGAAGCCGCCGAATTCCTGGAAGCGCATACCTACAAGAACGTGCTGCGCTGGGAAGCGGAAATCGCCGAGCGCCCGGCCGTGCAGCGCGGCCGCATGGTCAACCGCGCCTGGGGCGAGCCCAGCGAGCAGCTGCGCGAGCGCCACGACGCCAGCGATTTCCAATTACGTACCCAGGACAAGCTCGAGGATTCATAGACGCCAGGCCGGTTGAAACGGACGCTGTGGGGGCGGCCTGTGTGGGAGCGCCCCTTGTGGGAGCGGGCCCCGCCCGCGAAAGGGGGCGAAGCCCCCACCGCCCCAGAGCGAACGATCACGAAAGGAGGCAACCCATGATCGATTTCGAGAACAAGGGCTTCTTCAAGCTCAAGCAAAACAACGAGTACGCGGACAAAGTCAGCGCGTTGTTGGTGGAGGGCGAGGCTATCGTCGATGCCTACAAATCATTCCGCGACGGCGTGGTGTTTACCAATAAGCGCATCATCGCCGTGAACGTGCAGGGCATTACCGGCAGCAAGAAAGACTTCACGTCGATTCCCTACAAAAACATCGAAGCCTATTCGGTGGAAACCTCCGGCACCTTCGATCTGGATTCGGAACTGGAAGTGTACGTTTCTTCTGTGGGCAAGGTGCGGTTTGAGTTCACCGGCAGCACTGCCATCGTCGAGATATCCAAGTACATTTCCAACAATATTCTTTAGCGGATTTTCTCCAACACCATCAGGTCATCCAGGTAGGTGACCAGATGTTCCAGGTATTCCGGCGACACCTCCTGCAGCGCGGCCAGCGCGCGTGCCACCTGCCGGTGCGCGTTGAGCGGGCCGGCGTCGCCGGGGGTGTGAGTGATGGCATGCTCGATGCGGGCGGCCAGCTGCTGTTTGGCCTGGGCTTCGCGGATCGGCGCCAGCGCTTTCAGGTCGCGGGTCGCTTCGCCGTCGCCACGCAGCCTGGTCAGCAACGTTGCCAGCGGGGATTTGTACGGCGGCGTAGCTGGATCGCCCTGGCTTTCGTCGTCGCCGGCATCCGTGCGGGCCTGGTAGTCCGCGAGCGCTTGCTCCAGTTTTTTCTGATGTTTTTGCGACGGCGCGCGCTGGCTTTCGGCCAGGCGTGCGGCGAAGCTTTCCAGGTAGGCGAAGCGCACCGGGTCGCGCTGGTGGGCGCCTTCCTGGCGCAGAGCCCGCAGTTGCGCCAGGACGTCACTCATCGCGTGGCTCGTCCTGTTCCGGTGCGCCGGCGGTGGCCTCGGCGCGCGGCACGGTGGTGATTTCCACGCGCCGGTTCTGGGCGCGGGCGGCGCTGTCGGTGTTGGGGGTCACCGGCTGATTATCGCCGAAGGCGGCGGCGAAGATGCGCGCCTCGGGCAGGCCCTGGTCGATCAGAGTGCGGGTGACGGTAAGCGCGCGCTGGGCGGATAGCCCCCAGTTGTCGGCGTAGCGGGCATTGCCCTGCTGGATCGGCAGGTCGTCGGTGAAGCCGCTCACCATCAGCAGCTCGTCGTGTTGCGCCAGGTAGGTTTGCAGCGGTTCCACCAGGCTTTCCAGCAGCGCGCGGCCTTCCGGTTGCAGGCGGTCCGCGTTGAGCGCGAACAGCACGCTGCCGTTGATGCCGATGCGGCCGTTCTGGAACGAGATGCGGCCGCTGGCCAGCGGGTCGGCGAGCGCTTCTTCCAGCGCTTGGCGGCGTTGCTGTTCGGCCTGCAGTTTGGCGCGCTCCTGTTCCAGCGACTGGCTCAGCTCCAGCTGAATGCCGATCACCCACACCAGCAGCAACACGAAGATGCCCACCAGCGCCGCCATCAGGTCCGAGAAGATCGCCCACACCGGCGTCGACTGAGCGCCGTCGGAGGCGTCGTGAAGCTCGTCCATCAGGGCGCCTCGTTGTTCTTGAGGGCGGCCAGGGCGTCGATCACTTCCTTCTGCGCACTCAGGCTCAGGTCGATCACCTCGCGGGCCTGCTCCACGTAATAGGCGAGCTGTTCGTCGCTGCGCGCGGCGGACTGCTCCAGGGACGTTTCGATGCGTTTCAGGTTATCCAGCAGCTTGCCGTTGGACTCGCTGAACAGGTTCACCGCAGTACCGAAAGCGTCGCCCAGGCTGGCCACTTCGTGGGCGCCGCCGGTGATGTCGGCGGCGGCGTCGTCCAGGCGCGCGGTTTGCGCGTCCACCTGGCCGGCGAAGGTGTCGCTGACCTCCTTGAGCACGCCGCCGGCGTCGCGGATCAGTGTTTCCACCGCGTCGCGCTGCAGGCCGGCCGCCTGTTGCTGGGCGGTGAGCAGGGCGTCCAGCTCGCTCATGATGCGGCGGCGTTCCTCGAGAAGCTCGTTGTCCCGTTCGCTGCTTTGCGCCATTTCCTCGCGCAGGCGGCTGATTACTTCGGCGGCCGCCTTGGGGGTCTCCGAGGCGGTTTCGATCAGCCGCGTCATCGGCGCTTCCAGCGCGGTGCCCAGCTCGGTGAGGTGGCGGGCGGCGGTCGCTTCCAGGTCGGCCAGGCGCTGTGTGGCCGCGTCGCCGCGCGCGGCTTCTTGATCCCGCAGCGCGCTTAACTGCTCGCCGGTGCGGGCGAGCAAGGCGTCCAGGCCTTCGCGCTGCCCTGCCATCAGGCCGCTGGCGGTTTGCTGGAAGCGATCGTTGTGGCCGCGCAGGGCGTCGTCGAGTGCGGTGACCAGGCGGGCGAGGGTCTGTTGCTGCTGCTCAAGGCCTTCCCGCCAGCCCTCGGCGGTGGCGTCGCCGGCTTCTTGGAAGCGTTCGGTGATGGCGGCGAGGCGTTGCTGATTGTCGGCCTGGGCCTGTTGTTCACCGTCGCGGATCTGTGTCAGCAGTGCTTCGCCGTGGGCCTGGAAGCGTTCGTTGTGGTCGTGCAGCGCGGCGGCCACCTTGTCGGTCAGGGCCTGCGCGGTCTGTTGGTGCTCGGCGAGGCCCTCGCGCCAGCTGCGTGCCGCCTGCTCGGTGGTGTGCTCGAAGCGCTCGGAGATCTGGCTCAGCTGGCTTTCGGTGAGCGTGTTGAGGCGCTGGTGGCTTTGCTCCGCCTGGTCGTTGAGGCGTTCCAGGGCCTCGGCGATCACCGGGCGGACGTTTTCCGCCGCCAGCCGGCTGCTGTCCGCCAGGCTGGTGCTCAGGCTGTCGCCGACGGAAGCCGCCAGTTGCCGGTAGTGTTCCGCGGTCTGCTCGTGGAATTGCTTTTGATTGTCGGTGAGCGCGCTGTTGAGCTGGTCGCCCATCTGTTCCAGCCGCGCGGTCAGGGTCCGCAGGCTGTCGACCACGGCGGGGAAGGCGTCGGATTGCGACTGTAGCGCGCGAAACGCCTCCTGCTGCTGATGTTTCAGGGAAAACGCGCGCAACTCGCGGCGCAGCACGGTGTCCAGCTCGCGGCCAACCAGGGTGCGCTCGCGGCGGCTCAGGGTGGCGCCCAGACCCAGCATGGCGGAGGCGGCGACACCGGCGATGGAGGTGCCGAACGCCAGGCTGAGCCCGGCGATGGGCGCCGCCAGCGCGCTCTGCACGGCGGCCAGGTTGTTGCCGCCCTCCAGGGCACTGACCGCGCCCTGCAGGGTGACGATCATGCCGATAAAGGTGCCCAGCAGACCCAGCATCACCAGCAGGCCAGACAGGTAGGGTGTCAGCATGGGGCCGGGCAGCGGCGTGCTTTCCCCTTCCACGCGCCGGCGCACGGCGCCGCGCAGGGCGGCGGGCAGCTCGGCCAGCCAGCGCTCCAGTGCCTCGGCGTCGGTGGGTGGGGTGTCCAGTTGCCGGGCCAGCTGCGCGCTGTCGGCGCGGAAGCGGCGCAGCTCCAGGAAGCCGAAGCCGTACACGAAGGCGATCAGCAGGGTGGCGGTGAGGGCCACCAGGTTGGTGCCCAGGAAGCCGATGCCCACCCAGGCCACGGTGGCCGCGCCAAGCAGGCATACCAGTACGAATAAAAAGCGTGTCATTGAGGTCCTTGTGGGTTGTGTAGCGCCCGGAGCAAGCCCTGGACCGGCGCCAGTCGGGCGTCCAGTTCCGCCAGCAACATTGTTTTCATTTCCTGGCAGAAGCCGTGCAGCCAGGCGCCTTGCTTCATCCAATCCTCGGGTTCGTGGCCGGGCTCGTCGCTGAGCAGGCTTTGCTGGCGGTCTGGCCAGAGCGCCAGGAAGCGCTTTTCCAACACCCCGGGCACGGCGCCGAAGCCCTTGCGGGCGTAGCCGGTGAGGGTGGCGTCGAGCACCGCGTCGATGCGCGCCAGCCGCGCCAGGGCGGGGCTGTGGTCGGTGAGCGCGCCGCGCACCTTGAGCCGCAGTGGCGGCACGGCGGCGGCCATTTGTCGCTGCTTGCCCTGGTAGAAGCGCCGGTAGGGCTCGAAGTCCGGCGGCTGCGCCGGGCTCGGGCCGGCCTCTGGCGTCGGCAGGCCGTTGCGGGTGCCGATCCGCTCGGCGGTGACGCTGGCTTCAATGGCATCCCGTTGGCTGTGGCGCAGCTTCTCCAGCTCCGCCCCCAGCCGCTCGGCGGCTTTGCCGTCGGCGCTGAAAGGGCCGTCCCGGGACTCGACGTTGGCGGCGTCCAGCGCCACGGTGTCGGACAGGTCGAACAGCCGCGCCAGCCGTTCGCCGAAGCACGGCAGCGGCGCGCGGGCGGCGCGCACGCCCTGGTCCGCCAGCTGCCGCCTCAGCGCGCTGTTGTTGTTCACGTTGTTGGGCTTGCCGTTGCTCATCGCCGCGCCCTGGTTCGACATCCATGGAATAGAGGGCCCGAGCGCACCGTGGGCGCCGGGAAGCCGCACATTCTAATCAGGAACGGGCAATGATGATAATGGCGGGATGGCGCCGCTCGCTGGCGCCCCGGGTAGGGCGCGGCGGGCAAGCGGCGGCCGGGTTTGCGGGTCAGGCGCCGCGGAAGGCTTCCGGGATGGTCAGTTCGTAGGTGGCGCCGGTGGGCAGCAGCAGTGCGGAGGGCCCGCGTTGGGAGCTGAAGTACAGCCGCGAGCCGTCCGCGGTGAAGGCGGGGCCGGTGAGCTCGCTGCCGCCGCCGGGTATCTGCAGCAGTATCTTGGCGGGTTGGTTGGGCACCATCACCATCAGGCGCATCAGGTCGCCGTCTTCCGCCACGATCACGTCGCCGGCGGGCCCCACGACGATGTTGTCCACGTCGTCGAACGGCGCTTCGCCGCTGCCGATCAGCTGTTCGTTGTCGAACACCACTTCAATCTGGTGGTTGTCGATGTCCAGGGCATAGACTCGGTTGTCGCCTTTGCAGGCCAGGAACACCACGGCGCGCAGCGGGTTGGCGCTGCCCGCGATGTCCGGCCGCTGGCCTTCCGGCAGGGTCTGCACCCATAGGCCTTCACCGCCTTTGAAGCGGGTGCCCGGGGCGCCCTGGCCGGTGGCCGCTTCGATCTCGGCACGCACCGTTTCCTGGGCGCGGTGCGGGTCCTGTACTGGCACCCAGCGCACCTTATGCAGGCGGCGGGCCTGGTCCAGGTCTTCCTGGTAGGCGCCGTTGGCGAAGCCGTCCACTTCCAGCACTTCCAGCACGCCGTTATCCAGATCCAGGCCCGGCTGCCCGGTGATCGACGTGACCACACCGGCGGACCGGAAACGGTAGAAACGGCCGTTACCGTTGTCCTCGGAAAGGTACAGGGTGCGGCTGTGCCAGTCCGTCACGGCGGCTTCGTGGTTGAAAATACCCAGTGCCGGATGCGCCCGGGCCAGGGAGGCCGGCCCCAGTGGATGGCACTCGTAGACCTGGCCGTCGGTGGTCTCTTCGCAGGACAACCAGGTGCCCCAGGGCGTGGTGCCGCCGGCGCAGTTGCGGCGGGTATGGCGCAGGATGCGGTAGGCGTCGATGACGGTGCCGTCGCGGTCAAACCGCAGCGCGCCCACGCCGCCGCCGGGGGCAGTTTCACTGTTGGAGACATAGACCCAGCCGCCGTCCTCTTCCACCGGGAACACGGCGCCGCCGTCCGGGAAGAGGTGCCAATTGTCCCGCAGCAGGCCGATGAGGTTGGGCAGGCCGGTGACGGGATCTTCCAGGTGCCGGGCCACGCGGCGGATCGAGAACCCCTCGGGGATCAGGATGCCGTCCACATCGCTCTCCACCAGTTCGCCGATGCCGGCCAGCGGGCCCGCTTCCAGCGGCAGCATGGTAGCCGGGGGCATCGGCGGCTCGGGGGTGGGCGGCTCCGGTTCGGACGGCGTGCCCGGCGTCGGCGAGCCGCCGCCCAGGTTGCCGGAGGAAGAGGAGGAGCCGCCGCCGCAGGCGGTAATCACCGCGGCGCCAGCACCGTAGAACATGGCCTGGATCAGTTTGCGTCGGGTCAGGGAGAGGGGGGTCATAAGCCGGTCCGAAGTCAGTAACGACGGACAGGCTGAGCGGCGCTCATGACCGTTCAGTGACGAAAATGGCGTGGTGGGACGTTGGTAACAAAAATCGAACGAAACGGGTCACCACCGAGGGCGGTATGGCCGTTCATTCCACCGCCAGGCCGGCGGGGAAGCGTCGGATCTTCTGGGTCAGGTAAAGCCCCACCAGCAGCGCCACGCAGGTAAAGGCCACCGACAGACGAAAGCCGCCGGTGGCCTCAATCAGCCAGCCGGCGATGGCCGGTCCCAGGAACTGACCGCCGGCGAAAAACACCGTCACGTAGCTGAAGGCGATGGGGATGTAGCGGGGCGCCACCTGGTCGGTGCTGGCGGCCTGGATCATGGTGAATACGCCGTTCACCGCGCAGCCCATCAACAAAAAGTGGGCGAAGAACAGGGCCAGGCTCTGGTCGATCAGCGGCAGCCCCATGGCCACGGTGACCACGGTTATCGCCAGGGTCAGGGCGTTGCCGCGGCCCCACACATCGGACAGCGAGCCCCACAGGGGCCCGGCGGCCACTGACAGCAGGCCGGACATGGCCATCAGCCAGCCGGCGGTGGCTTCGTCGAAGCCGGACTCCACCACATAGCTGACCATGAAAATGGCCTGAATAATGTAGACCATGCCGATGATGCCGTAGATGGTCGCCATGATGATCACGCGGGGGTTGCGGTAGATGCGCCATTTGTCCCCCGGCGCGGGACGGTCCGGATGGTCGTGGGCCACCGGCGCTGGGTCGCGCACCGCGGCCAGAACCAGCACCACGGCCACCGCCGCCAGCGCGGCGAACACGCCCCAGGCGAGCCGCCAGCCGTGCTCGCCAAACTGATTGGAGAGCCAGGGCACCAGCAGGCCGGTGGCGAAAATACCGGCGCCCACGCCGCCGGCCATGCAGCCGATCACCAGACCCCGTTTCTCCGGATACCAGGTAGCCAGCAGCGACACCATGGGCGCGAAGCAGAAGGCGGTGCCCAGACCGAGCAGCGCCATCAGACCGACGATCAGCGGATAGTCGCTGGCGGCGGCCAGGCCGGTGAAACCGGCGGTCAGAATCAGCAGGCCGGCGGCCACCGCGTTGCGCGCCCCCCAGCGGCTGGCGGCGATGCCGCCCAGCAACACGAACAGCAGATAGCCGAGTGCGGTGACGGTGCCCAGGGTGCCGGCCTGCCGGTAGCTTAGGCCCAGGTCGTCGCGCATCGGCGGCAGGATCAGACCGTAGGCGAGCCGCGCGAACACGATCGCCACCAGCGACACCAGAATGCCGCCCGCCACCATGATTACGATGTTGGGGCGGTTCGGCGAAGAGGCGGTGGCGGACATAGGCGGCGGATCCATGGTCTGGGACGTTCGGGGCGGGCGCTACTGTAGCGCACGGCGCTCGTCACACCCAGTGTTTCGTTCCCCGGTCGAGGGCCGTCTGGGGTAGGCTTGGGCTTTTGAATCGGGATCAGCAAGGGGAGTATTGGACGTGGATCAATCACTGTTTGTTCGCGAGGGAGAGACCTTCGTGCCCACCGCCAGCGCTGGCGGACCCTGGAGCCCCAGCCATTTGCACGGCGGCTCGCCCACCGGCCTGTTGGCCCTGTTGATGGAGCAAGCCACCGCGGACACCGGCCTGCGCCTGAGCCGTCTGACAGTGGACCTGTTGCGTCCGGTGCCGGCGGCGCCACTGACGGCGGACCTGACGGTGGTGCGTGCCGGCCGGCGTTTGCGGGTGCTGCAGGCGTCTCTGCTCGCCGACGGTGTCGAGGTGTGCCGGGCCAGCGGGTTGTTTCTGGAGCAGGCCGGGGCCGAGGTGCCCCCGTTCGGACGCTTCGAAAGCGGCGGCCTGGCCCCGCGCGGGGACCGCCCGGTGATGACCCTGGCGGAGGTGGGCGGCGATCGCAAGGGCGGTGGCTGGACGCCCCAGGGGCTGCACACCACCGCCCGCATTTGCGTGCTTGATGGCGTGGCCGGCCAGGGTCAGGGCCGGGTGTGGATGTCCCTGCCAGTGCCGGTGGTCGACGGCGAGCCCTGTTCGCCTCTGGTGCGTGCCGCCACGCTGTCCGATTTTGGCAACGGCATCGCGCAGCTGCGGCTGGCGCCGCAGGTGGGCAGCATCAATTCGGATCTCAGCGTTTATCTGCACCGTGATCCGCGCGGGGAGTGGTTGGGGCTCGACGCCCGCGCCCGCATGCAGGACAACGGCACCGGGCTGGTGGACACCACCCTGTACGACGAAGACGGCCCGGTGGGGCGGGTGCTGCAGGCCACCCTGGCGATGCCCTTGTACGCCGGCGGCTGATTGGCGTTACATTATGATGAAAGGCCATCAGGAGGACGCCATGGCGACCGGCTGGGCCCCGGAAGGGGCGGTTCAGGATCAGATCGACAGTACCGTGGATTCGGCGGTGCAGCATGCCCGCAGCCGTCTGCCTGCTGGCGACAGCCTGACGCATTGCGAAGAGTGCGAGGCGCCGATCCCCGAGGCGCGCCGCGCGGCGCTGCCCGGCGTGCGCCTGTGCACGCTGTGCCAGGGCGAGCGCGACGAAGCGCGTTCCGAGGGTTACAACCGGCGCGGCAGTAAAGACAGCCAACTGCGTTGAGGCAGGGCGCTTTCGATTAACGGCCGAGGAATTCGGCCAGCGGCCGCAGCGATGAAATGTTGTCGCACACCAGCTTGATGCACACCAGCAATGGCACCGCGATCAGGATGCCGACCACGCCCCACATCCACCCCCACAGCAGAATCGACAGGAACACCACCACCGGGCTGAGCGCGAGACGGTGGCCGGCGATCGTGGGCGTGATGAACTGACCTTCCAGGATGTTCAGGGCCATCACCAGAAACGGCGGCAGCAACACCTGGGTGGGGGTGTCGAAATTCAGGCTGCTGATAAACAGCAACACCACGCCACTGACGATGGGCCCGATATAGGGGGCGAAATTCAGCATGCCCACCATCACCCCGAAGAGAATCGGGTTGGGCATGTCCAGCAGGTAGAGGATCAGCGCCGCGCCCGCGCCCAGGCCGGTATTGATGATGGTGATGGTGCCCAGGTACACCGACACGCTGGTCTGAATCTGGCGCACGGTTTCCACCGCCGCTCTTTTATGTTCGAACTGGGGGATCACCCGCACCAGTTTGCGTAAAAAAGTGTCCCCGGACGCCAGCATGAAGTACAGAAGGATCACGCTCAGGGTGATGCCGTACAGCGCCGACCAGGTCCCCGAGAGAATCCATTTCACCGGGCTCCAGGTGGGGGGCTCCGCTTTTTGTTGGTTGTCGTCGCCGGGGGTGATGTCCTCGATCTGGGCGTTGGCCAGCTTGAGCTGCTGCATGGGCTCGCTGAACTGGTGGAATTCCTGCTCCAGTTGCCGCAGGTCCCGGGGGGCCTTTTGCAGCCATTCCATGGCCGGTTCCGAGAGGCCGTAAAGGGCGCCGAACGCCAGGCTGAGCACGCCGGTCACCACCACGGCCGCGCTCACCGGCGGCGGAATTTTTACCACGCGCAGTGCCCGCACCACCGGGGTAAAGATCAGGCTGGTTAGAAACGCCACCATCAGCGGCATGAACAGCGTAGCGGCCGCATACAGGGTGTACATCACCAGCAATAGGAAAATGCCGGTGAGCGTGGCGGAACGGACATTCACCGAATCGAAATCGGTTTTGGGCCGGTCCGGGTCCGGTTTGGGAAGGGTGTTTGGCGGCATCTGGGTGTCCATCGTTGGCCGGGTCGCGCGGGCGTTCCGTGGCGCGCTGTTGTTATGGTTGCCAATGATTGCATGCCGTGTTCGGGCGGGTAAGGGCTGCGGATGACGCAGGCGGTAAAAAAGGGTAAAGGCCGGCACCGCGCGGTGCCGGGGCACCACGCGGTATCGATGGCGGCGGCTATTCGTCCCAGAGTGTCGCCAAGGTGTAGGGGCTGCCTTCCTGGGCCCAGAACGCACCATCCACGTAACGGCGGTGGCGGTCCAGGTCGGCGATCTCGTTGAGGTCGTCGTCGCTGAGCGTCAGATCGGCGGCGGCCAGATTCTGCCCCAGGCGTTCCGGGTTCACGGATTTGGGAATTACCGCGGTATCGCGGTGCAGCGCCCAGCTGATCAGCACCTGGGCCGGGCTGGCGTCGTGCCGCTCGGCGATGGTTTTGATCACCGGGTCCTCCAACAGCACTGGCTCGTCCTCGGCTTTAAAATTGTCCGGGCGGTCTGAAGAGCCCAGCGGCGAATAAGCGGTAACCTGGATGCCGTTGTCATGGCAGAAGCGCACCAGCGGTGCCTGTTGCAGATACGGATGCAGCTCCACCTGATTCATCGCCGGACGGTGGCGGGCGGTTTCCAGCAGCGCGGTGAGCTTGCGCACGCTGAAGTTGGAGACGCCGATCTGGCGCGTCAGGTTGTCGTCCACCAGTTTTTCCATGGCGCGCCAGGTGTCGGCCACCGGCATGTCTTTGGGGTCCAGAATGTCGGCGCCGGATTTCGGGAAGCCGATGCCGGGAGTCAGTGCCACTGGCCAGTGCATCAGATACAGATCCAGGTAGTCGAGCTGTAGGTCGTCCAGGGTTTTTTCCAGTGCCGGCTGCACATCATCCGGCGCGTGGGCGCTGTTCCACAATTTCGAGGTGACCCATACCTCTTCGCGGCTGACGGTGCCGGCGGCGAAAGACTCCGCCAGGGCCTGGCCCACTTCCGCCTCGTTACCATAGATGCGGGCACAGTCGATGTGTCGGTAACCCTGCTGCAGCGCTTCCTTGACCGCGCTGTATACATCACCGGGGTCGGATTTCCAGGTCCCCAGGCCGAGTATCGGCATGGTGTCGCCGTTTTCGAATGTCAGGGTTTTCATGGGTTACTCCTTCCTTGTTGGGCTCCGGTTACCCTAAACAGTCCGCCGGCCCGGCGGCTAGCGGGATACTGTTAAATTCTTGCCTGTTCGTTAAGCTGGGGCCCACTCACTTGCAGGAGACGGCCGCATGATTTCCGACCAAATGCCCTACCAGAAGCACTTCCAGGAGGTCGACGGCAAGCGCATCGCCTATGTCGATCAGGGCGAAGGCGATCCGATCGTGCTGCTGCACGGCAATCCCACGTCCTCGTATTTGTGGCGCAACGTGATCCCGGAGCTGCTTGGCAGCGGCCGGGTGATTGCCCCGGACCTGATCGGCCAGGGCGACTCCGAGAAGCTGCCGGCCAGCGACGGCCCCGGCCGCTACGGCTTCCTGACCGCCTACCATTACCTGGACGGGTTGCTGGCGGCGCTGGGCCTGGACCGGGACGTCACCCTGGTGGTGCACGACTGGGGCAGCGGGCTGGGGTTTCACTGGGCCAGCCAGCACCCGGACGCGGTCAAGGCGATCGCCTATATGGAAGCCATTGTCATGCCCGTGACCTGGGACGACTGGCCAGAAGCCGCCCGTGGTATTTTCCAGGGGTTCCGATCGGAGAAAGGCGAGGATCTGATTCTCAAGCGCAATATGTTCGTGGAGGCGGTGCTGCCGGGCTCGGTACTGCGCGGGCTCACCGACGTGGAGATGGCCCACTACCGCCGCCCCTTCGAGCTTGAGGAAGACCGCCAGCCCACCCTTAACTGGCCCCGCGAGATTCCCATTGAAGGCGAGCCCGCGGAAATGGTGCGTCTGGTGGAAAACTACGGCCGCTGGCTGGCGGCGAGCCCGGTGCCCAAGCTGTTCGTCAACGCCGAGCCGGGCTCCATTCTGATCGGCCGCCAACGTGAATTCTGCCGGAGCTGGCCGAACCAGACCGAAGTCACCGTCAAAGGCAGCCACTTCCTGCAGGAAGATTCACCGGTGGAGATTGGCCAGGCGGTGGCCCGCTGGCTGGCAGCACCGTGACCCCGGTCACTGACAACGCGTAGCGCGCGGGGGAGATTCAGGCCTGGCATTGATAATCATAATAACCGGGAGGTCTCATCATGCTTAACCGCGCCGCTCAACCCCTGGTCCGTCTGGTCGACCGCTACCTTCCCGACCCTTACATCTTCGTGCTCATCCTTACCCTGGTGGCATTCGCCGCCGCCATGGCCGTTGAAGGGCAGTCGCCGGTGGCGGTGATGGCCATGTGGGGCGACGGCTTCTGGGGTCTGCTGACGTTCTCCATGCAGATGCTGCTGGTGCTGGTCACCGGCTTCATGCTGGCCAGCACGCCGCTGGTGAAAGGGATTCTCAATCGGCTGGCATCAATCGCCCGTACGCCGGGTCAGGCGATTCTGCTGGTGACCTATGTGGCGCTGATCGCCAGCTGGATAAACTGGGGCTTCGGCCTGGTGGTCGGCGCCTTGTTCGCCAAGGCGCTGGCGCGCCAGATCAAAGTGCATTACCCGCTGCTGATCGCCAGCGCCTATTCCGGGTTTATCGTCTGGCACGGTGGCCTGGCCGGCTCGATACCCTTGACCATTGCCACGCCCGGCCACTTCACCGAACAGACCATCGGCATTATCGGTACCGGCGATACTCTCTTCGCGTTCTTCAATATCGCCATCGTGGTGGCGCTGTTCGTGGTGGTGCCGGTGGTCAACCGGCTGATGCTGCCGGAAGAGAAGGACAGCTTCTATGTGGATGAAGCCCGCATCCGCGATCCGGACGTGCCGGAGGTCACCATCACCCGTCCGGCGGAGCATCTCGAAAACAGTCGGGTGCTGTCCTGGTTGATCGGCTTCAGCGGCATCGCCTACGCGTTTTACTACTTTTTACAAGAAGGCGGCGGCCTGAACCTGAATATCGTTAACTTTATGTTCCTGTTCCTGGCCATCGTGCTGCACCAGACACCGCGTCGGTTGTTGATCAGCCTGCACGAGGCGGTGAGAGGTGGCGCCGGCATTGTTATCCAGTTTCCCTTTTACGCCGGCATCATGGCGGTGATGACCGATTCCGGGCTGGCGCAGACCATTTCCAGCGGCTTTGTATCCATCGCCAGCGCTGAAACGCTGCCGTTCTGGAGCTTCATCAGCGCCGGTGTGGTCAACGTTTTCGTGCCGTCCGGCGGCGGCCAGTGGGCGGTGCAGGCGCCGGTGATGCTGCCGGCGGCCCAGGAGCTGGGCGCCAATATCCCCCGTGTGGCCATGGGCGTGGCCTGGGGCGACGCCTGGACCAACCTTCTGCAGCCGTTCTGGGCGCTGCCGGTGCTGGCGATTGCCGGTCTCAAGGCCAAGGACATCATGGGTTACTGCCTGATGCTGTTGATCATTACCGGTGTGATCATCAGCCTCGGGCTGACCTTCCTTTAGCGCTGCGCCAAGTCGCACTCGATGACGCCGTACCAGCCCAGCCCCTGGTAGGTTTCGTAACCGGGGGTTAGGGCGAAGGCCACCAGGCGGTCGCCGTTCACGTAGTAGCCCCGCTCCAGGGTGGAGCCGTCCGGTGCCCGGGTGTGCAGCGGGTAGTGGTCGCCCAGCTCTCCCTTGCCGGTGGCGTCGGCGATAATGCGGTGCTGGGCGTCCAATAGCATCACCCGGCAGGCGCCGCGCTCTTCGTCGCTGAGCCCTACGCCGGCGACCACGTCATTGGCCTGCGGCGTCCAGTCGAAAAAGATCCCCAGCACGCCAATGGCGGCGCCGTCCTCCCGCCCCTGGTCACGGATCGCTGTGGCGTAGGTGGCCACCGCCGCGTCGTCCAGGGCCGGGTTGCGGGCGATATCAGTAACCGTGAACTCGTCGCCACTGCGGGTGGCCATGGCCTGCTGAAACCAGGCGCTGCGCGACACGTCCAGACCTGCGGCGCCGGGATAGCGCTCCGGGCGACCGTTGGCGATCACCCGACCGCGGTCGTCGGTGATCCACAGATCCAGATACACCACATAGGAACGCAGGATGGTCGCCAGCCGTTCGCTGGCGTGCGCCAGCCGGTGCCTGTCATCGGCGTCGGCGGCGGCGTTCACCAGAGCACTGTCCGTCGCCCACCAGCGCACGTCACAGGAGCGCTCGAACAGGTTACGGTCGATGATTTCGATGGCGTTCAGAGACAGGTCGGTGAAGCGCTGGCCGCGGAAATCGATCAGCATCCTGCCACCGGCTTCCTCGATTTCGCTGGTATGAGCTTCCACCGCGTCGCGGAAATCCGAGGCGATATGGTTGATTTGCTCGGAGACCTGGCCGATTTCTTCGGCGACCACGCCGAAGGCGGCGCCGGCGGTGCCGGCCCGGCCGGCTTCGATGCGCGCGTTGAGCGCCAGAATCTTGGTGGTGGTCATGATCGACTCAATGGCGCCAACCTTGTCGCGGGTCATTTGGGAGATGTCGTAGGCCAGCTTCAGAATGGTGTTGTCTTGCATGTCCTGCTCCTCTTGATGCATTGACACAGAGCGCCCGGGGGGCTGAGCGAAGGTTGCAAGAAGCAGGCCTAACTTGTTGACGTATAAGGGTAAATAAAACAGGTTGAGGAAGGCCGTTATCGATTTTTATCGGCACCACTTGAGAAATCTTGAGAGCCGCCGCATTTAACGGGTAAGGACAGACACGGAAGGAGTGGTGTCATGATGGAGTTGATCGAGCTTCAGGAAGATCACATTGTCGGGCTTCGCATCGACGGCAAAGTCGATAACGACACGTTTGATCGGGTGCTGGCGGAGATCGAAGACCGCCTGACCCGCCATGAAAAGATTCGCGTCTACGTGGAGCTGGTGTCCCTGGGCGGTATCGGGCTGGAAGCCCTGTTCAAGGACATGAAGTTCGGCCTCGGCAACTGGCGGCGCTTCGAGCGTGAGGCGGTGGTCTCGGATCGCTCCTGGGTGCACAAAATTGCGTCCGTGACCGACCGTTTGATGCCCTCCGTGGAGGTAAAAGCCTTCCCCCTGGAGGAAAAGAGCGCGGCGCTGGCCTGGGTGCGCGAGTAAGCGCCCTTCTTGGGCGGTCAGGGAGCGAAATAGTTTTGACAGGGGCTGGAAGGCGTGTATCCTTAGCCACAGCTTGAAAGTATGCACGTATTTATGAATCCCTGTTCGATGCCCTACCAGTTAGCGTTCGTCCTGACCTTCATAAGTAACCGTAAGACTTCCAGCACAACCGGCCCCTAATCGGGCTTCCATTACTTTCTGAATGATCAGGAGACTATTATGTCCACTACCACCGGTACCGTTAAGTGGTTCAACGAAGCTAAAGGTTTTGGTTTTATCGAGCAGGAAAACGGCCCTGACGTGTTCGCACACTTCAGCGCTATCCAGGGCTCTGGTTTCAAAACCCTGGCCGAAGGCCAGCGCGTTGAGTTCACTGTTACTCAGGGCCAGAAAGGTCCTCAGGCAGAGAACATCGTCGCTATCTAAAGCGATGTTGAAAGTAGCCCGCGCTTAATCGCGCCGGGCAAGAAAAGCGGGGCCTTCGGGCCCCGCTTTTTTTATGTCCGCGTTTCTCGCCCGCGCCGGATTGGCCCGCTCTCCCCTTCGCCAAGACTGTCGACACGGTCACTTCCCCCTCGCGGTCACCGGGTATAGGCTCTATCCAGAACGTTATTGGACGGATATTTCGCTATGCGGAATAGCAATCAAAACAACAACGGATAACGGGAGAGCATAACCATGACCATTTTCCAGCGAGGCGCACTCTGCCTGGTGGCTCTGATGACCGCCGGCCTGACCCAGGCGGCGGATAACGTGAAGCTGCCCGGCACCATTGCCATGACCGCCTACGGCACCGGCTCCGCCGGCTACACTCAGATGGTGTCGGTGGGTAACCTGCTGCAGAACGAATACGACGTTTCGGTGCGTATTCTTCCCGGCGAAAACGACGTGTCGCGGATGACTCCGCTGCGCACCGGCCGCGTGCCCTTGTGCGCCTGCGGCATTGCCAGTTACTACGGCTCCGAAGGTGTGCTGATGTTCGCCGACCGGCAATGGGGGCCGCAGCCGATTCGGGTGATCGCCACCTCCATCGCCAGTTTTGGCCTCGGTGTGGCCGTGGCCGGCGACATCGACGTGGAGACCCCCGCCGATCTGAAGGGCAAGAAAGTCTCTTATATTCGCGGTGACGACGCTCTCAATCTGGGCACCGAGGCGTTCCTGGCGTTCGGTGGGCTCACCTGGGACGACGTCGAGCGGGTCGAGTTTCCTGGCTACGGTCGCGCCTTTGACGGCGTGATCGCGGGGCAAAGCGATACCGGCTTCACCATGTCGGTGGCGCCTCCGGCCCAGCAGCTGGCCGCCAGCCCGCGCGGCGTCGTCTGGCCACGCCTGGACCCCGACAACCAGGAAGGCTGGAAGCGCCTGCAGGCCGTGGCGCCGTATTTCCAGCCGCACCAAGTCACCGCCGCCGCCGGCGATTACGGCAAGGACAATCCCTGGGTGGGCGCCAGCTATCCTTATCCGATCCTGGTCGCCAACGCGGATCAGAAAACCGGCCTGGCGGGCGGCCTGATAAAAGTGCTGATCGAGGATTACGACAAGTACAAGGACGCGGCGCCGGGCAACACTGGCTACGCGCTGGAAAAGCAAAATATGCAGTGGGTGATTCCGTTCCACGACGAGGTGGTGGCCTACTACAAAGAGATTGGCCACTGGACCGATGAGATGCAGGCGCACCAGGACCGTCTGGTGAAACGTCAGCAGGTGCTGCAGACCGCCTGGAAAACGTATACCGGTAACGCGCCGGACGATGATGAGGCGTTCCGTCAGGGCTGGATGAAAGCGCGTGCGAAAGCGCTGGAAGCCGAGGGCATGAACCCGGTGTTCCGCTAACACCGCAAGGAGTCGTCTGCCGTGGAATCTCATTCTCACCGTGAGCCGACGGCGAAGCAGGTATCGGGCGTGCGTGAATTGCCGGGCCTTTGGCTCTGGCTGCCGCGCTTGGCGACCCTGGTTCTCACCGTCCTGACCCTCGATTACGTGCTTAACCTGGGCTATTTCAGGCTGGTCACCGCGGTGGAGAGCCAGTTTCTCTACACCGTGGTGGCGCTGATGGTGCCTCTGGTGTTCATCATGTGGCCGGCGTTTTCCGGGGGCGACCGCCGCCGGGTGCCCTGGTACGACGTGCTGTTGTTTCTGATTGCTTTGGGCACCTGCGGCTACTTTGTCTACAGCGCCGAACGTATTCTCGACAACGGCTGGGAGTACGCCGCGCCGCAAACCGCCACGGTAATGAGTTTTGTGCTCTGGGGTCTGACGGTGGAGGCGGTGCGCCGCGCCGGCGGCTGGCCGCTGGCGCTGATTGTCGGCGTGGCCGGCTGCTACCCGATGGTCGCCGATATCATGCCGGGGCCGATTCAGGGCTTTCCATCGTCGCCGAGCCAGACCGCGATTTATCATGCCATGAGCCGGGAAAGCGTGTTTGGCATTCCGTTGCAGGCGTTCGCCAATCTGGTGATCGGTTTTTTGCTGTTCGGCGTGGCGTTGCAAAAAACCGGCGGCGGTAAGTTCTTTATTAATCTGGCGTTCGCCTTGCTCGGCCATGTGCGTGGCGGGCCCGCTAAAGTGTCGATCTTTTCCAGTGGCCTGATGGGCTCCATGAGCGGCAGCGTGATTACCAATGTGCTGACCACCGGGGTGCTGACTATCCCCGCCATGCGCCGGGTCGGCATTGGCCGCTCCTACGCCGCCGGCGTGGAGGCGTGCGCGTCCACCGGCGGTGTGCTAATGCCGCCGGTGATGGGCGCTACCGCCTTTGTCATGGCCAGTTTTCTGAACATGCCCTATAGCACCATTGCCCTGGCGGCGGTGGTGCCGTCGCTGTTGTTCTACCTCGGTTTGTTCGTGCAGATCGACGCCTATGCGGCCAAGCACGAACTCAAAGGTCTGCCCGAAGAAGAGTTGCCGTCACTGAAGCAAACGCTCAAGGAAGGCTGGTACTTTATTTTCGTGTTCGTGTTGCTGATCTGGATGTTGTTTTATCTCCGCCGTGAAGCGATCGCGCCGTTCTACGCCACCGCGCTGCTGTTGGCCATCAACCAGATCCTGCCGTACCAGCGCTGGGGCTGGCACGACGTCACTGATTTCTTCTCCAGTGCCGGCAAGCTGTTCGCGGAATTGATCACTATTCTGGCTGGTGTCGGTCTGCTGGTCGGGGCGCTGTCGGTAACCGGGCTGTCGGGGACGATCGCCAATGATTTGATCTACATCGCCGGTGGCAACCCGCTGGTGTTGTTGCTCATGGGCGCTGTGACCAGCTTTAT
Organism: Alcanivorax sp.; assembly: GCA_042090255.1. Classification (GTDB taxonomy): domain Bacteria; phylum Pseudomonadota; class Gammaproteobacteria; order Pseudomonadales; family Alcanivoracaceae; genus Alloalcanivorax. The sequence continues at coordinate 40,896 of JBELJS010000012.1, read as the reverse complement.
TCTGGGTATTGGTATGACGGTCACCGCCGCTTACATCTTTCTGGCGGTGGCGTTGGCGCCGGCGTTGATTCAGGGCGGCGGCATGAACCCCTTGGCGGTGCATTTGTTCATTCTTTACTGGGGCATGCTCAGTTACATCACGCCGCCGGTGGCACTGGGTGCGTTCGCGGCGGCGACCGTGGCTGGCTCCAAGCCTATGGAAACCGGCCTCAATGCCATGCGTTTGGGCAGCGTGATTTATTTCGTGCCGTTCCTGTTTGTGCTGAACCCGGCTTTGATTCTGCAAGGCGGATGGCAGGAAATCGCGTTGGTCCTGGCCCAGGCGCTGGTGGGCGTGGTGCTGATCGCCAGTGCGATCCAAGGCTATCTGGTGGGCATTGGCAGTTTGTCGACGCAGCGGTTTCTGCAATGGCCGATTCGGCTGATGCTGATTGTGGGCGGCCTGGCGTTCGCGGTGCCCGGCGGTGGCGACATGCCAATAGGTCACGGTGGCATGTTTGTGCTCAGCCTGGCCCTAAGCTTGCCGGCGCTTCTTTTGGCGGCCTGGTTTAATCGAGGTCCATTGTCGTCGCGCGGAGAACCTGTATAAGGGAAGGAGGTTGAACCAGACGGGGGCGTCATGCTCGGTGACCGTGAAGTAATACTGTTCCACGATTCGCGCATGCTGGATCACCGGCCGGACCCGGACGCCGCTTTTCTACCTGGCCGCCTGGACCGCCGGGTGCGGAAAATTCTGTCCGGCCTGGGCGCCAAGTGGAGCTACCCGGAACACGCTGGCCGGCTCACCGCCGTGCTTGATCTGCTGGAGCAGGAACCGGTACCCGGGGTGCGTCTGGAAGCGGGTCGCGTGGCCACGCGCGCGGAGCTGGCCAGGGTGCATACCACCTCCTATCTGGATGGCATCTACGCCATGCGGGGCGAAAACGCCTGGCTGGATATGGACACCACGGCGGTGTCGCCGGGCAGCGTTCAGGCCGCGGAAGTGGCCGCCGGTACGGCCATCGCGGCAGTGGAAGCGGTGGTCGCCGGCCGCGCCCGGGGTGCCTTCGCTCTGGTGCGCCCGCCCGGGCACCACGCCGAATCCGTTCGCGCCCGGGGGTTTTGCCTGTTCAACAACGTTGCCGTGGCGGCCGCCCATGCCCGGGCGGCGCTCGGCTGCCAGCGGGTTTTGATCGTTGATTGGGACGCCCACCACGGCAATGGGACCCAGGAGATTTTCTGGGCCGATCCGGACGTTTTGTTTTTTGATACCCACCGCGCGGCGCCGTTCTATCCCGGTTCCGGGTCGCTGTCCGAAGTGGGCGGTGGTCTGGGCGAGGGCTATACGGTGAACGTGCCGCTGCCCGGCGGCACCGGGGATATGGCGATGCTGAAAGCGTTTCGCGATATTCTGGTGCCGGCGGCGGACGCCTTTCAGCCGGATCTGGTGCTGGTGTCCGCCGGCTTCGACGCGCACCGTTTTGATCTGGCCATGAACGTCAGCTACGAGGGCTTCGCCTCGATGACCGGCATCGTACGGGAGATCGCCGACCACCATTGCGAAGGCCGGCTGGCCGTGGTTCTGGAGGGCGGTTACCACACCGAATCATTAGCCCGCGGCGTGCACGCCGCCCTGGAGGTGATGGCCGGCGTGGACCCGGAAGACCCTTGGGCGCCGGGCATCAACGAAGTGGAAGAGGCCGCCGAATTTCATCGTGACGCTTTCCGGGAAGGCTAGGCTTTAACGTTCCAGCGCCCAGCTGCCCCGTGCCAGCGCTTCCACTTCCGCCACGTCTTCCGCCGGCACGCCGGCCGGGTCGATGTGCTCGAGCGGGTCGTAGTGGAAGATGTACAGGCGCGATACGAATTCCGCCACCGGCAGGGAGGATTCGCCGAAACGCTCGCCGCGCCCTTCGGTGGACACCTTGACGCCGTTGCCCAGGTCCTGCCCGGAATCGTTGTTGGGGTTGTAGAAGTACACCCGCATCACTTCATCCTGATCCAGCGTCACCCGTTGAATGGTAATCGCATGCCAGCCGACGAAGCGGGCGGCGCTGTCGGTCACCGCCAGGCCCACCGGTTGCGGGTAGATCAACGGTTGGTTGCCGTTGTGCATGGGGTGGTAGCAGGCGTAGAAGTAGCGCACGAATTCTTGGTAATTGCTCAGTTTGCCGGTGGGCAGGTCCACCGCCAGTTCGAACCCACGGCCTACCCACCAGCCGTGGAATTCGGGGTTAATCCAGCGGTGCGGGTCGTCGCCACGGTCCGCGCACAGCGCGCCCATGGCGTGGTAGATGCGGTCCAGATGGGGCACCAACACCGCTGACACCGCGTCCACGTCCAGGGGGGCGATGGCCGGGGTGGTCAGCGCCAGCTCCTTGGAGGACAGGCGCTGACCCTCGAAATGCATCACCAAGTCGTCATCGCGGGTGGCCCAGACGATCATCTGCAGCAGGTAGTCCGGGTCGTTGTAGGCCCACATGGAAATCGCGCGCGCCGACTGGCAGGTGGGGTTGTTGCCCTGACCGACGCCCAGCGGCAGGCCCAGAACGCCAAGCACGCCGGCGATCAACTGAACCTTGGCGGGTCGGATATCGCCCAGAGCCTGGACGATGGCGGCGTCGGCGTTGGCGCTCAGGGTCTGGCCCAGTTGCCGCCACAGCGCCGGCGCCACCGGCGGCGCGAACAGCACGCCCCGTTCCAGCATCAGAGCCAGGCCGTAGGCCGCCTGGGCGGTCTCCGGGAACACCGAGGCGTCAATCAGCGCGTAGACCAGATCCTGGTAACACAGCAGGGCGTCGCGGCCGGTGGCGCTCAGCCCCAGGGCGGCGCTTACCAACTCGGTGGACTGGGACACGGCGAAGCGCAAAAACACAGGCTGGTACGCCGACACCAGGCCGGTGTCGTGCATGGCGCGCGCGAAGCCGTTGGCTTCCTGTTGCAGCGCCTGGGTGTCCATGCTCGCCAGCCGCTCGGCGTAGATCTCCAGCCCCGGGTCTTCCACGGACGCCTGGGTGGGGCCGAACAGCGCGCTCACCAAACGGTCCGCGCCACGGCTGTTGGACACCGTGATCGACGGGTTGTACAGACAGGCGGCGATCTGCGTGATCATCGCCTTGAGGTGATCCACCCGCACCGGGCGCTGGGCCAGAATCCGCCAGATTTCCTCGATCAGCCGATCGATGATGTTGTCGTAACCGATGTGCGAGACCAGCATCTGCAGCACGCCGCGCACCGCCACCGCCATGCGCCCCTGGCGAACGCGGATCGCTTCACCGCCGGTTTCGAACAGCAGGTCCAGGTTCAGGGCCAGCACCTGAGCCAGATAGTGGTGTGCCTGTTCGGCGGACAGCGCGTCATGGGGCAGCTCGCCCTGAGCCACCGCCAGCAGACGCAGCTCGCTGAGGCACTCCAGGGTGATGTCGTCGGTGGCACCCAGGCGCAGGGTCTGAACGGTGATGTCGGCCTGCAGGATCTCGGGTTTGGCCCAGTCGGTACCGGAAAAAAGGCCCGAGCGTTCGATCGCCGTGGCACGCTGATAAAGCCGTTCGGCGCCCTCTGGCTGGCACAGCAGGCGGCCGGCCAGTTGCATGACTTTGCCGACATGCAACGCCTTGGCGAAACGGCTGGCCTGGGCCACCTGTTCCAGGGCCTGGTCGAAGCGCGCCGCCAGGTCCGGTGTGGCGTCGTCGTGCTGCGTATCGCTGGTGCTCATGATATCCCCGGGTCGAGCTCGTTTGCCGCCGTTAGGGCGGCCCGCGTGACACTATACCCCAAGATGAACCCGGAACCCTTGACGCGGCAAGCTCTGCGTTCTGATACCCTGCAGGCAGGGTCAACGACCTGGTGTGCAAGGACGCCACGCCGAACCCCGCGGTGGCATGCCGCGCCCCTTCTCTACGGTCGGCCCGAAACAAGGAGATGATCATGACGGCCAAGAAAGATCCGCAAAAAGGCTACGTGGCCCTGCTGGGCTGGAGCCTGAACGCCATCGAAGCACTGGAAAAGTTCGACCGCCGTTTTCTCGTGGTGGCCCCGGACTGGGCCCGGGCATTTGCCGAAGAGCACGACATTCCCTTCATGAGCTGGGACTTCGAACGGCTCAACGACCGCTCCATGGAAATCGCCGAGAAGCTTAAAGAAGAAGGCGTCGATGTGGCGATTCCGCTGTTCGAGGAAACCGTGGAGTGGGCCGGCGCGGTCAACTCGGTGCTGATGGACAACCCGCGTTTGTACGGCCAGTCGGTCTTGTTCCGCGACAAAGCCCTGATGAAGCGGCGCGCGCAACTGGGCGGTATCCGTGTGGGCATCTTTGAAGAAGCCCATGACCGCGAAGACGTGATTCGTTTTCTGAAACGGGTGAACCAGACGCTGCTCAAACTGGACGGCGACCCCAACGACCCGATTCACTTGAAAGCGTTCGACAAGGCCGGTTGTCTCGGCCACCGCGTAATCCGAACCCCGGACGAAGTGGATACCATTCCCGACGAAGAATTCCCGGTGCTGATGGAAAGCCACCTGGACGGTTGGGAGTTCGCTGTCGAAGCCTGGATTCACGACGGCAAGATTCGTTTTCTGAATATTTCCGAGTACGTGACGCTGGGTTATTCCGTGTTCGTGCCCGCCAGCCCGGAGCTGGAAAGCTGGCGCCCGCGCATCGAGCAGGAGATTGAAAAGCTGATCAAAACGTTCGATTTGAAGTCTGGCTTTATCCATCCGGAATACTTTGTCACCAGTGACGGCACCATGTACTTCGGTGAAGTGGCGTACCGCCCGCCCGGCTTCAAAGTGTTCGAGCTGCTGGAAAAGGTTTACGGCTTCAACGCCTACCAGGCCATGGTGCTGGTGTTCGATCCGAAAACCACGGAGCAGGAAATTGTCGATTTCTTCCCCAAGGAAGTGGTCGACGCCAAAGGGCACGCCGGTTGCTTTGGTGTCTATCCGCGCCGCCGTGTGGTCAGCCAGCTGGAAATTCCGGAAGAAACCCTGGAGCACCCGTACTTCGATTTCCACGAGCTCACCGCCCCGCTGGAAGAAACCGTCACCAAGCGCACCGCCTTCGGGACCCACTGGGGCCTGGTGTATTTCCACGGCGACGACCCCTATCAGATTCGGGATCTGCTTAAGCACCAGGAAGATTTGGACTTCTACATCTAAGCGGTTTCATCCGCGCGTAAAGACGGTATCGTCGGGGTTTGTGTTTCTTCATTCAGAAGGCCCCGACGATGACCGCGGAGTTCCACCCCAGCGTTAACCTCAACCTCAATGTCCGTGGCTTGGGGGTGTCCGCCACCCTCGCCATCAATGAGCTCAGTAACGACCTGATCGCCCGGGGGCGTCCGGTGTTCAAGCTGGGTTTGGGCCAGTCGCCGTTTCCGGTGCCGGACTCCGTGGTCGGTGCCCTGCGCGAGCACGCCGCCGCCAAGGATTACCTGCCGGTGTTGGGTCTGCCAGCGCTGCGCCGCGCCGTGGCCGGTTACTGGCAGCGCTGGCAGGGTGTGTCGTTTTCCCCGGACAACATCATGATCGGCCCCGGCTCCAAGGAACTGATGTTTATCCTGCAGCTGGTGTACTACGGCGACCTGGTGATCCCCACGCCGAGCTGGGTGTCCTACGCGCCTCAGGCGCGCATCATCGGGCGCCAGGTGCACTGGCTGCCCACTACCCGCGCCAACCGCTGGAAGCCCACCGCCGAAGCCCTGGAGCAACTCTGCGCCCGCGATCCGGGGCGTCCGCGCCTGGTGATTCTGAATTCGCCGGCCAATCCCCACGGCTACGGCTTCGACGAACAGGAGCTGCGGGCGCTGGCCGAGGTGGCGCGGCGCCACCGTTTGATTCTGCTCAGCGACGAGATCTACGGCGAGCTGGATTATCGGGGCACGCACCAGTCGATCTCCCGCTACTATCCGGAAGGCACCATCGTCAGCAGCGGCCTGAGCAAATGGTGTGGCGCCGGTGGCTGGCGGCTGGGCACGTTCGCTTTTCCGGAAAACCTGCACTGGCTGCGCCAGGCCATGGCCACCGTCGCCAGCGAAACCTACACCTCGGTGGCGGCGCCGATTCAGCACGCGGCGATCACCGCCTTCCAGGGCGGTACCGAGCTGGAGGACTACCTGTTCCAGTCGCGCCGCATTCTGGCCGCTCTCGCCGGGCATCATGTGACGGCGCTGCGTGATGCCGGGGTGGATCTGGAGACGCCCGACGGCGCCTTCTACCTGTTTCCTGATTTTTCGCCGCTGGCGGCGCGGCTGGCCGGCCGTGGCATCCGCGACAGCGGCACACTGTGCGAGCGGCTACTGGAAGAGACCGGTGTGGCGACACTGCCCGGAGAAGCCTTCGGGCGGCCGGCGGAGGAGCTTACCTTGCGGCTGGCGTTCGTCGACTTCGACGGCGAGCAGGCGCTGGCCGCCGCGGCCCGCGAGCCCCGCGATCGCCCCCTGGACGACGCTTTTCTGCGTCGCCATTGCGGGCGCTGTGTCAGCGCGGTGGAGAAGATGGCCGCCTGGGTGGTCGGCGAGGCCGTGCCGTAATAACCGGCGCCGCCGGCTACCAGGTGCCGGTGTTCTCCATCGACGCCCAGGGCTCCTGCGGCGGCAGGGCGTCGCCTTTCTGCAGCAGCTCCACCGAAATCAGGTCCGGCGAGCGCACGAACGCCATGCGGCCATCCCGGGGTGGACGGTTGATGGTGTAACCCATTGCCTGAAGATGCGCGCAGAGCGCGTAGACGTCGTCCACCCTGAACGCCAGATGGCCGAAATTGCGTGCCGAGCCCATAGCGTCTTCCGGGTCCCAGTTCCAGGTCAGTTCCAGCTCCGCGTCCGGGGTCTCCGGCGCGGCCAGAAAGACCAGAGTGAAGCGCCCGCCGGGCACCTCCTTGCGGCGGTTTTCCTGCAGGCCCAGCCCTTCACAGTAAAAGCGCAAAGACGTCTCCAGGTCGCTGACCCGCACCATGGTGTGCAGATACTTCATAAAAACCTCCTCGCCAGCTGTGACACGAAGCATGGTGCTTCGCCCATTCCGGGTGCACGATTGGAAGCGGATTCTGTCACGGCGGTGGATCGCTTCGCCAGCGTTTGCCGCCGCCCGGCCACTCTGATAAAACGGAATTGTATTCCAAAATAATGAGGGAGCGCGTCGCGCACTCACCGGGAGAGCACATGGATTTACACCGTATCGGCGCTTCGGCCTTGGCCCGCCGCATCAAGGACGGAGAGGTCACCGCCGAAGCCGCGCTGGACCACTTCATCGGCCGTATCGAACGCCTCGACGGCGCCCTGAATGCGGTGGTGGTGCGCCGCTTCGAGCAGGCCCGCGAACGGGCCCGCGAGGCGGACCAGGCCCTGGCCCGGGGCGAGGACTGGGGCGCGTTGCACGGCGTCCCGATGACCGTCAAAGAGACCTACGAAATTGCCGGCTGGCCGACCACGGCGGGCATGGAGGCGCTGCGCGGTCACGTCTCCGAGCGCACCAGCGCGGCGGTGCAGCGGTTGCTGGACGCCGGTGCGGTGATCTTCGGCAAGACCAATGTGCCCGCCTACGCCTCCGACCTGCAGACCTACAACGACATCTACGGCACCACCCACAACCCCTGGAACCCGGACCTGACGCCGGGCGGTTCCTCCGGCGGCGCGGCGGCGGCGCTGGCCGCGGGCTTTACACCGCTGGAACTGGGCAGCGACATTGGCGGCTCGATCCGCACGCCGGCGGCGTTTTGCGGCGTGTTCGGCCTGAAGCCCAGCTTCGGCCTGATTTCCACCCGTGGTCACGTGCCGGGCCCGCCGGGGGCGCTGGCGCGCCGTGATCTGTCCGTGGCCGGGCCGCTGGCGCGTAACGTGGCGGATCTGGAGCAAGCACTTACTATTCTCGCGGCCCCGGAAGAAGAAGAGTCGGTCGCCTGGCGCCTGGCGTTGCCGCCGGCCCGCCACCGGGAACTGAAGGATTTCCGGGTCGCCACCTGGCTGGACGATCCGCGCTGTCCGGTGGATCGCCCCATTGTGCAGGCCCTGGAGGGCCTGAGCGCCCGGCTGGCGGAGTTGGGCACGACCGTTGACGCCGATGCCCGGCCCAACGGCGTGACCCTGGGCGAGGCCCACGATATCTATTACCGGCTGCTCACCGGCACCATGGGCGAGGCGTTGCCCGCCGGTCTCTACGACCAGCTGAGCGAGGCCGCCGGCAAAGCGGCGGAGGATGATCGTAGCTACCGCACCCTGTTCGCCAGGGGCGCCACCCAGTCCCACGCCGACTGGCAGCGCAGCCATGAGCAGCGCACCGTGATGCGCGCCGCCTGGGCACGTTTCTTCCAGGACTTCGACGTGATGCTGTGCCCGGTGGTCCAGACCCTGCCGTTCAGCCATCGTCACACCCCGGGGCCGGACCAGCGCACCCTGACGGTGAACGGGGTGGAGCAGCCGTACATGGATATTCTGGTGTGGGTGGGGTTAGCCGGCGCCGTCTACCTGCCCGCCGCCACGGTGCCCATCGGCCTCACGGAGGACGGCCTGCCCCTGGCGGTGCAGGTCATCGGCCCCTACCTGGAGGACCGCACCGTACTGGCGTTCGCCGCCGCCCTGGAGCGCCTGCTCGGCCCGCTGCCGCAGGCTCCGTTGGCGGGGCCGGCGTGAAGGTCGGCGGCGGGGGTGACATGGAATATACCTTGCGACAAATTGAGGGTGTGGCGCGGCGGAAAGCTGTGCTACATTTCAGATCCTGGTTTCATTTTTCGCCCTCGCTGTTCCGCTGTGCGAAATAACCATGCGGAATTTGTGAGATAAGCAGCACAACAACAACAGGAGTTTTCCATGACTCTGCTCAGCGTACTCCGCAAGCAATTGATGATCGGCGGTTCGGCTCTGGCTTTCGCGACAATCACGGCCTTTTCTCCCCTGGCCCAGGCCGCGGAGGACACCATTACCTGGAAAGTGCAGTCGCACTGGCCCGGCTCCAGCAGTTCTTACGAGGACAGCCTCAAGCGCATCAAGCGGGTGCTCGAAGAGCGCACCGACGGCAAGCTGAAGCTTGAACTGTACGAAGCCGGCGCCCTGTTCAAGGCCCAGGAAACCTTCAACGCGGTCAGCCGTGGCGTGATTCAGATGGGCACCATCTCCCCGGCCTACGCCCAGGACAAAATGAGCCTGGCCGGTATCGCTTCGGGCCTGCCGTTCGCCTTCCGCAACGTTTGGGAAGCGGCCTACTTCCACAAGAACATGGGCTTTGAAGACATGCTTCGCGAGGAGGCGGCCAAGCATAACGTCTACTATTCCACCGATAAGGTGTACCCCACCGAAATGGTGGTGAAGAAGCCGGTGGAAAGCTGGGACGATTTCACTTCACTGAAAATCCGTTCTTCCGGCGCCCTGCAGAAGTTCCTCAGTGAAGCCGGCGCGGCGGGCACCTACATTCCGGGTGGCGAGCTTTACCAGGCGCTGTCCAGTGGCGTGGTCGACGGTGCGCACTGGGGCGCCGCCCAGGGTGCCGCCAGCATGGGTCTTTACGAAGTGGCCAAGTACCACGTGCAACCGGCTCTGAATATTGCCGGTACCGACGCGTTCGTCGTCAGCCAGAAGGCCTTGGACAAGCTGCCCGAAGGCATGGCGAAGATCGTCAAGGATTCGCTCAACGAGCAGTTCTGGATTCGCACCAGCGAATACCTCTACAAAGAGCGGATTACCCTGGCCAAGGTGATGGCCGAGCAGGGCGTGCAGATCAACACCATGCCCCAGGACGTGCAAGACAAGCTGGCTAAAACCGCCCAGAAAATGTGGGACGGAGAAGCCAAGCGTAGCGATAAGGCCGCCGAAGTGGTTGAGAAGCTGAAAGGCTTTTTGTCCGACCTCGGCTACCTGTAACACCCGAGAGCGCCCCGGGGGAGCCAACGTGGCTCCCCCTTTTATATTGTCCGACTATTGAGCCCCCCGCGGAGGAATCATGTCCTTCCTGCAGACGTTGATAAACGGGGTGACCCGCCTGAACGACTTTCTTGGCCGCTGGATCGCCCATTTGATCTTCGCCATGACTGCTCTGCTTCTTTTCGAGGTCATTTGCCGTTATCTGTTTGACGCCCCCACGGTCTGGACCACCGAGTTCGCCCAGTTTCTGTTCGCCATCTATTCGATCATGGCGGGCGGTTACGTGATGGCGCACCGCGGTCACGTCAACGTGGACCTGCTGTATTCCCATTTCTCGCCGCGTGGTCAAGCGGTGATCGACGTGTTCACCTCCGTGGTGTTCTATATTTTTATTCTCGCCTTCTTGTACTTCGGTAGCTCCATGGCCTGGGAATCGTTCCAGGGTCAGGAGACCACCTATTCCGCCTGGAACCCGCCGGTATGGCCGGTGAAGGCGTTTATTCCGCTGGCGGTAACGCTGGTGCTGCTGCAGGGCACGGTCAAGTTACTGCGGGACATTGCCGTGGCCATCAACCCGGAGAACGCCAAGGTGCTGAAAGACGGCCTGGATGACGGTGTCGCCGACAACATCGAAAGCGATGTGCAGGAGCCGCACCGATGAGCATTGAAATGATTACCCTGCTGTTCTTCGGCTCGCTGCTGTTCTTCCTGGTGCTCGGCCTGCCGCTGGCCTTCGTGCTCGGCGGCGTCTCGGTGATCTTTCTCTATTTCACCTGGGGGCCGGACGCCTTCTACATGGTGGCTTCGCAAATCTGGAGCACCATGGGCAACTTCACCCTGGTGGCGATACCCCTATTCGTGTTCATGGCGATGGTGTTGGAACGCACCGGTGTCGCCAAGGACCTGTACCGCATGATGTACCTGTGGTGGGGCGGCCTGCGTGGCGGCCTGGCCATCGGCACTCTGGGTATTTGCGCCATTTTCGCCGCCATGTGCGGGATCAGCGGCGCCGCCGTGGTGGCCATGGGCACCATCGCGCTGCCGTCCATGCTGGAGCGCGGCTACGACAAGCGCATGGTGCTGGGCTGCATCAACACCGGTGGTGGCTGGGGCATCCTGATTCCGCCCAGCATTCTGATGATCCTCTATTCGCTGATTACCGGTGTGTCGGTAGGCCAGATGTTCGCCGCCGGGGTGCTGCCGGGCCTCCTGCTGATGGTGCTGACCTGCCTCTACATCATCGTGCGCTGCTACTTCCAGCCGCATCTGGCACCGGCTCTGCCCAAGGAAGAGCGCGCCTCCTGGCGGGAAAAAATGCTCGCCCTGCGTGCCGTGATTCTGCCGATCATCATTGTCGTGGTGACATTGGGGTCGATCATCGCTGGTGTTACCACCCCGACTGAAGCGGCCGCCGTGGGCGTATTCGGTGCGTTGGTCTCGGCGCTGGTGTACCGCAAGTTCTCTTGGGAGCTGATGCGCGACGCGTCGATCCGCACCTTCAAACTCACCGGTATGATCATGTGGATTCTGTTCGCCGCCCACGCGTTCAGTGCCGCTTACCAGAGCATGGGCGCGCAGGAGCTGATCGAAGGCATGATCACCGGCATTCCGGGCGGCCCCTGGGCGGTTATCATCACCATGATGGTGATCGTGTTCTTCCTGGCCATGGTGCTGGATCCGGTCGGCATCATGCTGATCACGCTGCCGGTGTTCCTGCCGATCGTGCAGTCCATGGGCTTCGATCCGGTGTGGTTCGGTATCCTGTTCGTGATCAACATGGAGATCGGCTATATGACGCCACCCTTCGGGTTTAACCTGTTCTATTTGAAGGGGGTCGTGCCGTCGAATATCACCATGAAGGACATCTATGTGTCGGTGATTCCGTTCGTGCTGGTGGAGATTGTCGGCCTGGCGCTGATCATGATCTTCCCGGAGATCGCGACCTACCTGCCCGACCTGATGTTCTGACCGCGCTTGTGGGAGCGGGCCCGGCCTGCGAAAGGGTGGCTTTTAGCCACCCGGCAGGATACCAGCGACGCTGTTGTTGTTCGGCTTTTCAAGGTCTCTGGAATCCTGCCGGGCGCTCCGCGCCCTTTCGCTTGCAGGCAAGCTCCTACAAACCTACCCGCCGTAGCGCCCGTTTGCGATACTCCCGGAACAATAAAAAAACCGGGAGAGAACAGTGGGCTATATTGACCCCCAGGCGCGCACCGAGCAGGCCGCGTACATCCACGAATCCGCCTGGCTGTACGGCGATATCGAACTGGCGGAAGGCGCTTCGGTGTGGATCAACGTCGCGCTGCGCGCCGAGCTCTATGACATCCGCATCGGCCGCTACACCAACCTGCAGGATTTCGTCATGGTGCACATCGGCAACCACACCGGCACCCGCATCGGCGATTACTGCTCCATCACCCACCATGTCACGCTGCACGGCTGCACCCTCGGCGATAACTGTTTGGTCGGCATCAACAGCACCATCATGGACGGCTGTGTGATCGGCGATAACTGCATCATCGCCGGCCATACGTTTCTCAAGGAAGGCACCGTGATCCCCGACAACTCGATTGTCATGGGCGCGCCGGGCCGGGTGGTGAAAACCCGGGACTGCGGTACGCCCAATCGCATCAACGCTCTGGCGTACCACCGCAATGCGCAGGCTTACGCGCGCGGTGAGTACCGGGCCTGGGCGCAGCCGGATTTCTTTCAGCAACTGCGCCGGGAAGTGGGCGAGGGCTGATCCGCGCCCTGTCGAAATGCCGGGCGCCGGTTCGACTCGGAGGTATCGATGCCTGAACGGCTAAGGCTCCCGGAGAACCGAAATGGATTATATTTGCCTGGTGTACGTGGATGAGAACCGGTTAGCGTCGTTGCCGCGCCGCGAGCGGGATACTCTGCTGGCTCAGACCTGCGAATACCGGCGCGGCCTGCTGGCGGCCCAGCATTACCAATGGGGCTGCTGGCTGCCGTCGGCGCGCCTGGCAACCACGCTGCGGCGCCGCGACGGCGGCCTGCGCTTGCGCGACGGTGCCGCCGCGCGGGGCGAGGAGCAACTGGGCCTGGTGGTGTTGCTGCGTGCCGGGGATCTGGACCAGGCGCTAAGGCTGGCCGCCGACCTGCCGCTGGTGAGTCTGGGCTGCGTGGAAGTGCGCCCGCTCAGTGAGCAGGCGCCCTGGGTTCGCCAGGGGGACGATTAAGGGAGGGAGGCCTTTGCGGATTAGCCGTCATATCGAAACGCTGTACCGTGACGAATCGCGTCGGGTGCTGGCGACGTTGATCCGGCTGCTGGGCGATTTCGATCTCGCCGAGGAAGCGCTGCAGGATGCCTTCACCGCAGCGGTGACGCAGTGGCCCAGCGACGGTGTGCCCGACAACCCGCGCGCCTGGCTGGTCAGCGCCGGGCGTTTCAAAGCCATCGACCGTATCCGCCGGCGCGCCCGCTTCGACGCTTCCCTGGAAGAGTTGGCGCTGCGCTTTGAGCAGGAGACCGAACTTCCAGACCTGGACCTCAGTGTCGAGGACGACCGGTTGCGTTTGATTTTCACCTGTTGCCACCCGGCGCTTTCGGAGCAGGCGCGGGTGGCGCTGACGCTACGCGAGGTCTGCGATCTCACCACCGAGGAGATCGCCAGTGCCTTCCTGATTCCCACGCCCACCGTGGCCCAGCGCATCGTGCGCGCCAAGGCCAAGATCCGCGACGCGGGCATCCCGTATCGGGTGCCTGAGAAACGCGAGTTGGCGGAGCGTCTTGATAGCGTGCTCCAGGTGATCTATCTGGCGTTCAACGAAGGCTACTTCCCGTCCTCCGGCGACGCGCCGACGCGCGCCGATCTCTCCAGTGAAGCGCTGCGGCTGGGCCGGTTGTTGCTGTCGCTGCTGCCGGAGCCGGAAGTGGCCGGCCTGCTGGCGCTGATGCTGCTCACCGAGGCGCGCCGGGCGGCCCGTACCGACGCCGCCGGCGATCCGGTGCTGCTGGATGACCAGGACCGCGCGCTGTGGGACCGGGCCCTGATTGCCGAGGGCGAGAACCTGGTCGAGCAGGCGTTGCGCTCACGACGCTTCGGCCCCTACAGCCTGCAAGCGGCGATCGCCGCCGTGCACGCTGAGGCGGCGCGCCCGGAAGAGACCGACTGGGCGCAGATCGTGGGCCTCTACGACGTGCTGCTGCGCGCCGCGCCGTCGCCGGTGATCGCCCTCAACCGAGCGGTGGCGGTGGCCATGCGCGACGGCCCGCAAGCCGGGCTGGCGTTGGTCGATGGCCTGCTCGACGCCGGTGAGCTGACGCACTATTACCTCGCCCTGGCGGCGCGGGCGGACCTGTGTCGACGTCTGGGGCGCGTCGCCGAAGCCCGTGACGCCTACCGCGCCGCCCTCGCACTGTGTCAGCAAGGCCCGCAGCGTGTTTTTCTGGAAAAACGGCTGGCCGCGTTAGCGAATGAAAAAAACGTGTCGGCGGCCGTCGAATCGCCGCGTTCATGAACGACCAGAGGAAGCTGAACAGACATTCAGGAGGGACATCATGAAATATTTGTGCTTGGTCTACGCCGAGGAAGAGTCGCTGCACAGCCTGCCGGACAGCCCCGAGGACGATGAGTGCCAGGCTTACGCGGATTCACTGGCCGAGACCGGGAAAATGCTCGGTGGCGCGCCGCTGGAGCCAGTACACACCGCCGTCACCGTGCGCGTGCGTGACGGCAAGACGTCGATCACCGACGGGCCCTTCGCGGAAACCAAAGAGCAGCTCACCGGCTTTTACTTGATCGACGCCCGCGACTTGAACGAGGCGATCCGCATCGCCGAGAACATTCCCCCGGCCCGGGTCGGCAGCATTGAGGTGCGACCGGTCCGGGAGCTGCAAGTAACGTCGAAAAGCACGTAAACCGCCACGGTAAAAGGAGAGACCCAATGAACACGGCAAGCAACGAAGACCAGCAAGCCCTCCAAACCCTGATCGCGCAGTGGGCCAAGGCGGTGTCCGCCGGCGATCTGAACGCGATCCTCGCCTGCTACGCGGAAGACGTCGAAGCCTACGACGCCATCGGCAAGCTGCGCTTCCAGGGCCTGGAGGCCTACGGTGCGCACTGGCGCGAATGCATGTCGTATTGCGAGAACGGTATGGTGTTCGAAGTGCAGGAACCCAGGGTCCGGGTGGATGGGGATCTGGCGGTGAGCTATTTCCCGGTGCGCTGCGGCGGCGAGAATGAAAAGGGCGAGGAACAGATGGGCTGGATGCGGATGTCGGTGGCCTACCATCGCATCGGCGGGCAATGGAAAATCGTCCATGAGCACTCGTCGGTGCCGTTCGATCCCATGACCCTGAAGATAGTGGAAGACGCCGCGCCCTGAGGGCGCGGCGTAACGGGCTTAAAGCCGCGGATTACTCTTTGATCAGATGGTCGCCGTACTGATCGCGGAGCTTGTTTTTGAGCACCTTGCCGGTGGCGTTGCGCGGCAGTTCGTCCACGAACAGCACCGCGTCGGGCAGCTGCCAGGAGGCGATCTTGCCTTCATAGCCGGCCAGAATGTCCTTCTCGGACGGGTCCTTGCCTTCGGCTTTTACCGCGATCAGCAGCGGGCGCTCGTCCCACTTCTTGTGGGTGGCGGCGATCACCGCGGCGTCGGCCAGCTCCGGCATGCCCACGGCGATGTTTTCCAGCTCCACGGAGCTGATCCATTCACCGCCGGACTTGATCACATCCTTGGAGCGGTCCTTGATAGTAACGATGCCGTTCTCGTCCAGGGTGGCGATGTCGCCGGTGGGGAACCAGCCGTCCACGTGCGGCGGCTCGGCGTCCACGTTGAAGTAGGTGCTGATCACCCAGTGGCCCTTGGCGTACAGGTCGCCCTGGGTCTCGCCGTCCTTGGGCAGTTCGTTGCCGTCGGCGTCGGCGATGCGCAAGTCGACACCGAACGGCGGGCGGCCTTGCTTGGCGCGGATCGCGGCCTGCTCATCCTGGGACATCAGGGTGTGCTTGTGCAGCAGGGTGCTCACCGAGCCCACCGGGCTCATTTCCGTCATGCCCCAGGCGTGCAGCGTGTCCACGCCGTAGTCGTCACGGAAGGTGGCGATCATGGACGGCGGGCAGGCGGAGCCGCCGATCACGGTGCGGGTCAGGCTGGGTACTTTCTCGTCGGCTTTCTTGAGGGCGCCGATCAGGCCTTGCCACAGCGTTGGTACGCCAGCGGCGCAGGTCACGTTTTCGCTGTTGATCAGGTTCTTCAGGCTGTCGCCGTCCAGGCCCGGGCCGGGCAGGACCATCTTGCTGCCCACCATGGCGGCGGCGTAGGGGATGCCCCAGGCGTTCACATGGAACATCGGGACCACCGGCAACAGGCAATCCCGGGCGGACAAATTCAGGCTGTCCGGCAGGGCCACGGCCATGGAGTGCAGCACCGTGGAGCGGTGCGAGTACAGGGCGCCTTTCGGGTTGCCGGTGGTGCCGGAGGTGTAGCACAGGCTGGAGGCGGTGTTCTCATCGAATTCCGGCCATTGGAAATCGGCGTTGCCGGAATCCACCAGGTCGTCGTAGAACTTGATGCCGGGGACTTTCTCGGCGGCTTCCGCGTCTTCACCACTGAGCAGCACCACGTGCTCCAGATGTTCCAGCTTGTCTTTGATCGCGGCGATCAGCGGCAGGAAGGTCTTATCGATGAACAGCACGCGGTCCTGGGCGTGGTTGAAGATATACACCAGCTGTTCCGGGAACAGGCGCGGGTTGATGGTGTGGCACACCAGGCCGGCGCCGGACACGCCGAAATAGGCTTCCAGGTGACGGTAGTTGTTCCAGGCCAGGGTGGCGACCCGGTCACTCTGTTTCAGGCCCAGGCCCAACAGCGCCGAACCCAGCTGGCGGGACCGCCGTTCCACTTCCCCCCAGTTGGTGCGATGGAGGCCGCCGGTGGTTTCCACCGAGACGATTTCCCCGTCGGCGTGGTAGCGGGCGGCGTGGGCGATCTGTGCGCTGATCAGCAGCGGCTGGTTCATCATTTGGCCTAGCATGTTCTCTCTCCCGAGGCTTGGCGGTTGTTGTTTTCGGCTACCGAGGTTTGCGATATCTCTGAGCCTTGTCAAATGGTTTCGCGATCCGGCCAGCCTGTCATTCCAGCCATCGCCGTAGCGTGAAGCGGGACGCGTGCTCGGTTTTTGAATAAGCCGTATTGACCCACTGACCGGCCCGATTCCGGCGCTTGAGGAGAAGGGAGTCGTCCGCTAGGCTGTCCGGCTTCTTCCGGGCCGCCCGGCCCGCCCGTAAAAGCCTGTTTCTGGACCTGTCCTATGTGGATCAAGAACCTCACCGTTTTCCTGGGCGCGGAGCCCTTTCCCTGGTCGGCGGCGGAACTGGAGGAGCGTCTCGATGAGCACCGCTGCCCGCCCTGCGGCCGGCAGAGCCTGAGCAGCGAAGGCTTCGTACCGCCCCTCAAGGGCGAGGACCGTATGGTGGTAGTGGCGGACGGCTTCCTCTATTGCGTGCACCAGGAAATCGCCCGTTTGCTGCCCGGGCCGGTGATCAAAGAGGAGCTGGACGAAAAGGTGGAGCAGATTCGCGAGCAAGAAGGCCGCCCGGTGGGCCGCCGTGAGCGCGCCGAGCTGAAAGACCAGATTACCTTTGAGTTGCTGCCGCGCGCCTTCACCCGCTCGCGCCGCACCGGCGTGCTGATCGACCTGGAGCGCCGCCGCATCCTGGTGGACAGCGCCTCGGACAGCCGCGCCGAGCAGATCGTCGCGGCCCTGCGCAAAGCCGTGGATTCCCTGCCCGTGACCCGGCCCACGGCGGCCAGCGCCACCACCGCCGCCTTCGGTGAATGGCTGCGCGACGCGGCGTCGCTGCCGGAAGGTTTCACCATCGGCGACCGCTGTGAATTCAAGGACGGCGACGGCGCCAGCGTGCGCATCACCGCCCTGGACCTGAGCCGTGAGGAAATCCTTGCCCACCTGGAACAGCTGGCGGCGGTGAAGGTGAACCTGTGCTGGAACGACGAAATGGAATTCGACCTGCAGCAGGACCTGGCCATCAAACGGCTCAAGCCGCTGGATCTGATCCAGGAAAACATCGACAACATCAACGCCGAGGACGCGCTGGAAGAACTGATGGCCCGCCTCAGCCTGCAGGGCGCCACGATACGCGTCGCCCTGGACAGCTTGTTCGACTACTTCGAGGTCAAGGCCGAGAGCATCGGCCTGGCGTGAAGGCCGCAAGCTTCAAGCTGCAAGTTGAAGGCGGCCTGACGGCCACGATTCAGGATGCAGGATACAGGGGCGAGGGGGTGCCTCTTGTGGGAGCGGGCCTTGCCCGCGAAAGGGGCGACGCCCCGGCAGGATCCCAGAGGCTTCTCTAACGATGGCAGCAACAACGCCTCTGGTATCCCGCGGGGCAGCCTTCGCCGGGTGGCCAAGGCCACCCTTTCGAGGACGGGGCCCGCTCTCACAAGGCCGGTCGTTACGCTCCGTGGCTTGCAGCCCGATCCGTGACGCAAACCACCATGGTGCGCGGCGTCTTCGGCGGGCTATGTTGAGCTTTCCCATAACAAGATGCAGGCCCCGCCATGATCGAACAAACCATTGAACGCTGGCACCGGCTGGTGGACACCAAGGACGCCGAGGCGCTCGACGAGATTCTCGCCGACAACGTGGTGTTCCACTCGCCGGTGGTGCACACCCCGCAGGAAGGCAAGGCGATTACCAAGCTGTACCTCACTGCCGCCCTGCACACGCTCAACAACGAGCACTTCCGCTATGAACGGGAAGTCCTCGACGGTCATAACGCGGTGCTGGAATTCACCACTGTGCTCGACGGCATTCAGCTCAACGGCATCGACATGATTCACTGCGACGAAGACGGCCGCATTGACGATTTCAAGGTGATGGTGCGGCCGCTGAAAGCGGTCAACAAGATCCACGAAATGATGGGCGCCATGCTGGAGAAGCTGGGCTAAGCGAGCACCGTTTTACGGGTGCTCGAAACACCAGCGCACACCGGCGAGATGGAAGCTGTTTTGTTCCACCATGAGGCCGTGCGCTTCGGCCCGCTCCAGTATCGCGTCGCGGTCGGCGGTATGTAACCCCAGGGTGCTCAGGGTCTCCCGCCGGGCCTCCTCGAACCGTGCCTGTTCGAACTTTAGCGTCACCCCGCCCGCTTCCAGGGTGCTGGAAGCGCTGTCCGGAATGCCCAGAAGACGGCCCCAGTGGGCGGCCAGATCGCCGGGCACGGGGCTGTCGAGGGTCACTGTGGTCAGGCGGCAAAGCGGGTCGGTTTCCGGCGCCGCTTGCCAATCGGGGCCGGCGGGCCAGTAAGGCCCGTCCAGGGCCTCGCCGCCGTCGGTGCGGTTGAACTCGATCATCGCCGCCCGGCAGCCTTTGGGATGGAGCTGAACGCCCAGATAGTGGTCCACGCGCATTCGGTTCACCACCGGCACGCCGAGCTTTTCGGCGTGTGCGCCGAGGCCATCCGGGTCGGGGCAGTCGAAGATCGCCATATAGCCGCCTTGGCCGCCACCGCGTTGCAGAAAACGGCCGGCGGCGGTGCCGTCCTGAATCGGCGCGACGATTTCGATAAACCGGTCGCCGAGGCGGAACATCACGTTCTCCAGCCCGTAGCGGGCCAGATTCGGGTCCCGGTGACAGGGCCGCGCGCCGAGCACTTCGGCCAGGGCCCGCTCCGGCGACGCCAGTTCCTGCGCCACCAGACAAATCTGCCGCAAACGCACGCCGGCCATCAGTCGAACAAGATCACCTGGCGAATCGCGTCGCCGTCCGCCAGACGATCAAAGCCTTCGTTGATGTCCTCCAGCTTCATGCGGTGGGTGAGCAGTTTGTCCACCGGCAGGCGGCCAGCCTGATACAGCGCGATGTATTCAGGGATATCCAGCGCCGGCACGTGGCCGCCCAGGTAGGAGCCCAGGAAGCGGCGCTCCTCGGCGACCATCTGCACCGGGCTTACCGCCAGGCGGGTGTCCGGGTGGGGCAGGCCGGCGGTAACAGTGCTGCCGCCCTTGCCGGTGGCGGCGAACGCGAACTCCAGCGCCGGGCCCACGCCGGCGAACTCGGCGGCGATGTCGACGCCGCCGCCGCTGATGTCCTTGACCTGCTGCACCGCGTCCGCGTCCTTGGAATTGACCACATGGGTGGCGCCCATGGACTTCGCCAGGTCCAATTTATCCTGGGCGATGTCGGCGGCGATCACCTGGCGGGCGCCAGCGGCCACGGCACCGAGTACCGCGGACAGGCCCACCCCGCCCAGGCCCACCACCAGCACCGATTGGCCGGCACGCAGCCCGGCGGTGTGCACCACCGCGCCCATGCCGGTGAGCACCGCGCAGCCGAACACGGCGGCGATTTCGAACGGCAGGTCCTTGGGAATTTTCACCGCCGAACGGCGCGAGGTCACCGCGTGTTCGGCGAAGCCGGACACCCCCAGGTGGTGATTGATGGTGGTGTCGCCTTGATGCAGGCGACGGTCGCCGCTCAGCAGTACGCCGTCGTTGTTGGCCTTGGCACCCGGGGCGCACAGCGCCGCACGACCGCCCAGGCAGTACTCGCAGGTGCCGCAACTGGGCACGAACGAGAACACCACATGATCGCCCACTTGCAGATCGCTGACGCCGGCGCCCACTTCCATCACTTCGCCGGCGGCCTCGTGGCCCAGCGCCATGGGCAGCGGGCGCGGGCGGTTACCGTCGATCACCGACAGATCGGAATGGCACAGGCCGGCGGCGCGCACCCGCACCAGAATCTCGTCGTGGCCGGGCGCGTCCAGTTCCACCTCTTCGATCTTCAGTGGTTGTGAGTCCTTGAACGGGCGCTGGGCGCTCATCTCACGGAGTACTGCGGCACGGGTTTTCATGAGGTTTCCTCGTCGTTGTCCTTGGTGAAGGTCTGGTCGTTCTCGCCGCTGAAGAAGCGGCGACCGTAAATCAGGATGCACAGCGCCACGCCCACGGCGAACGCCCAGGTGGCGCCCTTGGTGGCGAGTACCGCGGCGACCACCCCGGCGATGCCCAGGTCGCGCTGGCTGCGCGCTTCGAGAATGCCGATGCGCACGCTCACGTAACCTTGAATCAGCAGCGTCAGCGCCAGGGCCACGCCCAGGATCGGCTCCACCAGGCTGACAATGGGCATCAGTAACAGGCCGGTGTTGGTGCCCCAGCGGAACGAGCCGGCGCCGCCGAAGATTGAATCCATCGCTTTGCGGCCTTCCTTAAAGCGCTCCACGATCACCACGTGCATGGCCGCCCACAGCGGGCCGCACATGGCCACGTCCGGGCCGATGATGCTCATGGTGGCGTTACGGCCGCCGAAGATCATATGGGCGCGGTCCGGGTTGTAGTCCACGTCCTCGTCCTGGCGGCTGGCGTCGGCTTCCTTGAGCAGCGCCTTGCCCTGCAGCACATCGCCGAACAGCACGATGTAGGCCGCCAGCATGGTGGGGATCGCCTGCAGGAACATCTGCGGCGACGGCAGGCCCAGACCGAACACGGTGTACTCGTTCCACAGGGTGGCGAAGTCCGGCGTGGTGAAGCCCCATTCGATGGTCGGCCAGGGCGCTTCGCCGAACAGCGGCGCCAGCACGATGGCCAGTGCGATGATCGGGAAAATCCCCAGCTTGCCGAGCGTGCCCCAGAACGCGTTGCGGGTTTTCAGCACCGCGAAGTGCTTGGAGAAGATCAGATAGAAAGCGATGCCGATGGCGATGGAAATGGTCCACGGGAAGCTCTCGAACCGGCCGCCCACTTCGAACACGGTGATCACCGCGGCGATGCCCGCCCCCATGATGATGCCGGCCTTGATCGCCGGTGGCACCAGGCTCACCACCCGCCTGGATAAACCGGTGGCGCCCAGCCCGATACAGAACACACCCAGTAATAACTGGAAGGCGATCAGCGCGTGCACCCGATCCGGGCCCTCCGGAAAGCTGGCGCAGTAGGCCATCAACAGGGGAATCGCGGGAGTGATCCAGCCGGGTACCACCGGGTCGCCGAGCAGGTGATGCAACAGATAGAGGAAGCCGTTCAGCAGCACCACCGCCAGCGCCGCCTCGAACGGCATGCCCAGCAGCTCGGTCATCAGCGGAATGGCGGCCAGATCCACCGCGCACATCAGCAGGCCCTGGAAGTAGTCGGGCCATTCGAAACGGTAGTGCAGGAAGGGCAGCCGGAGCTTGAAGGGGCCCATCGGCCAATAACGGGTCTCGCCGTCCGGTCGGCGGTAATCTCTGGATGTGTCACCCATGAAAAAGGTCCCGAGCTGGTTGGTATTATCGCGTTGTCAGTGTATGACCCGTGGGTCAGGAATCAAGCGACCAGGGCTCAGGCGAACAGATAACGGATCAGCATTGCCAGGCAGACCACAACGATCAGCGGCCGGATCAGCCGCGCGCCACCGCGCAGCACCGCATGGGAACCGAGCCAGGCGCCAAGCATCTGGCCGACGATCATCACCGCGCCGGTCACCCACAGCACCTTGCCGCCAACAACGAACAACGTCAGCGAGGCGATATTGCTGGCGAAATTGAGCGCTTTGGCCTGGGCGGTGGCGGTGACCAGATCCTGGCCGCGCAGGGCGACGCCGGTGAGCGAAAAGAACGAGCCGGTGCCGGGGCCGAAGAAGCCATCGTAGAAACCGATCACCGGTACCACGGTGCGCTCGTAAAGGCGCGCGGAAAGACGGGGCGCGCGGCGTACGCTGCCGGCGCCGGGGCTGAACAGGAAATACAGCGCGATCACTGCCAGTACCACCGGCACCAGCACCTGCAGGGCGTCGCTGTCGGTCTGTTGCACCAGAGCGGTGCCCAGGGCACTGCCGCCCAGCGACCACAGGAACGGGCGCCTCAGACCCGCCAGGGTGTCTTTGAAACGCCGCCGGCGCAGCAGCATAAAGGTGGCCATGCCGGAACCAAAGGCGCCTTGCAGTTTGTTGGTGGCGAGCGCGTTCACCGGGCCCAGACCGGCCAGCAACAAGGCAGGCAGGGTCAGCAGACCGCCGCCGCCAGCCAGGGTGTCGATGAACCCGGCCAGCAAGGCGACCCCGCCCAGCATCAGTAATAGCGACAGTTCCAGTTCCACGCTTTGCCTCTCCTCCTGGCGCACCAGCTTAACGTGAACCGCGGCGCGGCTGTTAAACAGTGTTAAGCGGGGGCGTTGTCCGGCGCGCCGGAGCGTAGGATAAAGATCGTTATTCCCGGCTGCCCACGGACGACAGCCGATACCGTGAAAGGAGTGATCTCATGCGCAATCTCACCGTTTTACTGGCTACCGGTGCGCTCACCGGCACGTTATTCCTGGTGGGCTGCCAGCCGCCGGAAGAGGACGACGCCAAGAAGGGAGCGGACAACGAAGAAACCGTCCCGCATCCGCCCATTGAGGAGTCTCAGCCCGGGGAAGAGACCGGCGCCGCGCAAACCGGCGGCCCTGTCGACGGCACTGAGGAAGAGGCCGGCGGCGGCTACGAATCGGCTCAAAAACCGAGCACGGCGGCGACCGGCGATGACGCCACCACCTTCACCGATACCCGCTTCCGCATCGCCGTGGACTATCCCGAATCCTTACAAAAGGTGTCCGCAGAAGAGGGCCAGGAAGGGCAGCAATGGCACGCCTTCGCCGACGGCCAGGAAGGCCAGCGCCTGCTGACCCTGAAAGTACCGGGTGAAGTGGACGCACGCTTCCAACTCGGCGCCAGCCGCAACACCAAGGCGCTCACCCACTGCAAGGACCTGCCCGAGGGCGTCACTCAGGAGAGCAAGCAAACGCAGACCATCGACGATGTGGCGTTCACCCGTTTCGATGTGACCCGCACGGAGGGTGACAGCTACACCACGATCCGCAGCTACCGCGCCACCTACACCGAGTCCTGCTACGCCATAGACCTGATCGCCAGCGGCAGCGGCGGCCAGGGCGAGGCGGCGAACCGCCAGACCGAGGCCTTGGAAACGCTGCAGACGGTGCTCGACGGGGTCCGGTTTACCGAATAACCGGCTCGTCGTTGTGGGTCTCCTTGACCCGGAACCAGGCGGCGTACAGCGCCGGCAGGAACAGCAGCGTCAGGGCGGTGGCCACGATCAGCCCACCCATGATCGCCACCGCCATGGGGCCGAAGAAGTCGCTGCGTGACAGCGGGATCATCGCCAGCACCGCGGTCAGCGCGGTCAGCGCGATGGGCCGGAAACGGCGCACCGTCGACTCGATGATCGCGTCCCACTGGCTGCGGCCCTGGCTGATGTCCTGCTCGATCTGATCCACCAGGATCACCGAGTTCCGCATGATCATGCCGGTCAGCGCGATGGTGCCGAGCATTGCCACGAAACCGAACGGCTCGCCGAACAGCAGCAGGAACAGGGTCACGCCGATCAAGCCCAGCGGCGCGGTGAGGAACACCATGGTGGACAGCGAGAAGCGGCGCAGCTGCAGCATCAGCAGGGTGATCACCACCAGCACGCACAGCGGCAGGCCGGCGTTCACCGAGCTTTGGCCACGGGCGGCCTCTTCCACCGTGCCGCCCACCTCCAGCAGGTAACCCGGCGGCAGGGCGTCACGCACCCCTTGCAGCTTGGGCAGCAACTGATTGACCAGGCTGGCCGGTTGCTCGTCGCCGTAAACGTCAGCGCGCACCGTCACCGTGGGCAGCCGGTTGCGGTGCCAGATAATGCCTTCCTCGAAACCGTACTCCAGCGTCGCCACCTGATTGAGCGGCACGCTGCGGCCCGTTTCGGTCTGCACCGCCAGGTTGCCCAGTTGCCCCAGGGCTTCGCGTTCGCGGGCGTCGCCGCGCACCTGCACGTCGATCAGCTCATTGTCTTCGCGGTACTGGCTCACCGTTACCCCGGACAGGGAACTCTGCAGCGCCCGGGACAGGTCGGCGGTATTGACGCCCAGAGCGCGGGCGCGGTCCTGGTCCACGTTCACGCGCACCACCTTGCTGGGCTCTTCCCAGTCCAGATGCACGTTGGTCAACGCCGGGTTGTCGCGCACCACCGCGGCCACGTCACGGGCCAGTTCCCTTACTTGGCGAATGTGCTCACCGGACACGCGGAACTGAATCGGGTAGCCCACCGGCGGGCCGTTTTCCAGGCGCGACACCCGGCTGCGCAGGGTGGGGAACTGCTCGCGCATGGTGTCGATCAACCAGGCGCGGATCTGCTCCCGTTGCTCGATGCTGTCGGTGAGCACCACGAACTGGGCGAAGCTGGCCGCCGGCAACTGCTGGTCCAGCGGCAGGTAGAAGCGTGGCGAGCCGGCGCCCACATAGGCCACGTAATGGTCGATGTCGGGGTTGTCGTCGAGCAGTTTCTCGAGCCGCTCCGCCTGCGCCTGGGTGGCTTCCAGGGACGCGCCCTCGTGCAGTTTCAGATCCACCATCAGCTCCAGGCGCGCCGACGGCGGGAAGAACTGCTGCGGCACCAGCCGGAACAGGGCCAGCGACCCGACGAAGACCAGCAGCGTCAGCGTGATCACCGTCTTGCGGTAGCGCACGCACCACAGCACCAGCCGCCGGAAGCGCTGATAGAAGGGTTTCTGATAGGGGTCATGCACTTTGCCGTCCGCGTCGCGGCGGGCCAACTCCGGCAGCAGCTTGTCACCCAGGTAGGGCACGAACACCACGGCGGTGATCCACGACACCAGCAACGACAGCGTCACCACCTGGAAAATCGAGCGGGTGTATTCGCCGGTACCGGACTCGGCGGTGGCGATGGGCAGAAAACCGGCGGCGGTGATCAGCGTGCCGGTGAGCATCGGGAAGGCGGTGCTGGTCCAGGCGAAACCGGCGGCTTTCAAACGGCTGAAGCCCTGCTCCATTTTGATCGCCATCATCTCCACGGCGATGATCGCGTCGTCCACCATCAGACCCAGCGCCAGCACCAGGGCACCCAGGGAAATCTTATGCAGGCCAATGTTGAAGTAGTGCATCAGCGCGAAGGTCATCGCCAGCACCAGGGGAATCGACAGCGCCACCACCAGGCCGGTGCGCGCGCCCAGCGAAAAGAAGCTCACCAGCAAGACAATCACCAGCGCTTCGATCAGCACCTGCACGAACTCGCCAACGCCGGCCTCCACCGCTGCCGGCTGGTCGGACACCTTGCTCAGCGTCAGGCCCGCCGGCAGCGTGGCCTGCAGGCGCTTGAACTCGGCGTCCAGGCTGTCGCCCAGGGCGAGGATGTCGCCGCCGTCCTTCATCGACACGGCCAGGCCGATGGCGTTTTCGCCGAGAAAGCGCATGCGCGGTTCGGCCGGGTCGCTGAAGCCGCGGAACACCTCGGCAATGTCGCCCAGGCGCAGGGTGCGCCCGTTCACGTCGATGGGAAAACGGCGGATTTCTTCCACCGAACGGAATTGGCCGGACACGCGCAGACGCACCCGGTCACTGGGCGTCTCGAAGAAGCCCGCCTGGGCCACCGCATTCTGCGATTGCAGTGCCTGCTGCACCGCGCCCATGGGGATCCCCAGTGACGCCAGCTTGGTATTGGACAGCTCCACCCAGATTTTTTCGTCCTGGACGCCGACCAGCTCCACCTTGCCCGCGTCATCGACGCGCTGCAGGGCGAGCTGCAGGCGCTCGGCATAGTCCTTCATCAGCGCGTAGTCGAAGCCGGGGCCGGTGAGGGCGTAGATGTTGCCGAAAGTGGTACCGAATTCGTCATTGAAGAACGGCCCCTGGGCGTCCGGGGGCAGGGTGTGCTTAATGTCGCCGACCTTCTTGCGCACCTGATACCAGAGATCGGGGATGTGCGAGGAATGCATGTCGTCGCGGGCCACGAACAGCACCTGCGACTGACCGGGCCGGGAGAACGACGTAATGCGGTCGTAGTCGCCGGTCTCCATCAGCTTCTTCTCGATGCGCTCGGTGACCTGGCGGCTCACTTCCTCGGCACTGGCGCCGGGCCAGACGGTGTTCACCACCATTACCTTGAAGGTGAAGGGCGGGTCTTCGCTCTGGCCCAGCTGCGAATAGGACAAGACACCCAGGGCGCCCAGCAGGATCATCGCATAGAGCACCAGGGCGCGGTTTCTCAGGGCCCATTCGGAAAGATTGAAACGCATGGCTACTCTCCGCCTCCTTGGCCGCTTCCCTGGCCGCTGCCCTGGCCGAGGCTGATCTGACGGTTCTGACGATCCACCGGCCGTACCTTCTGCCCTTCGCGCAGCACCTGGGTGCCGGCGGCCACCACCCAGTCGTCCGCCGCCAGGCCGTCCAGCACCGGCACCCGGTCTTCCCGGTAGGCGCCGGTGCGCACCGGGGTTTTCACCAGCGTTTGGTTATCCGGGTTCACCACCCAAACGAAGCGCTCGCCCTGGTCGGCGGTGACCGCCGCCAGCGGCACCGTGAGCACATCGGCGCCGCCGTTGGCGTGGTCCACCAGCACCCGCGCACTCTGGCCCAGCTCGGCGCCGGCGGTCTCGTTATCGAACGCGACACGCGCCTCGAAGGTTCGTGAACTGGGGTCCGCCGCTGGCGCCAGCTCACGGATGCGCCCGGGGAACGGCTCGCCGGGTCGTGACCACAGTTCGATGGTCACTTCGTCACCCACCTGGAAACGCTTCACGTCCTGTTCCGGCAGATCGATGACCACTTCGCGGTCGCCGTCCACCGCCAGCACGAACACCGCCTGGCCGGCCGCCACCACCTGGCCGGCTTCCGCCAGACGCTGTGCGATCACCCCGGTGTCTGGCGCTTCCAGAACCGCGTATCCGGCCTGGTTGCTGGCCACCTTGAGCTGCGCGCGGGCCTGCTCCAGTTGCGCGTCGCTGGCCTCGGCGCGGCTCTCCACGGAATCGAACTGGGATTCGCTGATCACCTGCCGATCAAGCAGGGTGCGGTAGCGTTCCAGTTCGCTGCGCGCCAGCCGCTGATCCGACCGGGCGGAGGCCAGCCGCGCCCGGGCCGCGTCCAGCTCCAGGCCGACGTCCTCGGCGTTCAACTCCGCCAGCGGCTGGCCGGCTTCCACCCGGTCGCCCACGGTGACCATGCGGCGGCTGATCTTGCCGCCGATGCGGAACGCCAGCTCTGGCTCATAACGGGCCCGTATCTCGCCGGGGTAAATGTCGCGCAGGGCGTCGCCGGTACCGGGCTGGACCACCAGGGCCGGACGCGGGGTGGTGTCGCTTTCAGGCTCCGCCGGGGAGCAGGCGGCAAGCAGCAAAGCCAGCGGCAGTAAAGCGAACAGTGGATAACGAGACATCCTGGAAACCCCCAGAGCGTGGTTGTGGAATGACGTAAAATAGGGCGCCGACCGCACCCGGGTAATGCTATACTCGCCGGTATAGTAAGTTTATTGAACTCTTTGGTCCACTATCTCTTGGGGCCACTAAATTGTTTGGCTGAAGGTTTGGAGAAGCATGCCTGATAATGACTCCCAGACGGCTCTGCGCGGACGGCCCAAGGACCCGGCCAAGCGCGAGGCGATTCTTGATGCCGCCAAGTCGTTGTTCATCGCCCAGGGTTTCTCTGGCACCAGCATGGACGCGGTGGCCGCCGAGGCCGGCGTCTCCAAGCTCACCGTCTACAGCCATTTCTCCGACAAGGCGACGCTGTTCGCCGCCGCCGTGGAAGCCAAGTGCGAAGGGATGATGCCCTTTCCGATCTTTTCTCTGGAAAACGGTGATGACCTGGCCGCCGTGCTGGAGCGCATTGGCCACGCCTTTGTCACGCTGATCAATAGCGAAGAGGCGATCGCCCTGGAGCGTTTGATGGCCAGCCTGGCGGGGCAGGACACCGAGATGGCCAGACTGTTTTTCGAGGCGGGGCCGCAGCGCACCCTCAACGAAATGGAGCGCCTGCTTACCAGGGCCCGCGACAGTCATCTGGTACGCCTGGACGACCCCGCCGCCGCCGCGGAGCTGTTCTTCGGCATGCTGCAAAGCTGCCGTCACATGCAGTTGGTGATCGGCTGCGGCGAAGCGCCCACTGAGCAGGAAGCCAAGGCTCACGTCCGCGAGGTGGTGCGCGTCTTCCTGAAAGGCTACGGGGCGGCTCCCTCCTGACAGAGCGGCCCAGGGTTGTGGGAGCTTGCTTGCAAGCGAAAGGGAGCGAAGCTCCCGGCAGGATCCCAGAGCCCTCTCTAACAGCCGCACAATCGGCGTCTCTGGCATCCTGCCGGCCGGCAAGCCGGCCTTTCGCGGGCAGGGCCCGCTCCCACAGGCAAGCTCCTACAGCCAGGTCCGAAAACGGCGAGTCTGTCTTCCCCCGCCGGGCTATGATGGCCCCATGTGGATCAAAGACGATGTCTGTTATCAGGCGCTGACCGCCCGTGACGCCCGTTTCGACGGGCAGTTCTTCGTTGCCGTGGTGACCACCGGGGTGTATTGCCGCCCGGTGTGCCCGGCGCGAATACCGCGCCGGGACAATTGCCGCTTTTTCCCCAGCGCCGCCGCCGCTGAAGCGGGCGGTTACCGGCCCTGCCTGCGTTGCCGCCCGGAACTGGCCCCCGGTCACGCCAGCGTCGACGCCCGTCGCCGGCTGGCGCGGGCGGTGGCGGCGCGCATCGACGCCGGCGGCCTGGTCGATAACGCGCTGTCCGCGCTGGCGACCGAGCTGGGGGTCAGCGACCGCCACCTGCGGCGCACCTTCGGCGACGAATTCGGCGTCTCCCCGGTGGCCTACGCCCAGACCCAGCGTCTGCTGCTCGCCAAACGTCTGCTCACCGACACCGGCTTGCCGGTGACCGAGGTGGCGCTGGCGGCCGGCTTCGGCAGTGTGCGCCGTTTCAACGCGCTGTTCCGCGAACGCTACCGGTTGCAGCCCTCGCAGTTGCGGCGCCGGCCCAAGGCGCCAAGCCACGACCATCTGGATTTTCAGCTCGCCTACCGACCACCCCTGGACTGGCCCCGTCTGCTCGCGTTTCTCGGTCAGCGCGCCATCGCTGGTGTTGAAGCCGTGGACGATGGTGTCTATCGGCGCACCGTGGCGGTATCGCGCGACGGTGTCTGGCTGCGCGGCTGGTTGGCGGTGCGGCCGGTGCCGGGCCGGCCGCTGCTGGCGGTGAGGTTGTCCGCGTCGCTGGCGCGGGCGATACCAGAGGTGCTCGGCCGCCTGCAGCGGCTGTTCGACCTCGGCTGCCAGCCGCAGGAGGTGAGCGCCCGACTCGGCGCTCTCGCCGACGCCCACCCGGGCCTGCGCGTGCCTGGTGCCTTCGACGGTTTCGAAGCGGCGGTGCGCGCGGTGCTCGGCCAGCAGATCACGGTACGCGCCGCCTGCACCCTGGCCGGGCGGGTGGCCGCCGCGCTCGGCGAGCCGCTGGCGACCCCCTTTGACGGCCTTACCCATACTTTCCCGGACGCCGGCCGGGTGGCGGACAGCAGCGCCGACACCCTCGGCGAACTGGGCATTATCCGCACCCGGGTGAAGGCGATACAGGCCCTCGCCCGGGCCTGCGCCGACGGCGATCTGCTGCTGTCACCGGGCGCCCCGGTGGAAGAGACACTGGCGCGCTTGCGGGCGCTGCCCGGCATCGGAGACTGGACCGCCCAATATCTGGCGATGCGCGCCTTGGGCTGGCCGGACGCCTTTCCCGCCGCCGACTACGGCGTGCTCAAGGCGCTCGGCGAGACCTCCCCGGTGCGTGCCCGCGAACGCGCTGAGGCCTGGCGCCCCTGGCGGGCCTACGCGGTAATGCATCTTTGGCAAAGCCTGGAGAAAGGCGAAAAAGGAGAGTAACGATGACGGACTATGTGGCGATTCCCGGCCCCCTGGGGGCCATGTTGGTGGCCGCCGACGACCGGGCTCTGCTGGGTATCTGGTTCGAAGGCCAGAAATACCACCCGGATCCGGCCGGCTGGACCCACCGCCCCGACCACCCTCTGTTGGCCCGCGCCGCCGGGCAGCTGCACGGTTACTTCGAGGACCGTGGCCGCACCGGCTTCGACCTGCCGCTGGCGCAGCGGGGCACCGCCTTTCAACAGGCGGTGTGGGCGCAGCTGCAGCGTATTCCCGCCGGTGAAACCTGGACCTACGGCACCCTGGCGGCCCGTTTGGGCCGCCCGGCGGCGGTGCGCGCGGTGGGCGCGGCGGTGGGGCGAAACCCCTGGTCTTTGCTGGTTCCCTGCCACCGGGTGGTAGGCGCCAACGGCGCTTTGACCGGTTATGCCGGCGGAGTGGGGCGAAAAGCCTGGCTTCTGGACTGGGAAAGCGGCCGGCAACCGGGCGTTTACTCGCCGGCGGGGCAGGCGGTGGCCGACATCGGCCGGTAGCCCTGGTGGCGGCGGGTGCGCCAGCACAGGTAGACGCCGCCCACCATCACCAAGCAGCTGCCGGCGAAGGCCACCCGGAAGCCGTCGGTCCACTCCACCACCAGCCCGGCCATCGCCGGGCCCAGGAATTGCCCGGTGGCGTAAAAGAGGGTGACGAAGCTCACCGCCACCGGCGCCTGCTGGGGCGGCACGGTTTCCGTGGACGCCGCCAGAATGGAGGTGAACAAGCCCGCCACGCAGAGCCCGAGAATGATGAAATGGGCGGCGAACGCCCAGGGCTGCGGCCAGATCACCGGCAGGGCGGTGGCCAGCAGCGACAACGACATGGACAGCACCAGACCGTTGGAGTAGCCCAGCTTGTCCGCCAGCCAGCCCCAGAACGGCCCGGCGAAAATAGACAGAATCCCCATCAGCGACACCAGGTGCCCGGCGCTCAGCGCCGTCAGGCCACCGTCCAGGGCGAAGCTGTACATAAAGGTGACCTGGACGATGTAGGTGAGCCCCAGCACCCCGTAGACCAGACCCACGGTAATCACATGGGGGTTACGGAAAATCGGCTCGCCGGGCCCGCTGACACCGGTGGCGGCGTCGGTGCTGGCGGCCATGGGCCGTTCCGGGTTGCGCAGAACCACCAGCACCAGGGTGGTCACCAGGGCGCCGCCGGCGGCGAAGCTCAGCCACACATGGCGCCAGCCGTCACTGGTGTCCGCCTGGGTCAGGGCCGGCACCAGGGCCCCGGCCAGCAGCATGCCCGCGCCCACGCCGCTGTTGGTGAAGCCGATCACCGAACCGCGCCGTTTCGGGTAGGTGTTGGCGAGCAGCGAAATCAACGGTGTGTAGCCGAAGGCGGTACCCATGCCCAGCATCACCATCAGCGCCAACAGCACGCGGTAGTCGCTGGCCTGGCTGAGACCGACGAAGCCCAGCGTGACCAGCACCAGCCCCAGCAACACCGATTGCTTGCCGCCGAAACGGGCGGCGAACACCCCGGCCACCATTACCAGCAGCAAATAACCGAGCGCGGTGGCGGTGCTCAGGTTGGCGGCCTGCGCGTAGCTCAGGCCCAGCCCGTCGCGCATCGCCGGCAGTACCAGGCCGTAGCAAAGACGCGCGAACACCAGCACCACCACGGTGCACATGGCGCCGGTGGCGACCATCAGGGCAAAGGGGGGACGCTGCTGAAAAAAACGCATGATGCTCCTCGGCTGTACTGGAAGGACAAGCGGCTTTACCCGACTTCCCGGGTGAGTGTAGCCCAGCCTTGAGGTGCGCGCATACCAAAGGGTATGTCGGCGGCACCGGCGCACTCAACGGTGCCCTCGTCGTGGTAAACTGCCGCTTTTGCGCGAGCGAGCCCATGACCGACGACACCCCTATCCTGCGCCTCAAGAAAAACGAGGAACGCCGCCTTAAGGCCGGCCACGAATGGATCTACGCCAACGAGGTGGATACCGCTCACAGCCCGCTCAAGAGCCTGCCCGCCGGCACCGCCTGCGTGGTGGAAGACAGCCGGGGCAAGGCGCTCGGCCGGGCCTTTATGAGCCCCAATTCACTGATCGCCGCCCGCCTGTACAGCCGCGACGTGAAACAGGAACCGTCGCGGAGTTTTTTCAAGAAGCGTATCGAACAGGCGCTGTCGCTGCGTGACACCCTCTACCCGCAACCGGGCTATCGGCTGGTGCACGGCGAAGCGGACGGCCTGCCCGGCCTGGTGGTGGACCGCTACCAGGACACCCTGGTGATGCAGGCCGGCACCGCCGGTATGGAAGCGCATCTGGAGAGCGTGGCGTCGGCCCTGGACGCGGTGCTGTTGCCGGCCAATATCGTGGTCAAGAACGAAGCCGGTGTGCGCGAACTTGAAGACCTGCCGCTGTACACCCGCGCCCTGAAAGGCGAGGTGCCGGAAAGCGTGGAGTTGCACGAAAACGGTGGCCGTTTCCAGGCGCCGCTGCG
This sequence comes from Alcanivorax sp., assembly GCA_042090255.1. Lineage (GTDB taxonomy): Bacteria > Pseudomonadota > Gammaproteobacteria > Pseudomonadales > Alcanivoracaceae > Alloalcanivorax. The sequence continues at coordinate 7,942 of JBELJS010000012.1, read as the reverse complement.
CGAAGGGCAGAAGACCGGCTGGTTTTTCGATCATCGCAGTGCGCGGGCACGCATGGCACCGCTGGCCAAGGGCGCGCGGGTGCTGGACGTGTTCGCCTACTGCGGCGGCTGGGGCGTGCAGGCGGCCATGGCCGGCGCCTCCGAAGTGACCGGCATCGACAGTTCGTCGCTGGCGCTCGAATACATGCACCGCAACGCGGAAATGAACGGCGTGGCGGAGCAACTGCGTACCCTGGAAGGCGACGCCACCACCGCCATGAAACAACTGCTTGCCGACGGCGAGAAATTCGACCTGGTGATTCTGGATCCCCCCGCCTTCATCAAGCGCCGCAAGGATTTCAAGAACGGCCTGGCCGGTTACCACGCCATCAACGAACTGGCGGTAAGGCTGGTGAAGCCGGGCGGCTATCTGATCTCCGCGTCCTGCTCCATGCACCTGCCGGCGGACAAACTGCTCGACGTGGTGCGCTCCTCCGCGCGGCATATCGACCGCTCGCTGCAGGTAATCGGCTACGAAGGGCAGGGGCCGGATCATCCGATCCACCCGGCGATTCCCGAGACCGCCTACCTGAAAAGCTGGTTCGCGCGGTTGTTGTTCCGGTTCTGAGCCGGCATTAAATCCACACCGCCACCGCGACGACCAACAGGACGATCGCGGTGGCGCGTTCCACCCTGCCGTGGTGCCGGCGCAGCGTGGCGAGCACCGGGCCGCGCGCCAGTGTCGTGGCCACCAGGCTGTACCAGCCGGCGTCGATCACCACCGCCGTGGCGGCCACCTGCACCCGGGTGGTCATGGCCATCTCCGCGCTCACGAACTGGCTGAACAGTGCCAGGAAGAACAGCGCCACCTTGGGGTTCAGAAAAGCGATCAGAAACCCGTCGCGCACCGCGTTGCCGGCGGCCCCGGCGTCCGGCTCCGGCGCCGGTGCCGAGGCGGCGCGCCAACTGCCCAGCGCCAGCCACAACAGGAACAGCGAGCCCGCCAGCCGGATGGCGATTTCCAACTGCGGGAAGCCGCGTAACACCACCGCCAGCCCCGCCACAGTGGCGACCGCGTACACGCCGATTCCGGCGGCGTGGGCCAGCCCCGCGCTGACCCCGGCCCGCGCCGAGCCGCGCAACGTGTGACGGGTCACCACCGCCAGGCTGGCCCCCGGGGTCATCGCGCCGAGGGCGCACACGCCGATCAAAAGCAGCCAATCCGACACAGCAAGCATGGGGTCCCCTTTTCCGTTGTTCCGTTCCGTTGTGATGATGCCTTTTATTCGCGGTCGGTAAAGTTAGGTGACGTTTTTTCCTTTATTGCAATCCTGACCGCGAGCCGATGGTCGAGGCCATGGCTTTCTGATTACCCTTTCCATCCTTGTGTTTATATTGCCCGCCCAGTCGGGCCTTTGCTGTGTTTGGAAAGCAGGTATCGGGAGAACAACAATGTCAGGTTTTTCTTTACACGCCGGGCGCGGCGCCGCGATGGCGTTGTGCACCACGCTCGCGTTAACCGCCTGTGGCGGCGGCAGTGACGACCCCGTGGCGGCGAGTCAGCCTCAGCAGCGTGACGCCGCCCCCACCGCCGTGGACAAGGGCCGCGAAATATTCCGTTTCGAGACGTTCGGCAACCAGGGTTTCTGGACCAGCGCCATGCGCCTGCCCCAGGGTATCGAGGACAGCGGTATGACGCCGCTGCGGGCCTTGGAAATGGGGCTGAACATCAACACCGCCGCGCTTGAGCCGCAGCAGGCCGAGGCGCTGCGCAACGCCGCCGCCCGTATCGAAGCCGGCACCGACCCGGCGGATACGGTGCTGGCGGAGGCGACCCGCCTCAACGCCTGGCTCAATCAGGGCGCGGTGATCGGCCTGGTGCCGTTCCGCGCCGACGGTGAACGCAAGCCCCTGGGCAGCAGTGACGACTTCACCGGCGGCGGCCTCAACCTGGCCGCCGGTGACCGGCTCGGCGTGAGCTGCGCGCTTTGCCATGCCAGCACCGACGGTGAGGTGCTGGCTCCGGATATCGCCGGTGCCGGCTCCGCCGGGCAACCGGTGGACGGCGTCATCGCCCGCGACCTGGACGTGGGCGCGCTGTTCGCCACCGCCAACAACCCGCTCGCCTACCTGCCGTTGCTGCAACTCCGTCTCGACCAGCCGGACGGGGACGGCGACGCGGAGCAGGGCGGTTTGCTCGACGGCTTACTGCCCTCCGGACCGGAGCCGGAACCCTATGACGGCGTCACCGTCGGCCGTGGCGACTTCGCCGGCATCCCCGCCGGCGGCAGCATTGAAGACGCCACCGCCGCCGCCCGGGAATACCTCACCGGCACCTACCAGCAAGACGGCGAGACCCGGCGCTACTACCCGCTGACCTCGTTCGACGGCACCCCGGACGGCATCGGCAACGCCTCCATCACGCCGCCCTTCTTTCGCACCGACCTGGCCGCGCCGGGCAGCCACGCCGGCATCTTTGAGAAGGTGGACGATTTCAACAACCTGGACTACACCGTGGCGATGGAACCCACCAGCCTGCTTACCGAATCCGGGCGCACCTTCCTGCGTGTGGTCGCCGGCCGCCTGGGCGACGAAATCGCCAACCGGTACGAAACGGTGCTGCGCGACACCGGTGTGATTCCCGAGGGGATGGCCGCCAGCGACGTGATCCCCTTCGTCGAGGTGGAACGCACCGACCTGCCCGTGGGCGCGCCGGCCGGCCCGGTGGGCCGCCGTGTGTCCCAGCAAAAACTGGATCAGCTGCGCGCCTACACCGATCAACTGTCCGCGCCGGCCGCCCCCGACGACCTGGACGCCGACCAAGTGGCCGCCGGCCGCGCCCTGTTCACCACCTCCCGGGAAGAGGGCGGCGCCGGCTGCGTGGCCTGCCACACCGCCGACCCCAACCAGCCGGTCTCCGCCGAGGTGGTGCCGATAGAAACGCTGTACCCGGCCTATAACGACGAACTGCTGGTGCTGTTCGAACGGTCCACGGTGAGTGACTTCAGTGACGTGCAGGACGCCCGTGGCGGCCCCGCCCCGGCCTACGACGATTCCGTGGTCGCCCTCGACGCCACCCTGCGCGGCGGCCAGCGCGGCTTCGCGCAACCGCTGCTGCTGGCCCTGGACGGCAAGGCCCGCTTCCTCCACGACGGCTCGGTGCGCGGCAGCGACGCCCGGGACGGCCTCGACCGCCTCCTCGACCCGGCCCGGGGCGAGCAGGCCCCGCATCCCTTCTACTTCCCCAAAACCCTGGACCAGGGCGATGACGCCCAGGGCCGCGCGGCGCTGGTCGAATACCTGCGCAGCCGCACCACCACCCCTAAAGAGGAAGCGCTTTAGGGTTCGGATGCGCTCCTGAATGTGGGTGCCGAGGCACCCACGTCAGGCGCCGGGAGCGGTACCTAATGTCCAGGACTGTGTGAGGCAGGGAGCCGAACACAAGCCCCCAGGGACGGGTTCACGGCGGGTCCTGGACATTAGGTAGCGCTCCCGGCGCCGGGCTACGGAGCCCACCACCATCAGACCCGAACCCTCAAGGATGCTCAGCAAACACCCGAACACCATCCTCCCCATACAACAGCACCTGATAATCATCCTGCCGGCCGCCCATCTCCATGCCCGGCGACCCCACCGGCATGGCCGGCACGCTCAGCCCATACGCATCAGGCTTTTGCTCCAGCAGGCGCCGCACGTCTTCCGCCGGCACATGGCCCTCGATGGCGTAGCCGTCGATAAAGGCGGTATGACAGGAACCCAGGCCCGGACGCAGATTCGCTTTCTCCTTGATCGGCTGCAGATTCTGCACGTCATGGGTGACCACTTCGAAGCCGCTTTCGCGCATATGGTCCGCCCATTTTTCACAGCAGCCGCAGGTCGGTGATTTGTACACTTCCAGCGTGCCGGCCTCGGGGGCCTCGGCCACGGCCAGGGTGCTGGCCACCAGCAGGCCGGCGGCGGTCAGTAAACGTTTCATGGTCTGTCCTCGTGTCAGTGAACGATCAGTTTGCCTTGGTACATATTCATTTGGCAGGTGAAACGGTAGGTGCCCGGCTGCTGAGGCGTCAGCGTGACCGTGGTGGTCTGTCCCACGGGCAAATACTCACTGACGTCGAGACCGTGGAACACCACCTGCTCGGCACAGGGGCTGGCGTCGCGGCGGTCGAAACGCAGCGACAGCGGTTCGCCGGCGTTGCTCTCGATCACCGCCGGTTCATAGACCCCGTCGTCGACGATAATATCCACCGCGCCGTGAGTGGCGCGCCGTCCTTTGCCGCTGCCGGCCAGCCAGAACCACCAGACGATCAGCGCCATCAGCGCCAGGCCGGAAAGATTGATCAGCCAGTTCATGCTTGGTGCTCCCCGTCAGTGGTGTGGTGCGCGCCTTTGTTGGGTTTGAAAAAACGCAGCCGGTTGGCGTTGCTGACCACGGTCACCGAACTCAACGACATGGCGGCGCCGGCGATCACCGGGCTGAGCAGCCAGCCGGTGAACGGGTAAAGCAGCCCGGCGGCCACCGGCACGCCCAGGCTGTTGTAAACGAAGGCGCCGAACAGGTTCTGTTTGATGTTGCCGAGCGTCGCCCGGGATATCGCCATGGCGTCGACGACGCCGTGCAACGAGCCGCTCATCAGCGTAATCGCGGCGGACTCGATGGCGACGTCGGTGCCGGTGCCGATGGCGAAGCCCACGTCGGCCTGGGCCAGCGCCGGGGCGTCGTTGATGCCGTCGCCGACCATCGCAACCTTGGCGCCGTCCTGCTGCAGCCGCTTCACTTCGCGGGCCTTGTCTTCCGGCAGTACCTCGGCGAGCACTTCGTCGACGCCGGCCTGGCGGGCGATGGCGTCGGCGCTGGCCTGAATGTCGCCGGTTATCATGATCACCCGCAGGCCGCGATCACGCAGCCGGCGGATCGCCTCGGCGGCGTCCGCCTTGATGCGGTCGGCGACACCCAGCACGCCGATCACCCGGTCGTCGCGGGCCAGGAACAGCGGCGTGGCGGCGTCCTGGCTGAGCGCGTCGGCCTGCTCCTGAAGTGCCAGGGTAATGCCTTCCAGCTCCAGCCAGCGGCGGTTGCCCAGCCGCAGGGTGGCGTCGTTGAGGCGGGCGCTGACGCCCTTGCCGTTGAGCGCCTGGAAATCGTCCACCGCCTGCGTCGACAGGCCGCGCTCCTCGGCGGCCTCCAGAATGGCGCGCGCCAGCGGATGCTCGGAGCCGGCTTCCAGGCTGGCGGCCAGCGCCAGAATGTTATCCTCGTTCTCGCCTTCGGCGGTCAGAATCCGGGTCAGTGCCGGGCGGCCCTCGGTGATGGTGCCGGTTTTATCCAGCACCACGGTGTCCAGGTCGGCGGCGGTTTGCAGCGCCTCGCCCTGGCGAATCAGGATGCCGTACTCCGCGGCCTTGCCTACGCCCACCATCACCGACATGGGCGTGGCCAGGCCGAGGGCGCAGGGGCAGGCGATGATCAGCACCGTGGTGGCGGCCACCATCATGTGAGAGAACGGCGGCTGGGGACCCAGGTTGAACCAGACCAGGGCGGCGGCCACCGCGATCAGCATGATGGTGGGCACGAACACCGCCGAGACCTGGTCCGCCAGGCGTCCGATTGGCGGCTTGGTGCCCTGGGCTTTTTTCACCAGCTCAATGATTTGCGCCAGAGCGGTGTCCGCGCCCACGCGGGTGGCCCGGTAAATCAAGGTGCCGCCTTCGTTCAGGGTGCCGGCGGCGACGCTGTCGCCGGGCCCCTTGTTCACCGGCATCGGCTCGCCGGTGAGCATGGACTCGTCCAGCCGGCTGCTGCCTTCTTCCACCTCGCCGTCGACGGCGATTTTTTCACCGGGGCGAACCCGCACACGGTCGCCGGCCATCACCTGTTCCACGGGGATGTCCTGCTCGCCGCCGTCGCGCAGGACGCGGGCGGTTTTCGCGCGCAGATCCAGCAGACGTTTCACGGCGGCGCTGGTCTTGCCCCGGGCGCGCACTTCCAGCGCCAGGCCCAGGCTGATCAGGCCGATGATCATGGCGCTGGCTTCGAAGTAAACGTGCCGGGCGGCTTCCGGCACCAGCGCCGGGGCCAGCACCACCACCATGGAATACAGCCAGGCGGTGCCGGTGCCCAGTGCGATCAGCGTGTCCATGTTGGCGTTGTGGTGGCGCAGCGCTTTCCAGGCGCCGACGAAGAACGGCCGGCCGGGCACCGCGAGCACCGCCAGGGTGACAAGGCCCACCGCCAGCCAGGCCGCCTGGCTCCAGGTGCCGGGCTGCACCATCATGCTGCCGCCGAGCAGGCCCCACAGCATCAAGGGGGCGCCCACGCCCAGGCCGTAGCCGGTGTGGCGCAGCAGTTGCCGGTAATGGGCCTGTTCGCGCTCTTCCCGTTCCTGGTCGGCGCGGCGCGGATCATCGATCACACTGGCGCCGTAACCGGCGCTTTCCACCGCGCGGATCAGATCGCGCGGCGCCGCCTGGCCGCTCACCCGGGCGCTGTGATCGGCCAGGTTCATGCTTGCCTCGCGGACCCCGGCCACGCCGCCCAGAGCGGTTTCAATGGAGCGCACACAGGAGGCGCAGGTGGCGCCGGTAATCGCCAACTGAATATCGCCGCCGGCGGACTCGCTGTCGCCGGCCGCCGGTTCGGGCTGCGGTTGTTCAGCGGGTTGTTCCGCCGGTTCCGCGCCGTAGCCGCTTTCCGCCAGGGCACGGCTCAGGGCCGCGGGCTCGGCGTCGCCGTGCACGGTAACCTGCTGCTCGGCCAGATCCACCTGGATGTCGTCGGCACCGGGCACCGCGCCCAGCGCGGTACGGATTTTGTTGGCGCAGCCCTGACAGGTAGCGCCCTGAATCGGTAAGTGGTGCGTGCGCATGATCTTGGCTTCCGTATTCATTAACGGGAATAGCGATTGATCTCCAGTGTCAAACCTTGGGGCAACCCCCAGGTCAAGCAAGGTTTTCGATGCTGCTCGACCACGGCAAAAAACGTGAAAATGAAAACTTTTATAAAAGGGTCATAAAGCGCGATGCGGGCCCTGGTAAGGGCTCCCGGTGCCGTGGATGATGGCGCCATCCTGATCGACCATTAAAAGCGAGGACACGGAAATGTTGAAGAAGACCTTGATGGCATCCGCGATTGCCGCGGCCTCTCTGGCCAGCATCAATGCCCAGGCACAGAGCCAGCAAACCACGCCGGTTCGCGACAACGGCTTCTCGTACACCTACGGTCAGTTCGGTTATGACAACTGGGATTACGACAATGGCCCGGATGTGGACGTGCTCACCGGTGAAGGTTCCTTCGCCCTGGACGAGCATCTGTTCCTGCGCGGTGGCGCCAGCTTCTACGACGGCGACTACGACAGCCCGGGCAACGATGACGTGGACGGCAACCGCCTGTACGTGGGCGCCGGCTTCCATACTCCGCTGCAGCGCGGCCTGGATCTGGTCGGTACCGCCGACGTGATTCGTGATGACAACGACTTTAACGATGAAGAGTGGGGCTACGCGGTCAGCGGCGGCCTGCGTCATCAGACCACCGAGATGCTGGAGCTGTCCGGCGGTGTGCTTTACGAAGACATCTATGACGGCAACTTCGGCGTGTACGGCCAGGGCCTGGTGAACCTGAACCGCTCCTGGGACGTGGGCGCCCGGGTGGCCTTCACCGATGATTCCGACAACATCGGTCTGTTCGGGCGCTACAACTTCTAAGCCCGGCCCCGATCCTGACTTCAGGACGAAGACCCCCGCCATGGAAGGCGGACGAGCGCGGCTACGGCCGCGCTTTTTTTTGGCCAGATATTTTAGGTGGGTCTTGCCGGGGGGCTCTCCATCGGGGCATGCAGCTTGTGGGAGCGGGCCTCGCCCGCGAAAGGGGCGAAGCCCCGGCAGGATACCAGAAACATCTCTAACGGCAGCACAAACAGCCTCTCTGGGATCCTGCCGGCCGGCAAAGCCGGCCTTTCGCTTGCAAGGC
>JBELJS010000011.1:0-71810 GCA_042090255.1 Alcanivorax sp. | reverse complement strand
TGGCAGCGCCAAACCGGCGGCCGCTTTCCGCGCCGCCTGCCGTTTCCATTGCGCCGGCCGGACCCGGCGGAGCTGGCGGCGCCGGCGCCGCAACCGCGCTTTACCTGGATCGGCCACGCCACCTATCTGATTCAATACCAGGGCTGGAACCTGCTCACCGACCCGGTGTTCGCGGAACGCTGCTCACCGCTGTCGTTCGCCGGCCCCAAACGCGCCGTCGCCCCGGCGCTGGAGATTGACCAGCTGCCGCCGATCCACGCCGTGCTGGTGTCCCACAATCACTATGATCATCTGGACCGCGCCGCCGTGGACGCGCTCAACCGCCGTTTCGGCGACCAGGTGCTGTGGTTCGCGCCCACCGGCGTGGGCGCCTGGCTGCGCCGGCGCGGCATCGGCCGGGTGGTGGAATTGAGCTGGTGGCAGCACCACCGGGAAGGGGAGGTCGACGCCTTCTGTGTCCCGTCCCAGCATTTCAGCGGCCGCGGCGCCCGTGACCGCAACCGTACCCTGTGGTGCGGCTGGCGGCTCAACTGGCCCGACTTCAGCCTGATGTTCGCCGGCGATACCGGCTACGCACCAGTGTTCGAGGAAATCGGCGACGTGCTGGGGCCGGTGGACGCGGCCCTGCTGCCGATCGGCGCCTATGCGCCACGCTGGTTCATGGCGCCGGTGCACATCAACCCGGACGAGGCGGTGCGCATCCATCTGGACCTGCGCGCCCGCCAGTCCCTGGCCATGCACTGGGGCACCTTCGTGCTCACCGACGAGCCCCTGGACGAGCCGCCCAAGGCGCTGGCCGCCGCCCTGGCGCGCCACGGCGTGGCGGCGGACGCTTTCCGCGTGCCGGGGCATGGCGATACCCTGACTCTGGAAAGTCTCTGAGCGTGCATTGGGAGGAGCCGCGACCATGAAGACCCAGCGTGGACGACGCCTATGGTGGCTGATCCGCTTGATCGCCTGGCTGCCGCTGCCGCTGGCCGCCGGCCTGGGGGCGATACTCGGTGATCTGATCACCCGGGTACCGCTGCGCTATGCCAGCGCCTACCGGGTGGTGCTGATCAACCTGCTGGCCACCCAGCCGGGCATCAGCTTCGACCAGGCGCGCGCCATCGGCCGGCAGAGCCTGCGCGAGCTGGGCCGCTCCTTCTGCGAATTCGCCCATGTATGGAGCCGGCCGATCGACGAAACCATGGCGCGGATCAGCCACATTCATGGTGAACAGGAATATCTGGACGCCTGCGCCAGCGACCGGCCGGTGTTGCTGCTGTCGCTGCATCTGGGCAGCTGGGAAACCATGAACCCCTATCTGGGACGCCAGGGCACCAACATCATGTATCAGCCGCACCCGGCAACGCTGGTGGACGAATTGGTGAAGCAAGCCCGCGAGCGCAGCGGCTGCCGGCTTATTCCGACCAACAACCAGGGCATCAAACACGGCCTGGCGACGTTGCGGGCCGGCGGCACCCTGGCACTGCTCGCCGATCACAACCCGGGCAACCGCAGTAACCCCTACGCGCCGTTCTTCGGCCATCCGGTGCCGACCCCGGCGCTGGTCGGCAAGCTGGTGCAGCGCTTCCGGCCGCGGGTGTTCGTGGTGTCCTGTTACCGGGGCGAGGGCGGCATCAAGGATGTGGAAATGCACTTCAAACCGGCCCCGGAAATCGAAACCGCCGCCGACACGCACACCCTGCTCTGCGCCATGAACCAGGCCCTGGAGACGTGCATTCAAAGCAACCTGTGCCAGTACCAGTGGACCTATAAACGCTTTAAATGGCGCCCCGGCGGCCGCCGCCTGTGGTACCGCCAATCCTACCCGCTGCTGCGCCGCGCCGCCCGGGGCGAGGACAGTGCGTCCCTCGGCCTGGCGCCGGACACCACCCCGAACCCCTGATCCGGAGACACCCCCCGCATGCCGATTGAAAAAGACAAGGTCGTCACCCTGCACTACACCCTGATCGACGCCGACAACGACCTGACCCTGGAAAAAAGCGGCGCCGACGCGCCGATGGTCTACCTGCACGGCGCCGGCAATATTCTCGCCGGCCTGGAGCAGGCCCTGGAAGGCAAGGACAGCGGCGACCGGCTCACCGTTTCCCTGGACCCGGAGCAGGCCTATGGCCGCCGCGACGAGTCGCTGCGCCAGCGCCTGTCGGCCAAGTACCTCAAGCACGCCGGCAAGCTGAAGCCCGGCAAGATCGTGCGGGTGCAGACCGAGCAGGGCCCGCGCATGGTGACGGTACTCAAGGTGGGCCTGAAAACCGTGGACGTGGACGCCAACCACCCGTTCGCCGGGCGCCCGCTGCGCTTTGAACTGGAAGTGATCGACGTGCGTGATGCGGACGCGGACGAGAAAGCCCACGGCCATGTGCACGGGCCTGGCGGCCACGCTCATTGAGCGCGCGCTGTCACCGCGTCATCACAGGTAATGCCGCCCTGGTAGTGCTACTGTTAGCGGCTATTCAAACAATGCGGGGCGACACACCATGCCGGAATACAGCTACTGGATTATCTTCGGGCTGATCCTGATCATTGGCGAGTTCGTGGTCTCCGGCCTGGTCTTGATTTTCCTCGGGCTGGCGGCGGTGATCGTGGGCAGCCTGGCCTATTTTGGCCTGATCAACGACCTCACCTGGGAAATTACCCTGTTCGCGGTGCTCAGCCTGGTGCTGCTGGCCGGCGCCCGGCGCTTCCTGCGTAACTGGCTGTTCGGCAAGGAAACGCAGGGCCGCACCAGCGACGACAGCGCCGGCCTGGTGGGCGGGCGCGCCACCGTGGAGGCGGACTTCGTCAACGGTATTGGCGCGGTGCGCTACCGGGGCGCCCGCTGGCAGGCCCAATCGGACCAGGCTCTCAAGACCGGCCAGATGGTTCGCATCAGTAAGCACGAAGGACTCTGGCTCACGGTTCAGGCCTGGTCCGATACCTCTTCTTCCACGAACCCCGAAAAGGACTCTGAACAATGATGGGACTCATTATTCCCGCCCTGCTTGCACTGGCGGTGATCACTCTGCTGTTCATGACGGTACGCATCGTGCCGCAACGGCAGATTTACGTGGTGGAACGGCTGGGCAAGTACCGCACCTCCCTGGAGGCCGGCCTGCACATCCTGATGCCCTTTATCGACCGCGTCGCCTACCGGCACTCGCTTAAGGAAATCGTCCGTGACGTGCCCCGCCAGAGCTGTATCACCAAGGACAATATCGAAGTGTCCGTGGATGGCGTCATGTACCTGCAGGTGGTGGACGCCAAGGCGGCCAGTTACGGGGTCGACGACTATGTGATGGCGTCGCAGCAACTGGCACAGACCACCCTGCGTTCAGTGATCGGCAAGATCGACCTGGACAAAACCTTCGAAGAACGCGGCGAAATCAACATGGAAGTGGTCAAGGCCGTGGACGAAGCCGCCCAGCCCTGGGGCGTGAAAGTGCTGCGCTACGAAGTGGCGGACATCAATCTGCCGGTCTCGATCAAGGACGCCATGGAGAAACAGGTGCGCGCCGAGCGGGAACGCCGCGCCGTGGTGGCCGAGTCCGAAGGCGACCGCCAGGCCGCAATCAACCGTTCCGAAGGTGATCGCCAGGCGGCCATCAACCGCTCGGAGGGTGAGAAGCAGGAGATGATCAACATTTCCGAAGGCGAAAAGCTCAAACAGATCAACGAAGCGGAAGGCCGTGCCCGCCAGATTGAGCTGCTGGCCCAGGCCACCGCCACCGGCCTGCGCGAAGTGGCCCTGGCGGTCAAGGAAGACGGCGGCGACGAAGCAGTCAGCCTGCGTATCGCCGAGCAATATGTGTCCGCGTTCGAAAAACTGGCCAAGGAATCCACCACCCTGCTGCTGCCCTCCAACCTCAGCGATGTGGGCGGCACCGTGGCCGGCCTGCAGAAAATCCTCAAAAAGATCGACGTCACCGCGCCTTGATCGACCCCTTCAAGGCCGCTCGCGCGGCCTTGAAATACTCCCTCGCGCCATGCCTTGCGTTTCCCCTCACCATCCAAGGTTACTTTCAGCCAAGGTCATTCTCCATGCCACATCATTTCGAAAACGCCGAAGGTCTTTGCCAACAGCCCGACGCGGAAACCCAGCGCTATCTGTTCAACCAGACCATGCTGCGGATCAAGAACCCCAAAGCCAGCCTCGACTTCTACACTCGGGTACTGGGTATGCGCCTGGTGCGCAAACTGGATTTCCCGGAAATGAAATTCAGCCTGTTTTTCCTCGCCTATCTGGACGACGAAGAAGCCGCCCGGGTGCCCGAGAATAACGCCAAGCGGCTCACCTATACCTTCGGCCGCGAAGCCATGCTAGAGCTGACCCACAACTGGGGCAGTGAGGACGACCCGGATTTCCACTACCACAACGGCAACGACGCGCCCCAGGGCTTCGGCCATATCGGCGTCACCGTGCCAGACGTGTACGCCGCCGCCGAAAGGTTTGAGGCCCTCGGCGTGCCGTTCGTAAAAAAACCGGACGCCGGCAAAATGAAAGGCCTTGCCTTCATCAAAGACCCGGACGGCTATTGGATCGAAATTATCCAGGCCGACATGATGGAGAAGCAGCAGGAAGGTTGAGCTTACTTGTGGGCAAGGGCCTTGTGGGAGCGGGCCCCGCCCGCGAAAGGGAGCGAAGCTCCCGGCAGGATGCCAAAGACTTTTCTAACGACAGCACCAACAGCCTCTCTGGGATCCTGCCGGCCGGCAAAGCCGGCCTTTCGCTTGCAAGGCAAGCTCCCACAACCCTGGCTCCGTAGAAAGGTTCGGCGCCAGCGATAACCCGGAGCGCCGGAATCTCCGCACTGAGCGGGTCTGTGTTCTGCCCTTCCGGGACCCTGGAGAACAGGACGTTCGACAGGGAGTCTACAGGGATGTATTCACGACGTTCCCGGAAGGGCAGAACACAGACCCGCGCCCCCTGCTGGAGAGCCCAGCCCCTGGATTAAAGCTCCGGTGTGAACGTCGGCGCGACCCGCGGCTGGAACTGCTCCTGATAGGCGTACGCCAGCTTGATCAAGGTTTCCTCATCAAATTCGCGCGCCAGCATTTCCATACCCACGGGCATCGCCGGGTCCAGATCGTTCGCCATTCCCGCCGGCATTGATAAAGCCGGAAACAACGAGAACGGGCTCAGGCGATTGTTGCTACCGGCGGAGGGGCTACCACCCAAATCACCCGCCAGGCCGGTAACGCCCGGGTATACCAAAACGTCGTAAGGCTGGCCAAGCGGCGTACCGGCGGCGTCGACGTTATCCAGTGCGCGCACCAGCCGTTCACGCACGAACACCGGACGCTCAATGGTGTTCTTATCATAAACCGCCTGCTGGTCTTCGGTGAGGTTGTTCAGGTCGACTTCACCACGGCCTTCCAGACTGCGCTGGTTACGGTCCAGATAGCCGCCGCTGGCGACCAGGTCGTCGTAGTCCAGCAGGTGGCCGTCCATGGTGTTCGGCCAGGCGTTAAGGTATGCCTCCAGATCGTGGCGGAATTCGTAACTGGACATGGACCGGTAATCACCAAGGATCGTCGCCAGATCATCAATGGTCACGTCTTCAACGATGGCGCCTGCCGCCTCCATATTCGCAATGGCCAGATCCATCACCGCAAGCACCGTCTCGTTATCACCGAACAACTCCCGGACAACGCCGATGCGCGCGCCGTTCAAGCCATCCTTATCCAGAAACGCGGTATAGGTTTCCGGTACGCCGGTGACCGCCTGGTATTCCACTTCGTTGTTGATCAGGCGGGCGTTGATTTCAAAGCTGACCCGCTGGTTGCTGGCCGGCGAGGTATCGAAACCCACCATGGCGTCCATCATCACGGCGCAATCTTCAACCGTCCGGCACATCGGGCCGCCGGTGTCCTGCCAGGTGGCCAGGGGCATGATGCCGTCCAGGCTGACCAGGCGAAGGCTGGGCCGAATACCCACCAAACCATTGAGCGCGGAGGGCACCCGTATCGAACCCCCGGTGTCACTGCCGGTTCCCAGCAACGCCAGACTGGCGCCAATGGCGGTGCCGGTGCCCGTGGAGGACCCACCGGAGCCTTTGGTTAGATCGTAGGCGTTCTTGACCAGACCGCGCACCGAGCTTTCACCGCGGAAGCCAAACGCGAATTCGTCCATGTTCGCCTTACCCAGAACAATGGCGCCGGCATCACGCATCTTGCGCACCGTATAGGCATCGCGGGTGGGTTGGTTGTACTGAAAGGCCAGCGCCCCGCCGGACGTCGGCATTTGTGCCGTGTTGAAGTTGTCCTTGGGAAGAATCGGCACGCAGTAGAGGTGGCCGTCGATGCCGGTCACGGTGAAGTTCAGGTCTTTCTCACGCGCCTCAATAATCGCTTCGGGGTTAATAGCCACGACACTGTTCAATTCAGTCAAGGAGCCGGCATCGTCGTAAGCATGGATACGGTCGATGTAACCCTGAACCACGTCTTCGCAGGTAGCGCCTCCGCTTTCCAAAGAGGCATGCAGGTCGGCGATCGTCGATTCAACAAAAGAAAACGCCACACCATCGCCATCGGACGGCGGTGTGTCCGCTTCGTCGGAGGAAGACGATGAGCCGCCGCAACCGCTAAGCAGCGCCGCGAGCACCGCGGAGCCCACCAGTAATTTGGGATCAAACATGAAAATTCCTCAGGCAAAATCAAGACAAGGCACTCCATGTCGGAGGCCGTAAAACACAACAGAAGCGCAGGCGTCCGGGCAGAAGATCGGAAACGCCTGACGCAAATGCATCAAGAAACATGCCAGAGTTTGGAAAGGCTTTGACCGCAAGGAGTTACAGAGAGAAGAGTGTTTTTACAGGCAATAAAACAGGTAAATCCGGCTGTATTCTGGTGCATGGCCTGCCCCTTTGGGAGGCCCCGATCAGCGTATCAGCGTCCACAGCGACGCGAGCAACGCCACCGGCGCCGTTTCCGCGCGCAACACCCGCTCGCCGAGCGCAAAGCCAAGAAAGCCGGCCTCTTGGGCGGCCGCCAGTTCGTCGTCGGAGAAGCCACCCTCAGGACCGGTGAGCAAGGTGATGGCGGTCGCATCGCGCACCGCGGCGGCATCAAGCGGACGCTCGCCGGGGTGCGCGATCAACCTCAGGCCTTGCGCCTGATCGACGAAGGTTTTCAGCGGCAGAACACCGTCCACCGCCGGCGGACGGTTGAGGCCGCATTGTTCGCAGGCGCTGATTGCCACTTGCCGCCAGTGCTCCAGTTTTTTGCTTTCACGGTCGCCCTTGAGCCGCACTTCGGTGCGCTCGCTCTCCAGTATCCGGATCGCCGCCGCGCCCATTTCCACCGCTTTCTGAATCGCGAAGTCCATGCGGTCTCCCTTGATCAAGGGCAGGCCCAGCGTCACCGGGCGGGGCGCGGTGCGGTCGATATCCAAAAAGGTGTCCGGCACCACGGCGACGGTTTTCTTGTCCACCGCCTCGATCGTGGCGGACCATTCACCGCCTTCCCCATTGAACAGGGTGAGGGCGTCGCCAGGGCGCATGCGCAGCACCTTGCCGATATGATGGCTGGCGTGCGGGCCCAGCTCGGCGGGCCGGCCGGCCTGGAAGCGTTGCGGGTCAAAGAAGCGACGGCTCATGGGTTTCGGTCCTGGTCAGCGGGGACGAAGCAGGCGTGAAAGGCTAACATAGGCGACCGTTGATTCACCCGACAGAGACTCCGAACCCATGGGCGAAATGATTCCGGCCGCCTTCCAGCCGCCGGGCTGGCTGCGCTCGGCGCATTTGCAGACAATGTGGTCGACCTTCTTCCGGCGTCCCGAGCCGCTCACCCGGCGCCGGGAAACCCTGCCGCTGGCGGACGGCGACCATCTGCTGCTGGATTGGGCCGGCCCACCACCGCAACCGGGGGCCTTGAGAGTGTTGCTGCTGCACGGCCTGTCCGGTTGCAGCGACTCCCATTATATTCGCGGCACCCAGGCGCGGCTGGCGGCGCTGGGGATCACCTCGGTGGCGATGAACTCGCGCGGCGCGGCGGCGCCCAACGACACCGCCCTGTGCGCCCACGCCGGCGAGATCGAGGACCTGGACGCGGTGATCCAGGCGCTGCGCCAGCGCGACCGGCACGGCCCGCTGATCGCCATGGGCGTGTCCCTGGGCGGCAGCCGCGTGCTCAACTGGCTGGCGCGGGCGGACGACGGCTCGCTCAGCGCGGCGGTGGCGGTGTGCAGCCCGCTGCGCCTGGACCTGTGCGCCAACCGCATGGACCAGGGGCTGTCGCGGATCTACCGGCGCCATCTGATCAGCAATCTGCTGGCCACGCTGAAACGGCAGCGGCGGCACCTGGAGCGGGTCGATCCGGCCCAGGCGAAGCGGCTGGCGGCGCTCAACCTGCGCGGCATCCGGTCGTTCTGGACCTTCGACGAACGGGTGATCGCACCGCTCTACGGTTTTCGCGGTGCCGCCCACTACTACGCCGAAGCCTCCGCCGGGCCGCGCCTTCGGGCGATCCGCACCCCGACCCTGATGATCCAGGCCGAGGACGACCCCTTCATGACCCCGGCGATGCTGCCGGCCCTTGGCGAGCTGGGCCCCGGCGTCACCCTGGAACTCTCTTCCGGCGGCGGCCATGTGGGCTTTGTCGGCGGCCGTCCCCGGCACCCCGAATTCTGGCTGGAGCAGCGGCTGGCGGCGTTCGCCAGCGGCTTTCTGCCGGTCTAGCCCGCCGGCGCCAACAGCAGGGTCAGCAGGGCGCCCAGCCCGCCGGCCACCAGCAGCGCCGCCGCCGACAGCGGCCAGTTCCAGCGCAGCGCGCCGACCCGCGCCGGATAGCCGGTGAGGCGCTCGAGCAACAGGGCATTGGCGGAATAGGGCGTGCCGGCGATGGTCACGCCCCAGCCGCACACCATCGCCAGCGCCAGGCCCAGGGCCGCGCCCTGCGGCCAGATCGGCGCCAGCACGCCGCCCACCAGGGCGCCGGTGACAATCGGGTTGAAGCCGACCAGCCCGGCGACGAAAAACAGCCAGGGCACCAGCAGCGCGGCCAGCGGATACCCCCAGACCGGCAGCACGAAATCCGCGCCCAGCCCGCGCGCCGCGAAGGTGCTCACCAGCGCCCCCAGAAAGGCGGAGCCGCCGACGATCACCAGCTCGTTGGTGACCGGCGCCAGGGACGGCAACGACGGGCGGTGCCGCCGCCAGCGCTCCACCAGCAGCCCCAGCACCACGGTGGCCAGACAGCTCAGGGTCACCGCCCGGGAATAGCTGAGCCCGGCGAGACCGCTCAATCCGAAGGTGGCGGCGCAGATAGCGGCGATCACCGCGGCGAACCGCAGCCAGGGCGCCCATCCCGTGGACGGTGCCGGCTCACCGTCGGCGGCGGCCGGCTCCGGGTCGCGCAGAAGCGCGCCGCCCAGCAGGTACAGCAACGCCAGCGGCAGGCTGCAGGCAATCAGCTGCCAGCCCGGCAGGTCGGGCAGGAAGGTGAGGGTCACCACCACCGAAATCGACAACGGCGAGCAGATCGGCGAGGCGCCGAAGCCGCGCAGGGTGGCGCGGGCGGCGTTGCGGGTGACGGCGGAATCGCCGCGCTCGCTGATGCGGCCGCCCACCAGGGCGCCCACCACGCCCACCGAGCCGAAATTCAACGGCACCGACAGGAAGGCCGTGCCCAGGGAAAGGCTGAAGTAGCGGCCCAGAGGCCGGCCCGCGAACAGGCTGCCGGAGATCCGGCCCAGATCCGGAAAGCGGCCCAGCACCGAGGACAGCAACATCACGGTGAGAATCAGCGCGGTCAGCCGGGTCATGGCGTCGGCGGCGTCGATCAGCACCGCCGGGCCGTCCGGCAGGACCAGCACGGCGGCGACGACAACCAGCACAAAGATCACCCGTGCCATCCGGCGCAGGTCGCGCCAGCCCAGCACGATGGCCGCGAACACGGCGGCGGCGCCCACCACGCCGGCACCGGGCAGCGGCGCCAGCACCCCCGCCGCCAGCGCCAGCCAGGCCAGCGCCGAGCGGGGCCGCGCCAGAGCGGTGACCGGCGCCGTCATGCGCGCCGCGCCGGTGGCGCCTCCGCCGCCGCGAACAGCAGGTCCATGGTGGTGTCGCCGGTGCGGAACTCCTGCTTCATGGCGTCCAGATGATCAAGCGCCTCGCCGCGCAAGTAGGGCGCCTCCAGACAGATAATCTGGTAGATGCCCTGGCGCAGCAGGGTGCGGTCCAGCGCCTCGTCGCCGGTGGCGTCCGGGTTCAGGCCGTGGGTGAAACCGGGCCACGACGCCGCCAGCACCCAGGTGTTGACCAGCAGGCCGCGCAGCTCTTCGTCGCTGGCCTCGATCAGACCGCTGTCGCGCAGGCTGCGGTAGATCACCAGGCCGCGCTCCAGGCTGTCCTGGACGAACACCTTGTAGCGCCGGCGCAGCTCCGCGTCCTGGTGGAGAAAGTGGGCCAGGTCCCGGTGCAGGAAGCGGGCCTGCCACATGGACTCCAGGATGCCCTCGAAATAGCGCATCTTGTCCTGCCAGGTGAGCGGCCCTTCCGGCACCGTCAGCAGATCGCGGATCTGCTCCTGGTAGCGTTCGAACAGCGCCGCCACGATCGCCGCCTTGTTGCGGTAGTGGTAGTAGAGGTTGCCCGGGCTGATGCCCAGACCCTCGGCGATGTGGTTGGTGGTGACGTTGCGCTCGCCGGCACGGTTGAACAGGTTCAGGGCGGTATCCAGGATGCGCGTTTTCGTGTCGGTCATAACGGGCCAAATCAAAGCGTACTGCGGGGACGATGAAACAGTCTGTTGACTCCTAGAGTAATTACTCTAAAAATCGAGGACAGTCTAATAAACAAACGCCCAGGGAGGCGCATTATGGTCGCCGAGATCAAAGAACTCCAAACCGAGCATGCGCAGATCGAGCGCATGAAGCGCATTTTCGCCGCCCAGAAAGCGGCGTACCGCCGCCAGCCCTACCCCACCGCCGAGCAGCGCCATGAGCATATTCAGCAGCTCAAGCCGATGCTGCTGGACAACATGGACGCCTGGGTGGAGGCGCTGAACGCCGACTTCGGCAACCGCTCCGCCGACGAAACCAAGCTGGCGGAAATGCTCACCAGCGTGGAAGGCATCAAGTACCACGCCAAGCATCTGCGCAAATGGATGAAGCCCTCCAAGCGCAAGGTCGGCGCCGCCCAGTGGCCGGGCAAGGTGTGGGTGGAATACCAGCCGCTGGGCGTGGTGGGCATTATCGTGCCCTGGAACTACCCGCTGTACCTGGCCATCGGCCCGATGCTGGCGGCGCTGGCCGCCGGCAACCGGGTGATGATCAAGATGAGCGAATCCACGCCGCGCACCGGCGAACTGCTCGAGGAACTGATCGGCAAGACCTTCGCCGAGGACCACGTGGCCGTGGTCAACGGCGAAGTGGACGTGGCGGCGGCGTTCTCCAGCCTGCCGTTCGACCACCTGCTGTTCACCGGCTCCACCACCGTGGGCAAGCACATCATGCGCGCCGCGGCGGAGAACCTGACCCCGGTGACCCTGGAGCTAGGCGGCAAGAGCCCCTGCATCATCGGCGAGGATTTCCCGATGAAGGACGCGGTGGAACGCATCGCCTTCGGCAAATGCCTGAACAGCGGCCAGACCTGCGTGGCGCCGGACTACATCATGGTGCCGGAACATCGGGTGCGGGAATTCGTCGACGCCTGGAAAGCCCAGGTCACCGAGCTCTACCCGACGCTGCGCGACAACCCGGACTTCACCAGCATCATCAACGAGCGCCAGTACCGCCGCCTGAACGGCTATCTGGACGACGCCCGTGAAAAAGGCGCCGAGGTGATCACCATCAACCCGGCGGACGAGAACCTGGACGGCAGCCGCAAGATCCCGCACACCCTGGTGCTCAATGTCACCGACGACATGAAGATCGCCGAGGACGAAATCTTCGGCCCGCTGATGCTGGTGGTGCCCTACAAGACCCTCGACGACGCCATTGATTACGTCAACGACCGGCCGCGCCCGCTGGCGCTCTACTACTTCGACTGGAACGCCCGCAACGGCGAGCACGTGCTGCACCACACCCATTCCGGCGGTGTCTGCCTGAACGACACCATCACCCAGGTGGGCGTGGACGACATGCCGTTCGGCGGCGTCGGCCCCTCCGGCATGGGTCACTACCACGGCCCGGAGGGCTTCCTCACCTTCTCCAAGGCCAAGGGCGTGTACAAGAAGGGCAAGATGAACGCCACCAAGCACATCCTGCCGCCCTACGGCCGTGGCATGCATAAGTTCATCTACAAGTTCATGTTGAAGTAAAAACCGCTGACATAACCGGCGCCCCGTCCGTCAGGGCGGGGACGGTCCGCCAGCCAACAACAAGAAGACAGGCCAGCCGAGGATCCGTGAATGGACCAGGACAACATGCCAGGCTCCGGCGTCGACCGCCGGGGCTTTCTGAAACTCAGCGTCTGGGGCGGGGCGGCACTGGCCGTCGGCGCCGGCGCCAGCACACTGCTTACCGGCTGCAGCTCGGACCCGGGCCCGGCCAGCGGCTACAAACACCTCCGCGATAAAGACGTCACCCTGCTGCGCCCGCTGATGGCGCCGCTGCTGGGCGGCGGTCTGGAGGCGGTGGACGGCGCCGGGCCGGACCAGGCCCTGCAGGCGTTCGACCGCCTGCTGCAGGGCGGCACCGACGGCCAGCGCGGCCAGCTGTTCCAGCTTCTGGATTTACTGCAGCTGGGCGCGGCGCGCTGGTGGATCACCGGCACCTGGGCGCACTTCGAGGAGCAGGGCGACGCGCAACTGCGCGACACCCTCGCCCACTGGGCCAACAACGACGGCGGCTTCCCCAAGCTCACCTTCAAGGGCCTGACCCAGCCGATCGTGATGGCCTGGTACGTTACCCCGGAAGCGGGCCGGACCACCGGTTACCCCGGCCCGCCCGTGGTCGGGTCCGGCACCGCCAGCGCCTGACAGCGCCCGTTCCCCTGACAAAACAATAAGGAGCCGGGTCATGCAGGACCTGTCCACACTTAAGATTCAGAATATCGCCGACCCCTGGGACAACGCCGGGGAAAAATGGAACCTGATCGACGGCGCCACCGTCAGCGACGACCGCACCCTGGAAGCCGATGTGGTGATCATCGGCACCGGCGCCGGCGGCGGGGTCAGCGCGGAGATACTCAGCGCCGCCGGCCTCAAGGTGATCCTGGTGGAGGCCGGGCGCCTGACCAGCTCCCGGGATTTTAATCTCAACGAAGGCGACGCCTACCGGCAGCTGTATCAGGAGGGCGCCATGCGCGCCACCAAGGACGGCGCCATCACCATTCTGCAGGGCCGCACCGTGGGCGGCACCACGGTGGTCAACTGGACCTCCAGCTTCCGCACCCCCAAGGAAACCCTCAACCACTGGCGTGAGCGCTTCGGCGTCGACAACACCAGCCGCGCGGACCTGGACCCCTATTTCCAGCGCATGGAAAAGCAGCTCGGCATCGAGCCCTGGGCGATGCCCGCCAACGCTAACAACGACGTGATCAAACGCGGCTGCGAAAAGCTCGGCTGGGACTGGTCGGTGATTCCGAGAAACGTGCGCGGCTGCTGGAATATCGGCTACTGCGGCATGGGCTGCCCCACCAACGCCAAGCAGTCGATGCTGGTGACCACGCTGCCCGCCGCCATGGAGGCCGGCGCCACCCTGATCCACAGCGCCCGCGCCGACAAGCTGGTGCACGACGGCACCCGGGTCAGCGCGGTGCAGGTGACGCCCCTGAACCACGACCGCAACCCCACCGGCGCCACCGTGACCCTGAAAGCGCCCACCATCATCGCCGCCGGCGGCGGCATCCAGACCCCGGCGCTGCTGCTGCGCTCGGAGGTGCCGGACCCGGACGGCCGGGTGGGCAAGCGCACCTTCCTGCACGTCACCAGCTTCGCCTTCGGCCGCTACGACCGGGAGATCGCCCCCTACTACGGCGCGCCCCAGTCGCTGCACTCGGACCAGTTCACCTTCACCGGCGGCGTGGACGGCCCGATCGGCTACAAGCTGGAGATGATGCCGCTGCACCCCGGCCTCACCGGGGCGCTGCTGGGCGGCTTCGGCGAGCAGGCCCGCGAGCACATCACCGCGCTGCCCAACACCGCCGCCTCCATCGCCCTGATGCGCGACGGCTTCCACGAAGAGAGCCCCGGCGGCACCGTGGAGCTGCGCGACAACGGCGAGCCGGTGCTCGATTACCCGGTCACCGACTATCTGCTCGACGGCGCCCGCCGCAGCCTGTACAGCCAGGTGGAAATGCAGTTCGCCGCCGGTGCCCGGGCGGTGCGGCCCGGCCACATCCGCGCGCCGTTCTATACCAGCTGGGCGCAGGCCCGCGAGGCCATGGCGGACCTCAGCTACCAGGCCCTGGACGTGCCGCTGGGCAGCGCCCATGTGATGGGCGGTTGCCCCATGGGCGACAAGGACCGCGGTCTGGTGGACGCCCAGGGGCGCTACCGCCATCTGGAGAATCTGTATGTGTTCGACGGCTCGGTGTTCCCCACCAGCCTGGGGGTGAACCCTCAGTTGAGCATCTACGGGTTGAGCGCCCGCAACGCCACCGCTCTGGCGGAGCGGCTGCGGGCCTGAATCGTAAACCGAGTTGCGTTATGCTTGGCGCCCGATCTCTGGAGAAAGCGAGCCGAGCATGACCAACCGTGTTGTTTATCCGGGCACCTTCGACCCCATCACCAACGGCCATAAGGACCTGATCGAACGGGCCGCCAGTATGTTTGACGAGGTGGTGGTGGCCATCGCGGCCAGCGAGAAGAAGGGCCCGCTGTTCTCCCTGAACGAGCGGGTCAAGCTGGTCGAAGACAGCATCGGCCATCTGGACAACGTCAAGGTGACCGGCTTTTCCAAGCTGCTGGCCCATTTCTGCCGGGACCAGGAAGCCAATATCCTGCTGCGCGGCCTGCGCGCGGTGAGCGACTTCGAATACGAATTCCAGCTCGCCAACATGAACCGCCAGCTGGCCCCGGAACTGGAAACCGTGTTCCTGACGCCGGCCGAGCATTTGTCCTTTATCTCCAGCTCCCTGGTCCGCGAGATCGCGCTGCTCGACGGCGATGTGCGCAATTTCGTGCCGCCCCATGTGGTGGAAGCGCTGGACCTGAAGAAGCAGCAGCGGGGCGGCTGACCGTTTCTCGCCCCTGATACCCCGTTCGCCAGAAGGAGGCCGCCATGCGCTGGTTTTTCCCGCTTTTGTTGCTGTTCGCCGTCACCGCCCAGGCCGCCGGACCGGGCAAGGCGGCGATCGCCAGTGCCCACCCGCTGGCCACCGACGCCGGCTTCCAGATGCTCGAGCAGGGCGGTAACGCCTACGACGCGGCGGTGGCCGTGGCGGCGGCGCTGTCGGTGGTGGAGCCCTATTCCGCCGGCATGGGCGGCGGCGGCTTCTGGTTGCTGCACCGCGAAAAGGACGACCTGCAAACCATGCTGGACGCCCGCGAGACGGCGCCGGCGGCGGCCACCGAGGACATGTACCAGGACCAGGACGGCCAGGTGGTGCGCGACCGCGCCGTCAACGGCGCCCTGGCGGCGGGCATTCCCGGCCAGGCGGCGGCCTTCGCCTACCTCGCCGAACACTACGGCGAGCTGCCCCTGAAAACCACGCTGGCGCCGGCCATCAAGCTGGCGCGCCAGGGTTTCGAGGTGGAAGACCACTACCGGGCGCTGGCCGGCTACCGCCAGGACGTGCTCAACCGCTACCCCACCGCCGCCTCGGTGTTCCTGGATGACGGCGAAATACCGGCCAACGGCACCCTGATCCGGCAGCCGGATCTGGCCCGGGTTCTGGAGGCCCTGGCCGAGCAGGGGCGAGACGGTTTTTACCAGGGCCCGGTGGCGGAAAAACTGGTACGCGGGGTGCGCGAGGCCGGCGGCATTTGGACAAAACAGGACCTGAACAACTATCGGGTCAAGGAGCGGGCGCCGGTGGTGGGCCACTACCGAGGCGCCCGCATCGTCACGGCCCCACCGCCGTCCGCCGGCGGGCTGGTGATGCTGGAAGCGTTGAACATTCTCAATGAATTCAACGGCGGCGAGATTAGTGAGGACTTACTTCCTCACCTCACCGTGGAAGCCTGGCGGCGCGCCTATCAGGACCGGGGCCGCTATATGGGCGACCCGGATTTTGTTTCCATACCTGTGGATAACCTGTTGAGTAAATCCTACGCCGAGCAGCGGGCCGCCTCCATAAAGCTGGATAAGGCCACCCCCAGCAGCGAGCTGGGCGAACCCGTCGCCACCGGCGAAGGCTTCCATACCACCCACTTTTCGGTGCTCGACGGGGCCGGCAACCGGGTGGCCGCCACGCTCAGTATCAACCTGCCGTTCGGCAGCGGCTTCATGCCCGCCGGCACCGGCGTGATCCTCAATAACGAGATGGACGATTTCTCCGCCAAGCCGGGCAGCCCCAACGCCTATGGCCTGGTGGGCAGCAAGGCCAACGCGGTGGCGCCGGGCAAGCGGCCGTTGTCCTCGATGACGCCCACCTTCGTGGAGTTCGACGACCGGGTGGCGATTCTCGGCACGCCGGGCGGCAGCCGTATCATCACCATGGTGATGCTGGGTGTGCTCGAGGCGGCCAATGACACCCCGGTGGACGACTGGGTGAGCCGGGTGCGCTTTCACCACCAGTTCCTGCCCGATCAGGTTCAGGCGGAACCCGCCTTCCTCGACACCGAAGCGGCGAAAAGCCTGCGCCTGCGCGGCCACGACGTGGTCTCCGTAGACCGCGAGTACGGCAACATGCAGGCGATTCTCTGGCGGCACAAAGACAACAGCGTCACCGCCGCCAGCGACCCGCGCGGCATCGGCGCGGCGCGGGTCGGCGCCGACGCGGACTGACCCCGGTGACGGCCGCCGCGGGGTGTGCTCCACTATGCCCATGGACACCACCTTCGCGGCCCAGACTCTGCACTGCTACCCGCCGGCGCCGGCCCTGCGCGGGCTGGTCAGCCATTACTGGCTGAGCCGCGACGGCGGCGGCGACCGCCACCGGGTGCTGCCGGACGGCTGCGTGGACCTGGTGCTGCGCCTGCGCGACGGCGATGGCGCCTGGCAGGCGTTCGGCACCAGCACCCGGCCATCGGACGTGCCGGTGGAGCCCGGCTGTGTCTATTTCGGTATCCGCTTCCAGCCCGGCCAGAGCCGCCATTTCCTACCCCTGCCCGGGCGTTTGCTCACCGACACCGCCCAACCCCTGGCCCGGCCCGCCGGCTTGTCGGCGGAGCGCCTCGCCGAATTGATCGCCCGCCCCGACTCCGCCTTTGCCGTGGACCGGCTGCTTTCCCGGTGGCTCGCCGGGCAGCCGCCCCAACCAAGACGCCTGGACGGGGCGCTGACGCTGCTTTCCCGTGCCGCCCCCGGCGTCACCGTGAGCGCGCTGGCGGCGCGCCTGAACCTGAGCCGCCGGCAACTGGAGCGCGACTTCCTGGAGTGGGTCGGCGTGCCGCCCAAGGTGTTCATGGGCATCCGCCGCAGCCAACAGGCCCTGGCGTTGCTGAGCCGACCGTCACCCGCCGCGCCGCTGGCCGACATCGCCCTGGCCGCCGGCTACGCCGATCAGAGCCATATGACCCGGGAGCTGAAACGCTACCTGGGCGTCACCCCGGGGGCGCCCCGGCTGCCGATGCACGATGTCGCCTTTATTCAAGAGCAGGCCGGCGCGCCGGCCTAGAGTGGGGCTTCTTCTCAAGCCAAAGGAGCAACACGATGAAACTCTGGTCCGGTGTGGTCACCGAGCACTCGCAGGCGTGCCGGGATTTCTACGTGCGCCTGTTTCAGTGCCGGGTGCTGTTCGACAGCGACTGGTTCGTCCTGCTGGAGCTGGGCGGCGGCGAGCTGGGTTTTCTGGCCCCGCAACAGGAGGCCCAGGCGGCGGCGTTTCAACGCCCGTTGCGCGACGGGCAGGGCCTGTGGGTCACCATCGACGTGGACGACGCGGACGCCGAATACCGGCGGCTGCAGGCGTTGGGGGTGCCGATCGAGGTGGCGATCCGCGATGAAGCCTGGGGCGACCGGCACTTCGTCATCCTCGACCCGGCCGGCATCGCCGTGGACGTGGTCCAGCACGGCTAACCATAAAACAACACAATCACCGGCGTCTGGCCTTTTGGAACCTGGGCAAGACGCCGGGGGCCGCTCAGAATCGTTCTTTTTTCAGACACGGAGCGCCCATGGGCCAGCAACGCATCGAAATCGACAAGGAATTTCCGTTCCCGGTCAGCGACCTGTTCAACCACCTCAGTGAGCACGAGAACCTGTCCGCCCTGTTTGCCCCGGCCAAGGTGCGGCGCGTCAAGGAGGGGGACGTGGAGCCCAACGGCGTGGGGTCAGTGCGCCGGCTGTCGCTGCCGCTGACGCCGGCCTTCGAAGAGACCGTCACCGAGTTCGAGCGCGACCGCCGCATCGCCTACCGCATCACCAAGGGCAGCCCGTTGCGCGATCACCACGGGGTGATGGTCTTTTCCGAGACCGCCGGCGGTTCCCGCCTGCACTACACCATTGTCTTCAAGGGCAAGCTGCCGCTGATCGCCGCCGTGATCAAGCCGGTGCTGGACCGCGCCATCCGCAAGGGCCTCAACGACCTGCGGCTTTAAGGGCCCCCGTCGCGGCGGCCGTCGTCACTGCCGGCTTCGAGGAGGGATTCCAGTTCCTCGCGGCCGCGGGCGGAGAGCTCGATCAGTTTGTCGAGCTTGTCGCGGTGGGCGAACTGCTCGCGCAGCAGGCGTTCGTCCACGTCGCGGAAGGTGCGCACCAGGTCGATGGCGGTGGTTTCCGGCATGCCCAGCTGGGCCAGGGTGGTCTGGGCGGCGCGCAGGCTGGAGTCCAGCGTTTCGCGGATGACGTGCTCGACGCCTTCGGCCATCAGGGAATAGGCGTGGTAGCGGTCGCGGGCGCGCACGATCAGGGTGATGTGCGGGAAGTGCTCGCGGATCAGGCGCACGGCGCGCAGCGACGCCTGCACGTCGTCGATCGCCAGCACCATGATGCGGGCGTGCTGCAGCCCGGCGGTGTGCAGCAGGTCGAGCCGGGTGACGTCGCCGAAGTACACCTCGTTGCCGAACCGGCGCACGGTGTCGATGTGGTCCGGGTTGGAGTCCAGCGCGGTGAACGGAATGCGGCGGCTGACCAGGATCCGGCCGATGATCTGCCCGAAGCGGCCGAAGCCGGCCACGATCACCGCCGGCTGGCCGTGCGGCGCGGGCTCGTCCTCGGTGCTGCGGTGGCCGGTCTTGGGCGCCGGCCAGAGCCGCTGGACCAGTTTCAGCAGCAGCGGCGTGGCGGCCATGGAGAGGGCCACCACCAGGTTGAGCCGGGCGATCATCTCCGTCGGCAGCAGGTTGAGCGCCCCGGCCTGGGTGAACAGCACGAAGGCGAATTCGCCGCCCTGGCTGAGCAGCAGGCCGACCCGCAGGGCGTCGCGGCCGCCCACCTTCAAGGCCCGGGCAATGCCGAACAGCACCAGGGTTTTGATCCCCAGCAGGGCCGCGCCCATGGCCAGGATCGACCAGGGGGACGCCGCCAGCAGGCGCAGGTCCATGGTCATGCCGATGGCGATGAAGAACAGCCCCAGCAGCATGCCCTTGAACGGCTGAATATCGGTGTCCAGCTGCTCCCGGTAGGGGGAGTTGGCGAGCAGCATGCCGGCCACGAAGGCGCCCAGACCCATGGAGAGATGCAGGGTTTCCATCAGCTCGGCGGCGCCGAGGACCAGCAGCAGGGCGGTGGCGGTCATCAGCTCCCGGTTGTGCAGCCGCGCCAGCCAGCCCAACCAGGGGTTGAGCAGGTAGCGCCCGGCCAGCCACATCAGGGCCAGCACCAGCACGCCCACCAGCAGGTTGGGCTGGGCGTCGCCGGCGCCACCGCCGGCCAGCACCGGCAGCAGCAACAGCAGCGGAATCACCGCCAGGTCCTGGAACAGCAGAATCGAGAAGGCGTTACGGCCCTGGGGCGTACCCAGCTGATTGGTTTCCACCAGCATCTGTACCGCGAAGGCGGTGGACGACAGCGCCAGGGTGGCGCCGATCGCCAGGGCGGCCGGGCCGGGCTGGCCCAGGGCGAAGAAGAAACCGGTGAGCAGGGCGGCGCTGAACAGCATCTGGCTGGCGCCCAACCCGAGCAACCGCCGCCGCTGCGCCCAGAGCTGCTCCGGGGCCAGCTCCAGGCCGACCAGGAACAGCATCAGCACCACGCCCAGCTCGGCGAAGTGCAGCACCGCCTCGGCGCCGGGAATCAGCCCCAGGCCCAGCGGCCCGATGGCAATGCCGGCGGCCAGATAGCCGAGAATGCTGCCCAGCCCGAGGCGCTGAAACAACGGCAGCAGCAGCACCGCCGCCGCCAGCAATATCAACGCCTGATTGAAGTAGCCGCCCATTCAGGGTCAGTCCCAGTTCAACGGCATGGGCGAGGAGCCCGGGCTCTCCGGTTGGCCGGCGGGTTGCTCCATGTCGGTGGCGGTGTCCCGGCCAGTGTGTGGGGCGCGCACCCGGTCACCGGGCCTCGGCACGCCGTCGCCCTGGGTGAGGCGCGCCACTGCGTAATCCGGGCGCACTTCGGTGACCCGCAGACTGGCGAGGGCGTCGCTTTCCATGCGGATGGTGAGGCCGGTCTGGGGGTCTTCCAGCGACTCCACCGGCCGGTACACATTGAGAATGGTGTCCGTTTCCAGGCGGCCCTGGCCGTGGCTCAGGTACACCCGGTCGCCGTCGCTTTTCAGCACCTGCACCGGGTACAGGGTGTCGGAGGCCGCCGCCGCCAGGGCCCGGGCGATGCGCGGGTACACCAGGTCGGCGAGCCGTTCCGGATGGTTGCGATGGTCCAGCTTCTGTTGCCGGGCCAGTTGCCGAACGCTGGCTTCGGACTGCTGCCAGTCGTACAGGCCCGCCTCCAGCACTTCACCGCCAGCAGCGTCGATCAGCCGGTAGCGCAGGCGCACATAGGGTTCGTACCCCTGAAAGCGGGCGCCGTAGAAGGTGCGCTCGTGGTCGCCGATGTCGAACGCTTCGATATGCCCCACCAGCAGCAGGTCGGCGCCTTTGGTTTTGCCCAGGCGCAACAGCTCCCGGGGCTCGCCGGCGCCGTCGCGCAGCAACGCCTGCTCGGCCTCGCGCAGATCCAGGTTGGTGCGGTCGAGCACACGGAAACGACCGGACTGGGCGAAGGCGTCGATCAGATTGGCGTGCAGCTGGCGGCGCACTTCCGCCGCCGACAGGGTGGTCTCACCCAGGGTGTATTCGCTGGCGTCGCTGGTGAACGGCGCCACCACGATGGCCGGCAGATGGGAGCGGTCCGGGCCCGGCGCCTTCTGGAGCAGCAGCACCGCTTTCACGTCCGCGCGCCACAGGGCGTTGTCTTCCTGGGTGACGGCCGTCACCTCGTAGCTGTCCAGGCTGCCCAGCGTGGGCAGGCGCGGCTCCGCCACCGAGGTGCGGCTGCCGGTCCAGGTGGTGACGTCGCCCTGGCGCTGGATCACCCATTCGCTCACCTGGCGGCGGAAATCCGGGTTCACCGACAGCGTCACGCCGCCGGCCTGGCGCACCGCCGCCACCAGCGCATT
This sequence comes from Alcanivorax sp., assembly GCA_042090255.1. GTDB lineage: Bacteria > Pseudomonadota > Gammaproteobacteria > Pseudomonadales > Alcanivoracaceae > Alloalcanivorax. The sequence continues at coordinate 50,280 of JBELJS010000011.1, read as the reverse complement.
GGTGACCGCCTGTTCCGGGTTGTCGCCGTAGCCGCGGGCGGTGACCTCGCGGGTCTGTGCCGCTGAGGCGGTGCCGGCGGCCAGCGCCGCCATCAGCACGAGCAAACAAAAACGCTTGAACATGGTTCCTCTCCCTGGTGCCAGGGTGTTCAGAAGCCGAACAGGCTGCGTTTGCGGGTCTTGCGGATTTCCTTCTCGCCGGACCACTCAATAATGCCGCTCTGGATGTTCAGCAGTTTCAGGGTGAACTTGTAGTAGACATCCTTGGTGCTGTCGTCGCGCTTCACGATCGAGGACAGGTTGCCGTAGAGCATGAACTCGGCGCCGATCTGGCGGCCCATCTGGGCGGCGCTGGCCTGGTCCACCATGCCGGAATCCTGCTGGTACTCCAGTTGTTCGCGTACCCGGTCGACCACGGACATATCCACGAAGCGGAACTTGCCGGAGTTGATCAGCTTGGACTGGATGGTGTCGGTGACGGACTCGGTGTCGATGTGCTCGCTGGTCTTGTTCTTGATGCGATCAACGAACAGTACCGGGCGGCGGTCGCGGGTCATTTCCACGATCGGCGGGAACACCATCATGTCGTCCACCATCTTGGTGGCGATCATCTGCAGATCGGTGGAGCCGAAATCGGCGGTCACCGTTTCACGGGCCTGGGCGTCGCCGTAATCCACCCGGGACGCACAGCCGGAAAGCATCAGCGCCATAGCCAGGGCGAGCAGTGAAAATACGCGAACCATGTGTTTCTCCTTAAGGAACCTGAATGGCGTCCGGGGCGTTATTCGCGCACCCAGATTTCATAACGGACGGCGCTGGGGTTGGGGGCCACCGCCTGGACATTGTTCTGGCTGCGACCGGCCATCACCAGTTGCCGCCAGGGCTGGGATTCCGGAGCCACTTCAAACCCGTCCCGATCGAACCATTTGATCTTGTATTGGAAATCCAGTTCAAATTTCCAGCCGTTTTCCAACGTCGCCTGCACGTACAGCAGGTCGCCGACTTTTTTGTCCTGCAGCGCTTCCACCGAAAGGCGGTTGGCCAGGGTGCTGTTGTTGGAGTACAGGCGCGGTTCGCCGTCGTCGCCGGGGCGGGCCATATTACTGGCGGAACAGCCCGCCAGGACCACCGCCAGCACGACGGCGGCCAGAGCGGTAAACGGAGCTTTCATAACGGGCCCTCCTGAACGGGTAACACGCGGGTTATAAGGCGGCCGGGGGTGGCCACCACGTGAATCACGGTCACGCCCTGTTCCACCACGGGAACCGTCAAACTAGCACCGCCACCGGGTGTGCTCAACTGAAGGCGGTGCTCGCCGAGCGGCAACATCAGGCGGGTGGCCTGGGCGTAGGCGGGCAGGCTCAACCAGCTGCGCAGGTCGGCCTGCTCGCTGACCACATTGAAGATCTGCGTGAGGATGGCGCCCACCGGACCGAAATCGTCGTTGGCTTTCTTCTGCAGATTGTACTTGGTGGTGGCACGCAGCGTCTGCCGCACCAGCATGCCGGGCAGTTGTTCGCGCAAATGGCGCGCGGCCAGCCCGCCCACGTCGGTGAGCACTTCGGTGCGCGCCGTGGTGTCGCCGACGGCCACGGTGAGCGGCGCCGGGCGCGGCTTGTCGGCGGCGCTGTAGGTCGGGAAGGCCACCGCGAAGAGGCCGTGCGGCGTGGGGATCGGCAGGCTCAGCTCGCGGCGGGCGGGCACCAGACCCTGCTCATAGACCACCGCCACCAGGCCCTTGTCGCGTTCCACCCGGCCGTCCTGGGCGCGGGACAGGCGCGCCACATCCTCCTGCAGCATGGCGGAATCCGGGTGGATCTCCAGCGCTTTCTTGTAGTCCACCAGGGCGTCGTTGTATTCGCCGTGGGCCTCCCAGAACAGGGCCGAGAGATAGAAGGTCCAGGCGTTCTGGAAGCTCGCCTTGACCTCGCCGGCGGCGGCGTCCAGGCCGGCGAAGTGGCTGTCGAAATCGGCCGGTTGCACCCCTTCGTCCCGCGCCGCCTCCTGGGCGGCGGCGATCTCGTCATCGCGCCGGTTGGCGGCCGCCCGCTGCTCGTTGGCGGCGGCGCGCAGTTCCACGGCGGTGGCGGTGACGTCGTTCTCACGCCAGTAATTCAGGGCCTGGTAGGCGTGCGCGAAAATGCGCTCGTAGTCCGGCGCCACGTAGGGGCGGGCGTTGTCGTTAACCAGCAGGGCGCCGGTATTGCTCACCAGGCTGGAGGCGCGCAGCCGGGCGGCGGCGTCCGTTTCGTCGTAATGACCGAAGGCGCGGCGAAAGGCGCTCTCGCTGTCTTCGATGGCGCCGCTCAGCTGGCGCACCCGGCCCAGTTCCTGCAGGTAGAGCACGCCGTCCCGGCTGTCGACACCTTTTCTCAGCAACGGGGCGGGCCCGTCCGCCGCCATGTCGGCGGTCCAGGCGCGCGCCTGGGACGGGTAGGGCTGGAACAGGGAGCGGGTGGCGCAGCCGCTCAATAGCACCATGGCCAGCAACAGCGCGACGCCGTTTCTGACCAGCACGTATCCTGGCGGGCTTATTCTCATAGACCGCGGCGCCATAAAAAAACCGGAGCGGGCAAGGTAGCCCGGCTCCGGCTTATTGTCGAGACGCTAGAACAGCACGCGGGTACGGATGGTGCCTTCGATGGTGCGCAGCTTTTCCAGGGCCAGTTGGCTGTAGCCCTTGTTCACGTCGATCACCACGTAGCCGATCTCTTCATTGGTCTGCAGGTACTGGCCGCAGATGTTGATGTCGTTCTCGGAGAACACGGTGTTGATCTGGGTGAGGATGCCGGGAATGTTGCGGTGGATATGCAGCAGACGGTGCATGTCCGGGTGCGACGGCAGGGCCACCTCCGGGAAGTTCACCGCGCTCAGGGTGGAGCCGTTGTCGGAGTAGCGGATCAGCTTCTCGGACACTTCGGTGCCGATGTTTTCCTGGGCCTCATGGGTGGAACCACCGATGTGCGGGGTCAGGATCACGTTGTCGAATTCGCGCAGCGGGCTGATGAACTCGTCGTCGTTGCCCTTGGGCTCTTCCGGGAACACGTCGATGGCGGCGCCGAGCAGGTGCTTGTCGCGCAGCGCGGCGGCCAGCGCCTCGATGTCCACCACCTTGCCCCGGGCGTAGTTGATCAGATAGCTCTTGGGCTTCATGGCGCGAATCTGCTCTTCGCGGATCATCCAGCGGGTGGCGGCGGTGTCCGGCACGTGCAGGCTGACCACGTCGGCCAGGCCGAGCAGGTCATTGAGGCTGCCCACCTGTTCCGCGTTGCCCATCGGCAGCTTGGAGACCACGTCGTAGAAGTACACCTTCATGCCCATGGATTCCGCCAGCACCGAGACCTGGGCGCCGATGTTGCCGTAGCCGACGATGCCCAGCTTCTTGCCGCGGATCTCGTAGCTGTCCTTGGCGGATTTCAGCCAGCCGCCGCGGTGGGCCACCGCGTTCTTTTCGGGAATGCCGCGCATCAGGTTGACGGTGTGAGCGATCACCAACTCCGCCACCGAGCGGGTGTTGGAGTAGGGCGCGTTGAACACCGGAATGCCGCGCTTGAGGGCGGCCTTCAAATCCACCTGGTTGGTGCCGATACAGAAACAGCCCACGCCGATCAACTTTTCGGCGGCCTGGAAGACCTCCTCGGTGAGCTGGGTGCGCGAGCGGATGCCGACAAAATGGGCGTCCTTGATGGCGTCCTTGAGGTCGTCGCCGGTGAGCGCGGTGGGCAGAAGCTCCACGTTGCTGTAGCCGTGCGCCTTCAGATTATCCACCGAGTTCTGGTGGACGCCCTCGAGCAGGAGGATGCGGATCTTGTCCTTCTCAAGAGAAGTGTTGGCCATGGGTGGTCTCTGTAGCGGGTTAAATGGGCGCGTATGGTATCATAGCCCGCCCCGGATGAGACCCATTCCGGAGCCCCCGTGCACATGTTGAATGCTCAAGTTGACTTGAAGACCTTTGGAGTTGCCGATGACCTCCCTCGCCCACGCCGCCCTGGACCAGCTCAGCGCGCTTCTTGGCAAGCGCTGCCTCACCGATCCGGACAGCGCCCAGCGCTACGGGGTGGACTGGACCAAGGTCTGGGCGCCGGCGCCCAGCGCCGTGGTGCTGCCGGAAACCACCGAAGAAGTGCAGCAGATCGTGGAGATCGCCAATGAACACGGCCTGCACCTGGTGCCCTCCGGGGGCCGCACCGGCCTGTCCGCCGGGGCGGTGGCCGCCAACGGCGAGCTGGTGGTGGCGTTCGACCGGATGAACCGGGTGCTCGACTTCAACGAGTACGACCGGTCGGTCACGGTGCAGCCGGGGGTGGTCACCCAGCAGCTGCAGGAATTCGCCGACAGCAAGGAGCTGTTCTACCCGGTGGACTTCGCCTCCGCCGGCTCCAGCCAGATCGGCGGCAACATCAACACCAACGCCGGCGGCATCAAGGTGATCCGCTACGGCATGACCCGGGACTGGATCACCGGCCTCAAGGTGGTCACCGGCCGGGGTGAACTGCTGGACCTCAACAAGGGCCTGATCAAGAACGCCACCGGCTACGACTTCCGCCACCTGTTCATCGGCTCCGAAGGCACCCTGGGCTTCGTGGTGGAAGCCACCGTGAAGCTGGCCCGCCGGCCCAAGGACCTCACCGCCCTGGTGCTGGGCGCGCCCGGTTTCCGCGAAGTCATGAAAGTGCTGCACGCGTTTCAGAAGGACATTGATCTGACCGCGTTTGAGTTCTTTTCCGATAAGGCCATGGCCCATGTGCTCGAGCACGGGGTGGCCAAACCCTTCGACAGCGATTGTCCGTTCTACTGCCTGCTGGAATTCGAGCAGCTTTCCGAACACACCGGCGAACGGGCCATGGAGATTTTCGAGCACTGCGTGGAGCAGGGCTGGGTGCTGGACGGGGTGATGAGCCAGTCGCTGGGCCAGCTGGAACAGCTGTGGCAGTTGCGCGAACGTATCTCCGAATCGATCGCGCCGCACACACCCTATAAAAACGATATTTCCGTGACCGTCTCCAAGGTGCCGGATTTCGTCGAGGACGTGGACAAAGTGGTGCAGGACGCCTACCCGGATTTCGAGATCGTCTGGTTCGGGCATATCGGTGACGGCAACATGCACCTGAATATTCTCAAGCCGGCGGACCTGCCCAAGGAAGATTTTTTCCGCCAATGCGGCGATGTGTCCAAATGGGTGTTCGAGATCGTGCAGAAGTACGACGGCTCGATTTCCGCCGAGCACGGCGTGGGCATGACCAAGAAGCCTTATCTGTCGTATTCCCGCAGTGAAGAGGAAATCGCTTATATGAAAGCGGTGAAAGCGGTTTTCGATCCCAACAACGTGATGAACCCCGGAAAATTGTTCGATGTTTGATGCCCACACGCTGAAAGCGCGACCGGAATCCGCCTACGTTCATCGCTGGATCGACGGCTCGCCCATGGAAATGCCGCTGGGCAAGTGCGTCTGCGTGGGAAGAAACTACGCGGAGCACGCCCGCGAGCTGGGCAATGACGTGCCCGAGGAACCTCTGCTGTTCATGAAACCGGCCACCGCCCTGTGCAGCCTGCACGAACCGCTGGTGCTGCCCCAGGGACAGGGCCCGGTGCACCACGAGGTGGAAATGGTGGTGATGATCGGTGAGCGCCTGAGCGGCGAAACCGACCTGGAAACCATTCGCTTCGCCATCGCCGCCTACGGGGTCGGCCTGGATCTGACCCTGCGTGACTTGCAGAGCCGGCTAAAGGAAAAAGGCCATCCCTGGGAACGGGCAAAGGGTTTCGACGGCGGCGCACCGGTGTCCGGGTTTATCGACGCCCGCGGCATTTCAGTGCGGCAGAATCTGGAAGTGTCTCTGGAAGTGAACGGCGAAAGCCGCCAACACGGCCATACCGGGCAGATGCTGTTCCCGACCTTTGAACTGATCGCACAGATCAATCAGGTGTTCACGCTGGAGCCCGGCGACCTGATCTTTACCGGCACGCCGGCCGGGGTCGGCCCGCTGGCCTCCGGCGACAAGCTCACTGCCCGGCTGGGCAATATCCTGCAGGTGTTCACCCGCGTGGCCTGACGCCGGCCCGTGCCAGTGAGGCGCCTGGTTTACTCAGGCGCCGATGTCTTCGTCGGTGTTGTCCTTGTCGAATTTTTCCACCGGGCTGTCTTCATCGCACTGCGGTTCGTGCATGAAGGTGTTGGTCACGTCCACCACACCCAGATGTTGGATGGTGCGGCGGCCGATCAGCACCGGATAGATCATGTCGCTGCGGTTTTCCAGGCTGAACTGCTCTTCGTGCACGGTATCGCCGAAACAGATTTCCATCAGCACCACCGGACGGCGCTCTTCACCACCGGCACCGCGAATAATCACATCGCGATAGAGCGGGCGCTCGAACTTGCGCGACACTTTTTCGTCTTCGTCCTGGTCTTCCACGTTCACTTCAAAGCGCACCCACTCCTCGCCGTCTTTTTCAAAACGTTCAATGTTGCGGGCGTGCAGGGAAGACGTGAGGGCACCGGTGTCGAGTTTGCTTTTCACTTTCACGCCCCAGGGTTCCAGCGTGGCGTTTTCGATCCAACCGAACACATGCTGAATTTCCACATTGCTCGCGTGGCTGGCCGTGAAGGTGAAAAGCAGACTCAGAGCTATCAGAATACGTCGCATGGTTATCCTCTTTAATCGTATCGGTTCTTGGATCCTGAGACCCGGGCGGATCACGGGCGTTCCCGTAACCCGAGCACCCGACGCCGCATGTCCTGCGACGCCACCTGGTCGGCGGTTACCGCTTCGCCCACGTTGAGCTTCACGCGGGACCAGAAACGCTTCGGCAGCCGGGTCAACGCCGGGCCGCCCTTGTGGCTGAAGAAGCTACCCCATAGACCGGAGAGTGCCATGGGAATTACCGGAACCCGATTTTCATTTACAATTTTTTCCATCCCGGTTTTGAATTCCGCCAGCTCACCGTCCCGGGTCAGCTTGCCTTCCGGGAAGATGCACACCACCTGGCCGTCCGCCAGTTCCTCGTTGATGCGCTCGAACGCCTGCTGGTAAATCTCCGGATTACGCTCCTTGGAATCGATCGGAATCGCCTTGCCGGTCCGGAAGATATAGTTCATCAACGGCAAATCGTAGATCGGCTTGGCCATCACGAAACGCACCGGCCGGCGCACGGCGCCGCCCAGCAGCAACGCATCCACATAGCTGACGTGGTTGCACACCAGCAGGCAGGGGCCTTCGTCCGGAATGTTCTCCATGCCCTGTTCCTTGATGCGGTACAGCACATTGGTGAGCATCCACACCAGCAGGCGGATCAGGAACTCCGGCACCCGGGTGTAGATGTAGGCGGCCACCAGCACATTGGCCAGCGACAGCACCAGGAAGAACTCCGGTACGGTGAGATTGAGCACGCCGACCAGCACGATACCCGCCACCGCCGAACCCACCATGAACAGGGAATTGAGAATATTGTTGGCGGCGATGATGCGCGCCAGATGGCTGGGGTTGGAACGCTGCTGGATCAGCGCGAACAGCGGCACGATATAGAAGCCGCCGAACACCCCGATGCCGAGCAGATCCACCATCACCCGCCAGCCGGCCGGCTGTTGCAGGAAGGCGGCGATGTCCACCGACACATCCTTGGGCAGGCCGGCGTAGGAGAAGAACAGGTCAATGCCGAAGGCGCTCAGGCCGATCGAACCCAGCGGCACCAGGCCCAGCTCCACGCGGTGGCCGGACATTTTCTCGCACAGGTAGGAGCCCAGCCCGATGCCCACGGAAAAGGTGCCCAGCAGCAAGGCATAGAGGCCGTCGGTGCCGAGCAGATAGTCGTCCACGTAGACCTTGAGCTGGGTGGTGTAGGCGGCGCCGAGAAACCAGAACCAGCAAATGCCCAGCACGCACATCCACACCGATTTCACCTCCCGTGCGTAGCCGACGATATGCCAGGTTTCCCGCCACAGATTCCAGTTGATCTTCATCCCCGGGTCGGCGGCCGGCGCCTTGGGAATGCCACGGGCGGCCAGATACCCCAGCGCCGCCAGGCCCACCACCACCGCGGACACGATCAGCGGGTCGGCGGCGTCCATTTTCAGCAGCACCCCGGAAATCGAGCCGAGCAGAATCGCCAGAAAGGTGCCCATTTCCACCAGAGCGTTGCCGGACACCAGCTCCCGGGACGGCAAGTGCTGGGGAATGATCGAGTACTTGATGGGGCCGAAGAAGGTGGACTGCAGGCCCATGCAGAACAGCACCGCCAGAAGGAAATAGACGGCGTTGAAGAAAAAGCCCACCGCCGCGAACGTCATGATGAAGATTTCCACCAGCTTGATGCGCCGCACCAGCATGGCCCGGTCGTACTTGTCGGCGAGCTGCCCGGCCAGCGCCGAGAACAGGAAGAACGGCAGGATGAACAACGCCAGGGCCACGTTGTTCAGGGTGTTCACCTCGGTGCCGGCGACCACCCCGGAGGCGATCAGCAGAATCAGCGCCTGGCGGAACACGTTGTCGTTGAAGGCACCCAGAAACTGGGTAAAGAAAAAAGGCCCGAAGCGGCGTTTTACCAGCAGTGAAAAAACACTGGTACTCATGGCGTCTCTCCGTGTCGCGGGGCACCGCCCCGGTGAATGGGTGCCCCCGGCCGGTGGCCGATCACACGGGCGGGATTGCCGGCGACGATGGTCCAGGCGGGCACGTCGCGGGTGACCACCGCCCCCATGCCCACCACCGCGTGGTCGCCGATGGTGACGCCGTCGACCACGCCCACCCGGGCGCCCAGCCAGACGTCGCGGCCGATGCGGATCCCCCGGGAGCGCACCGGCTGTTCACGCACCAGGGCGGCCGCGTCCATACCGTGGTCGAAGGCGTATAAGGTACAGTAGGCGGCGACGCGGGTATGGTCACCGATCTCAATCCCGGCGGCGCCCCCCTCCAGGGTCACGTGATGGTTGAGGCTGACCGACGCGCCCAGGCGCAGCGGGCCGTGCAGTACACAGTCCGCGGCGATGTGGCTGCCGTCGCCGACGTGGATATCCCGGCCGGGTTCCGCGAACAGCCGTGCCTGGGGCGCCACAAAACAGTGCACGCCGAAGTGCACGGTCTCCAGAATGGACCATTGCCGCTGCAGCTCGGCCTGCCAGGGCACGGCCCAATCGCGGTGGCGGGGCTTGAGACGCGGGTACAGCCAGGGCATGTAAGCGAGCCGCAGTTTGTGCTGCTCACGGTAAAAATCGCTCATTACGGGCTCGTTCTTCTAGCGGCGCGGTCCAGCGGGCATGCTACACCAATTCATCGGAAGGGAAGGAAAGCTATGAAACGGGTTCTACTGGCCAGCGCGGCGTTGTTCACCCTGAGCGCCTGCCAGAACATGGACGCCCTGGCGCCGTGGATCGAGCAGGGCAATCAGGTCGCCAAGGCCGCCGGCTACGACACCGACAGCCGCCTGGCCGGGGCCATCAAGGAGACGCTGTCGATCAGCTCGGACCGGGCCACCAGCAAACTCTCCAGCAGCGGCGCCTTCGACCTGCCGCTCCCCGCCACGGTGGAATCGGTGGCCGGCAATCTCGAGCGTATCGGCCTGGGGCGCTACGTGGACCAGGTCCGCGACGCCATGAACCGGGGCGCCGAGAACGCCGCCGCGGAAGCCGCACCGGTGTTCAAGGACGCGATCCAGGAGATGACGGTGACCGACGCCCTGGGCATCGTGCGCGGCGGCGACACCGCCGCCACCGATTACTTTCGCGGCCGCACCGAAGCCAGCCTCACCGAGCGGTACCGGCCGATCATCGAAAGCAGCCTTCGGGAAACCGGCTTCTACGACCAGTATCAGACGTTGCTGAACGCCTACAACCGCCTGCCGATGGCCGACAAACCGGACCTGAATCTGGAAAACTACGTGATCGACACCAGCCTGGAGCGGCTGTACACGGAGATCGGCACCCAGGAAGCCCTGATCCGGCAGGATCCGGTGAGCCGGGGCAGCGCGCTGATCGGCGCGGTGTTCGGCGGCCAGGACTAAGGCGCCTCTGAACCGCTACGCCGCCGCCGGCACCGCCTGGTTGGCGAAATGCGCCAGCACCGCACCGGCCTGGGGGCACTCGCGGACGCTGGGCAGCAGGTCGTCCACCTGTTGGTCGCTGAGCTGCTGCCCGCGCATCGCCTGCAGATAGGCCCGCGTCACATCGGCGCTGAATTCCGGATGGAACTGGCAGCCCCAGGCGCCGTGACCGTAGCGGAACGCCTGGCAGCTTCCGTGCCCGTTGCTGGCCAGCACCTCGACGCCGGCGGGCGCGGTGAGCACCGATTGGCGGTGCATCATCTGCGCCCAGGGCTGATCGCAGAACGCCGCCAGCAAGGGGTCGCCGCGGGCCGCGCTGGTGGTGCGCAACGCCACGGTCCCCACTTCCATGCCCTGGGGGTGGTCGCCCACTTCGCCGCCCAGGGTGTGGGCGAGAAGCTGGTGCCCGAAGCAGATGCCCAGCAGCGGCGGTGCCTCGGCCAGTTGCAGGGTGGCTTCCAGCCAGTGCATCAGGTGTCGCATCCAGCCGGCTTCGTCCGTGACCATGTGATGGGAACCGGTGATCACCACGCCGCTGAAGCCCGCCGCGCCCGGCAGGGGCTGGCCGTCACGGGCGTCCACCACGGTCACCGGTGCCTGGTCACCGAGACCCTGCCGGATCCAGTCGGGGAAATCGCCGTAATGCCGTTGCAGGGCGGGGTAGGTGCTACCGGTTTGCAGAATCAATAGTGGTTTCATGGGGCCTCCGTTCCCCCGATACACAGCAAGTGCCGTACCAGCTTCGGGCGCCGTTTGTAAAAGTGGGTTGAGGCTGTGACCGGGGTCAAGCCAGCTGGCGGTGCCGGGGGCAGCTGACCAGATGATCGTTGACCAGGCCGGCGGCCTGCATGAAGGCGTACATGATGGTCGGGCCGACGAAACGGAAGCCCTGTTTCTTGAGCGCCTTGCTGAGCGCCTCGGCTTCGGGGGTCACCGCCGGCACCTCGGAGAGGGAGCGGAAGCGGTTGATGCGCGGCTCGCCGTCGACGAAATCCCAGACGAAACTGTCCAGGCTGGTGCCGGCGTCGCGCAGGTCGAGATAGGCGCGGGCGTTGCCCACCGCGGCGCCCATTTTCAGGCGGTTGCGGATCAGGCCGGTGTCCTGGAGCAGGGCGGCGATTTTGGCGTCGTCGTAGCGGGCGATTTTCTCCGGGTCGAAGCCGTCCATCGCCTTGCGGTAGTTTTCCCGCTTTCGCAACACGGTGATCCAGCTCAGACCCGCCTGGGCGCCCTCGAGAATCAGGAACTCAAACAGACGGCGGTCGTCGTGCTCGGGCACGCCCCACTCTTGGTCGTGGTAGGCCACGTAGAGCGGATCCGTGCCGCACCAGGGACAACGCTCCATGGTCAAACCCCCGTGTTTCCAGGCGTATCGGTGGGTAGCACGGTATCACCGGCCCCTGGGGGACGCTATACTTGCCCCTTTATTTTCACAGAGCTTGGAAGAACGGGAACCACCATGGCGGATCAACCGCAAGCGGATACAAGCACCTTCCAGGGCCTGATTCTGGCCCTGCAACAGTACTGGGCGGAGCAGGGCTGCGTGATCGTCCAGCCCCTGGATATGGAAGTGGGGGCCGGCACCTTCCACCCCAGCACCTTCCTGCGCGCGATCGGCCCGGAAAACTGGAACAGCGCCTACGTGCAGCCGTCCCGGCGGCCCACCGACGGCCGCTACGGCGAGAACCCCAACCGGCTGCAGCATTACTACCAGTTCCAGGTGGTGCTCAAGCCGTCGCCGGACAACATCCAGGAGCTGTATCTGGATTCCCTGCGCCGCCTCGGTTTCGATCCGCTCACCCATGACATCCGCTTCGTGGAAGACAACTGGGAATCGCCCACCCTGGGCGCCTGGGGCCTGGGCTGGGAAATCTGGCTGGACGGCATGGAGGTGACCCAGTTCACCTACTTCCAGCAGGTCGGCGGCATCGACTGCTACCCGGTCACCGGCGAGATCACCTACGGCCTGGAACGGCTCGCCATGTACCTGCAGAACGTGGACTCGGTGTACGACCTGGTGTGGTCCGACGGCCCCTTCGGCAAGGTCACCTACGGCGACGTCTTCCTGCAGAACGAGGTGGAGATGTCCACCTTCAACTTCGAACACGCCAACGTGGAAGCGCTGTTCAATCAGTTCGACCTGTTCGAGGCGGAATCCGGCAAGCTGATCGAGGCCGGGCTGCCGCTGCCCGCCTACGAGTACGTGCTCAAGGCCTCCCACACTTTCAATCTGCTGGACGCGCGCAAGGCGATTTCGGTCACCGAGCGGCAGCGCTTCATTCTGCGCGTGCGCACCCTGGCCCGGGCCGTGGCCCAGGCCTATTTCGACGCCCGCCGCGCGCTGGGCTTTCCGATGGCCGCCGACGACATCCGCCAGGAAGTGGAGGCGCAGCTGCAGCAACAGGACGATAAAGCCGCCAAGAAACAGAAAGGGGGCAAGTAATCATGGCGAACGATATGGCCAAGCGGGATTTGTTGATTGAACTGGGTACCGAAGAGCTGCCCCCCAAGGCTCTGCCGGATCTGAGCGCCGCCCTCACCGAGGAACTGGTGCGCCAGCTGGACGACGCCGGCCTGGCGCACGGGGCGGTGGAAAGCTTCGCCGCGCCGCGCCGTCTGGCGGTGCTGGTGCGCGATCTGGCCGACAAACAGGCGGATCGCCAGGTGGAACGCCTGGGCCCGGCCCTGCAGGCCGCCTACGACGCCGACGGCCAACCCACCAAGGCCGCCGAAGGCTTCGCCGCCTCCGTGGGCCTGAGCGTGGACCAGCTGGACCGCCGCGACACCGACAAGGGCGAGCGGCTGTTCGCCCAACTCACCGAAGCCGGCCGGCCCACCGTGGAGCTGGTGCCGGACTTTCTCGCCCAGGCGGTCAACAAGCTGCCGATTCCCAAACGCATGCGCTGGGGGCGCCGCAAGGTGCAGTTCGTGCGCCCGGTGCACTGGCTGGTGGCGCTGTACGGTAGCGACGTGATTGATTTCGAATTGCTCGATCAGCGCGCCGGGCGCACCTCCCGGGGCCACCGCTTCCACGCGCCGGACGCCATCGAGTTGAGCGAAGCGGGCGACTACGCCACCCGCCTGGAGCAGGACGGCAAGGTAATCGCCGACTTCCCGCGCCGCCGGGAAATGATTCGCCAGCAGGCCGAGCAGGCCGGCCGCGACGCCGGCGGCCAGGCCCATCTGGATGAGGATCTGCTCGACGAGGTCACCGCTCTGGTGGAGTGGCCGGTGGCACTTGCCGGCCGGTTCGACGACGACTTCCTGCGCGTGCCCCAGGAAGCCTTGATCACCGCCATGGAAGAGCACCAGAAGTATTTCCCGGTGCTCGACGCCAACGGCAAGCTGACCCCGCATTTCATCACCATCAGCAATATCGAATCCCGCGATCCGCAGAAGGTGATCGCCGGCAACGAGAAGGTGATCCGCCCGCGCCTGGCCGACGCCGCCTTCTTCTACGACAACGACTGCCGCAAGCCCCTGGAACAGCACGCCCAGGGCCTCGCCCAGGTGGTGTTCCAGCAGAAGCTGGGCACTCTGGCGGACAAGTGCGACCGCATCGGCTGGCTGGCCGGCGAGATCGCCGACCGCATCGGCGGCGACGCCAACCTGGCGCGCCGCGCCGGCGCCCTCAGCAAGGCGGATCTGAACAGCGAGATGGTGTACGAGTTCGACACCATGCAGGGCGTGATGGGCTATTACCTGGCCCGCAATGAAGGTCTGCCCGAAGAGCTGGCCCAGGCGCTGCACGAGCAGTATTTGCCGCGCTTCGCCGGCGACGGGCTGCCGCGCACCAAAACCGGCCAGGCGGTGTCCCTGGCGGACAAGATCGACACCCTGGTGGGCATCTTCGGCATCGGCCAGAAGCCCTCCGGCACCAAGGACCCCTACGCGCTGCGCCGCGCCACCCTGGGCATCCTGCGCATCATCATCGACAACCAGCTGCCGCTGGACCTGCGCGACCTGCTCGACCAGGCGGCGGTGGCCCTCGGCCAGCGCATCGACGCCGACCGGGTGGACGAGGCCTTCGACTTCGTCAAAGGCCGCTACCGCGCCATGTACCAGGAGCAGGGCTTCGCCACGCCGGTGATCCTGTCGGTGCTGGCCCTCGACGAAGCCTGCCGCCGACCGCTGGATTTCGACCGCCGGGTGCGGGCGGTGGCGGCGTTCCAGAACCGCGACGAAGCCCAGGCCCTGGCGGCCGCCAACAAGCGCGTGTCCAACATCCTCGCCAAACTGGACAGAGCGCCGCCGGAAGAGATCGACGGTGCCCTGCTGGAGGAAGAGGCGGAGCAGACCCTCACCGACATGGTGGTGGACGCCTACGCCCGCTCCGAGCCGTTGCTGGAAGAGGGCAACTACGAAGCGGTGCTGGCACTGCTCGCCGAACTGCGCGAGCCGGTGGACGCCTTCTTCGACCAGGTGATGGTGATGGCGGAGGACCCGGCGGTGCGCGACAACCGCCTGGCGCTGCTCACCTTCCTGCGTGACCTGTTCCTCAACGTGGCCGACATCAGTCTGCTGCAGGAATAGGAAAGGCTTGTAGGAGCTTGCTTGCAAGCGAAAGGGAGCGCAGCTCCCGGCAGGATCCCAGAGACATCTCTGACAGGAACACCATCAGCGTCTCTGGAATTCCGCGGGGCAACCTTTGCCGGCCGGCCAAAGCCGGCCTTTCGCTTGCAGGCAAGCTCCTACAATCATGACTTCGTAGAAAAGTCAGCGGCCCCTTGAGAAGCCGCCCTCCCGACACCACTCCTTGGGTAATCTCGCTTAACTCGAAGGAGTCCCCATGCGCATTGATCTCACCGGCAAGAAAGCGATTGTTTCCGGCTCCACCGCCGGCATTGGTTTCGGCATCGCCCGGGGCCTGGCCTTGGCCGGCGCGGACGTGGTGATTACCGGCCGCACCCAGGAACGGGTGGACGAGGCGATCGATGCTCTGAAACAGGACATTAAGAGTGCCGCTATCGTCGGCGTCGCCGCCGATCTGGGGCGCGCCGACGGTTGCCAGGCGCTGATCGACGCCCACCCGGAGGCGGACATCCTGGTCAATAACGTGGGTATCTTTGAGCCTAAGGGCTTCTTCGATATCGACGACGACGACTGGGAGCGGTTCTTCCAGATCAACGTGATGAGCGCGGTGCGGCTGTCCCGCCACTATGCCCGGGGCATGCGCGACCGGGGTTGGGGCCGCATTCAGTTCCTGTCCAGCGAATCGGCGCTGAATATTCCCACCGAAATGGTCCACTACGGCATGACCAAAACCGCCGTGCAGTCCATTTCCCGGGGCCTGGCCAAGGTGCTGGCCGGTACCGGTGTCACGGTGAACGCCATCCTGCCCGGGCCGACCCGCTCCGAGGGCGTGCGCAAGATGCTGAAGAGCATGGCGGAGCAGCGCGGCCTGTCCGAGCAGGAAATGGAGAAGCAGTTTATCCAGGAAGCGCGCCCCAGCTCGATCATCCAGCGGGTGGCCGAAGTGGAAGAGGTGGCCAATATGTCGGTGTACGCGGCCTCGCCCCAGGCGTCCGCCACCACCGGGGCGGCCCTGCGGGTGGAAGGCGGAATCGTCGACACCATGGCCTGATACGGTGCCCGGGCCTGATATACTGCCGCCCATGAACGCATCCAAACTGGTTATTCTCGACCGCGACGGGGTGATTAACGAAGACTCCGACGCCTACATCAAAACCCCCGAGGAGTGGCGCCCGCTGCCCGGCAGCGCGGCCGCCATCGCCCGGCTTAACCACGCCGGGTACCGCGTGGTGGTGGCCACCAACCAATCCGGGCTGGCACGGGGCTATTTCGATCAGGCCGGCCTGGACGCCATTCACCGCACCATGGCGGCCCACCTGGAGGGCGCCGGGGCCCGGCTTTCCGGCGTGTTTTTCTGTCCCCACGGTCCGGACGACGGCTGCGCCTGCCGCAAACCGTTGCCGGGACTGATTGACCAAATTGTTGCCGAGTATGGCGATGTCACCGGTGTCCCCATGGTTGGTGATAGTCTGAGGGACCTGGAAGCCGGCGTCGCGCGCGGCTGCCGCCCGGTGCTGGTGCTGACCGGCAAGGGCCGGCGCACCCTCGACAAAGGCTTGCCGGAAACCCTGGGCCCGGTGGATGTTTACGATTCCCTGGCCGGGTTCGTCGATCAGTTTCTCAAGGACCCTTCATGAAAGAACCCGCCGGTGGCCCGCCCAGTTGGGGCATCCGCATTCGCAGTGTGCTGTTTTTCGTTATCTACAACGCGGTGGGCATTGTCCATGGTCTCAACTGCCTGCTGATTGGCTGGTTTCTCCCCCGCGATCAACGTTACCGTTTTGTGAATATCTGGACCCGCTTCGCCATGTGGCTGCTCGGCCGTCTCAACGGCGTGCGTATTCGGGTGGAGGGCCGCGAGCATTTGCAGGACGGGCCGATGGTGATAATCGCCAACCACCAGAGCAGTTGGGAAACCTTTTATCTGCAATTATTGATCTCACCCCAGGCCACGGTGCTGAAACGGGAACTGCTGTGGCTGCCGTTTTTCGGCTGGGGCCTGGCGCTGCTTAATCCGATTCGCATTGATCGCGGCAAGGGCAGGGCGGCACTGAAAGCGGTTTTGGAGCAGGGCGCCGAGCGTCTTAAGGACGGCATTCCGGTGGTGATTTATCCGGAAGGCTCCCGACAGAAACCCGGTACTTTGGGCCATTTTAATCACGGCGGTTCGTTACTCGCCTGCCGTAACAAGGTGCCGGTGGTGGCGATCAGTCATAACAGCGGCGATTGCTGGCCGGCCCGTTCCTGGCTGCGCTTGCCCGGTGAAATTATTTTGCGTATCAGCCCGCCCATTAATACCGAGGATAAAGACGCAAAAACCGTTACCCGGCTGGCGGAACAATGGATTTTTGAACATTATCCCGGTGAACCGGCCAAAACCCCGAAAGCGTAATTGCGTTTTTTTCTAATAATAACTACAGTTTCCCGCACAAGGCCGACCCTATCTATTAAGGACCACCGAAAATGACTATCAATCTTGACGATCTTTCTGTCGCGGAACTGGAAAAACTGATCAAGCAGGCTGAGAAAAAGCTCGAGAAGAAACGTCTCGACGCGGTGAAAAGCGCCCAGGCGGAAATTTCCAAGATCGCCAAGGATCTCGGCGTTTCCGTGGATGACCTGCTGCAGGAAAAAGCCAGCCGGCAGAAGAAGGCGGCTCGCAAAACCACCGCCCGCAAGAAGAAAGCAGGCGTTCGCAAGCCCGCCAAGGTGAAATACCGCAACCCGAACGACAGCTCGCAAACCTGGACCGGCCGTGGCAAGCGCCCGGTGTGGCTGCGCGAAGCCCTGGAAAACGGCGCCAAGCTGGAAGATTTCGCGGTTTAACCCCGCCGGTTTGAGAGCCAGGCAACCGGGCGCCCGCCCGGTTGCTCCCTTCTGTTTTTTCTAGATATCCAGATTGGACACCTGCAGCGCATTGGACTCAATGAACTTGCGGCGCGGGTCCACGTCGTCGCCCATCAGGGTGGTGAAGATCTGATCCGCGGCAATCGCATCCTCCACCGTTACCTGCAGCATCCGACGGGACTCGGGATCCATGGTGGTTTCCCACAGCTGGTCCGCGTTCATCTCCCCCAGACCCTTATAGCGCTGCACACTGGTGCCGCGGCGGGCCTGTTGCATCAGCCAGGCCAGGGCCTCGGCGAAGTGGCGGATCGGTTTGCGGGTTTCACCGCGCTCCACGGCCGCGTCACTGGCCAGCAGCCCCTCGAGCGTCTCGCCCAGGTGCTTGATGCGCCCGTAATCCGGCGATTGCAGGAAGTCCAGTGACACCCGGTACTCCCGGGGCACCCCGTGGGCGATCACCTTCACATGGGGCAGATAGAGGCCTCTCTCGGTGTCCAGCTCCGGGCTCACGGTGAACGTCTGGCTGCCGTCGGTGAGGGCGTCCACGCGGGCGCCCAGATCGGCGCACCACTGCTTCATGAAGGCTTCGTCGGTGAGCTTGCTCTCGTCCACGGACGGCATGTAGATCATCTGCTCGAGCACCAGCGCCGGGAACACCCGGGACTGGCGGTCGACGATGCGCATCACCTGGCGGTATTCGCCGATCAGGTTGCCCAGGGGCTCACCGCTCACCGGCGGGGCGTCGTTACCCGGGTAGAGGGCGGCCTTCTCCAGCGCCAGGTTGGTGAGGTAGTCCTCCAGGGCCGGGTCATCCTTGATGTAGGTTTCCTGCTTGCCCTTCTTGACCTTGTAGAGCGGCGGCTGGGC
The DNA here is from genome assembly GCA_042090255.1 of Alcanivorax sp. GTDB lineage: Bacteria > Pseudomonadota > Gammaproteobacteria > Pseudomonadales > Alcanivoracaceae > Alloalcanivorax. Next base: position 32,001 of record JBELJS010000011.1, on the reverse strand, counting down.
GATATACACATGGCCGCGGGCAATCAGCTCCGGCATCTGCCGGAAGAAGAAGGTGAGCAGCAGGGTGCGGATGTGGGAGCCGTCCACGTCCGCGTCGGTCATGATGATGATGCGGTGGTAGCGCAGTTTTTCCACGTTGTATTCATCACGGCCGATCCCGCAGCCCAGTGCGGTAATCAAAGTGCCTACCTCTTGGGAGGAGAGCATCTTGTCGAAGCGGGCTTTCTCCACGTTGAGAATCTTACCCTTCAACGGCAGGATCGCCTGGTACTTCCGGTCGCGGCCCTGCTTGGCGGAGCCGCCCGCGGAATCACCCTCCACGATGTAGAGCTCGGAAAGCGCCGGGTCTTTTTCCTGGCAGTCCGCCAGCTTGCCGGGCAGGCCGGCGATATCCAGGGCGCCCTTGCGGCGGGTCATGTCGCGGGCCTTGCGGGCCGCGTCCCGGGCCCGGGCCGCGTCGATGATTTTCTGGACGATCTGCTTGGCTTCCTGGGGATGCTCCAGTAGGTAATCCTGAAATTTCTCGGACATGGTCTGCTCAACGGCGGTCTTCACCTCGGAGGAGACCAGCTTGTCCTTGGTCTGGCTGGAAAACTTGGGATCCGGCACTTTCACGGAAATCACCGCCGTCAGGCCTTCACGGGCGTCGTCGCCGGTGGGGTTGGCTTTTTCCCGCTTGAGGAAGCCTTCCCGGTCCATGTAGTTATTCAGCGAACGGGTCAGCGCGGCACGGAAGCCCGCCAGGTGGGCACCGCCGTCGCGCTGGGGAATATTGTTGGTGAAGCAGAAAATATTCTCCTGGTAGGAGTCATTCCACTGCATGGCCACTTCCACGGCGATGCCGTCTTCCCGGTCGAACTGGAAGTGGAACACCTCATTGAGCGCGGTCTTGCTCCGGTTGAGGTAGGTGACGAAGGCACTCAGACCACCTTCGTACTCAAAGATGTCCTCGTCGCCGGTGCGCTCGTCCTTCAGGTGGATTCGCACGCCGGAGTTCAGGAAGCTCAGCTCGCGCAGCCGCTTCGCCAGGATGTCGTAGTGGAATTCGATATTGGTGAAGGTCTCGGACGACGGCCGGAAGTGAATCGCGGTGCCGGTGCTGTCCGTGGTGCCCACCGTATCCAGCGGCTTTTCCGGCACGCCGTGGCGGTAACTCTGCTCATACACGTTGCCGTGGCGACGGATGGTCAGCTTCAGGGATTCGGACAGGGCGTTGACTACGGAAACGCCCACGCCGTGCAGCCCCCCGGAGACCTTGTAGGAGTTGTCGTCGAACTTACCGCCGGCGTGCAGCACGGTCATGATCACCTGAGCGGCGCTGACACCCTCTTCGGTGTGCATGTCCACGGGGATGCCGCGGCCGTTGTCCGATACGGAGATGGATTCATCCGGATGGATGACCACCCGGATCTCGGAACAGTGCCCGGCCAGGGATTCGTCGATGGAGTTATCGACCACCTCGAAAACCATGTGATGCAAACCGGTGCCGTCATCCGTATCACCGATGTACATGCCGGGACGTTTGCGAACGGCGTCCAGACCCTTCAGCACCTTAATGCTGGATGAATCGTAGTTTTGTTCCGCCATGTCTTTACCTTATGGATCGTCCGATATCCGCTGAACACGGCCATGTTCCACGTGGAACATTCGGGCCGCAGCGCCCTTATGCTCATCAAAAGCGGGGTCCAGGTGCTCCCTGTCCACCGCCGTTATCAATGTTTGGTGTGATCCCGCCGCCAGAAACCCCAGCAACGTGGCCCGGTGGGTCTGATCCAGTTCAGAGCCCAGATCATCCACCAGCAGCGTGCAGACCTTCCCGGCCTCCTGGATCAGGGGAAGCTGGGCCAGCACCAGGCCGTAGGTCATGATCTTGGCCTGGCCTCGGGACACCCGGTCCCGGGCAAGGCTGCCACCCGCCGTGATCTTGAGCTCGGCACGGTGAAAGCCGGTGTGGGTAAACCCGCGACGCAAATCTTCATCGCGGGAGCGGGCCAGGGCGTCCAGATAGGATTCGCCCTCCCGGCGCCCGGTCTGCAAAACCAGCCCGCCTTTGATCTCCGGAGCGAGCAACGCCATCGCTTCCAGCCAGCGGCTTTTCAGCCGCTGCAGATACCCATCACGTAACCGTTCAATACTATCAGAACTGGCCGCCAGTTTCTGGTCCCAATAGCCCAACTCCCGGGGGGTTACCCGGCCGCTGCGCAGCAGGGCATTGCGCTGCTTCAGGGCGGCGCTGGCTTCCTTCCACACCGGCAGGAAGGAATGTTCCACGTGGAACATTCCCCAGTCCAGAAACCGCCGGCGCAGAGCGGAGGGCCCGAAGATCAACTCCACCGACTGGGGGTGCAACGCCAGCACAGGAAGCAGGGCGGCCACATCGCTCAGGGCACCTGGCGTGGCGCCATTGAGCTTCAGCGACTGGATGCCGCCGGGGGCGCGGCGAATGCCAAGCCGGTGATGGTTTTCACCAATCTCCACGCGGGCGAACAGGGTGGCGGCGTCGGCGCCGTCGCGGACCAGCCGGGACAACCGGCCGCCGCGAAAGGAGCGGCCGCCACTGCCGATAAAGTAGATGGCTTCCAGCAGACTGGTTTTGCCGCTGCCGTTGGCGCCGACAATCAGATTCAGTCCCGGCGCCGGCGAAAGCTCCGCCTGCTGATAGTTACGGAAATCCGTGAGTCGCAGATCAGCTAGCATGAAAGGGCAAGAAGGCGGGGAAGAGTGGGCGCCCGCTGAAAGCAGGCGCCGGTGCTTGGCAGGGGGCGCGCCCTAGAGGCGCATCGGCATAACCACATAAATGGCCGCCTCATGCTCCGGATCGGTGATCAGCGCACTGCTGTTGCTGTCGCCCAGTTCCAGGCGGGCCTGGGTGCCGTCCATGGTGTTCAGCACGTCGAGCAGGTAGCTGACGTTGAAACCGATCTCCAGAGGGCCGCCCTGGTAGTCCACGGAGACTTCCTCTTCCGCTTCTTCCTGCTCCGGGTTGTTGGCAACGATGCGCAGGCTGCCTTCGGAAAGCTGAACCCGCACGCCGCGGTACTTCTCGTTGGACAGAATCGCCACCCGGCTCAGAGCCTGGCGCAGGGTTTCCCGGTCGGCCATCACCACCCGGCTGCCGTCCTTCGGGATCACGCGCTCGTACTCGGGGAATTTGCCGTCCACCAGTTTGGAGGTAAAGGTAATGGAACCGGCTACAATACGAATGTGGTTGCGGCCCAAGGTCAGACGCGCGTTCTCCGCCGCGTCGGATAAGATCCGCGCCAGCTCCATGACACCCTTGCGGGGCAGGATCACCCCGGCTTCCTCGCTCTGGCCTTCCAGGGCCGCGTCACACAGCGCCAGGCGGTGGCCGTCGGTGGACACCGCGCGCAGCATGCCGGAGCGCAGCTCGAACAGCATGCCGTTGAGGTAGTAGCGGACGTCCTGCTGGGCCATCGAGAACGCGGTGTGATCGATCAACTGACGCAGGGTATTGGGCGCGATCTCCAGCACCGAACCGCTGTTGTCCTCTTCCTGGTTGGGAAACTCGGAAGCGGGCAGGGTGGCCAGGGAGAAGCGGCTGCGGCCAGAGCGCACCAGCATTCTCTCGCCGTCCACCTCGAAACGGATGTCCGCTTCCGCCGGCAGGCTCTTGGCGATGTCCACCAGCTTGCGGGCCGGTACCGTGGTCTCCCCGGACTGGTGCTCGCCTTCCAGCGGCAAACGCGCCACCAGTTCCAGTTCCAGATCAGTGCCGGTCAAGGAAAGTTGGCCGTCCCCCACTTCCATGAGCACATTGGACAAAACCGGCAGCGTTTGGCGTTTTTCGACCACCGCGGCAACTTGCTGTAGCGGTTTGAGCAGTTGTTCACGGTTGATGGAGAATTTCATGTCGCTTTCCCGTTTCAGTTGATCCGTCAGGACGTCAGAGTCCTCAGGAGGTTTTGATAATCTTCTTCTATTTCCGGATTGGATTCGCGCAGCTCCAGCACCTTCCGGCAAGCATGCAGGACCGTGGTGTGATCCCGGCCGCCGAAGCTTTCCCCGATCTCCGGCAGGCTGTGGCTGGTCAGTTCCTTGGACAACGCCATCGCCACCTGGCGCGGCCTGGCCACCGATCGGGTACGACGCGGTGAATGCAGGTCCGGCACCTTGATCTTGTAATACTCAGCCACCGTACGCTGAATGTTATCGATGCTGATCTGGCGAGCCTGAAGGGCAATCAGATCCTTAAGGGCTTCCTTGATCAGACCGATATCAATCTGCGCGCCGGTGAAGCGTACGTGGGCGATCACACGGCGCAGCGCGCCTTCCAATTCCCGCACGTTGGAGCGAATACGCTGGGCAATAAAGAAGGCCGCGTCATTAGGCAGCTCAACTCGGGCTTCCTCCGCCTTCTTCTTGAGAATCGCGACTCGCGTCTCCAGCTCCGGCGGTTCCAATGGCTGGGACAGCCCCCACCCGAACCGGCTTTTCAGCCGCTCCTCAAGGCCGTCCACTTCCTTGGGGAATTTATCGCATGTCAGGATGATTTGCTGCCCGTTTTCCAACAACGCATTAAAGGTGTGGAAAAACTCCTCCTGGGACTGCTCCTTACCTGCAAAAAACTGAATATCATCAATCAACAGCGCGTCCACCGAACGGTAGAAGCGCTTGAATTCATTGATCGTCTTGTTCCGTAACGCTGAAATCATGTCCGCCACGAACCGCTCACTGTGCAGGTAGACCACCTTGGCGTTGGGGTTGCGGCGCAACAGCTCGTTGCCCACCGCGTGCATCAGGTGGGTCTTACCGAGCCCCACACCGCCATACAACAACAAGGGGTTGTAGCCGTGGCTGGCCGGGTTTTCGGCCACCTGCTGAGCGGCCGCGCAAGCCATGCGGTTGGACTTGCCTTCCACGAAGGTAAGAAAGGTGAAACCGGAATTCAGATTACTGCGATGCTTAGCGGCGCCGCCCAGCTCCGGCGACACCGCCTTGGCGCGCGGTTCAATCACCGGCGCCGCCCGGCTGTCAGAGGAGCGGCCGCGGGCGGCTGTCTCGGGTTGCCGGGGGGCTGGCGCGGCGCGGGAACTGCCCACTTCCAACCGCAACTGGGGCAGGGGGCCGCTCTTCAGCTCCCCCAACACCTCGCTGATACGTTCCACATATTTGTCGCGAACCCAGTCGACCACGAAGCGATTAGGCGCGAAAAGCGTCAATTCGCCACCATCCTCGGAAGCCGTCACCTGTAACGGCCGGATCCACATGTTGAATTGCTGGGACGGTAATTCGTCCTCCAGCCGAGTCAAACAGCGATTCCAAAGCTCCTCGGACACATCCCCGCCTTTACCGTCGATGGTGAATAAGACGTTGCATTCTATACCCCCGTCCGGCCAATTATCCACAGCTCCCGGGACCTTTTTTCTTTTCGCTTTTCCTGTGGATAACTACGGCGGTAACCCTGTGCGTACCCGGGCTCACAACTCTGGGGATAAACCGGTGCATGAATTCCGTCCCCAATTGCTCACCGGCTGTCCCCCGTTCGTCCCCGTAACTTACACACAGTTATACGTCAGTTGCCAACAGGCTAACTCATTGCTTTTTATGGCTTTTTTTCGCTTATCCACAGAATCGGCCTTCCCTTACTATTACCACTACTACTAAATACATATAAATATTTAATTCTTTTAGTAAGACAAACCACCCGCTCCGGAAAGGCCAGTTGACAGACCACCGTTGCACGACTATTATCCGCGGCCTCTTAAGCCCATGACTTCCTATTTGGGGATGACGCCATGAAACGGACATTCCAGCCGAGCAACATCAAGCGTAAGCGTAACCACGGTTTCCGTGCCCGCATGGCCACTAAAAATGGTCGCAAAATCGTCGCGGCACGTCGCGCCAAAGGTCGTAAACGGCTGACAGCCTGAGTCAGCCTCTGGCGCTGACCGCTGTCCTCCGTTTTTGCCATGGTGCCAGTGTCAGCGCCCGACTCCCCGTCCTTCCGCTTCACCCGAGAACAGCGCCTCCTTGACGGCGCCCAGTTCCAGGCCGTATTCAACGGGCCGGACTGGCGGGTTTCTGACCGCTACTTTCTTATTCTCGCCCGCCGTAATGGTTTGCCCCAGGCACGACTAGGCCTGGTGATCGGCCGTCGCAAGGCACGCCACGCCGTGGACCGTGCCGCGATTAAGCGTCGCGCCCGTGAGCAGTTCCGTTTGCGCCAGCACGAACTGGCCGGCCTCGATCTGATTGTGCTGTTACGCGGTCCTTGTCCTAAGGAAGGGGGACGTTCCTTAACACCGTCCCTCGCCGAGCTGCTGGACAAGCTGCTTGCCAAGCGTGGGCAAGACTGAGAAACTGCCGTCCGCTTTTTCTCGCCAGAACCCAATCGAATTATGGATATCCCTCGCGCGTTAGTGATCACTGGTATTGCCGTTGTTTCCTACCTGATGATCCAGGCCTGGCAGCGGGACTATATGTCCCCGCAGACCACGCCAGTGGCCCAGGAACAGACCCAGGCCGACGATACCACCGCCGCCAACGACAGCGACCCACTGCCACAGCCGGACAGCGCCGAGGGCACAGTGCCGGAACCCGCTGCCGAGCAGCAGGCCCAGGCGCCAGCCACCGATTCGCAGAACGGTAATTCCCAGCAGCGCATTGAAGTGAGCACGGACGTGCTGTCGCTGGAAATTAACCCGCTTGGCGGTGATATCGTGCGGGTGGCCCTGCCGGAATACCCGCGCCACGCGGATACCCCGAATCAGCCGTTCGTACTGCTGCAAAACGACGCCACCCGTACCTATGTGGCGCAAAGCGGTCTGGTGGGCAAAAACGGCACCGACACCGCCGAGGGCCGCCCCACCTGGCAGGCCGGGCAAGAACGCTACCGCCTGCAGGAAGACGAGAAAGAGCTCAACGTGGATCTCACCCTGAGCCAGAGCGGCGGGGTGGAGATTATCAAGCGTTATACGTTCGAACGGGGCAGCTACCTGGTCCGGGTCAGCCATATTGTCCGCAACAACAGCGGCGAGGCCTGGCAGGGCGCGCTCTACGGCCAGATCAAACGGGACGGCAGTGACGATCCGGGCAAAAGCACCCAGGGCTTTATTCCCATGCCCACCTATCTGGGCGCGGCGTACTGGAGCCAGGACAAGCCCTATAACAAGCTGCCGTTCGACGACATGCAGGACGAGCCACTGCGGCTCACCCAGGAAGGCGGCTGGATCGCCATGCTCCAGCACTATTTTGTGTCCGCCTGGATCCCCGACGCCCAGGGGCGTTATACCTATTCCACCCTGTATCGCGAAAACCGTAACGAGTACTTGTTGCGCTTTGTGTCCGCCTCGGCGGAGGTGCAGCCCGGCGAGGAAAAGGTGTTCTACGCCGAATTCTACACCGGCCCGAAAATCCAGGATCGTCTCGAAGCGATCAGCCCCGGCTTTAATATGACCGTGGACTACGGCTGGTTGTGGTTCCTGGCCCAGCCGATCTTCCACCTGCTGGTGTTCCTGCAGAGTGGTGAGTTGGATATCTTCGGCCTGCAGATGGATCTCGGTTTCGGGGTTGGCAACTGGGGTGTGGCGATCATTCTGCTGACCCTGGTGATCAAGTCCCTGTTCTTCAAGCTCAGCGCGACCAGCTACCGGTCCATGGCCAAGATGCGCAAAGTGGCCCCCGAGATGCAGCGCCTCAAGGAAGAGAACAAAGGCGACCGGCAGAAGCAGCAGCAGGAGACCATGAAGCTGTTCCAGCGGGAGAAGATCAACCCCCTGGGCGGCTGCTTGCCGATCCTGGTGCAAATGCCGGTGTTTATCTCGCTGTACTATGTATTGCTGGAATCGGTGGAATTACGCCAGGCGCCGTTCTTCCTGTGGATCAACGACCTGTCGGTGATGGACCCGTTCTTCGTCCTGCCGATTCTGATGGGCGCGTCCATGTTCCTGCAGACCCGCCTCAACCCGACCCCGGCCGACCCCACCCAGGCCCAGGTGATGAAATGGATGCCGGTGATTTTCTCGGTGTTCATGCTGTGGTTCCCGGCGGGCCTGGTGCTGTACTGGCTGACCAACAACCTGTTGTCGATCGCACAGCAGTACCTGATCACCCGCAAGATCGAGCGCGGCGGGTGATCGCCGCCCGCGGCGAAGACCCAAAAACCGGCCCCTCCAGGCCGGTTTTTTCTTTATAATCCCGCCATGTCCACAGCCCGTTCCGATACCATCGTTGCCATTGCCACCGCCCCTGGACGGGGAGGCGTCGGGGTGCTGCGCCTCTCTGGTACACGCGCGCTAAATATCGCCAAATGTCTCATTGGTGAGCGCTCACTATCACCCAGAAAGGCTCATTTCAGCACCTTCACAGACCCGGAAGGCCAAGTGATCGACGAAGGCCTGGTGCTCTGGTTCCCGGCCCCCGGGTCGTTCACCGGCGAAGAGGTGGTGGAATTGCAGGGCCACGGCGGCCCGGTGCTGCTCGACATGCTGGTGGCCGCCTGCGTGCATCACGGTGCGCGCCAAGCCCAGGCCGGGGAGTTCTCCCAGCGGGCGTTTCTTAACGACAAGATGGACCTCACCCAAGCGGAAGCGATCGCCGATCTGATCGACGCCGGCACCCGCGAGTCCGCGCGGGCCGCTCTGAATTCCCTGCAAGGCGCGTTTTCCCGGGAAGTGAACACCCTGGTGGAGCAGCTTATTCAGCTGCGCATCTATGTGGAGGCGGCCATCGATTTTCCGGAGGAGGAAATCGACTTTCTTTCTGAAGGCGGGGTGGCGGACGATCTGCGGCTGCTGATCGACCAGGCCGAGGACGTGCTGGCCAGCGCCCGCCAGGGGCGTTTGGTTCGGGAAGGGCTGACGCTGGTGATCGCGGGCCGGCCGAACGCCGGCAAGTCGTCGCTGATGAACACCCTGGCCGGTTTCGACGCCGCCATTGTCACCGAGGTCGCCGGCACTACCCGTGACGTGCTGCGCGAGGCGATCCAGCTGGATGGCATGCCGCTGAATCTGATCGACACCGCCGGCCTGCGGGAAAGTGGCGACCAGATTGAACAAGAGGGCATCCGCCGGGCGTTCGCCGAAATCAAAAAGGCGGACCGGCTGCTGGTGGTGGTGGACGCCCAGGATCTCCCTGGCGACCTGGATGACGTGGCCGCGCTGTTGCCACAGAGCCAGCAGCAGCTCGATGGTTTGGATCTGCCGGTGACCCTGGTGCTTAACAAGGCCGACCTGAGCGGTGATCCGCCGGGCCCCCACCCGGAGCGGCCGGATACCTTCATCTTGTCCGCCGCCAGCGGCGCCGGGATGGCCGCGCTGCGCGACCATCTCAAAGCCGCCGCCGGCTACCAGGGCGAAGCACAAAGCCGTTTCTCCGCCCGCCGCCGCCATATCACCGCCCTGCAAGAGGCGCTTGCCGCCCTGGCCAAGGGCGCCGACCAGTTGCACCGGCATGCCGCCGGCGAGCTGCTTGCCGAGGATCTGCGGGTGGCGCAACAGGCGCTGGAAGAGATCACTGGCGCGTTCACCGCGGACGACCTCCTGGGGCGTATTTTCTCCTCCTTCTGCATCGGTAAATGAACCCGGTCGGTATTTTAGGTATCTTTCGTAGTGGCTGAATGCCAGCATCGGCGAAACGCCGGTGGGGGGAAGAGGCCGGTCGCGGAGGCTCGTGGGGGGCGAATGACGCAATGGGGACCAACGAAACGCTTGAGGTGCAAGGCGCTCAGGGGCAACGCAGGGCGCTGCTCAAAGCACTGCTGATCATCACCGGCCTGTCCGGTGCTTTATTCTTCGTGATCAATACGCAACGTGGGCTGCACTTGCTGGCGACCATCGAACTGGTCACCGGAGCCGCGTCCATGATGCTGTATGTGGTGGTCAGCCGGACGCGCAATCTGCGGGTCTGGACGCTGGTTTATCTGCTGCCTTTTCTGACCATCATGATGGTGGCGATGTACCTGCCCGGCACCTCGCCGACGGTGTTTCTGTGGGTCTATATTATTCCGGTGATTTCCCACCTGCTGTTGGGGCTACGGCTGGGGTTCGCGGTGGCGGTTTTTTTCATGCTCACCGCCTTCGCCATCTTCGTGCTGAAGCACCCTGGCTTTTTGCACGAGTTCCACTTCGCCAGCCTCGCCAACATTCTGATTTCCTGCGCGGTGGCCCTGGCGTTCGCCTATGTCTATGAACGGGGCAGCGAAAAGGCCCGCGCCGGGTTAATGGTGATCGCCTCCACCGACCCGCTGACCCGGCTGGCCAATCTTTACCGTTTCCGTGAATCCTTCCAGCAAGAGCGGCACCGTGCTGAACGCTACGGTTCCGATCTGACTCTGCTGGTGCTCGACCTGGATTACTTCAAGAAGGTCAACGACACCCACGGCCACGCGGTCGGTGACCAGGTTCTGATTCACGTGGCCAATATCCTGCGCCGGCGGCTGCGTGCTTCCGATCTGGTGTGCCGGGTCGGCGGCGAGGAATTCACCGTGTTGCTGCCGGATACCGGGCTCGACGAAGCCATCAAGGTGGCGGACGGCCTGCGCCGCCTGATCCGCGACACCCCCTACCGGCAACAGGCGGTGACGGTGGCGCTGTCCTGCAGTATCGGCGTGGCCCTGTGGCGGCGCGATGGCGAGACCCTCGAACAGCTCATGGAAGCCGGCGACAAACGCCTCTACCAGGCCAAGCAGGCCGGGCGGGATCGGGTGGAAAGCGGCCCATTGCGGGGTTGAAGCCGCGGCGAAGGTGGACCCGTCGCACCCGGTTGCCGATACTGAGTGCCGACCCATTCCCGTCGCCGGCCGACACCGGGCCGCAAGGAGAAGTCATGAGCGATACCCGTTTGGAGAAGGATTCCCTGGGAGAGATCGAGGTCCCCGCCGAGGCGCTCTGGGGCGCCCAGACGCAGAGGGCGGTGGACAACTTTCCGATCAGCGGCCGGCACCTGCCGGACCGCTTTATTCAGGCGGTGGTGCGAGTGAAACGCTGCGCCGCCAACGTCAATGCCGACCTGGCGTTACTCGACGAAGACCGCCGCCGGGCCATCGTCACGGCCTGCGACGAATTGCTCGGCGGCGCCCACATCGACCAGTTTCCGGTGGACGTGTTTCAAACCGGGTCGGGCACCAGCACCAATATGAACGTCAACGAGGTGATCGCCCGGCTCTGCGGTGACGCCGAGGTGCACCCCAACGATCATGTGAACTTGGGGCAGAGCAGCAACGACACCATCCCCACCGCCATGCACCTGGCCTCGGTAATGGCGGTCAGCGAGCAACTGCTGCCCGACCTGGAGCACTTGATTGCCACGCTCGGGCTGCGGTCGCGGGAGGGCAAAGACCTGGTCAAAACCGGCCGCACCCATTTGATGGACGCGATGCCGGTGACGGTGGAACAGGAACTGCGCACCTGGGTGCTGCAGCTGCAGGCCGCCAGCGAGCGCCTGGCGCGGGCCCGTAACGAGCTGCACGCCTTGCCGCAGGGCGGCACCGCGGTGGGTACCGGCATCAATGCCCATGCGGAGTTCGGCGACCGCTTCGCCGCCGCGCTGGCGGACGACACGGGTGAACCTTTCACCGCCTTGCCGTATCCTTCGGTGGCGCAGAGCGCGGTGGACGCCCCACTGAATTTGTCCGCCGCCCTGCGCGGCCTGGCGGTGGTGCTGATGAAAATCAGCAATGACCTGCGCTGGATGAATTCCGGGCCGATTCACGGGCTCTCGGAGCTGCAGCTGCCGGCCACTCAGCCCGGTTCGTCGATCATGCCCGGCAAGGTAAATCCGGTGATCTGCGAATCCGCCACCATGGTGGCGGCCCAGGTAATCGGGCTGGATCAGGCCAACACCGTGGCGGCCCAGAGCGGTAATTTCCAGCTCAACGTGATGTTGCCGTTGGTGGCCACCAATCTGCTGGACATGACCCGCTGGCTCGCCAACAGCTGCCGCAATCTCGCTGATCAGGCCATTGAAGGCCTGACCTGGAACCAGGACCACCTGGCGGAAGGCGTGGGCCGCAACCCGATTCTGGTCACCGCCCTCAACCCGGTGATCGGCTACGAGAAGGCCGCCGCTATCGCCAAGGAAGCGTTTTCCACCGGCCAGCCGGTGATCGAGGTGGCGCTGGCGCACACCGATCTGGATCGCGAGCGTCTGGAAGCGCTGCTGGATCCGCTTAAATTGACCGGCCCGGGCTGAGTCCGGGCCCGGCCCCTGTTTTATTTTTTTAGTTTTGTTTGGTGATGGAGAGAGCAATGAGTAACGACTTGACCATTCAGCGCACCGCCGAGGCGGTGGAATCGCCGCTGGTGATCAACAGCATTCTGCAATCCGGCGTGCGTAACGCCCCCGAGCAGGAAATCGTCTACGCGGACCAGCGCCGCATGACCTACCGGGATCTCGACGAGCGGGTCCACCGGCTGGCTGGTGCACTGTCGGAATGCGGGGTTAAGCCCGGTGATACCGTGGCGGTGATGGATTGGGATACCCACCGTTATCTTGAAGCGTTCTTCGCCATTCCCATGATGGGCGCCGTGCTGCACACGGTGAACGTGCGGCTCAGCCCGGAACAGATTCTCTATACCCTGAACCACGCCGAAGACGATGTCATCCTGGTGAACCGGGAGTTCCTGCCGGTTCTCGAAGAGTTGAAAGACCGCATCGAAACCGTCAAGCGCTATGTGCTTTTGGACGACGAGGGCGGCAACCTGGATACCCAGCTCGACATCGCCGGCGAGTACGAAGCCCTGCTGCAGAAAGCGCCGGCGCAGTTCGACTTTCCGGAGCTGGACGAAAACACCCGCGCCACCACCTTCTACACCACTGGCACCACCGGCCTGCCCAAGGGCGTGTACTTTTCCCACCGCCAGCTGGTGCTGCATACCTTTGCCGGCCGCGCCGCGCTGTCCGGTTCCGGGCATGGACGTTTTAACCAGGACGACGTCTACATGCCGATCACGCCGATGTTCCATGTGCACGCCTGGGGCGTTCCCTATGTGGCGACACTGCTGGGCGCCAAACAAGTGTATCCGGGCCGCTACGTTCCCGAGACCTTGCTTAAACTCCTGATCACCGAGAAGGTCACCTTTTCCCACTGTGTGCCGACCATCATTCAGATGCTGCTGCAAGCGGAGGCGGCCAAGAACATTGACTTGAGTGGCTGGAAAGTCATTATCGGCGGTTCCGCGCTTCCCAAGGCCCTGGCCAAAGGCGCGCTGGAACGGGGCATCGATATTTATTCCGGCTACGGCATGAGCGAAACCTGCCCGCTGATCTCCCTGGCGCTGTTGCCCCCGGAACTGGAAAGCGCCGATCTCGACACCCAGGTGGAATACCGCACCCGCGCCGGCCGACCGGTCCCCATGTCGGAAATGCGCATTGTCGACGACAACATGAATGAGGTGCCCCGCGACGGTAAAACCCAGGGCGAGTTGGTCCTGCGCGCGCCCTGGCTGACCCAGGGTTATCTGAAGGACGAGGATAACTCGAAGACGTTGTGGCAGGGCGGCTGGATGCACACCGGCGACATCGGCGTGATCGACGCCGACGGCTGGCTGAAGATCACCGACCGTATCAAGGACGTGATCAAAACCGGCGGCGAGTGGATTTCCTCGCTGGATCTGGAAGGGCTGATTCTCCAGCACGATGGCGTGGCGGAATGCGCCGTGGTCGGCGTGGAGGATAAGAAATGGGGCGAGCGTCCGGTGGCGCTGGTGGTCAAAGGCGGCGAAGTCGATGAAGCCGGCATCAAAGAGCTGGTGGGCGAATACGCCGACAACGGCGTGATCAGCCGTTACGGCATCCCCGACCGGGTGGTGTTCGTGGACGAGCTGCCCCGCACCTCCGTGGGCAAACTGGACAAGAAAAAGATGCGCGCCGAAATGGTGTGACGCCCCCCGCCCCGCCCGGGCCGGCGTCCGCCGGCCCGTTTTAACCCGCGCCGAAATTTCCATCCAGTCGTAGGTGGAAACCGTGTAGGCTGCGGGAACCACGGGTACCGTACCGGGTCTGTTATCAAGCAGGCCTTGGGCGTTCAGCGCGTGGGCCCGGCCAGGGACGGGCCAAGATACTAATGATACATCAAGCGCACCTTTCGTCGGGCCGGGGTCATCGGGCACCGGGGTGCCTGTGAGCCTGGAGTAGGACAATGTTGCGAGTGATCGCGGGCCTGGCGGTGGTCGCCGTAGTGGCGTCCGCCGGTTGGTGGTGGTTGAGTAATGGGGAGACCACCGCCGCGCCGGAGCGGCCTCCCACGACAGTGAACGTGGTGCCTGCCATCAGCCGGTCATTGAGCGATAACCTCGAGGTGGTCGGCACCGCCCGCGCCACCCGTGCCATCGTACTGCTGACTCAGGTGAATGGCCGGGTGGACAAGATCCATTTTCAGGAAAGCCAGGCCGTGAAGGCCGGCGATCTGCTGGTGACGCTCGACGACCGGGCCGCCCGGGCTGAGACCGATCGTACCCGCGCTGATTACCAACGTGCGCTTTCCGATTACCAGAGGGCCTCGCGGTTGGTGGGCGGCAGCGCCATCTCCGAAGCGGAAGTCGCCAACCTGAAAACCACCATGGAATCCGCCCGGGCCACCATGGAAGCCAGCCGCGTGGCCCTCGAGGACCATTCCCTGCGCGCGCCGTTCGATGGCGTGGTGGGGCTGCGCCAGGTGGACGAGGGGGCCTTCCTGCAAGTGGGCGCGCCGATCACCACCCTGGATAGCGTGCGCAACCTGGAGGTGAATTTTCAGGTGCCCGAACGTTACCTGGCCGAGATTCACCCCGGCCTCACCGTGGAAGTCAGTAGCGACGCCTACCCGGGGAAAGTGTTCCGCGGCAAGATCGCCATGCTCGACAGCCGGGTGGAAGCCGCCAGCCGCAGCCTGACGGTCAAGGCCCTGTTGGACAACACCGAATCCCTGTTGCGCCCGGGCCAGTTCTTGCAGGTGTCGGTATTGCTGGCCGAGCATCCGGCCTTACTGGTTCCGGAACAGGCCGTGATCTCCCAGGGCGCGCAGAGTTACGTGTTCACCGTGAACGATGATATCGCCGAGCGGCTGCCGGTAAGCCTGGGCGGGCGCCGGGACGGCTGGGTGGAAGTCACCGCCGGTCTCGACCGGGGGCAACCGGTGATCGTCAACGGACACAGCCGCCTCGGCAGTGGCGCGCCGGTCAAGGTGGTGGAGGACGAAGGTGCATTGATGCCCTCCCAGCGCTCGCTCCTGGAGGAGCCGGCCTGATGATCCTCAGCGATGTCTCGGTCAAGCGGCCGGTCTTCGCTACCGTGGTCAGCCTGCTGATCGTGGTCTTCGGCGTCAGTGCGCTGATGAAGTTACCGATTCGCGAGTATCCCGATATCGACCCGCCCCAGGTGTCCGTGGAAGTCACCTACGAAGGCGCCGCCCCGGAAGTGCTGGATACCCAGATTATCCAGGTGGTGGAAGGGGCGATCGCCGGCGTCGAGGGCGTCAACCGAATAGAGTCCCGCTCTCGGCTCGGCTCAGCGCGCACCTCCGTGGAGTTCGATCTCGACCGGGATCTGGACATCGCCGCCAATGACGTGCGCGATGCCATGTCCCGCATCATCAATCAGTTGCCCGAAGAAGCCGAAGCGCCGGTGATCGCGAAAAGCGACTCCGACGCCCGGCCGATCATCTGGGTGACGCTCAGCAGCGACACCCTGGCCACCCAGGAACTGACCGACTTCGCCGAACGCAGCCTGGTGGACCGCTTCGCGGTGCTCGACGGCGTGTCCGAGGTCAACATCGGCGGCGAGCGCCGCTACGCCATGCGAGTGTGGCTGGATCGGCAGCGCATGGCCGCCAACGGCATCGCGGTCAACGACATCGCCACGGCGCTGCGCGCCAATAACGTGGAGTTGCCCGCCGGCCGCCTGGAATCCGCCAGCCGCAGCTTTACAGTGCGTGCCGATAACCGGCTCGCCACGGTGGAAGAGTTCCGCGATCTGGTGTTGCGTCAGCAAGGCAGCTACCCGTTGCGGGTGGGCGACGTGGCGCGGGTGGAGCTGGGTGTGGAAAACGACGACACCGAGCTGCGCGCCAACGGCGAGACCGCCGTGGGGCTGGGCATTATCCGCCAGTCCAAGGCCAATACCGTCTCGGTATCGGACAATGTGCGCGCCGAGATCGAGCGGATTCGCGAAAACCTGCCCGCCGATATCGCGCTGGACATCAACTACGACGAATCCCTGTTCATCCGCGCCTCGATCCGTGAAGTGCTGATTACCCTGGGCCTGTCCATGACCCTGGTGATCCTGGTGATCTTCGCGTTCCTGGGCAACCTGCGCGCCACCCTGATTCCCGCGGTCACCATCCCGGTGTCGGTGATCGGCGCCTTCATGGGCCTGGGCGCGCTGGGCTTTTCCATCAACGTGCTCACCCTGCTGGCGCTGATCCTCGCCATCGGTCTGGTGGTCGACGACGCTATCGTCATGCTGGAAAACATCCAGCGCCGTATCGACGAAGGCGAATCCCGGCTGGTGGCGGCCTACCTGGGGGCGCGCCAGGTGGCGTTCGCGGTGGTCGCCACCACCCTCACGCTGGTGGCGGTGTTCGTGCCGATTTCGTTCATGGGCGGCGATGTGGGGCGGCTGTTCGGGGAGTTCGGCTTCACCCTGGCGGCGGCGGTGGTGATCTCCAGCGTGGTGGCACTCAGCCTGGCGCCGATGCTGTGCTCACGCTGGCTGCACCGCCATCGTAAGGAAGACCAAAACAAACACTTGCTCGAGCGTGGTCTGGCCCGTCTTAACGGCGGTTATGCGGCCGGCCTGAAACGCTGCCTGGCCAACCCCTGGCCGGTGCTGGGCGTGGCGGCGCTGATCTGCGTGCTGGCGGGCCTGGCTTACACCGGCGTGCCCCGCGAGTTGGCGCCCACCGAGGACCGGGGCGTGTTCATCGTGCCGGCCACGGCGCCCCAGGGCGCCACCTCGGACTACACCACCCACCACATCAAAGAAGTGGAAGCGCTGATGCAGCCGTTGGTCGACAACGGCGAAGCGGAACGGGTGTTGTCCATCGTTGGCTTTCGGGGGCAGCCGGAAAACGCCTTCATGATCACCCGTCTCAAGCCGTGGGGCGAACGCCAGCGCAGCCAGCAGGAAATCGTCCAGCAGCTGCGCGGCGACCTGGGCCAGGTGGCGGGCCTGCGCGCGTTCGCGGTGAATCCGCCGGGTCTGGGACAGAGTGCCTTCAACCAGCAGCTTGAAGTGGTGATCGGCGGCCCGGACTACGAATCGGTGCAGCGCTGGAGTGAATCGGTGATGGCCTCCATGGAGGACAACCCCAACCTGCTTAGCGTGGACACCAATTACGAGGAAACCCAGCCGCAACTCAACGTGGAATTGAACCGGGAACGGGCGGCGGACTTCGGCCTTTCCGCCGCGGACGTGGGCCAGACCCTGCAGGCCATGTTCGCCACCCTGCAAGCGTCCACCTATGTGGATCGGGGCCGCGAGTACGACGTGCTTCTGGAAGCCAACGAAAACGAAGCGCGGGTGCCTGACGACGTCAATCCAATCTACGTGCGCACCGACGCCGGCGAGCTGGTGCCGTTATCCAGCGTGGTGGATCTGAAAACCGTGGGCGCCTCTCCGGAGCTGCGCCGGGTTGACCGGCTGCCCGCGATCACCCTGTCGGCCAACATGGCCGAGGGCTATGATCTGGGCCGCGCCATCGACTTCATCGAACAGACCGTCAACGACACCCTGCCCCTGGAAGCGCGCCTCAGCTACAAAGGCATGGCGGAGGAATTCACCGAGGCCTCGTCGGCGATCTTTATTACCTTCGGCCTGGCGTTGCTGATTGTCTTCCTAGTGCTGGCGGCCCAGTTCGAAAGCTGGATCCACCCGCTGATCATCATGCTCACGGTGCCGCTGGCCATCGCCGGCGCCATCCTCGCGCTGCGGGTCACCGGCAACAGCCTGAACATCTACAGCCAGATCGGTATGATCATGCTGCTCGGGCTGATGGCGAAGAACGGCATTCTTATCGTCGAGTTCGCCAACCAGCTGCGCGATCAGGGCTACAGCGTCGCCGAGGCGGCGTACCAGGGCGCCATCATCCGCTTCCGGCCGGTGTTGATGACCGGGGTATCGACCATCTTCGGCGCCGTACCGCTGGTGCTGGCCAGCGGCGCCGGCGCGGAAAGCCGGATCACTATCGGTGTGGTGATCCTCGGCGGTTTGTTGTTCGCCACCGTGCTCACCCTGTTTATTATTCCGGTGTTGTACGCCTGGCTGGCGCCCTACGCCAAATCCGCCGACGCCGTGAAACATCAGTTGGAACAGGAGCTGCCCGGTGCACCGAGACAGTCCCCCACCGCTTGAGTACGAACTGGTGCGCAGCCGGCGGCGCTCGCTGGAAGTGCGAGTGCGCGTCGACGGCAGCGTGCAGGTGCGCGCCCCGCTGAAGCTCGCCGCCTATCGGGTCGAGGCGTTCGTGGATGCGCGCCGGGACTGGATCCACGACCAGCAGCAACGCATGGCGTCGCGCCCCCGCGTGCGCTGGCGCGACGGCGACCCGTGCGCCTGTCTGGGGGAGTCGCTCACCCTGCGTGTCACCGCCGCCGCTAAAGCCCGGGTGGCGCGCCACGGCGACGAACTGCACGTCGGCGTGCCCGATCCGCACGACGAGGCCACCGTCAGTCATGCCGTGCATGAATGGTGGCGCGGTCTCGCGCGGGCCCGGTTCCAGGAAAGCATTGAAAGGCAGTTTCCCTGGTTCGCTGAACAGGGACACCGGCTGCCGGTTCTGCGGGTTAAGAAGATGCGCACCCGCTGGGGCTCGCTGTCACGGCGTGGCTACATCAACCTGAGCCTGGCCTTGATGCAGTACCCGCTGGCGGTGATCGACTATGTGGTGATGCACGAGCTGTGTCACCTGGAACACATGCATCATGGCCCCGCCTTCCACGCTTTGATGGACCGCCGCATGCCGGACTGGCGGTCTCGCAAGGGTCGCCTGGACGGCTGAGGTTTTACCCTTTTTAAACGCCCACTGACTTGCATTTCACCCGCCATCCTTTTCCATGATGGCATGGATATGTCAGCGCTTTTAAAAGAGATCGAGTACCGCGACCCCCACCACAGCCACTTTCAACAGGCCGCTGAAAGTCTGCTGAAAAGTGTGGCCGGGTATCTGGACCAGCACCCCGAGTTGCAGACCCAGGGGTTGCTCGCCCGGCTGCTCGAGCCGGAACGGGTAATCCGCTTTCGCGTGCCCTGGGTGGATGATCAAGGCGAGGTTCGGGTCAACCGGGCCTACCGGGTGCAGATGAACGGCGCTCTGGGGCCCTACAAAGGCGGGCTGCGTTTCCACCCCTCGGTGAACCTGGATGTGCTTTCCTTCCTGGCCTTGGAGCAGACCATCAAGAACGCCCTGACCGGTCTGCCGCTGGGGGGCGGCAAGGGCGGCGCCGATTTCGACCCCAAGGGGCGCAGCGACGCGGAAATCATGCGTTTCTGCCAGGCCTTCATGGCGGAGTTTCACCATCACATGGGGCCGGACATCGATGTACCCGCCGGTGATATGGGCGTGGGTATGCGCGAAGTCGGCTACCTGTTTGGCATGTACCGCAAACTGTCCCGTTCCTTCGGCGGCGCCTTCACCGGCAAGAGCCTGGACTTTGGCGGCAGCGTCCTGCGTCCGGAAGCCACCGGCTACGGGTTGATTTATTTTCTACAAAGCATGCTTGCCCACCAGAACGAACCGCTGAGCGACAAGACCGTGGCGGTGTCCGGGGCGGGCAATGTGGCCCGGCACGCCGCCGCCAAGGCCGTGGAGGAGGGCGCCACCGTGGTGACGTTGTCCGATTCCCGCGGTACGGTGCACGCCAGCGGAGGCCTGGACCACAGCCATCTGGAAGCCGTCGCCCGTATCAAGGCGGACGGCGGCGGCCTCGACCGGCTCGCCGACGAGTTCGATGACATCGATCACTATGACGGCGAGCGACCCTGGCGGTTTGCTTGCCAGGTGGCCTTGCCCTGTGCCACCGAAAACGAATTGGATGAAGAGGACGCCCGGCGGTTGGTCGAAAACGGCTGCCGCTGGCTGGCGGAAGGCGCCAATATGCCCTGTACCGCGGCGGCGGTGGCGGTGTTCAAGGACAGCGAGCTGTTGTACGCGCCGGGTAAGGCGGCCAATGCCGGCGGCGTGGCGGTCAGTGGTTTGGAAATGAGCCAGAACAGCCGCCGGGAATCCTGGTCCGCCGGCGAGGTAGACCGGCGGCTGCGCGACATCATGGAGCGGATTCACCGCCGCTGTTTGGAACACGGCGGTGACGACGCCCGCCCGGATTACCTCACGGGCGCCAGCGTTGCCGGCTTTCAGCGCGTGGCGCGAGCCATGCAGGGGCAGGGCATTATCTGAGGGCGCGACGGCCCGGCGATCCGGCCGTCAGGCCGGGCGCACGGTGAGCTTGTGCTGGGCCAGTCTTGGCGGGTCCGGGAAATCGATCAATGCCTCGGCGCCGATCTCGCGCAAAAACGCGTCCGCCCGGCGGCGGTCGTCCGCGCCCAGGCCGTTCAGGTGGTCGCGTGCGCGCTGAATCATCCACAGGCTGTACGGCCGGATAATACGGCTGCCCTCGCGGCCCTCCAGGGTAAAGGCGTGATTGCCCAGCGCTCTTGGCAGGGTGTCGCCGGGGTGGTCCGCCATCCAGGCGCGCACATGATGGGCCACATCCACCATCGCCGGCAGTTGCTCTCTGGCCAGGCGTTTGAGAACCGGCAGCAGGGTTTCCGGAATGCTGTCGCTGTCGTCCAACGGGGTGCGCAAACCGGCGGGCTCGAAATGCAATTGCTCCACCCAGCGCGTCACGTTCGGCGCCCGCTCGCGCATCAGCTTGCCGGCGGTGGGGTCCCGGTAAAGGTGGGCGTACAGCGGTCCGATCAGACCGAAGTCCGCCAGAGTTGCCTGGCTACCCAACAGGGCCGGGTGCTCGGCGAAATGAGCGTCCAGTTCGGCGAGCAGATTCTCATAGGCGGCCTCCACCGCGGGCACCATGTCCTCACTGGCGCCCAGCAGCGTGGCGGCCTTGGAGAACGGCACCGCCAGTTTCTGGCCGATCGCCAGCTGGTTCTCCGGGGATTCGCCGGGGGCGTTCATGGCGCCGAATTCCGCCATCGCCCACTCGCGGTCATAAAACCACCGGTAATGCATGGCGGGGATCACCAGCCATTCGTCCCCGTAGGCTTCCAGCATCAGCGCCACCAGCTTGCGCAGCGGCGTGGTGGGATGCAGCGCCGGGCCGCCGCCGCTTCGCGTTTGCTCCAGCGTCTCGATGATCACGGTGCTGTCCTGGAGAATTCGGCCGCTCTCGTCGCGCAGCACCGGGATCACGGGGGCGCCCACCTCTGGCACGATCACCTGGCGATAAACATCGGCGGTGGAAAGGACTTCCTCAAACGGAATCTCCGCCCAGCGCAGGTAGGCGCGGACCTTTCCGGTGAAGTAACTGACTTCGGCCCCGTACAAGGTGGTGGTCATGGCTTGGTTCCTGGTTTTGTTTTTGGCGGGTAAGAAAAAACCCCGCATGAAGCGGGGTTTTTCCCGGTCACTGAGGTCGCGTTTATTCGCCGACGACGTTCGCGGCCTGTGGTCCCTTGGGACCGTCCTGAATGTCGAAAGATACTTTCTGACCCTCCGCCAGAGTACGGAAGCCTGAGCCGTTGATTGCGCTGAAATGTACGAACACGTCGGCGCCACCGTCATCCTGGGAAATGAAGCCGAAACCCTTGGATTCGTTGAACCATTTAACGGTACCAGTAGCCATTGAATCTATACCTCGAAAACTGAATATAGGGTGTTGCTTGCAAACCAGGAGGGGGTGTTCGGAGACTTCTTGGGCTTCACGCGAAGGGAAGGCAACTACCAAAACCAACCACTGCCAAATCTGCAGCAATTTGACTTTACTACCCTTTTTTGCGCCGTTCCAACCCTTTTTTTGTTACCGAAAAGCGGCCGCGCGCCGGGCTTATTTAAACCCGGCGGCGATCTCCAGTTCGCGAATGGATTGCTCCAGATAGTCCAGCAGCCGCTGCATGGACGGCAGGGTACGACGGCAGGCGATCAACCCGAATTCGATCTGGTCGCGGTAGCTGGTGAGGGTCATGTTCAAGGCGATGCGGTCGAGCACAATGGACACCGGGTACATCCCTTCCAGCCGCGCGCCGTTCCAATACAGTGGCTCACGCGGGCCCGGGACATTGGAAATAATCACGTTGAAAGCGCGCCATTTTGGTGCCAGGCCGGTGAGCAGGTTCAGGCCAGTGGGCGCCATGCTCAACGCGGTGAAATTGAGAATTTCTTCCGGGCTCATTTGCGCGAAGCGTTTCTTCGCTTCGCGCACCGAGGCCTGCACCACGCGAAGGCGGTTTGCCGGGTCGCAAATGTGCGTGCCCAGGTTGGCGAGGATCATCGCGATCTGATTGCCGCCGGCGCTGTCGTCCTTGCGCAGGGACATCGGCACCATGGCGATCAGAGGGCGGTCCGGCAGCGCGTTCTGGCTGATCAGATATTCGCGCAACGCGTGGCCGCACATGCTCAGCACCACATCGTTCAGGGTGCAGTTGAAAGCGCCGGACAAACGCTTGAGGCGATCCAGCGAGTAACTCTGTGCCGCGAACCGCCGTGACCCGGTGATGCACTGGTTAAGGATCGTGTCCGGGGCCTGGAAGATGGAGACGAAATTAGGGTCGTCCTTGGCTTTCTGGGTGACGCTATAGATTTCCCGGGCCAGGGCCGGCACCGTGGCGATCTGCCGGCTGGCGCCGGTGGTCAAACGGGCCAGACTACTGACCGCGTCCACCGGGTTACTGGGCAGGCCGCGGCCGCGCTTCTTCGGCTTGTAAGCCCACACCGGCGGCAAATCCCGCTCTTGCGGGTCCGGGGACAGCGCGCGCATGCCCATGCGCATGGCGGAGATACCGTCCACCACCGAATGGTGCACCTTGGTGTACAGGGCGAACTGACGGCCGCGAATCCCTTCGATGAGATGGGCTTCCCACAGCGGCCTTTCACGGTCCAGCAGGTTGGAGTGCTCCGCGGAGACCAGCGACAACAGCTCACGAATGCGGCCGGGCTTGGGCAGCGCTTCATGGCGGAAATGGTGATCCATGTCGAATTGTTGGTCTTCCATCCACTGGTACTGGCCGAAGCGGCGGGTCAGGCGCTGGTTGAACGGCGGCTCCGGTGAGGAATATTCGCGTATCGAGCGGGCCAGCTCGCTGACGTACTTGGGGCCGGCGCCCTCGGGAAATGAAAACAACTGCAGTCCCGCCACGTGCATTGGCTGCTGGCGCTTCTCTAAATACAGAAACAGTTGATCCACGGGACTCAACGTTTTCATGCCATCCCCTTTTTATTATGGAAAGTGGTGATTCCTTTCATATTAACAGAGCCTCTCCGGCCTGACTGTGCCTTCCGTGTAAGAGTTCCAAGGTACCCCGGAGGTTCAGGCAAGGCTCGTAAAATCATGGGTTGCAAGATATCTGCCATGGTCGTGCCACCCGCCGGTCATACCGCGTCATCAGGCTGAGCATGACATTCAAAGGCGGAGCCAGACATGAAGGCCTTATCCTGGGTAATCGCCGGCACTTTAATGGCCGGCGGCGTTCACGCGGACGTTCTGATCAGTGAATACGTGGAGGGCAGCGGCTTCAACAAGGCCCTGGAACTCTATAACGGCGGCGCCGACGCCGTCAGCCTGGACGGCTACGTTCTGGAGCGTTATTCCAACGGGAGCAGCGAAGCCTCCGGCATTCTGGCGCTGGACGGCGAGAACCTGGCCGCCGGGGCGGTGCTGGTGATCGTCAGCAGCCAGGCCGGGGCGCCGCTGGACGGGCGGGGCGATATCAGCAGCGGCGTGATCAGCCACAACGGCGACGACGCCTATGTGCTGCGCGACGTGAATGGCGTGGTCGACAGCTTCGGCCGGGTCGGCGAGGACCCGGGCAGCGCCTGGGGCAGCGGCGACACCACCAGCGTCAACCAGACCCTGCGCCGGCTGGAAACCGTCGCCACCGGCGATACGCTGATCGATGACGCCTTCGACCCCGCGGACCAGTGGCGGGCCTTCCCCCAGGACACCCTCGACGGCCTGGGCGTCTATGGCGAAGGGGCCGGCGACGGTGGTGGCGACGGCGGCGACGGCGGCGATCCACCTCCGGCGCTGGGCGCCTGCGGCGACGCGGACACGCCCGTGTCGGTGGTGCAGGGCAGTGGCGCGAGCACGCCGCTGGATGGCGAAAGCGTGGTGGTGGAATCCGTGGTGAGCGCCGTCTACCCGGACCTGGACGGCTTCTTCCTGATGGAACCGGCCGCCGACCGGGACGACAACCCGGCCACGTCGGAAGGCCTGTTCGTGTACGCCCCCGAGGCGTCGGTGAATCCCGGTGAGCGGGTCCGGCTGGCGGGCACCGCCGGCGAATACTTCGAGCAGACCCAGGTGAGCCTGCAGGGCGATCCGGTAGTCTGCGCCGTGGAGCAAACGCTGGAGCCGGTTGCCTTCGCGTTGCCGTTCGCCGATCTCACCGCACCGGAAGCTCTGGAAGGCATGCTGGTCAACGTCAGCCAAGGACTTACCGTCACCGAGGTGTATGACCTGGCCCGCTTTGGCAGCGTGGTGCTCGCCGAGCAGCGTCTTTCGATTCCCACCCAGGTGGCCGAACCGGGGGCGCCGGCGAAGGCGGTGGCGGACCGCAACGCGCTGGGTCGCATCATTCTTGATGATGGCCTCAACACCCAGAACCCGGCGCCGGTGCGTTATCCCGAGGGCGGCCTTGCCGCCACCAATACGCTAAGGGTCGGTGACCGGGTCGACGCCGACTTCCTTGCGATCGTCAGTTACGGTTTCGAAGAGTGGCGCCTGCAGCCGGTGGACGCGGTGTCCTTCCGCGCCGAAAACCCGCGCCCGGCGGCGCCGCCACGGGCGCCGGGCAGCAACCTTCGGGTGGCCGCCTTCAATGTGCTCAACTTCTTTAACGGTGACGGCCAGGGCGGCGGTTTCCCCACCGCCCGCGGCGCCGATAACGCCGAGGAGCTGGCGCGCCAGAAAGCCAAGCTGGTGGCGGCGCTCACCGCGCTGGACGCGGACATCATCGGTTTGATGGAAATCGAGAACGACGGCTACGGGCCGGATTCGGCGATCGCCGAACTGGCCGAGGCCCTGGGGCCGGCGTGGCGTTTCGTCGCCCACGGCGAGGCCGGGCTGGGCAGCGACGCCATCGCCGTGGGGCTGCTTTATCGTGATGACGTGGTGGCCGAGGAAGGGGCGGCGGCGACCCTGGACAGCGGTGCCTTCGGAAACCAAACCAACCGGCAGCCCCTGGCGCAGAGCTTCCGGCTGCTGAACAACGACGAAGTGCTTACGCTGGTGGTCAACCACTTCAAGTCCAAGGGCAGTTGCCCCGACGACGGCGTCAACGCGGCCCAGGACGACGGACAGAGCTGCTGGAACGCGGAGCGCACCCAGGCGGCCCGGGATCAACTCGCCTGGCTGGCGGAGCAGCCCACCGGGGTGGTGGACCAGGACGTCCTGGTGCTCGGCGACTTGAACGCCTATGCCCTGGAAGATCCGATCCAGGCCTTCCAGGACGACGGCTTCGTGGATTTGCTGACCCGTTTCCAGGGCGATCAGGCTTACAGCTACATTTTCTTCGGCGAAACGGGCCACCTTGATCACGCCCTGGCGAGCCCGTCACTCGATGGCCAGGTCCTCGGTGCCGGTGCCTGGCACATCAACGCGGACGAACCCCGGGCCCTGGACTACAACCTGGAATTCAAAAGCGACCAGCAGGCCCGTGACTTTTACGCCGCCGATGCTTACCGAGCCTCTGACCACGACCCGCTTCACGTGGATTTGAACCTCAGCGCCGCTGCCGGCGACGGCGAGGAAAGCCCCCCGGCCGGGGACGACAGCGGCGGTGGCGGCGCCCTGGGTGGGTTGTTATTGGCGCTCGCGTTGGCCGCCGGGCGCCGCCGCGCCTGAGGCGGCGTCGAGACCCTTCCCGCTTTCCGTTATCATCGGTGATTCAACGGAACGGGAAGGGCCCTAATGCCAAAAAAATACGCCGACCGTCGTCGCCGCGCCTTCGTCATTGCCTTGCAGGAATCCGACGCCCACTGGGGCGCCCTGTTCGGTGATGACGTGTTCTATGATCTCAACTACTCCGATCTTTTCACGCGCATGTGGCTGGCACGGGGCCAGGCTTTTACCAAAACCGAGCTTTACCGTTTCATGCCCAAGGTGAGCCACCGAACGGCGGTGAAGTACGTGCAAACCGCCATCGAGAAAGGCCTGCTGGACGAGACCGTGGACGAGCAGGACCGTCGGCGGCGGCGCATCACCATGTCGCCGCAGCTGCTTAAAGTGATCGAGGACTTTCTGGACGCCTCCCTGCAAACCTTCGAGAAGCGTCGAGTCTTTTCTTGACGACGCCTTGCGCGGGCTGGCCGCAGACTGCCGGCATGACGACCTCCACTCCGCGGCGCTTCGCCGCCGTGCTGTTCGACCTGGACGGCACCCTGGCCGATACCCGGCTTGATTTCACCGCTATCCGCGCCGAGGTCGGTGCGCCCGAGGGCATCGGCGTGCTGGAGTACCTGGACCGGCTCGAGGACGCCGCCCGCGCCGAGCGCGGTCGGCAACGCCTGCACGAGTTTGAGATGCGGGGCGCCGGCGCCGCGGAATGGATCGACGGCGCCGAGGCCCTGTTGCAAGGGTTGGCGCGGGAGCGGGTACCCACCGGCATTCTGACCCGTAACAGCCGGGCCGCCGTGGCCCGTACCGGTGAGATCCTGAATCTGACGGTGGATTGCATTCTCACGCGGGAAGACTGTGCCCCCAAACCGGATCCGGAGGGGCTGCTGATGCTCAGCCGGTGTTTGCGGGTGCCGCCCGAGGCGTGCGTGTACGTGGGGGATTTTGTCTACGACCTGCAGGCGGCGCGCAATGCGGGCATGGCCGCGTGCCTATTGCGTAATCCGGGCAACCAGCGGTTCGTCGATCAGGCCGACCTGGTGATCGACCATCTCGACGAACTGCGACTGCTGGCCGGGCTCGATCAATCGTAATCGAACGAGAAGTGCTCCGGCGCCAGCTGCATGGTGCTCTTGGTGGGTTTCAGGGCGGCTTCCGCGTGGCCCTTGGCGGTGGGCAGCATACGCTCGAAGAAGAACTCTGCGGTGGCCAGCTTGGCCTGGTAGAACTCCTTCGGTTCGGCACCGCCGTGCTCCAGCTTGTCCGCGGCCACTTTCGCCTGCAGCGCCCAGAAGTACGCCATCATCGCGTAGCCTGAGTACATCAGGTAATCGTAGCTGGCGGTGCTGACCATTTCCCGGTCCTTGGCGGCGTTGAGCATGATGCGGGTGGTCAGGTAGTTCCACTCGGCGGCGATCTTGAGCAGCTTCCAGGCGTAGGGACGCAGCTGGCCGTCGCGCAGGTTCTTGGTGCCGAAATCCACCAGTTTCTTGGAGAAATCACGCACGCACTTGCCGCGGCTGGAGAGCAGCACCTTGCGACCCAGCAGGTCGAGCGCTTGAATGCCGGTGGTGCCTTCATAGAGCGTGGCGATCCGCGCGTCGCGCACGATCTGCTCCATGCCGTGTTCCTTGATGTAGCCGTGGCCGCCGAAGACTTGCATGGCGTCGTTGGCCACTTCCAGGCCCTTCTCGGTGAGGAAGCCTTTCAGAATCGGCGTCAGGAAGCCCAGGTCACTGTCCCAGCGATCGTATTTTTCCTGATCGTCTTCCAGCATCCCGGAAATCATGTTGTCCGCGTACTGGGCGGCGAAATAGATCATCGCCCGGCCGCCCTCGGCGATCGCCTTCTGCTTGAGCAGCATGCGGCGCACGTCACCGTGGTGGATCAGGGCGTCGGCCACCGCGTCCGGGTCTTTCTTGCCGGACAGGGCGCGCATGGAGCGGCGCTCCTTGGCGTAGGGCAGCGAGCCCTGATAGGCCAGTTCGGCGTGGGCGATGCCCTGACAGGCGGTGCCGATGCGCGCTGAGTTCATGAAGGTGAACATGCACTCCAGGCCCTGGTTCTTGCCGCCGATCAAAAAGCCGGTGGCGTCATCGAAGTTCATCACGCAGGTGGCGGACGCTTTGATCCCCATTTTCTTTTCCAGGGAGCCGCACACCACACCGTTGCTTTCGCCGATCTTGCCGGGCAGGTACTTGGGCACGATGAACAGGGAAATACCCTTGGTGCCCTTGGGCGCGTCCGGCAGACGGGCCAGCACGATATGAACGATGTTCTCGGTGAGGTCGTGGTCACCGGAGGAGATGAAAATCTTGGTGCCGGTGATCTTGTAGGAGCCGTCCGCCTGGGGGTCCGCCTTGGTTTTCATCTGCCCCAGGTCGGTCCCGCACTGCGGCTCGGTCAAGCACATAGTGCCCGCCCAGGTGCCTTCGGTGAGCGGCGTCAGGTAGGTGGCCTTCTGGTCCTCGTCGCCATGCATCTGAATGGTGTTCATAGCGCCCAGGGACAGGCCCGGGTACATGGCGAAGGGCCAGTTGGCGGTACCCATCATTTCTTGTTTGAACAGACCCAGCGACATGGGCAGGCCCTGGCCGCCGTACTCGGCCGGATGGGACAGGCCCTGCCAGCCGCCGGCCACGTACTCCTGGTAGGCTTCTTTGTAGCCATTGGGCGTGGTGACCTGGCCGTCTTCCAGCTTGCAGCTCTCGTGATCGCCACTGTGGTAGAGAGGGCCGATGGTGTTTTCGCACAACTTGGCCAGTTCGCCAAGGATCGCTTCCACCATGTCCGGCGTGGCTTCCTCGCCGTTGGGCAGCGTCTTGTAGTGGCTCTCGAAGTCGAACACTTCATTGATCAGAAAGCGCATATCGCGCAGGGGGGCCTTGTAGGTCGGCATAACACACCCTCGTCAGCAATTCCGGACGCGAACCGGAGGGTTCGCTTCACAACAGCCCGGCATTCTTAGCGAACAAGCGTTGACTGACATTGACGGAGCAGCGGAGGATCGCGGCTACAGGGTGAATCGGCGCTTTGTAAGCGCCTCGAGAACGGTTATACACGGAGCTATACAGCCGGGGGCCGGGTTCAGCCTTTGTCCTTGCCTTTCCAGCTGTGCATAGAGGTGGACACGCCGGTGCGCCGCGCCACCTGATCCCAGATTTTGCGCGGCAGCACCCCCTTGAGCAGCTCCACCGAGCGGGCCATGGGCGGCTCGATCACGAACGCTTCCCCTTTGGCGACGCCATTGAGAATACTGTCGGCCACGCGGTTTGGCGTCAGCATGGGCGAGAACAGCGGCGTTTTCACGCCCTTGAACATGCCCGTGGCGATATAGCTGGGGCACACGGTGGTTACCTTCACCTGCTTCAGGCCGCGCTCCAGCATTTCCAGGCGCAGGGATTCGGAAAAGCCCACCACCGCCCATTTGCTGGCCGCGTAGGTGCTGCCGAAGGGCAGCCCGATGAACGCCGAGGCGCTGGCGATATTGACCACATGGGCGCGCGGCGCGGCGATCAGATCGTCCATGAAGGCGTGGGTGCAGGCCATCAGGCCTTCGCTGTTGACCTTGAAGGTGTCCAGATGGCGCTGCAGCTCGACCTGTTCGAACTCGCCGCCGAACACCACCCCGGCGTTGTTGATCAGCATGCTGATCGGGCCGCGTTCTTCATGCAGCGTGTCGCGGAAGCGGGCGATGGTGGTGATCTTGCTCACATCCAGGGCGTAGGCGTGGGCGTTGCCGCCAGCGTTACGGATGCACTCCACCACCTCGCGGGCCGCGGCGATGCGCCGGGCGGTGACGATCACTTCGGCGCCTCGGGCGGCCAGCTTTTCCGCCATCAGGCGGCCGATGCCGGCGCCGGCGCCGGTGATCACAACACGGTGGTTATCGAATCGGGTCATGGGCGCTCCGTTGAACGATGGCCAGGCTATTTGGGCAGTTTAATACCGATCAGCAGCACGCGGCCCTGTTCCACGGTGCGGGCGCGCAGCTTCAGGCCACCCAACCGTACCGTGTCGCCAACCACCGCCTGCTGGCCGAACTGGCGCTCGAACACTGCCTCCACGGTCAGGCCGTGCAGCAGCGGGTCGATCCGCTCGATACCGTAAACGGCCACCAGCTGCTCCACCGGCACGCCGCCGCGCACGAAAAAGTCGCCGTAGAAGCGTTTCTCGTCCTTGGAGAGACGGTGGCACAGATCCGATAAATAGTCGCGCTCGCCCACCGGCGCCAGCCAGGTGACCAGGTCGCCGGCCTCGATCACCGGGTCCTCGGCCAGGTTGCGGAACTCCTTATTGCGGATGATCAGCAGCGGCGTGATGCGTGGCGTGGTGATCGCCCCCAGCCGTTGGCCTTCCGCCTTGGCGGAGGCGTCCACCTCGAACTGCATGACATAGCGGTCGCCGGTGGCCGCCAGCGGCACCATCTGCTTGGGTGGGGTTGTCGCCGGCACCGACACCTTCAACCAGCGCGCCATGTAGCGCAGGCTGGCGCCCTGGGCGAGCAATGAAATCAGCACCACCACCAGGGTGATATCGAACAACAGCCGGGTCTGGCCGACGCCGGCCAATAGCGGAAACACCGCCAGCACGATGGGCACCGCGCCGCGCAGACCGGTCCAGGAAATAAACAGCTTCTCGCGCCATTTGAAACGGAACGGCAGCAGGCTGATCCACACTGACAGCGGGCGTGCCACCACCATCAGGAACAGCGCCACCAGCAGGGCGTTGATCAGGCTGTCGCCGATCAGTTCCGAGGGTGTGACCAGCAGCCCCAGCATCAGGAACATGCCGGACTGGGCCAGCCAGGCCAGGGAATCCATCGAGCGCAGCACGTTGTCGCCAGTGCCGCCGCGTCGGTTGCCCGCCACCAGACCGGCCAGATACACCGCCAGGAAGCCGCTGCCGCCGGCCAGGTTGGTGGTGGCGAACACCATCGCCCCGCCACTGCACAGCAGCAGCGCGTGCAGGCCTTCGTTGCTGCGCGCGCGCAGTAGAATCTCGCTGAGCAGTGCGCCCAGCCCCAGGCCCAGCAGCGTGCCGAGCCCGAACTGCTGCACCAGGGTAATCAGCATTTCCCAGCCGAATTCCACCTCCGGGTTCATCATCACGCCGACCAGCATCAGGGTGATAAAGATCGCCATCGGGTCGTTCAGGCCGGATTCGATTTCCAGGGTGCTGGCCACCCGCTCGTTGATGGTGACCCCGGCGCCTTTGACCACATTGAATACCGCGGCGGCGTCGGTGGAGCCGATGATGCCGCCGAGCAGCAGGCCCAGGCGCCAGTCCACATCCATCAACCAGGTGGCGAACGCGCCCACCAGCGAGGCGGACAACATGACACCGATGGTGGCCAGGCTCAGCGCCGGCTTCAGGGCGAGCCGGAAGGTGGTCAGGCGGGTGCGCAGGCCGCCGTCGAGCAGAATAATCGCCAGCGCGATATTGCTGACCACATAGGCCAGGGAGAAATCATCGAACTGAATGCCGCCGATACCGTCTTCGCCAGCGACCATGCCCACCACCAGGAACACCAGCAGCGAGGGCACGCCGATCCGTGCACTCAGGGTGCCCAGCAGCAGCCCCACGAACATCAGGCCGGTGCCGATCAGCAGGAAAACGTTCAATGACTCCAAATGCGCTCCGGGAATATCAGGCGGAAACTTAAAGAGTAACAAGTATATAGAAAGGCCGGAGCCGACTCACTGCCGGACCCGAGGAAACCACGCCGGCCCCCTTTATTTTGCTGGGGTTAGGACTATACTAGCGCGCCCGGTCTGATCATATTTTAAGCGGTATTGACTATGGATTACCCCCAGCGATTCGGTGTTTTGGTGATTGGTGGCGGCCACGCCGGCACCGAAGCGGCCCTGGCGTCCGCCCGAATGGGCGTGGACACGGTGTTGCTGACGCACAACATCGAGACGCTGGGCCAGATGAGCTGCAACCCGGCCATCGGCGGCATCGGCAAGAGCCACCTGGTTCGGGAAATCGACGCCCTCGGCGGCGCCATGGCCCGCGCCACCGATAAAGGCGGCATCCAGTTCCGGGTGCTCAACGCCCG
>JBELJS010000065.1:0-18256 GCA_042090255.1 Alcanivorax sp. | reverse complement strand
GCCACCCCGGCCGACTGGGGCCTGGCAGCCGGCTAAATACCTCCCCTGCTTTTGGTGATTGACCCCCACGGCACGACGCTCTAGCTTGAGTACAGAACCCGCGGGTTCTGTACTCACAAAAACAAGCCGGAGACGTTGATGGCCACGCCCCAGGAATTAACCCAGCTACGCGACGGCCCGCGCACGCCGCGGGAGCAGATCTGGTTCGACCGCTACGCGCACCACCGGCTTGAAGCCTGGCGTGAGGTCCAGGACCCGCTGGCCGACCGCTGTCTGGAACACATCGCTTTCCAACGGCCCTCCGGGCTGCTCGACGAAGTGGAGCGGCGCGCGGCCGAGGAGGGCGGGGTGTACCAGGCGTTCCTGGACCACTGCCATACCGTGCCCGGCTGGGTGGATTTCGAACGCATGGAACTGGGGCGACGCATGTACCGCCGCCACGGCGCGCTGCAGGGGCTGGTGCTGATGTGTTCCAGCCTGGTGGAGGGCTACGCCCACAACAAGCCGTCCCAGGTGCTGGTGGCCACCGGCCGCCTGCAGAAGGACGTGTCGCGGCGTATTTATGAAACCGGCCAGATGCTGCACAACATCGCCGCCACGGACGGCCTGCGCCCCGGCGGGCTGGGTCACCGGACGTTGATGGAGGTGCGGCTGCTGCACGCGGCGGTGCGCCGTTTTCTCAGCGAAAGCGGACGCTGGGACAGCAACCGTTTCGATCTGCCCATCAACCAGGAGGACATGGCCGGGACGGTGCTCGAGTTTGACTACATGGTGGTGCGCGGCTTGCGCCGCATGGGCCTTTATATAAGCCATGAAGAGCACCAGGCGATGCACTACTTCTGGCGCTACGCCGGCTACTTGCTGGGGGTGGACGAGGCGCTGCTCACCGCCACCGTGGAGGAACAGCAGGTCCTGGCCTTGCAACTCACATCGCACCTCTATGAGCCCACCGAGGACAGCGAAAAGCTCGCCAAGTCCTTGCTGGCCGGCATGGCGGGCAAGCCGCCGTTCCACTTGTCCTATGATGCGCTGGTGGCGGTGAGCCGCTTTCTGATCGGCGATGCCATGGCGGACGATCTGAATCTGCACAGCCGAATGTCGTCCGCCGCGGCGGTGCGCATGGCGCGCGCCGGCTTCAGCGCCGTCAGCCTTGGTCAGCGGCTGTTGCCGGAGGCCGCCAAGCGGCGGCTGGAAGATTTCAACCACGACCTGGGCCGTCGAACCCTGAAAATGGGGCTGGGCAAAGACCCGGCGCGCTGGGGGTTCAAGGCGATAGCCTGACCCCCGGGCCGGGCAGGGCGCTCAGGAGGCGCGTTTGTCGGCTACCCGCTGCTCGCGGAGCAGCGAGACCATATCGGCAAGGATATGCCCGGTTTCACGCAGGTAGGGGTCTTCGTCCAACGGCTCATCATTGCTTTCCGGGTCCAGCGCCCGCTGTTCCTCCAGCGCGCGCAGGTCTTCCATCTTTTCGATCGGTTCTTCCCCACGGTGCTCACGCAGGGCATTTTCGATGGCCAGGCGGCGCTGGTCGAAATCCTCCTGCCAGGCTTTGCGTTCCTTGGCGTTAAGGGACAGTTCCCGGCGCTCGTTGGCGCGATTCAGAAGCTCGCGCAGCTGGTTCACGTAGACGAATTCCGGGTTCTCGCCGATGCGCGCGTCGTGCCGCTCGCGCAGCCCCGGCAACAGCGGTACCAGATCCTGATAGCGCTGATACCTGGCCGGGTCGATCTCATCCCAGGGCAGGGCATTGGGCAGGCTGCTTTCGCCGATCGACTCCTTGTCCACCAGAGACGGCATGGTGACGTCCGGCACGATGCCCATGTTCTGGTTGCTGGACCCGGATACCCGGTAGAACTTGGCGTTGGTCATCTTGAGTTTGCCGTGGTTCAGGTCCAGCAGGGTCTGCACGGTGCCTTTGCCGTAGGTCTGATCGCCGACGATCAGGGCACGGCCGTAATCCTGCATCGCGCCGGCGAAAATTTCCGAGGCCGAAGCGCTGTAGCGGTTGACCAGCACCGCCAGCGGCCCGGCGTAGAGCATCCCCGGGTATTGATCGTTCTCGACGCTGACGCGCCCACCGGCCTCGCGCACCTGAACGGTGGGGCCCCGATTGATGAACAGGCTCACCAGCTTGTTGACCTCCAGCAGTGAACCGCCGCCGTTATTGCGCAGGTCGATCACCAGGCCGTCGACGTTCTCTTTACGCAGTTCCACCAGCAATTCCGCCACGTCGCGGGTGGTGCTGGTGTAATCCGGATCGCCACGGTGGAACGCGTTGAAATCCATATAGAAGGCGGGAATCTCGATGATGCCCAGCTTCATGGTGTCGCCGCCGTGATCCACCTCAATCACTTCTTTCTTGGCGGCCTGTTCTTCCAGCACCACCTTATTACGGGTGATGGCGATGGTGCGGGTGTCGTGCTCGCTGGCGCGGCCTGCGGGAATCACTTCCAGGCGCACCTTGGACCCTTTGGGGCCGCGAATCTTGTCCACCACCTCGTCGAGGCGCATGCCGATCACGTTGACCATGTCTTCGTCGCCCTGGGCGACCGCGATCACCCGATCGGCGGGGCTCAGTTGCCCCTGTTTGGCGGCGGGGCCGCCCGGCACCAGGCGGACCACCTTGGTGTAGCCGTCCTCGTACTGCAGCACCGCGCCGATGCCTTCCAGCGAACGGCTCATGCTGATGTCGAAGTTTTCGGAGTTATGCGGTGTGAAGTAATTGGTGTGCGGATCAAACGTCTGGGCGAGGGCGTTCATGTAGGTCTGGAACACATCCTCGGGGGTATTCTGTTGGACGCGGTTGAGCTGGCTCTCGTAACGGTTGGTGAGCCGCTTGCTGATTTCCTCGTCGCTGGTGCCGTTGAGGCGCATGGACAGCACCGCGTTGCGGAGCTGGCCGCGCCAGATCGCGTCCAGTGTCTCCTGGTCCTTGGCCCAGTCCGCCTCACTGCGATCCACCAGCACTTTGCCCTTGCCGTCGAAGTCCCAATCCTCGAAGCCGCCTTCCAGGGTGGCGAGGATTTCCGTGAGGCGGTCTTCCAGACGGCCCTGGAATCGGTTGAAGATGGAATACCCCGCCTCCAGAACGCCATCGCGCAACTGGTTGTCGAGCTGATCGCGGTAGGGCTGGAAGTCGTTCACATCCTGCTGGGTGAAATACAGCCGGTTGGGGTCGAGGTCCTGCAAATACTGTTCGAGGACCTGCGCGGAGAGCGCGTCGTCGAACTTGAGACGCCGGTAGTGCAGCTCCAGGCGCTCGACGATCTCCTCGGCGGCTTCACGATGGACCTTCTCGGGCTTGAGCGATCCTTCGATGACGGGGTCGTTGCCCAGGTCGCCGCCCACCTTCAGAGCGCCGCCCAACAACAGGGCCGCCAGGAGCACGCCAAACAGCTTGCGAAATACGGACATGAACTTACTCGGCTGCATTTTTTAAAGGGTTCCACGGCAGTATAAAGGAAACCGCCGTCCGGAACAGGGTCGCCCAGATCATGTGGGCGAGGCAAGCGCGCCTGGATAGGCAAACGCCGCGATCATCGACATACTGAGCGCTTTGCCGGACTTCATGAGGCCCCAGTGCATCGTCTTTTTACCGCCTTTTTTCTGATCGGGATACTCGGCGCCCTGGTGCAACTGCTTGGCGGCGACCTGCAGGCGCCGGCCCGTGTGGTGTCGGCGCTCTGGGAAGCGGCCGACCTGGCGGTGGAAGTGAGCCTCGGGCTGATCGGCGTGTTGGCCCTGTGGAGCGGCCTGTTCCGGCTGGCCGAGCAAAGCCGCCTGGCCGACCGCATGGCCGCTGGCGTGCGCCCGGTGCTGGCCCGTTTGATGCCGTCGCTGCGGCGGGACCCGGCCGCCGGTGCCGGGGTGTCGATGAACCTGGCCGCCAATATGCTGGGCCTGGACAACGCCGCCACGCCGCTGGGCCTTAAGGCGATGGAATCGCTCCAGGCGCACAATCCGGAGCCGCGCCGGGCCACCGACAGCCAGATCATGTTCCTGGTGCTGAATACCTCATCGGTGACCCTGGTGCCAGTGACGGTGCTGCTGTACCGGGCCCAGCAGGGTTCCGCCGATCCGGCGTCGGTCTACCTGCCGATGCTGATGGCCACGACCGTCTCCACCTTTATCGGCGTGATCCTCACCGCCCGATTGCAGCGCATCCCCTTGCGCGATCCGCTGTTGATCGCCGTGGCGTTGGGCTGGCTGGCGTTGTTGTCGGTACTGGCGCTGGGCGTCTATCTGGCGCCGCCGGACCTGGGCAACACGCTGTCCGGCTTGTTCGGCAACGGCATTCTCCTGGCGGTGATCGGGCTGTTCTTCTTTGCCGCCTGGCGCGCCCGCATCGACAGCTATGACTGTTTCGTGGAAGGCGCCAAGGAAGGTTTCACCCTGGCGGTGAAACTGATCCCGTATCTGGTCGCCATGCTCGCCGCCATCGCCATGCTGCGTGCCAGCGGTGTGCTCGAGGCGGTGCTGTCGGCGATCCGTCTCGGCGCCGCCGGGCTGGGCTGGGACACCCGTTTCGTGGACGCCTTGCCGGTGGCCTTCTTGAAACCCCTGAGCGGTTCCGGCGCCCGCGCCGCCATGCTCGACGTGATGCAGACCCACGGCGTGGATTCCCTGGCCGGTCGCATGGCGGCGGTGATGCAGGGGTCCACGGAAACCACCTTTTACGTGCTCGCGGTGTATTTCGGCAGCGTCGGCATCCGCGATTTCCGCTATGCCCTGTGGTGCGGCCTGGCCGCCGACACCGCCGGGCTGTTGGCGGCGATCCTCTTGAGCTACGTTTTCTTCGGTTAGACGGAACTTGTGGGAGCGGGCTGTGGGAGCGGGCCTTGCCCGCGAAAGGGTGGCATCAGCCACCCGGCGGGATACCAGAGACGTTGTTTGTGCTGCCGTTAAGAAGTCGCTCTGGGATCCTGCCGGGAGCTTTGCTCCCTTTCGCGGGCAAGGCCCGCTCCTACACAATCTCGCGGAACGTCAGGTTGAGGCGCGGCTCGCGCACTCTTCGCCGGCGGGGCAGGGCGTGCTCGAAGTGGGTCTGCACCTGCGGCGACATCACCAGCAGGCTGTCGTGCTCCAGCGCGATCACCCGGCTCTGGCGGCCGCTGCCGTAGGGGCGGAACGCGAAGTCGCGGGCGGCGCCCAGATTGTACGACAGCACCCAGGGGTGGGCGCCCAGCTCGGGCTCGTTGTCCCGGTGCCAGCCCATGCTGTCATCGCCGTCCCGGTAAAGGTTCGCCAGGGCCCCGTTGGGGCGCCGGCCGGTGAGTTCGGCGACGCGATCCCGCAGGTTATCCAACGCCGGCGGCCAGCCCTGGCCCTCATGGGTCAGGCCCGAATATCGATAAGTGACGCCGTGGTCCGCCACCCAGCCGATGAGCCGGGGCACCGGATGCTCGCGGCCGAACACGCGAACCCTAGGCTGGTCCCAGGGCAAATGGTTACAAAGCGTGTGAAACAGCGGCTCAGCGGCGTCACCAAGAACACCCGGAATCAGCCACAAGCGTGCGCCGTGGCCCAGGTCAATCGAGGTCGTGTGGCTGTTCAGCCGTGCTATTGTGGAGTTGACAGACATGATGCGCTGCTCTATCTAAGCCGGGTTGATGCCTGACCCTGGCCCATACTGTTCGCGAGGAGCTTAGCATGCTGCACGTTTACGACATCGAAAGAGGAGTGCTCCGCGAGAGGGACGTGGCCGAGCTCACCCCGGGCACCTCCGACGCGGCCAGCTGGATCGATCTGGTCGACGCGTCCGACGAGGAACGTGAGCAGCTGCAGCACCTGTTTCGCCAGAACCTGCCCGAATCCGACGACGTGGAGGAGATCGAGGCCTCGGCCCGCTTCTTCCACGACGAATACGGCCTGCATGTGCACTCGCTGTTCGTCTACCAGGCCGAAGGCCGCCACCGCACCTCGACCGTGGCGTTCGTGCTGCAGCCGGGCCGGCTGCTCACCTTCCGCGATTCACGGCTGCCGGATTTCCGCCTCATGCGCCTGCGCGTGCGCCGCGGCTGGGTACAGGCCCAGGCGCCGCTGGACATTCTGCTCAGCATTCTCGAGCAGAAAGTGGAAAACATGGCGGACAGCCTGGAGGACATCCACCGCAACCTGGAGGAAGTCAGCTACCTGGTGCTGGAAGACGAAGAGGCGGAGCTAGAAGACGGCATCGAAAAGCTGGCCCACCTGGAGGACAGCAACGGCAAGATCCGGCTCTGCCTGATGGACACTCAGCGCTCGATCTCCTTTATCCAGCGCTACGTGCGCACCGACAAGGACCGCCGCCGCACCTGCTCGGAAATCCAGCACGACCTGGACACCCTGATGTCCCACGCCACCTTCCTGTTCGAGAAGATCAACTTCCTGATGGACTCCACCCAGGGCTTCATCAACATCGAACAGAACCAGATCATCAAGATCTTCTCGATCGCCGCGGTGGTGTTCCTGCCGCCCACCATGATCGCCAGCATCTACGGGATGAACTTCGAGGTGATGCCGGAACTGCAGTGGGCGTTCGGCTACCCGGCGGTCCTCGGCCTGATGGTCCTCTCCGGCATGGCGCCGTACTGGTACTTCAAACGCAAGGGATGGTTGTAGGGGCAATGGATAATGGGTAATGGAAAATTGAGAATGAGAGGCGCCCGCTGGGCGCCTTAATTGCCCATTATCCATTCTCAATTATCAATTGCAGTTTCAGACTGCCCATTTGCCGCCGGTGTGGCTGACGCGGCCTTCGTCGCGCAGTTTGATCAGGTGGGCTTCGAGGGACAGGCAGGCGACGCCGTGGAGGAAGGCGGGCACGTCTTCGTAGACCCGGGTGACCAGCTCTTGCACGGTGATCGGGTCCGAGTCCAGCGCTTCCGCGACCTTGCGTTCGCGCTCGCGGCGGTGGGCGAGGGTTTTGTCGACGGTGGCCATGGGGTCGTCGATCACATCGCCGTGGCCGGGTGCCATCAAGTCGATGCGGTAATCGCGCAGCAACGCCAGAGATTCCATATAGGCGGCCATGGAACCGGAGGGCGGCGCGATTACCACGGTGGAGCCCTGGATCAGATGGTCGCCGGTGAACAGCAGGTTCTGATCCAGCATCAGATAGCACAGATGGTTGCCGACGTGCCCGGGCGTGGCGACCACTTCCAGCTCAATCCCACCGCAATCAATCCGCTCACCGTGACGCAGGCGGCGCTCCGGCGCCCAGGTCTCGTCCTGCAGGCCGTCGTCGGGTACGTCGGGGCCAAGCAGGCGCGCGCCGCTGGCCTCGGCCAGCTCGCGGGCACCGGGGGAGTGGTCGCGGTGGGTGTGAGTGACCAGAATCTGCTCAATCGGGCGGCCGATCTTTTCCGCCGCGTGCAACAGCGCCTGGGTGTGTTCGTGGTCCACCGGCCCCGGATCGATGACCGTGAGAGCCCGTTCACCGACCAGATAAGAGTTGGTGCCGGGCCCGGTCATCATTCCCGGGTTGCGGCCGAGTACCCGCCAGGCGTTCGGTGCGATTGGGGTAGGGTGGCCAGGAATGAGCGCTGCCATTATCTCTCCTACAGCCGTTACTGTGCTTCGAGGAGCCGGCATTGTGACCATTTAGTCGACGATTGCCTAGTGGTCCATGCCACTACCCTGGTACTCAGCGGTCGTAGGCTTCCACCCGCAATACGCGCGCACGCCAGCGTTCGGCCTGGATATCCCGGTCGGGGCGGGGCACGGACAGGTTAAGCGGGTAACGTCCACCGGCGGGGATGTGCATGGAAAGCGTCAGCCGCTCGCCATACAGCACGTCGCAGGCTTTCGCCGGCGGGCAACTGAGCGCCTCCGCCATGACTTCGGTGCGGGCCACCGCGTTCTCGCCGCGATTGATGATCTCACCGCGCAGACGAAAGGTGGTCTCGGTCTGGTGCACGCTGGTAATGCTGGTTTCGACGGTTTCCGGGTCGGTGGGAACCCGGCGTTCTTGATCCGTCAACAGCATGGCGCCAAGGAAAATGGCGCCGGCCACCGTCACACCGGCGAGGACCAGATAGAAGGGTTTGCGGCCGGCTTGCCAGCTGCCCCAGAGCAGCACGACAACGGCGACGGTCACGGTTAACACCAACAAAAAACGCATCGGTCTGGATCACTCCCCGGTTTGGTTGAGGGTACGATAGCATCTCGCCAAGGGGCCCATAGTATAAAGCCTGTTTCTTCTCTCGACGGTGTTCTTATAATCGGGTCTGTATCTTGTAAAGGAGAACCGCATGTTGCTCGTGGTATCGCCGGCCAAAACGCTGGATTACGACTCGCCGTTGCCGTCGCTGCGCGCCACCCAGCCGCGCCTGCTGGAACACAGCGCCGAGTTGGTGGCGCGGGCCCGGAAGCTGTCTCCGGCGGATCTGGCCAGCTTGATGAAGGTCAGCGACAAGATTGCACACCTGAATGTGGAACGGTTCGCCCAGTGGTCGCGACCGTTTGATAAGCACAATGCCCGACCCGCATTGTTCGCTTTCAAAGGCGATGTGTACACCGGTCTCGACGTGAGCCGCTTCGACGGCGACGATTTGAAGGCCGCGCAGAGCCGCTTGCGCATCCTCAGCGGCCTGTACGGCGTGCTGCGCCCCCTGGACCTGATGCAACCCTACCGGCTGGAAATGGGGACCCGCCTGGACAACGAGCGGGGCAAGGATCTCTACCAGTTCTGGGGGGACACCATCACCACACAGCTCAACAAGGACATGAAAGCCGCCGGCACCGAGGTGTTGATCAATCTGGCGTCCAACGAGTATTTCAAATCGGTGCGCACCGGGCAGCTGCCCGGCCCGGTGATCGAACCGGTGTTTCAGGACGAGAAAAACGGCAAATACAAGGTGATCAGCTTCTACGCCAAGAAAGCCCGCGGCCTGATGGCCGCGTGGATTCTGCAAAAAGGGATCGAGACGCCGGCACAGCTGAACAAGTTCCGCGTCGCCGGCTACCGCTACGACAAGGCGGCCTCCACCGATAGCAAACCGGTGTTCCGGCGCGCGGAAGGGGCCGCCTGAGAGCCCACGGCCTCGTCGCCACGGCTACAGCCAGTCGGATTCGAAGTCATCCGGCTTGACCACGAGGACGTCGCAACCGGCGCGGGTCAGCAGGCCTTCGGCGGTGGCGCCCAGCAGCAACCGTTCCACCGGGTTGCGGCGCACCGTGCCCACCACCAAACAATCGCTGCCTTGTTCTTCGCAGTAATCGACCAGGGTCCGTGACACCGGGCCTTCCAGCAGAGTAGTGCGGTCCTTGGCCAGTGCGTGCCGCTCGGCGAAGGCGTCCAGGGCTTTGCGGTGGTAATCACGAATATTGGTGGCACTGGCGGCGTATTCCGGCAACGCTTCGCCCGCCACCAGAAGCAGGGTTTCGTCCGGGTGTTCCAGGACATGCACCGCTTCCAGCTCACCGTGCAGTTGCCGGGACCAAAAGTCAGCGGTGTTCAGCACCCGGTCGTCCAGCCCGCCTTCGTATTCCTCCGGCTCCACCGCGGCGGTCAGTTTCGGCGTGTCGTTCCAGGGGTCGGCATGAACACATAGCACCGCGCACGGCGCATGGCGGATCAAGAGCCAATCCCTGGGGGTGAACAGGTGGCGGCGCAGCCGGCTTTCCTCACTGGTGTGCACCACGACCAGCGTCGGCAGGCACTCGCGCACCGTGTCGCGCAGCGCCTGTTCGGCGTCCCGGGTCGAGACGATACGCTTGTCCACGGTATTGTCGCCACACAGCGTATCGATACGCTGCTCCCAGGCCTTGCGGAGCTGTGTTTCGGCGGCTTCCCGGCGCTGTTCATCCAGGCCCACGGCCCGGCGCATGGCGGCGGAATCGCTGTTGACCGTCACGGTCAGCGGCAGCCCGGCGGCGTGGGCCAGCTTGAGGCCTTTTTCCAGCGCCGGCTGGGGGGCTTTCAGGTCGCGGTCGAGGAAAACCAGGATGCCGCGATGTTCCCGGGTGGTGCGTGTTTGGTTGGCCATGGGGAATACCTCCGTGCCGACAATCATGCAATACCGGCGGCCGGTGATGCCAGCGCCTTGCTCAGTGCCGCCGTTCGGTGAGGCGCAATACCGTGGCGGTGAGCGCCGGCAAGAAAGTCACCGTAATAATGGCGGTGCCCAGCAGGCCGAACAACACGATCGCGCCGACACCGCGGTACAGCTCGGTGCCTTCGCCGGGAATCAACACCAGTGGTGCCAGGCCGCACACCGTGGTGATAGTGGTCATGGCGATCGGCCGCAGCCGCGAGCGCACCGCGTCACTCACCGCCTCGGTCACGGGCAGGCCGCCACGCCGGTTGGTCAGCGCCTCGTGGACAATCAGAATCGGGTTGTTAACCACCGTGCCCATCAAAATCAGAAAGCCGAGCATGGAGATCATGTCGAACGGCTGGCTGAACCCGGGCAGGCCGAGCAGCGGCATTAATTCACCCAGGCCGTTGAGCAGAGCCAGACCCAGGATGCCGCTGGCGATGCCCACCGGAATGGTGGTCATGATCAGCAGCGGGTAGCCCCAGTGGGTGAAGATCGCCACCAGCAACAAATACACCAGCAACACCGCCACCACATAGTTGCCGCCCAGGGCTTCCTGGGTGGCCTGCAGTTGATCGCTGGCGCCAGAAATATCCACGTTGACCTCCGGCGGGATCTCGCCGGCTTCACGCAGGGCGCCGATCACGTCGTTGCGCACCATGGCGACGCCGGTTTCCAGTGCCACGGCACGCGGCGGGATAATGTTCAGGGTCACCGTGCGGCGGCCGTTAACCCGGCGCACGCTGCTGGTGTCCACGGTTTCCACCAGACGCGCCACCGACGACAGCGGCACGGTGGCGCCCTGGGGCGTGTGCACCGGCAGCGAGGGCAGGGCGGCCAGGTCCGGATCGACCCCGGCGTTGCTGTAGGCGTAAATGTCGACCTTGTCGTCGCCGAGGAAGAACTCGTCCATGAACGCGCCGTCGGTGAGCGCCGCCACGGTGAAGCCGATGTCGCCGGCGCCCATGCCCAGCTCGGCGGCTCGCTCCCAATTCGGGCGCACCTCGAGAAGCGGCTGCGCCAGGGACAGGCTGGCCGGCTGGCTCTGAATGCGCGGGTTGTCGAACACCTCCTCGGCGCGCTGGTAAGCGGTTTGCGCCACCTCATAAAGGGTGGCCAGGTCGTTGCCGGAAATATCCAGATTGACGCTGCGGGTGCCGCCGTCGTTGCTGGAGATAATCGAGCCGCGCGCGGCGAAGGCCCGCATCCCGGGATAGCGCTCGTAGTAGTCAGCGATGTCGTTCATCAGCGCTTCCATATGATCCGGATCCACCGGCTCGGCGATGATGCGCAGACTTTGCGCCTCGATGGACAGGTTCAGGTAGCGGATCGGTGGGGCTGGCAGTTCGCCGCGCTCGTAGGCCGCCGGGTCGGCGTCCACCATGGGCAGAAAGTGGGCCTGGACCTCTTTACCGATTTCCACCATGGCGTTCAGGTTGTAGCCCGGTGGCGCGTTCATGGAGGCGAAGGTCTTGGCTTCCTCGCCCTCGGGCAGGTATTCCGCTGGCGGCGTCAGCAGCACCAGCACCAGGGCGCCGCCGGTGACCGTGGCGGCGATGGTCGCCAGGCGCCGGGGCGCGGTGGCGCTGAGCCAGTGGGAGAGGGCGTGCACGCGCCGCAACCAGCCGCTGTCCTGGCCGCTATGGTCGAACACCGCGCCGAAATCAAGCCGTGCTGCCAGGGTGGGAATCACCGTCATCGCCACCAGCATGGAGACCAGAATCGACGCGGACACGGCGATGGCGATGTCGGAGTAAAGCTGCCCGGCTTCCTGGGCGATGAACACCACCGGCAGGAACACCAGCACCGTGGTCATGGTGGAGGCGAACACCGCCGGCCACACCTTGCGGATGCCTTCCACTGACGCGCGCAAGCGGTCCAGGCCCTTGCGCCGCTCGATTTCTATGCTCTCCAGCACGACGATGGAATTGTCCAGGGTCATGCCGATGGCGAACGCCACCCCGGCCAGGGAAATCACATTGATGGTGCGCCCGGCCAGCAACAGGCCCAGGAAAGCGGCGATGGTGCAGATCGGAATGCCCACCACGCCCACGGCGGTGACACGCACCGAGCGCAGGAACAGGAACATCACCAGGGTGGCGAACACGGCGCCGATCGCCAGGTTGGTCCACACATTGGCCACCGAGGCTTCCACATAGCGCACGTCGTCGGAGATCAGCGACATGCGCATGCCGGCGGGTTCCAGCACCTCCTGGTTGATCAAATCGACCTGATCGAACATCGCGTACTTGATATCGATCACGTTGGAGCCGGTTTCCCGGCGCAC
Source organism: Alcanivorax sp. (assembly GCA_042090255.1). Taxonomy (GTDB): domain Bacteria; phylum Pseudomonadota; class Gammaproteobacteria; order Pseudomonadales; family Alcanivoracaceae; genus Alloalcanivorax. The sequence goes on along the minus strand of JBELJS010000065.1, from coordinate 5,950 downwards.
CGCCAGGCTGATTACCGGTTCACCGTTGACGAACGATTCGGCGCGCACCGGGAAATGGTCCAGCTCCACGGTGGCCACGTCGCGCAGACGGATCACGCTGTCCTGGCGGCGCTCGAGAATCAGGTCCAGCAACTGCGGCACCTGGTCGAAACGCCCCACGGTGCGCAGCAGATAGCGCCGCTTGCCGCTGTCCACCTCGCCGCCGGACACGTCCTGGTTGCGGCTCAGCAGCGCCTGGCGCACCTGCATCACGGTGAAGCCCCGTTCCGCCAGCTTTTGCGGGTCGAGCAGCACGCGAATCTGGCGCTCGGCGCCGCCGCGCAGCTCCACCTGGGAGACGCCGTCGACACTTTCCATGCGGGTACGGACATTGTCGTCAATAAAGTCCCGCATCATGTCCATGTCCAGGTCCTTGGGATTGCCTTCCTGCGGCGAGACCCGGTAATACATGAACGCGTTGGCGGAAAACGAGGTGGACAGAATGCGCGGCTGGTCCACGTTGTCCGGGTAGGAGGGCACCTGGCTCAGCGCATTGTTGACGCGGATCAGTGTCTCGGTGATGTCCACGCCGAACGGGAATTCCAGCTCGATCTCCGCGTCACCGCTGCGCGCGGTGGCGGTAAGACGGCGCAGATTGGGAATATTGCGCAGGTACTCTTCCTGCTCGATCAGAATCTCTTTTTCCACGTCCTGGGGTGTGGCGCCGGGCCAACTGGTCTGGACCGTGATGGTGCGCACTTCCAGGTCGGGGATCATCTGCACCGGAATGCGCAGGGCGGCGAGCACACCAAGAATGGTGATGATCAACACCACCACGGTCATCAGCGTGCCGTTGCGAACAATCTTTTCAAACACGGCGAGACCTCATTCGGACACCCGCAACTCACGGCCGTCGGTGAGGCTTTCGTTGCCGCGCACCACCACCCGGTCGCCGGCGGACAACCCTTCCGTCACGGTGACCAGATCGGCCAGCCCGTCGCCGATGCGGATGCGCTGCTCCCGCGCCACCAGGCCGTCATCGCCTTGCTCGGCCAGCCACACCGACACCCGGCCGTCCGGGTAGCGCACCAGAGCGTCGCGGGGCACCGCCAGGCGGGCCTCGTCACCGCGCAGGAAAAGGGTGGCGCGCACCGACATGCCCGGCGTCAGCGCCGGCGGCGACGCCAATTGCGCTCGCACCAGAAAGGTCCGGGCGCTGGGGTCGTTGACCGGAACAATCGCGGAAATGGTCGCCGGATAGGCCGGCCCGGAATCACCGCCCAGCCTTACTTCCAGACGGTCGTCCTTGGACACCCGTGGGAAATACTCCTGCGGCACCGCCAGATCGGCGCGCAAATCCTCCAGGCTGACCAGCTCCAGCACCGAGGTGCCGGGCGTCACCCATTCGCCGACTTCGGTCTGCTTCTGGCTGATCACGCCGTCGAACGGGGCTTTCAAGGAATGGCGGGCGAGCAGGGCGCTTTGCCGGCGCGCTTCGGCGCGGGCGCCGGCCAAGGAGGAACGGGACACCTGCACCTCGGATTCCAGGCCGCGCACCTGGGTGGCGGCGATGCTCTGGCGGGCCGCCAGGGTGCTGGCCTCCTCCAGGCGCCGGCGTGCGTCCGCCAGCGTGGCTTCCGCCTCCGCGGCGGCGGCGCGGGCGCCCTCCAGAGCCAAGCGGTTCAGTTCCGCATCCAACTCCAGCAAGACGTCGCCCTGGTCCATGCGATCGCCCAGGTCCACATTGAGCGTGGTCACCAGGCCGGACACCGAGGTGGAAAGCAGGGCGGCGCGCTTAGCCGTCAGGGTACCGGTGAGCGGCAGGCGCTCCTCAAGCTGGCGGGATTCCACCGTCACCAGGGAAACCGGCTCCCGGGCGGCCGCCGACTCCAGCGTGAGCAATGCCAACAAACCGGTTAGCCCGAGCCATAAACGACGGGCGCTAAAGGCGCCGGTAAACCCCTCAGTGTCGCAATCGCGCATCCGTACCGTTACCCCCAATGTTCGGTGTAATGAGTCGCCCAGGGAGTGGACCATCAGAAACGACAATGATTCCCTTTATCAGCGGCGTCGGCCTTGAGTCCGTTGACCCGAAACGGGCAAGCCGCCATATCCAGCCTAATGGTTTGCCATGAAAGGCCCGCGAAGGCCTTAGCGCAAAACCAGGAATTCACATTAAGTAAGGGCTATAACCCCATGTTTTCTATCGTCTATGCCGCTAATGGCCCAGTGTTAATCCCGCCGCAGGAACGCTCAACAGTGTTGAGCGATACGCTCGTCACCGCACCCAACCGTGTATCCAGACGGTGGCCTGCAAACCGGCGAGGGTGGGACGGTTCTGAGAGTACCTCGACTGACCGCATCAAATCCATGACTACGTGTAATGTATATTATGTTAAATAGAAGATAACGAATCGAACAGGTATGAATCCAAGCCCCGGGGCTTCCCTTTGCATCCGGGGCTTCGTTCGTCGGGCTCGCTCAGGCTCCCGGTGTTTCCCGTGGCGGGCAATGCGCTTTCAGAAACTCGATCTGGTCCGCCACCACCTGCTCGAACGCCTCGCCCACATAGATCTCGAAATGCCCCGCCTGATACCGCCTGATCTCATGGCGCGGCACGCGGCTCGCGTGGCGGAGTGTCTGTTTGGCCGGCGCCACGGTGTCGTTGTCACACACGCAGAAGAACACCGGTGCCCGTATGCCGGCGGCCTTGCGGCCCGGATGATAGCGGATAATGTCCAGGGCAACGCGCGCGGCGGCTTCATTGCGAATCCGGGCGCCCTCGGGAACCAGGTTCATGTACCCGTCCCAGACGTCCGGTGCCGTCATCAGCGCGGTGTCGCCGGGGCGCCCGGCCACGGCGACCATCACCGGGGCGGCGCCCACAAAGGCGCCAAGGCGATCGCGCAGTGCCTTGGCCGTGAGTTTCGCGGAGACCAGCGGTTCCGTGGCCAGGGTCGACGCCAGCCCGTCGGTGAACGGACATTGGGAGATCACCGCCGCGATGCGCGGATCGTCGGCGGCGGTGGCCAGCACATGGCCACCGGAAAAGGACGTGCCCCACAGGATCACCCGATCCGGGTCCACCTGCGCGAGGCCACGGGCGTGCTCGATGGCCGCCTTCCAGTCCTGAAGCTGCTTTTTGATGTCCAGCAACTGGCGGGGTTCGCCGTCGCTGTCGCCGAAATGACGATAGTCGAAAAGCAGGCAGGCGTAGCCCTGGGCCACGAACCGCTCGGCGAAGGCCGGCAGCCGCATGTTGCGGGTGCCGCCCAGGCCGTGGGCCATGACCATGATCGGTGCGCGGCCGGCGGTGTCGGGCAGGTAGAGATCGCCTCGACAGGTTACTCCCTTGGATTGGAATTGAATCGCTGTTACGGACGCCATCGCCCTGCCCCCCTTAAAGTGTCAACGCCTAAAGTTCCGCCACCGCCGCCATGGCACGGGTCAGCTGGCTCAAGTCGTCCGGCTCCATGCCGTACGGCGGCATGATGTAGACCAGCTTGCCGAACGGACGGATCCACACGCCCTGCTCCACCAATAGCTTCTGGGTGGCGGCCACGTCGCAGGGTTTTTCCAGCTCCAACACGCCGATGGCGCCCAGGGCGCGCACGTCGGCGACGCCGGCGGCGCCGCGCAGCGGTTCCAGCTCGCGGCGCAACTGCGACTGGATCGCCGTCACGCGGCCGCGCCAGTCGCTCTCCAGCAGTTCATCGATGCTGGCGTTGGCCACCGCGCAGGCCAGCGGGTTGCCCATGAAGGTGGGCCCGTGCATCAGCACGCCGGCCTCGCCGTCGCAGATGCCGGCGGCCACGCGGTCGTTGCACAGGGTCGCCGCCAGGGTCATATAGCCGCCGGTGAGCGCCTTGCCCAGGCAGAGAATGTCCGGGCAGACACCGGCGTGGTCCATGGCGAACAGTTCGCCGGAGCGGCCGAAGCCGGTGGCGATTTCGTCGAAAATCAGCAGTACGCCGTGCTCGTCGCACAGACGGCGTGCGCCGCGCAGGTATTCCGGGTGGTAAAAGCGCATGCCGCCGGCGCCCTGCACGATCGGTTCCAGAATCACCGCCGCCACTTCGTGGCCGTGCTGTTCCAGCAGGCCGCGCAGGGAATCCAGGTCCCGCTCGTCCCAGTCGTCGTGGTAGCCCACCGCCGGCGCGTCGGCGAACAGGTGCTTGGGCAGCACCTTGCTGAACAGATGGTGCATGCCGTTGACCGGGTCGCAGGTGGCCATGGCGCCGAAGGTGTCGCCGTGGTAGCCGTTGCGCAGCGCGATCAGACGGTGCTTCTCGGGCTGCCCCTGGCTGAGCCAGTACTGCAGCGCCATCTTGATCGCCACCTCCACGGACACCGAGCCGCTGTCGGCCAGGAACACCTTGTTGAGCGGTTCCGGCGTCATCCGCACCAGACGCTTGCCCAGCTCCACCGCCGGCTCGTGGGTGATGCCGCCGAACATCACGTGGGCCATTTTGTCGATCTGGTCCTTGGCCGCCTGGTTCAGACGCGGGTGGTTGTAGCCGTGGATCGCCGCCCACCAGGACGACATGCCGTCAATCAGCGTGCGGCCGTCTTCCAGCTCCAGGCGGACTCCGTCGGCGCGCGCCACCGGGTAGGTGGGCAGCGGCTTGGAGGTGGAGGTATAGGGGTGCCAGAGGTGGTCACGGTCGAAATCGAGATCAATGGACATAGGGTGCTCGGGGCCGGTTAGGTGGACGAACCATGCCAATTCCCGGGCCGGGACTCAAGCCCGGGTCACGTCGCTCTTTTAAGGCTAAAGATTTTCCCCGGCGGGCCGACAACCCCCAAACCTTGTCACAGCCATTCCTGGTATCCCCTCATGCTTAGTCAATTCAAGATCGGCGCCCGTCTCGGCGGCGCCTTCGCTATTATTTTGCTTCTTCTGCTGGCCGCCTCGGGCACCGGCCTGTTCTCGGTCACGCGGATCGCGGACACCACCCGCGAGGCGCTGGAGACCGACGGCGCCCTGGCGTCCAATGCCGGCGTGGTGCGCCGCCTGGCGCTGGAGCTGCGCCGCTATGAAAAGGACGTCTTTATCAATCTGGCGGATTTCCAGGCCCTGAACGGCTATTTCGGCAAATGGAGCGACACCGTCACCCGGCTGAAAAGCGTGCTTGATGAAGGCGAGGCACTGGCGGTGGCGCCGGCGCTGCAACAGCGCTACCGGGACGCCCGCGAGGGGCTGGGCGCCTACGAGTCGGATTTCACCCGCATCTACGGCGCGATCATGGACGGCACCTACCAGGACACCGCCGCCGCCAACGCGGCCTTTTCCGAGAACAAGCAGGGCATCTACCAGCTTGAGGACGCCGCCCAGGGCATCCATGACATCGCCATGGAGAATCTCGGCGGCTTGGGCCCCACGCTGCAGGCGCTGGTCACCCAGGCGCTGCTCGGTCTGGTGGTGTTCGCCGCCGTGGCGCTGCTGGTGTCGGCGGTCCTGGCGGTGGTGATCACCCGCAGCATCACCCTGCCCCTCGCCGACGCCCTGGGCGTGGCCCGCCGCATTGCTCAAGGGGACCTGCGCGAGCGCATCGTCGCCCGCGGGCGCGACGAGCCGGCGCAACTGCTTGCCGCCATGGCGGAAATGAGCGATTCCCTGGTCAAGCTGGTGTCCGCGTTGCGCGGCGCCAGTGAGACGGTCTATATCGGCGCCAACGAGATCGCCCTGGGCGCCCAGGACCTCTCCTCCCGCACCGAGGAGCAGGCCGCCGCGCTGCAGGAGACCGCCGCCAGCATGGAAGAGATCAGCGCCACCTCGGAGCACAACGAAAAGAACACCCGCGAGGCCGACCGGCTCGCCGACGCGGCGTCGCGCAGTGCCCAGCACGGCGGTGAGGAGATGCGCGCCAACATCGACCTTATGGAAAAGGTGGTGGCCAGTTCCAAGAAGATGAACGGCATTATCGCCACCATCGACGATATCGCCTTCCAGACCAATATCCTGGCACTG
>JBELJS010000096.1:0-3311 GCA_042090255.1 Alcanivorax sp. | reverse complement strand
TATTGTGCCCCAAGGCCCTCATGAGCCTTGCTAGGCACCATAGAATCTCCCACAAGGCAGCGGCCTCAGATCAAAGGCTTTTGCATGCGCCAGCGGGTGAGGGCGACGCCGCCACGTTGCACGATTTCCTCGGCTTCGGGCTGGAAACCTAGGAACAGGAAGAAGTCGTGGGCCACCTGGCTTGCTTCGGTGACCAGGCGTTCGCGGCCCTGGATACGGGCTTCGTCCTCGAGGTGCTGGTAGAGCAGGGTGGCGATGCCCAGGCGGGCGGTGTCCGGGTGGACGTAGATGAGAGTGATGCGGTCCTCTACCAGCTGCGCGAAGCCGGCGGTTTCTTGCTGCCATTCGGCGACCATGGTCAGGCCCCTGGCGAGATCGGCCGGGAAGGCGGGGTCGTCGGCGGCGGCGCTCCAGGCCTGGCGCTGGTCGGCGTCATAGTGATCGGCGGCGGTCACCAGGACGGCTTCGCGGAACACCCGGGCCAGGGCCCCGGCGTCGCTGTCCCGGTAGGGCCGGATTTCGAACGGCAGGCCGGACGGTAATGAATCCGGCGGCGGGTCGGCGGTCACGGCGGGCGCGGGCTTGTGCTCGTAGGGCAGCGAATCGGTGGGGCGCTCCGGGGCAAATGTGGCGCCAGGAGTCGGCGGCCCGCCGAACAGCCAGCGGCGCAGTCGTTTAAGCATGGCCGGGGCCGTTGCGGGTGCTATGAGGCAGGCTCTTCATCGGAGGCCTCCTTCAGTTGTTGTAATTGTTGTTCCAGCGCCTGCAAATAACGTTCCTGTTTGCGCAGCAGGGCTTCGGTGGTTTCCTGCTGGCGGCGCAGGTCGTCGGCGCGCTCCAGCAGTTCCTGCTGTTCGCGGGCGGCGGCGCTTTTTTCTTCGCTGACGGCTGCGTTATCCACCTTATCGGCGGCGGTAACAAGCGGCGGAACCAATAACGCCAGCATGACGATGAAACGAATGGAAGCCATAAACAATACGATCTAAGTCGGACCGGAAATTCCCGAGTCTACCAAGGCCGGCAGGAAGATGCTTGTAGGAGCGGGCCTTGCCCGCGAAAGGCAAGCAACGCTTGCCGGCAGGATACCAGAGAGCTAAGAAAGCGGAGCACCAACAAGGTCTCTGGAATCCTGCCGGGAGCTTCGCTCCCTTTCGCGGGCGGGGCCCGCTCCCACAAGCCGTTCCCACCAAGCAAAAAAAACGGAGCCCGAAGGCTCCGCGATGATGGAAAGGTGTTTGCTCCGAAGTGGACCTAGTCGTTGAGGATCTTGTCTTTCAGTTCCTGGTCGATCCAGATGCGCGCGTAGATGGCGTTGGGCTTGACCGCGCCGATGCGGGTTTCGCCGTGGTAATTCTTCACCCAGGGCCACCAGGCGGAGTACACCATTTCGGTGGGCAGCCACACGTGCGGCACCGCTTCTTCGATGATGAAGTCGTTCAGCTCGCGGATGCTGGCGTTGCGTTTTTCAGTGTCGGGCTCATGGATGGCCGCGGTGATCTTCTTGTCGAACTCTTCGTTGGAGTACAGCGACGCGTTCCAGGTCTGGCCGGTCATGAAGCTTTTGCGCAGTACCTGGATGGGGTTGCCAGAGCCGTTGTTCATCAGGTAACCGCCGGCTTGGTTGTCGCCGCGCATGTTGGAACGGAAGGCACCGTATTCCAGCGTTTTCACGTTCATGTTGACGCCCACTTGCTGGTAATACGCTTGCAGCATGGCCACCACGTCCATGTGGTAGGGGCTGCAGGAGCAGACCTGGACGTCGAAGCTGAAGCCTTTCGGGTAGCCGGCGTCGGCCAACAGTTTTTTGGCTTTTTCCGGATTGTGGCTGAACAATTCCTTGGCGACGGGGGAGAGCTCTTCCAATGGGGTGTAGAACTCGGACCAGCGTTGCGCGAACGGGTAGTTGAGCAGCTCGCCTTCGCCGTTGAGCAGAGACGAGAGAATAGCGCGCTGATCGATGGCCAGGTTCATCGCGCGGCGTACGCGCACGTCGTCGAAGGGCTTCTGGTCGGTCTTCAGGGCGATGTAGGTGCCCTGGGTGGCCACGTGCTTGCGGAATTTCAGTTCCGGCGCGGTTTTCTTGAGCTGGTCGACGAGCTGCCAGCGGATTGCCTCCATGATGTCGACCCGGCCGGAGCTGAGTGCCGCCACCGAACTCGATTCGTCCTTGATGATGTGATAGACCACCTTTTCATTGAGCGGCAGTTGGTATTCCTCACCGTCGATGGTGGTGGTGTCCCAGTAGTTGTCATTCTTTTCGTAGACCTGCTGGCGGCCGGTCTGGATGTCGGCGATGCGGTAGGGGCCAGTGCCGGCGGCGTTTTTCCAATCGGCCCGCTTATCTTCGCTCAGGTTTTGCCATTCCGGCGGCAGGATACCGTCGTAATAGCCCCAGGTCAGGCGGTAGGGCCAGTTACCGTGGAACTCGCTGAAATGCGCCACCACGGTGTGCTCGTCCGGCGCTTCCCAGCGTTCCACGAACTCCCAGAACGTGGGGATGGCGCGCGGGTTTTCCCAGCGGGTTTTGAACGAGGTGATCACGTCGTTGGCCACCAGTTCGCGGCTTTTCATCACCCCGGGCACTTCCTGCCAGTAGACGCCCTTGCGCAGATGGAACACCACGCGCATGGGGTCTTCTTTCACTTCCCAGCTTTCAGCCAGGCTGCCTTCCAGCTGGCCATAGGGAATATAGGCCTGCTCAACGAAGCTGTTTTCATTGCTGCCGCGCGGCCCGTATTGGAGATCGCCGCGCAGCAGCGACTCCATTTGCAGGTTGTCGTGGTTGCCTTTCCAGGTCCAGCGCTGCAGATCCCAGGTGGTGGCGTCCAGCGTTCGGTAGACCGTGGACACATTGACGGTGCCGTCGGTTTGCGGGGTCTCCGCCAACGCCGGACCGGCCCAGGCCAGGGCGGCGGTGGCCGCCAGCGACAGGGCGATTCTCGGGGTGCGCAGATTCATGGTGCTCTCCTCGTTTTGTTCTTGTGTTAAAGGTTGCCGGCCATGGCCTGGGCCCGGTCCGGATCGTGCAGATGGCAGGCCACGGTATGGCGGTCTTCGATCTCCAGGGTGCGCGGTGCTTCCCGGCGGCACAGCTCGGTGGCGTGGGGGCAGCGCGGGTGGAACGGGCATCCCGGTGGCGGATCTATGGGGCTCGGCACCTCGCCGCTCAGCGACGGGTTGAAGTGCTGTTGCACCTCGGGGTCCGGGTTGGCGATCGGGATCGCGCCCAGCAACGCCTGGGTGTAGGGGTGCTGGGGGTTGTCGTAGAGGGTCTCCCGGTCGGCCACTTCCACCACCCGGCCCAGGTACAT
>JBELJS010000064.1:0-18832 GCA_042090255.1 Alcanivorax sp. | reverse complement strand
GCGCCATGGACGCCCTGGTGCAGGCGGTGGACCCGGAAGTGCGGCGCCGCGCCCCGGCCCTGGAACGGCTGCACGGCATGGCCCGCCGTCACGTGGAAACCCTGATCGAGACCCAGCACTACCAGCGCGCCGTGGTGGAAGGGGTGCAGATGCACCTGCGGGTGAGCACCACCGAGGCCCAGCGCCAGCGGCTGATGCAGCTGCAGGACCGGCGCCGGCGCTACGAGCAGGTGTTTCTAAAGGTGCTCCGCGAAGGCATCGACGAAGGCGATCTCAACGCCACCGAGCCCCGCATCGCCATCAAGCCGGTGCTTGGCGCCCTCAATTCGGTGATCAACTGGTACCACCCCCGCTACGACGACGCCCCCGGCAGCCGCGAACGGCTTGTCGACGGCGTCGTCACTGTCGCCCTTCGCGGGCTCGTCGCCTGACGGCGACCGCTGCGAGCCGCAGGCCGAAGGATTGTGGGAGCGAGCCTGCTCGCGAAAGGCCGGCAGCGCCGGCCGGCGGGATACCAGAGACGTGGTTGAAGCTATTTTTTATTGAGGAACTTATCGAAGATGGCGCGGGTTTCGTCGCTGAACATGCGCTCGGCGAACAGCACCGATTCTTGCTTGATCTGCTCTCGAATCGCGTCGGCACCGTGGCGGGTCAGCTGCTTGGTGTACTGCAGCGCCTGCGGCGGCTTGGCGGCCAGTTTCGCCCCCAGTTCCAGAGCCTTGTCGCGCAGCTCGTCGTCACCGCAGCGGTAGGCCACCAGCCCCATGCGTTCCGCCTCGTCGGCGGTCAGGGTGTCGCCGGCGAGCAGCAGGCGGTTGGCGTTCTGACGCCCCAGCAGGGCCGGCAGAATCAGGCTGGAGCCGGCTTCCGGAACCAGCCCCAGGTTAATAAAGGCGGTATAGAAACGGGCGCTGTCGGCGGCGATCACCAGATCGCAGTGGAGCAGCAGGGTGGTGCCGATACCGGTGGCGTTGCCGTGCACCGCGGCGATCACCGGCTTGTCCAGCTCGATCAGCCGGTGCACCAGATCCATGGCCGGGCTCTGCTTGCCGTCTTTGCGTGACGCCGGGTCCGCGTTAAGGAAGTCGCCGATGTCGTTGCCGGCGGTGAAGGCGCGTCCCTCGGCGTCCAGCAGCAGGGCGGTCAGGTCGTCCCGGTCCCGGTAATGATCCACCGCGCGGCTGATATCCCGGTACATCTCCCCGCTCAGGGCGTTCAGCTTGTCGGCCCGGTCCAGGGTCACTTCCAGTAATTTGCCGTGCTCGGTAACGCGGACATAGCCGCTTTGCAGTTCCAGGGCGCTCATGGTGTTCTCCCGTCTCTCGCCAAATAGCCAGTCAAAATATCGGAATTCTGTTTCGCAAAGCAAGCGCCACGGCAATCGCTGTTCTATGCACCGCATTTATTGAGCAGGATTCAAAATATCAATTTCACTAACTAAGCGGGCTGTTCTAGGCTGTCTTCATTGCAACTCACACAGGCGACACCATGGCCCAGTTCCACCTTATCCGTCACGGCCAGGCGTCCTTCGGCGCCGCCAACTACGACAAGCTCTCCCAGCTGGGACACCAGCAGGCACGCTGGCTTGGCGAGTATTACCGTGAGCGCGGCCAGGCCTTCGACGCGCTGGTCACCGGCGACCTGGTGCGCCACGTGGAGACCGGCGAGGGCATCCAGGAAGGCCTCGGCAGCGCACTGCCCGCCGACCTGCAGCCCGGGCTCAACGAGTTCGATTTTCACTCCATCGTCGACGCCTACCTGAGCGCCCACCCCGAGGAAGTGCCCCCGGAGGGTGCGTCCATGGCGGCCTTCTACCGCGTGCTCAAAAAAGCCATGCAGCGCTGGCAGGCCGGCCGTCTGGAAGGCAACCTGCCGGAAAGCTGGCAGGGTTTCTGTGACCGGGTGGCCGGCGCCATGGCGCACATCCAGAACCAGTACGCCGACCGCGACCGGGTGCTGGTGGTCAGCTCCGGCGGCGCCATCGCCATGTGGATGCGGCACATGCTCAACACCGCCGACGACACCGTGGTGGAGCTCAACCTGCAGATTCGCAACACCGGGGTAACCCAGGGTTTCTTCAACAAGAACGTGTACCGCCTTTCCATTTTCAACCAGGTCCCGCACCTGGACCAGGAAGACCGCGGCGACGCCATTACTTATAGCTAGAACGGATCAAAGAGGCCGGGTCATAACGGCCGCCTTATTCAAGAGGAGAGCAACATGGATTTCGAACATTCGGAAAAGACTCAGGACCTGATCAACCAGGTACGCACCTTCATCGATAACGAAGTGGTGCCCGCCGAGCACACCTACCACGAGCAGCTCGAGCAGAACCCCTGGAAGACCCCGCCGATCCTGGATGAGCTCAAAGCCAAGGCGAAAGGCAAGGGCCTGTGGAACCTGTTCCTGCCCAAGGAGCACGGTGAGCTGAGCCCGGGCCTCACCAACCTGGAATACGCGTCGCTGGCGGAACAGATGGGCCGCCACCACATCGCCTCCGAGTGCTTCAACTGCTCCGCGCCGGACACCGGCAACATGGAAGTGCTCGCCAAGTACGGCAACGAAGCCCAGAAGAAGCAGTGGCTCGAGCCGCTGATGGAAGGCAAGATCCGCTCCGCGTTCGCGATGACCGAGCCGGAAGTGGCGTCCTCCGACGCCACCAACATCGAAACCTCGATCATCCGTGACGGCGACGATTACGTCATCAACGGCCGCAAGTTCTACATCAGCGGCGCGATGCGCGAATCCTGCGAAATCATGATCGTGATGGGCAAAACCGACCCGGATAACCCCAACCGCCACCAGCAGCAGTCCCAGATTCTGGTGCCGATGAACACCCCGGGTGTTAACGTCAAACGTCCGATGATGGTGCTCGGTTCCGTGGACGCGCCGGAAGGCCACGCCGAAGTGATCTTCGAAAACGTGCGTGTACCCAAGGAAAACATCATTCTCGGCGAGGGCCGCGGCTTCGAAATCGCCCAGGGTCGCCTCGGCCCGGGCCGCATTCACCACTGCATGCGTCTGATCGGTGCCGCCCAGCGCGCCCTCGAGCTGATGTCCAAGCGCGCCAGCGAGCGCGTGGTGTTCGGCCAGCCGATGATCAAGCACGGCTCCTGCCGCGAAGACATCGCCAAGAGCGCCTGTGAAATCGAACAGGCCCGGCTGATGACCCTGAAAGCGGCCGACACCATGGACCGCTACGGCAACAAGGAAGCCAAGGAACTGATTGCCATGATCAAGATCGTGGCGCCCAATATGGCCCTGAGCGTCGTCGACCGCGCCATGCAGATTTACGGCGCCGTGGGTCTCAGCCAGGACACGCCGCTGGCCGGCTTCTTCGCCTACGCGCGCACCTTGCGCCTGGCGGACGGCCCTGATCAGGTGCACATGATGCAGCTGGGTCGTAACCTGGCCAAGAAATACAGTGAGAACAGCTAACTGATAGTTAACAGTGAAGAGTTAACAGTTAATAGTTGACTGAGCGCAGCCATGGCTTTTGGGGGTAGCCCCATGGGCCATGGCTGCTTTGTCGCTTTTAAGCGTCGTCAATTTTTAAGGAGGTAGACATGTCCCAGGTGGATACCCTGGATACCGAGCGCCTCGCGGCCTATCTGGAAGCGAACGTCGCCGGCTTCAAAGGCCCGATCACCGCCGATAAATTCGAAGGCGGCCAGTCCAACCCCACCTTCCACATCAAGGCCGCCTCCGGCGAGTACGTACTGCGCCGCCAGCCGCCGGGCAAGCTGCTCAAGTCCGCCCACGCCGTGGACCGGGAATTCCGGGTCATGAATGCGCTCCAGAACACCGATGTGCCGGTGCCGCGCATGTACCACCTGTGCGAAGACCGCGACGTGGTCGGTTCCATGTTCTACATCATGGAGTTCTGCCAGGGCCGGATTTTCTGGGACGCGGCGATTCCGGAAGTGGACAACGCCCAGCGCACCGCCATGTACGAAGAGATGAACCGGGTGCTGGCGGCGCTGCACGGCGTCGACCTGGAAGCGGTGGGCCTCACCGACTACGGTAAGCCGGGCAGCTACTTCGAGCGGCAGCTGGGCCGCTGGTCCAAGCAGTACCGCGCCTCCGAGATCAACCACATCCAGGCCATGGAAGATCTCATGGACTGGCTGGAGAAAAACCAGCCCGCCGATGACGGCCAGGTGTCCCTGGTGCACGGCGACTACCGCCTCGACAACATGATGTGGCACCCCACCGAGCCCCGCGTAATCGCGGTGCTGGACTGGGAGCTGTCCACCCTCGGGCACCCGCTCGCGGACCTCGCCTATCAGTGCATGCAGCTGCGCATGCCGCCGGAAGGCGGCAACCTGTCCGGCCTGCAGGGCAAGGACCGCGAAGCGCTGGGTATCCCCACCGAGCAGGAATACGTCAAAGCCTATTGCGAACGCCGTGGCATCGACCATATCGACCACTGGGAATTCTATCTGGCGTTCAGCTTTTTCCGCCTGGCGGCCATCGCCCAGGGCGTCGCCAAGCGCGCCCAGGAAGGCAACGCCTCCAGCAAAAAAGCCGGCTGGGCCGCGCAAGTCGTCGAACCGCTCGCCAGCATGGCGATGCAGATCGTCCGCGAAGGCGCTTAAGAAACACTTAATTGTGGGAGCGGGCTGTGGGAGCGGGCTGTGGGAGCGGGCTGTGGGAGCGGGCCCCGCCCGCGAAAGGGTGGCTTTAGCCACCCGGCAGGATACCAGAGACGCTTTTTCTGCTGCCGTTAGAGAGGGCTCTGGAATCCTGCGGGGCAACCGTTGCCGGGAGCTTCGCTCCCTTTCGCGGGCAAGGCCCGCTCCCACGACACAATCGATTCGGGAGAGAATTTATGAGCACCAAATTGTTTGATTTGAATGGCAAGATCGCCCTGGTCACCGGCGCCAGCCGTGGCATCGGCGAAGAAATCGCCAAGCTGCTCGCCGAGCAGGGCGCGCACGTGATCGTCTCCAGCCGTAAAATCGACGACTGCCAGACCGTCGCCGACGCCATCAAAGCCGGCGGCGGTTCCGCCGAAGCCTTCGCCTGCCACATCGGCGAAATGGCGCAGATCGAAGCGGTCTTCGCCCACATCAAGGCCAGCCACGGCAAGCTTGATATCCTGGTCAACAACGCGGCTGCCAACCCGTACTTCGGGCACATCCTCGATACACCGGTATCGGCGTTCGACAAGACCGTGGACGTGAACCTGCGCGGCTACTTCTACATGTCCGTGGAAGGCGCCAAATTGATGAAAGAAAACGGTGGCGGCGCCATCGTCAACACCGCCTCCATCAACGGCCTGTCACCGGGCAACATGCAGGGCATCTACTCGATCTCCAAGGCGGCGGTGATCAGCATGACCAAATCTTTCGCCACGGAATGCGCCGAATTCAACGTGCGCGTTAACGCGCTGCTGCCCGGCCTCACCAAAACCAAATTCGCCGGCGCGTTGTTCCAGCAGGAAGAAATCTACAAAAGCGCCATCGCGCAGATTCCCATGCACCGCCACGCCGAGCCGAAAGAGATGGCCGGTACCGTGCTTTACCTGGTTTCCGACGCGTCCAGCTACGTGACCGGTGAATGCGTCGTCGTCGACGGTGGTTTCACTATTTAAGCGACCTGCGGTCGCGATGCAGGATTCAGGGTGCAGGATACAGGAGACACCACGGTGCCATCCCTTCATCCTGAATCCTGCATCCTGTAACGGCGGCGTCAGCCGCCTGTTTATCAGGAGGTTTTATGGATCCGATGCTGGATTTCACCGGCAAGGTGGCCGTGATCACCGGCGCCGCCAGCGGCTTCGGCAAGCTGCTTGCCGCCGAGCTCGGCAAACGCGGCGCGCGGCTGGTGCTGGGCGATATCAACATGGACGCCCTGGACAAGCTGGCCGCCGACCTGGAAGGGCAGGGCGTCACCGCCCTGGCGCGCCGCTGCGACGTCTCTTCGGAGGCGGACTGCAAAGCGATGGTGGACACCGCCGTGGAGCAGTTCGGTCGTCTGGATATGGCGGTGAACAACGCCGGCATCGCTCACGGCTTCATACCCATCCACGAACTCACTGGTGAGTTGCTGGATCAGCAGATGAACGTCAACGTCAAAGGCGTGATGTTCGGCATGAAGCACCAGATACCGGCGATGAAAGCCAGCGGTGGCGGCGCCATCGTCAACACCAGCTCCATGGCCGGCATCGGCGGCGGGCCCAAGATCGGCGCCTACGCCGCCTCCAAGCACGCGGTGATCGGGCTCACCCGCACCGCCGCCGTGGAGAGCGGCCGCAAGAACATTCGCGTCAACGCCATCTGCCCCTACTACACCCGCACGCCCATGCTGGAAGGCGGTGAAGGGCTGGCCAGCGGCGGCGAAGCCGAGCAAACCCTGGCGATGATGGCCGCCGGCAGCCCGATGAAACGCATCGGCGAACCGGAAGAGATCGTCGCCGTTATGCTGATGCTGCTGTCGCCCGCGAACACCTACATGAACGGCCAGGCGGTCGCCGTCGACGGCGGCGTCTCGGCGTTTTAAGACAACCCCTTGTAGGAGCTTGCTTGCAAGCGAAAGGCCGGCTTTGCCGGCCGGCAGGATCCCAGAGACGCTGATGGTGCTGCCGTCAGACATCTCTCTGGCATCCTGCCGGGAGCTTCGCTCCCTTTCGCGGGCTGGGCCCGCTCCCACAAGGCAAGTTCCCACAGGGTGCGCAGTTTAAGGAGAACAATGATGAGTAATCGTTTGGAAAATAAAATTACCGTGATAACCGGCGCCACCAGCGGCATCGGCGAAGCCACCGCCCGGCGCTTCATTGAAGAGGGCGCCACGGTGGTGCTGGCGGGCCGCTCCGAAGAGAAGGGCGAAGCCCTGGCGAAAGAGCTCGGCGAGCGCGCCGTGTTCAAGCGCACCGACATCATGAGCGAAGACGACATCGCCGCCTTGGTGGATTTCACCGTGGACAAATTCGGCCGCCTGGACTGCCTGTTCAACAACGCCGGCGCCGGCGACCGCACCACCGTGGACAGCTTCGACGAAGACGAATTCGCGCGCATCATGCGCCTGCTGGTGGGCGCCCCGGCGTTCGGCATCAAGCACGCCGCCCGCGTCATGAAGGAGAGCGGCGGTGGCAGCATCATCAACAACGCCAGCATCGCCGGCCACCGCCTCAACCAGGGCGGCTACCTCTACTCCGGCGCCAAGGCCGCCGTCGCCCACATGACCCGCCTGGCCGGCGCCGACCTGGGTCAGCACAACATTCGCGTCAACGCCATCTCCCCCGGCGCCGTCGCCACGCCGATCTTCTGGGGCGGCTCCCAGCGCGCCCAGACGCTCAGCGACGAAGAAAACCAACGCAAGATGGAAAAGCTCGAAGCCAACCTCGCCAAAGCCACGCCGCTGCCCCGCGCCGGCCTGGCCGACGACATCGCCTTCGCCGCCGTCTTCCTGGCCAGCGATGAAGGCAGCTTCATCAACAGCCACGACCTGGTCGTCGACGGCGGCCGCATCGCCATGTTCAACGAAAAGAGCTAAGCGCGGTTTGCAGCGCCCGCTTGTAAAAGCGGGCCTTGTGGGAGCTTGTCTTGCAAGCGAAAGGCCGGCTTTGCCGGCCGGCAGGATTCCAGAAAGGCTGTTTGCGCGGCTGTCAAAGAGGTCTCTGGAATCCTGCCGGGTGGCCAAAGCCACCCTTTCGCGGGCGGGGCCCGCTCCCACAAGAGGCAAGCTCCCACAAGGTGCCCGCCGTCCAAGATCACGAGGAACCGTCATGACCTACAAAACACTCACAGTCGCCGTTGACGGCCATGTCGCCAGGATCACCCTGGACCGGCCCGACAAGCTCAACGCCATGAACGCGGACTTCTGGAACGAGCTGCCGGCGGCGGTGCGGGCGCTGGACGCCGGCGGTGATATCCGTGCCATCGTCATCGACGCCAACGGCAAGCACTTCACCGCCGGCCTCGACCTGGGCATGTTCGGCACCCCGCCGGACCCGGCCGACGTCACCGCCCGGGTGCAGAAAGCGGCGCGCTTCCGCCACAATACCGCGCTCATGCAGCAGACCTTTAGCGCGCTGGAAGATTGCCGCGTGCCGGTGATCGCCGCGCTGCACGGTGGCTGTATCGGCGGCGGCGTCGATCTGATCAGCGCCTGCGACCTGCGCTACGCCAGCCGTGACGCCTACCTCACCGTCTACGAAATCAACGTCGGCCTCACCGCCGACGTCGGCACCTTCCCCCGGCTGTGCAAGCTGCTGCCCGAAGGCATCGTCCGGGAACTGGCCTACACCGGCCGGCGCATGGGCGCCGAGGAAGGCGAACGCCGTGGTCTGTTCAACGAAATACTCGACAGCAAGGAATCGACCCTGGAACGGGCGCTGGAAGTGGCGAAGGACATCGCCGGCAAATCACCGCTGGCGGTGCACGGCTGCAAACGCATGATCACCTACGCCCGCGATCACAACACCGCCGACAGCCTCGATTACGTGGTCACCTGGAACGCCGGCATGCTGCACAGCGAAGAAGTCATGGCCGCCGTCGCCGCCGGCAAAACCGGCCAGCCCGGCGACTATGTCCCCCTGCCACCCCTCAACGACGACGTCCAGGGCGGCGTTTAGAACCGGGCCCTGTCCGCGAAAGGGTGGCTTTTAGCCACCCGGCAGGATGCCAGAGACCTCTCTCCAGATAGCCCGCGCCGGTATCGGGTGGGCCCGGTCCAGGACACGCCACGAGTACATCCATGTAGGCTCGGCCGGGCGGCGGACCGCTTTGGCCATCCCTGGCCAAACACGGTCCTGGACGGGCCCACCCGATCCCGGCGCTCCTTGGAAAATTCACCGCCGAGGGCGGCTACGAAGCGAGGTTTGTGGGAGCTTGCCTGCAAGCGAAAGGTCGGCATCAGCCGGCCGGCAGGATTCCAGAGACCTTGTTTGAGCTACCGTTAGACATGTCTCTGGCATCCTGCCGGGAGCTTCGCTCCCTTTCGCGGGCAGGGCCCGCTCCCACAAGGCCCGCCTTTACAGGCCAGGGAGCGGTGAGCTTCAGGCGCTGTAGAAGACGGACTTCACTTCGAGGAATTCCTCGAGACCGTACACGCCCCACTCGCGGCCGACGCCGGAGTGCTTGTAGCCGCCGAAGGGGGCGGGCGGATCCAGCTGCGCGCCGTTCAGATGCACCATGCCGGTCCGCAAACGGGCGGCCACCTTGGCGGCGTCCTCCTCGCTGGCACCGTACACATAACCGGAAAGGCCATAGTCGGAATCGTTAGCGATCGCCACCGCGTCGTCCACATCCTTGTACGGC
This sequence comes from Alcanivorax sp., assembly GCA_042090255.1. Classification (GTDB taxonomy): domain Bacteria; phylum Pseudomonadota; class Gammaproteobacteria; order Pseudomonadales; family Alcanivoracaceae; genus Alloalcanivorax. Next base: position 9,569 of record JBELJS010000064.1, on the reverse strand, counting down.
AGCATCACCAGCACCGGCCCGAAGATCTCCTCACGGGCGATCAGCATCTGATTGTTCACCTCGCTGAACACGGTGGGACGGGCGTAGAAACCGGTCTCCAGACCGTCCGGTTTGCCAGTGCCGCCGCACACCAGCTTGGCGCCTTCGGACTGACCCTTCTCGATCATGGACTGCACACGCTTGAACTGGCGCTCGTTGGCGATCGGGCCGATCACGGTTTCCTTGTCCGCCGGATCGCCCACCTTCAGGCTTTCGCATACCTTGGCGGCGATCGCCTCGGCCTCGCCCAGCTTGTCCGCCGGCACCAGCATCCGCGACGGCGCGTTACAGCTTTGCCCGGTGTTATTCATCATCGACGCCACACCGTGCTTCACCGCATTCTCGAAATCCGCGTCCGGCAGAATGATATTGGCGGACTTGCCGCCCAGCTCCAGCGACACCTTCTTGAAGGTATCCGCCGCTTCCTTGCTCACCGACGCCCCGGCACGGGTGGAACCGGTCAGCGACACCACGTCCACGCGCGGATCGGAAGAGAGCATCGGGCCCACTTCCGCGCCGTCGCCGTAAATCATATTGAACACGCCCTTGGGCAGGCCCGCCTCGTCGATGATCTCGGCCAGCACATGGGCGGACAGCGGCGCGAACTCACTGGGCTTGAGCACCATGGTGCAGCCCGCCGCGATCGCCGGCGCCACCTTGCACATCACCTGGTTCATCGGCCAGTTCCACGGCGTGATCAATGCGCACACACCCGCCGGCTCACGGCGCACGGTGGCCCGGCCCAGCTTCTGCTCGAACGGAAACTCCCGCGCCGCGCCCAGCGTCGCCTTGGCGTGGCCCAGACCCATCGGCGCCTGCACCTTCGCCGCCAGACCGTGACGGGGCGCGCCCATCTCCCGGCTGATCGCCTCCGCCATATCATCCAGACGCGATTGGTAGATGCCCATGATCTTCTCAAGCATCGCCAGACGCTCTTCCAACGGCGTCGCCACGAAGCTCTCGAACGCATCCCGCGCCGCCTGAATCGCCGCGTCCACATCCGCTTTACCGGCCAGATACACCGTGCCCTCGGACGCCTCCGTCGCCGGATTGATCACCTCATGGGCCTTCGCCTCGCCGCTGGGCTTCACCCAGCCGCCGTTAATATAGAACTGGTCTAGATGCTTCATGAAACACTCTCCCGAAAAAACGAAACACAACTCTCGGCCGCAAGCTTCAAGCCGCCAAGCAGCAAGCTAGAACCAAACAACCGCCAGTTGAAAGTCACAAGTTGAAAAACCAACCCAGGATGCCCCATCCCGAGTGAACGGGCCAGCAACCCAAGCCCACAGCAACGGCACAATCAACGCCTCTGGTATCCTGCCGGCCGGCAGGGCCGGCCTTTCGCTTGCAAGCAAGCTCCCACAAGTCGGGCCCCGCGCCGTGCTACGGAGCTCCAAGCCCTCCTGAATTAGTGAAACAGCATTCCAAAATCTTGACCCCCCGTCCAGCTCATGTCATCTTCCAAAAAAAGCACAAACAAACTCCAGGAGACCCCCATGCAGCGTTTCGACCAGCGCAACGTCCTGATCACCGGTGCCGGCAGCGGCATCGGCCGAGCCGCCGCCCGCCGTTTCGCCGAAGAGGGCGCCCGCCTGGTGCTGGTGGACCGCAACCAGGAAGGCCTGGAAGAGACCGCCGCCAACCTGCCCGAAGGCACGCAGGTCACCCTGCGCACCGTGGACGTCTCCGACGAACAGGCGGTCAACGCCCTGGTGGAAGAGGTGCTCGCCTCCCACGGCACCCTGCACGCCCTGGTCAACAACGCCGGCATCGCCGGCCGCGACTACTCCACCATCATCGACAGCGACACCGAAACCTGGCAGGCGATCCTGGGCGTAAACCTGATGGGGCCGATGTTCTTCATCCGCGCCGTGGGCAAGCACATGCAGGCCCAGGGTGGCGGCGCCATCGTCAATACCGCGTCGGTGGCCGGCATCCGCTCCGGCGCCGGCGGCAACGCCTACAGCGCCTCCAAGGCGGCGGTCATCAACCTGACCAAAACCGCCGCCTGCGACCTGGGCCAGTACAACGTGCGCGTCAACGCGGTCTGCCCCGGCCTGATCGAAACCGGCATGACCAAGCCGGTGTTCGATTACGCTCGCGACAACAACAAGGAACAGAAACTCGGTAGCCGCTGCGAATTGCGCCGCTACGGCCGCCCGGAAGAGATCGCCGCGGCCATGGCGTTCCTGGCCAGCGACGACGCCAGCTACATCACCGGCCAGGCGCTGGCGGTGGACGGTGGCAACACCGCCTCGCTCAACCTGCCGGGCATGAAACACTAGGACTTTCGTACCCTCCTAAGTGAAACCGCTTTTTGCTATATTTGCGGGCTTTATGCACAACTATAAAAGCGACGAATAAAAGCAACAGCGGGCCCGATGCTTGTAACTTGCGAGCCGGGACCCGCTGATCCCGAAGCCTGAATCGAGGAAATGCCACATGCGACGAGCCGCTCTTGGAAAGGACGGGTCCGCGGATAAGGACCGTAATTTTGTCACCGCGCTGGCGCGCGGCCTGGAAATCCTGCGCTGTTTCGGTCCCTCCGACGAATACCTGGGCAACGCGGAACTGGCCAAACGCACCAGCATTCCCCGTCCCACGGTATCGCGGATGACCGCCACGCTGACCCAGCTCGGCTATTTGCGTTACGCCGAGAACCTGGAGAAATACCGGCTCGGCCCCGGCGTGCTGGATCTCGGCTACCGCTATCTGGCCAGCGAAGGGGTGCGCGACATCGCCCGGCCGTTCATGCAGGAGCTGTCCGATGCCACCGACTGCCTGGTGGCCATCGGCGCCCCGGACGGCGCGTCCATGACCTACATCCAGGTGTGCCAGGGCTCCGGCCCGCTGGTGCTGCGCCTGACCGTCGGTTCGCGCGTGGCGATCGGCACCTCCGCGGTGGGCCGCGCCTTTCTGGCGGCGTTGCCGCCCAAGGAGCGCGAGCCCTATTACGAAGCGATCCGCGCCCAGAACCCGGACGCCTGGCCGGACATCCAGCGCGGCCTGGAGCGCGCCTTCAAGGAGTACGAGCAGTACGGCTTCGTCACCTCCGACGGTGAATGGAACCGGGACGTGAGCGCCGTGGGCGTGCCGCTGATCCTGGATAACGGCGGTCAGGTGGTGCCGTTCAACTGCGGCGGTTCATCGCTGCGGTTGAGCCGCCGCATCCTGATCGAAAACCTCGGCCCGCGCCTCAAGGAAGTGGTCGAGCAGGTCCGGCAAATGGTCCAGGGCCGGGATATTTGAGGACAATGAATGAGCAGCAGCAGTAGCGCCTCACCGGCGTCCGAATACAGCATGGCCACGGCCACCGCCAAATTCAGCCATGGTTTCCCGGCCCTGCTGGGGCTGGAGTTTCTGGAATGGGAAGAGGGCAGGGTGATGGTCGGCATGCAGGTGGACGAGCGCCACCTCAACCTGGGGCGCCGGGTACACGGCGGCGTGCTCGCCACGCTGCTGGACGTGGCGGGCGCCTGCGCCGGCACCTTTTGCCCCTACCCGGACCGGATCCGCAAGGCGCTCACCCTGTCCATGACCACCACCTTCACCGGCCAGGCCGGGCCCGGCTACATCCGCGCCATCGGCCTTAAGCGGGCCGGCGGCAGCCGCATCTTCAACTCCACCGTGGAAGTGTACAGCGAGGACGACACCCTGTTGATCCTCGGCGAGGGCACCTTCCGGCTGCGCAGCGACTCCCAGGACCCGCGCGGCGCCCCCATCGCTTAAACCTCTTTTACACCCGCGCGGGCCCGGCCCGCTTGAAGGGTGCCTCCGTCACCCGCAGACCTGTGTTCAGGACACAATGATTGCCGAAAGGAGGCACCATGACTACTTATATCGTCGCCAGTAACGCCGCCCACGCCCGGGTGTTCGCCCATGAAGTGGGCGTCTTCAAGGAGATCGACCAGCTCGAGCACCCGGAAAGCCAGGCCCATGTGGGCGATCTGCGCACCGGTGGCGAAGGGTCCGAGGGCAGCGGCGCCCTGCACGGCAACCCGCGTGCCACCGGCAACCAGCAGGCGACTTCGGACAAACACGCTGCCTTCTTCGCCAAGGAAGTGGCCGAGTACATGAAACACAACCTGGAGCAGGGCCGCGCCGACCGCTTCATCCTGGTCGCCGAGCCCCGTTTTCTCGGCGCCCTGCGCGATAAGCTCGACCACACCACCCGCGACGCGGTCAGCCGCGAAATCGACAAGGACCTCACCAAGCAGAGCGCGGACGACATCCGCAAAAAGCTGGCGCTGTGATACGTCTACGACTTTAGGCGCATATTCACGCCACAGTGCCGCCGGGGCGCGCCCGGTCGTGGTAAATTCGGTGTTATGAGCCTGATAAGAATTCCAACGAGCCGATAACCATGTACCAGGTGCTGATCGCCGACGACCATCCCCTGTTCCGCGAGGCCATCGCCCGGGTGATCGACGATGGCTTCCCCGGCAGCACCCTGTTGGAGGCGTCCGACCTGGACTCCGCCCTGGCGGTGGCCGGCCGTCACGACGACCTGGATCTGGTGCTGCTGGACCTCAACATGCCCGGCATGCAGGGCCTCGGCGGCCTGGTGCGGCTGCGCAATTTGTTCCCCACCCTGCCGGCGGTGATCGTCTCCGCCGAGGAGGAGAAACGGGTGATCCTGCAGACCATCACCTACGGCGCGGTCGGCTTCATCACCAAATCCACCCCCCGCAAGCAGATGATCCAGGCCCTGGAGCAGGTGCTGGCCGGCTCCATCTACCTGCCGGCGGACATCATCCGCGCCGGTTCCGGTGCCGGTACCGGCGAAGAAAGCGTCGCCTCACGCCGCGAGCCGGAGGATCTCTCCGACGTGCTCGCCACGCTCACCCGCAAGCAGCTGCAGGTGTTCGAGCGCATGTCGCGGGGCGATTCCAACAAGGTGATCGCCTACCAGCTCAATATCGCCGAAAGCACCGTGAAGGCCCACGTGTCCGCGATCCTGCGCAAGCTCGGCGCCACCAACCGGGTGCAGGCGATCCTGTCCGCCGGCGACATCGACTTCGCCGCCTATTTGCGTGCCCCGAAGGTGCCGGAGCGATGAACGCGATTCCGCCCAGTGCCGTAATCACCGCGTTCAGCGACGCCCGCGACGAGCGTCTCGCCGCCCGTGACCTGGCGCAAAAGCTGCGCCACGACAATCTCGGCTGCGTGCTGTTTTTCTGCTCCATCGACTACCGGCTCGATCGCCTGGCCGGCGCCCTCGCCGATGCCTTCGGCGAACTGCCGCTGTGCGGCTGCACCTCCGCCGGCGAGATCACCAGCCGCGGCTACGACAGCGGCACCATTGTCGCCATCGGCTTCGACCGCCGTTTCTTCTCGGTGGGCGCGCGCCTGATCGAGCGGCTCGACGGCTTCAGCCTGGCCGACGCCCAGCAACTCACCGACAGCCTGCTGTCCGAATGCCGGGCTACGTCGGTGGCGCGCGTCGACGCGGACAACACCTTCGTACTCACCTTGCTGGACGGTCTCTCGGTGAACGAAGAGCTGGTGCTCGCCACGCTCAACTCGGCGCTCGGCAGTATCACCAGCCTGGGCGGCTCCGCCGGCGACGACTACCGGCTGTCCGGCACCTACGTCTACAGCGACGGCGCCTTTCACAACAACGCCGCCATGGTGCTGATGATCAACAGCTCGTTGGATTTCGAGGTGTTCAGTTTCCATCATCTGCGCCCGGCCACGGTGAAGCTGGTGGTCACCGCCGCCGACGCCGAACGGCGGGTGGTTCAGGAGCTCAACGCGGAACCGGCGGCGGAAGCCTACGCCCGTCTGGTCGGCGTGCCGGTGGCGGAGCTCGACGACGTGGTGTTCGCCCGTTACCCGCTCGCCGTGCGCATCAACAACGATTACTACGCCCGCTCCATTCAGCGGGTCAACGATGATCTCAGCCTGTCGTTCTACTGCGCGGTGGAAAACGGCATCGTGCTCACCGCCATGCACACCGGTTCGATTCTCGACGAGCTCGACCAGACCCTCAGCGACATCGAGGGCCGACTCGGCCCGGCCTGGGTGACGCTGGGCTGCGATTGCTGCCTGCGCCGCCAGGAAATCGAAGCGGACGGCACCGTCGACCAGGCCTCCGCGCTGCTGCGCCGCCACAGCGTGGTGGGCTTCAACACCTACGGCGAGCAGTTCAACGGCATGCACATCAACCAGACCATGACGGGGGTGGCGATTGGCCGAAGACAACGCAGCCGACAGTGACCCGGCGTCCCCCTGGGACCTGCACGAAGCCCGTCTGATGGCGGAAAACGCCCGCCTGCGGCGCATCTGTGACGCCCTGATCGAGCGGGTGGAAGAGAGCAACATGGCGCCCACCGCCCCCTACGCCGCCTTCCAGCACTCGGTGGTGCTGGCCGAGCAGGTGCGCGAACGCACCCAGGCCCTGCGCGAAGCCAACCAGCAACTGCTGGACGAAATCGAAGAGCGCCGGCGGGTGGAGTCGCGGCTGCGCGAAGCCACCGAAAAAGCGGAGCGCGCCAACATCTCCAAGACCAAGTTCGTGGCCGCCGTCAGCCACGACCTGATGCAGCCGCTCAACGCCGCCCGTCTGTTCACAAGCGCCCTGCAGGACCAGCCCGACCACAACACCCAATTCATGCTCAGCCATATCGACACCGCGCTGCTCGATCTGGAATCGCTGATCACCACCCTGGCCGACGCCTCCAAGTTGGACGCCGGCGTGGTCAGCGCCGAGCCCGGCGTGTTCCCGCTGCGCCGGCTGCTCGATGTGCTCGCCGAAGAGTACCGGCAGATGGCCGCCGCCAAGGGGCTGTGCCTGCGCTACGTGCCCAGCTCCGCGGTGGTGCGCTCCGACCCGCAACTGCTCAGCCGGGTGATGCGCAACCTGCTCTCCAACGCGGTGCGCTACACCGACCGGGGCTCGATCCTGCTCGGCTGCCGCCGGCGCGGCGAGCGGGTGGAAGTGGTGGTGGCGGACACCGGCATCGGCATCGGCGACGATCAGATCGGCGATATTTTCCAGGAATTCAAACGCGGTGCCCGGGCGGTCAAATACCACGAACGGGGCCTCGGTCTGGGGCTGTCCATCGTCGAAAAAATCAGCCGCATCCTCGATCACCCCCTGACCGTGCGCTCGCGGGAAAACCGCGGCTCGCGCTTCGCCCTGCAGCTGCCGCTGGCGCGGCTCAGCGCCGCCGAGGCCCGCGCCATGGAGCCGGCCGCCGACGCCGGGCGCGCCCTGGCCGGGCGCCGCGTCTGGGTGGTGGATAACGACCGCGCCATCTGTTCCGGCATGCGCACCCTGCTGGAACAGTGGGGCTGCCGGGTGGCGGCGGCGGAATCGGTGCAGGCGCTGGCCGAACACCTGGACCCGCGCCGCGACCCGGCCGACGTGCTGCTGATGGACTACCACCTGGACCCGGGCGGCGACAACGGCATGACCGTCGCCGACGCCCTCAACCGGGACCGCCGCCGGGCCGGCGCCGAGGCGCTGCCGGTGATCATGCTCACCGCCGATCGCGGCCCCTACCTGAAACAGCGCTGCGCCCGCGACGGCCACACGCTGATCTACAAGCCGGTCAAACCCATGAAGCTGAAACTGGCCCTGCAGCACACCCTCACGCGGGTGCCGTCGACCACCGGCCCCGCGACTAAATAAGGGGCTTTCTAGTACCGAAGTAGCATTCGGCCCACCCGGCATTAGCGCTAACCTCGAGGAAATACACGCCACGAGGTGTCCCGACATGATCTATCACAATCCCGGCAGCGAAGGCGCGGTGGTCGCCTTCAACGAACGCTACGAAAACTACATCGGCGGCCAGTGGGTCGCGCCCGTCAAAGGCCAGTACTTCGACAACGTCAGCCCGGTGAACGGCCGGGTGTTCTGCCAGATTCCCCGCTCCTCCGCCGAGGACATCGACCTGGCGCTGGACGCCGCCCACCGCGCGGCGCCCGCCTGGGGCAAAACCTCCGCCGCCGAGCGCGGCAACCTGTTGCTCAAGATCGCCGACCGCATCGAGCAGAACCTGGAGGCCCTGGCGGTGGCCGAAACCTGGGACAACGGCAAAGCGGTGCGCGAAACGCTCAACGCCGACATTCCCCTGGCGGTGGACCACTTCCGTTATTTCGCCGGCTGCATCCGCGCCCAGGAGGGCACCGCCGCGGACATCGACGCCAACACCGTGGCCTACCACTTCCACGAGCCGCTGGGCGTGGTGGGGCAGATCATCCCCTGGAACTTCCCGATTCTGATGGCCACCTGGAAGCTGGCGCCGGCGCTGGCCGCCGGCAACTGCGTGGTGCTCAAGCCCGCCGAACAGACCCCGGCGTCGATCCTCAAGCTGATGGAGATCATCGGCGACCTGCTCCCCGAGGGCGTGCTCAACATCGTCAACGGCTACGGCGAGGAAGCCGGTCAGGCCCTGGCCAGCAGCAAGCGCATCGCCAAGATCGCCTTCACCGGCTCCACCCCGGTGGGCTCGCACATCCTCAAATGCGCGGCGGAAAACATCATTCCCTCCACCGTGGAGCTGGGCGGCAAATCCCCCAACATCTACTTCTCCGACATCATGAAAGCGGAGCCGGAATTCATCAGCAAAGCAGTGGAAGGCCTGGTGCTGGCATTCTTCAACCAGGGCGAAGTGTGCACCTGCCCGTCCCGGGCGCTGATCCAGGAAGACATGTACGACGAGTTCATGGCCATGGTGCTGGAACGCACCAAAACCATTAAGCGCGGCAACCCCCTGGACACCGACGTGCAGGTGGGCGCCCAGGCCTCCCAGGAGCAGTTCGACAAGATCATGTCCTACATGGAAGTGGCCCGCAGCGAAGGCGCCCAGTTCCTCACCGGCGGCGACAAGGAAACCCTGGACGGCGACCACGGCCAGGGCTATTACATCCAGCCCACGCTGCTCAAGGGCGACAACAAAATGCGCGTGTTTCAGGAGGAAATCTTCGGCCCGGTGGTCGCCGTCACCACCTTCAAGGACGAAGCGGAAGCCCTGGCCATCGCCAACGACACCGAGTTCGGCCTCGGCGCCGGCGTCTGGAGCCGCGATATGAACGTGGCCTTCCGCATGGGCCGGGGCATCCAGGCCGGCCGCGTCTGGACCAACTGCTACCACGCCTATCCGGCCCACGCCGCCTTCGGCGGCTACAAAAAATCCGGCATCGGCCGAGAGACCCATAAGATGATTCTGGATCACTATCAGCAGACCAAGAATCTGCTGGTCAGCTACGACATCAATCCGCTCGGCTTTTTCTGAACCGGCTCGGGAGAGCCGACCCCCTAAGGCTTGTGTTTGCCTTGACCCCTTTCCCCGCCCCATCCCCTGGGGCGGTTTTTTTTGGTTTGAGCGGGGGGAAATCCATCAGGGGCGAGGTACCGGGCAGGGCTGCCCTTGTGGGAGCTTGCCTTGCAAGCGAAAGGGTGGCTTTAGCCACCCGGCAGGATGCCAGAGGCCTTTGTTGTTCGGCTGTCCGGTGCTCCGCATCCGAGACGCGGTGCAATGGTGGTGCCTTCCGGGATCGCTCAAGCCGTCCCTGGCCGC
>JBELJS010000010.1:0-75024 GCA_042090255.1 Alcanivorax sp. | reverse complement strand
GGCCTTGTGGGAGCTTGCCTTGCAAGCGAAAGGCCGGCTTTGCCGGCCGGCAGGATGCCAGAGAGGGTGTTGTTTCCCGTTAGAGATGTCTCTGGGATCCTGCCGGGAGCTTTGCTCCCTTTCGCGGGCAGGCCCGCTCCCACAAGGCTCGTCCCCAACAGGCAAGCAAGAAGCTTGCCGGTGGGGTTAAAGAGACGCTGTTCGATTATTGTTTTTATTTTTTAAGGGTTTCGGCCCGAGAGCTGGATGGCGCGGTCGGGGAACACGCCGCCGCCCAGGGCCCGGTACAGGGTGATGCGGTTAGCCAGCTTCTGCAGGCGCACGGAAACCAGCTCCTGCTCCGCGTTCAGCAGCTCACGGCGTGCGTCCAGCACCGCCAGGTAGTCGTCGGCGCCCTGTTCGTAGCGGGCTTCCGCCAGGGTCAGGCTGCGGCGGGTGGCGGTCACCAGCGCGTTCTGGGCCTGCTCCTGCTCGGTGAAGCTGCCGCGCGCCTGCAGCGCGTCGGAGACTTCCTGGAACGCGGTCTGGATGGTCTGCTCGTAGCGGGCCACGTTCTGGTCGCGGCGCACTTCGGCCACGTCCAGGTTGGCCCGGTTACGGCCGCCGCTGAAGATCGGCAGGGAAATACTGGGCGAGAACGACCAGCTCTCCGAGCCGCTGTCGAACAGGCCGGACAGCTCGCTGCTGGCGGTGCCGGCGGACCCGGTCAGGGTGATGCGCGGAAAAAAAGCCGCCCGCGCCGCGCCGATATTGGCGTTGGCCGCTTTCAGGTTGTATTCCGCTTGCTGAATATCCGGCCGCTGGCGCAGCACCGCCGAGGGCACCCCGGCGGGGATCTCCGGCAACGCCGCCAGCTCCCTGTCCAGCTCGTCCGCCGGGCTGTCCGGCAACGGTGGCAGCGGCGCGCCCACCAGCACCGCCAGGGCGTTGCGGTCCTGGGCCACCAGCCGCTGGAAGCGGGCCTGGCTGGCGCGCGCGGTTTCCAATGCCACTTCCGCCTGGCGCACTTCCAATTCCGAGCTCAGGCCCAGCTCAAAGCGGCCGTTCACCAGGTCCACGGATTCCTGCTGGGCGTCCACCGTCTCCCGGCTGATGCGCAGATTGCGGCGGTCTGCCTGCAACGTCAGGTAGGCGTTCGCCACTTCCGACACCAGGGTGATATGGGCACTGCGGCGCGCTTCCTCGGTGGCCAGATACTGCTGCAGGGCGGACTGCTTCAGGCTGCGCAGGCGGCCGAACAGATCCACCTCGTAGGCGGCCACGCCCAGGCCCACGCTGTACTGGGTCTGGATGTTGCTGTCGCCGGTCTGGCTCAGGTCCGCGGGCAGGCGCTGGCGGGTCCCGTCGCCGTCCACGGACAGCTCCGGATACAGGGCCGAGCCCTCGATGCGGTACTGGGCGCGGGCCTCGGCCACATCCAACAGTGCCAACCGCAGGTCCCGGTTGTTGCTCAGCGCGGTGCGGATCAGCTGCTGCAACTGTGGGTCCTGGAACAGGGCTTCCCAGCCCGGCAGCACCAGCGGGTCGTCGGCCCCGCCGTCACCGGCGGTGGCCGGCACCGGCGACGCCGGCTGCTGGTACTCCGGCGCCAGGGTGCAACCGGCCACGGCCAGCGTGGCGAGCAGCGCGGTCAGGGCTTTCGGGTTCATTCTCGCACCTCTTTCTTACCGGTCAGCGGCACGCCGGACAACTTGCGCACCACCACGTAGAACAGCGGGATAAAGAAGATCGCCAGCACCGTGGCGGCGGTGATGCCGCCGAACACGCCGGTACCGATCGCGTTGCGCGCGCCGGAGCCAGCGCCGCTGCTCAGCATCAGCGGCGTCACGCCGAGGCCGAACGCCAACGAGGTCATCAGAATCGGGCGCAACCGCATGCGGGTCGCTTCCAGGGTGGCATCGAGCAGGGCGCGCCCCTGGTCTTCCAGATCCTTGGCGAATTCCGCGATCAGAATCGCATTCTTCGCCGACAGGCCGATGGTGGTGAGCAGCCCGACCTGGAAGAAGACGTCGTTTTCCAGGCCGCGCAAGGTGGCGCCGAACACCGCGCCGATAATGCCCAGCGGCACCACCAGCATCACCGCGAACGGGATCGACCAGCTTTCATAGAGCGCCGCCAGGCTCAGGAACACCACCAGCAGCGACAGTGCGTACAACAGTGGCGCCTGGTTACCGGACTGGCGTTCCTGGAAAGACAGGCCGGTCCATTCGTAACCAATGCCCGCCGGCAGATCCGCCGCCAGCGATTCCATCGCCGCCATGGCTTCACCGGTACTGTGGCCGGGCGCCGCGTTACCCTGGATGTTCATCGACGACAGGCCGTTGTAGCGCTCCAGCTGCGGCGAGCCGTAAATCCATTCGCCGCTGGCGAAGGTCGAGAACGGCACCATTTCGCCGGCGTCGTTGCGCACGTACCAGTCGCCGATGTCCTCGGGCAGCATGCGGAAGGGCGCATCGCCCTGCACATAGACCCGTTTCACCCGGCCCCGGTCGACAAAGTCGTTGACGTAGCTGGAGCCCCAGGCCACCGCCAGGGTGTTGTTGATCTGCGACAGCGAGATGCCCATCGCCTGGGCTTCCGCGCGGTCCACGTTGAGCTTGTACTGGGGCGTATCCGCCAGGCCGTTATGGCGCACGCCGGTCAACGCCGGGTGCTGATTGGCGGCCGCCAGCAGCTGGTCGCGGGCCTCGGACAGCGCCTCGTGGCCCAGCCCGGACTGATCCTGCAGCTGGAAGTTGAAGCCGTCGGAGGTGCCCAGCGCCGGAATCGACGGCGGGTTAAGGGCGAAGATCACCGCCTCGCGAATCGTCGAGAAGTAGCCCATGGCGCGCTGCACCACATGCTGCACGCCGTCCTCGGAGAGGTCCCGTTCCGACCAGTCCTTCAGGCGCACGAAGGCGATGCCCGAGTTCTGGCCGCGGCCGGCGAAGCTGAAGCCGGCCACGGTGAAGATCGATTCCACCGCGCCCTGTTCTTCGTTGAGGAAGTAGTTCTCCATCTTCTTCAGCACTTCGATGGTCTGCCCCTGGGTGGAGCCCACCGGCAGCTGCACCTGGGTCAGCATGATGCCCTGGTCTTCCTCGGGTAGAAACGCGGAGGGCAGGCGCATGAAGGTGAACGCCAGCACGCCGACAATCGCCACGTAGATCAACAGGTAGCGGCCCCGGCGGCCGAGAATCTTCTCCACCCGGCCCTGGTAGCCGCGGCTGGCGCGGTCGAAGTTGCGGTTGAACCAGCCGAAGAAGCCTTTGGTTTTCTGGTGGTCGGCGTGGATCGGCTTGAGCATGGTGGCGCACAGCGCCGGCGTCAGGATCAACGCCACCAGCACCGACAGCACCATGGCGGAGACGATGGTGATTGAGAACTGACGATAGATGGCGCCGGTGGAGCCGGGGAAGAACGCCATCGGAATGAACACCGCGGACAGCACCAGGGCGATGCCCACCAGCGCGCCGGTGATCTGGCCCATGGATTTGCGTGTTGCCTCCCGGGGCGAGAGGCCGTCCTCTACCATCACCCGTTCCACGTTCTCCACCACCACGATGGCGTCGTCCACCAACAGGCCGATCGCCAGCACCATGCCGAACATAGTCAGCGTGTTCACCGTGAAGCCGAACGCCAGCAGAATCGCGAAGGTGCCCAGCAACACCACCGGCACCGCGATGGTGGGAATCAGCGTGGCGCGGAAATTTTGCAGGAACAGGAACATCACCAGGAACACCAGGGCGATCCCTTCGAACAGGGTTTTCACCACCTCCATGATCGAGATTTCCACGAACGGGGTGGTGTCGTAGGGGTAGGACACCTGGATGTTGTCCGGGAACAGCGGGCGCAGCTCCTCGAGCTTGGCGCGTACCGCCTCGGCGGTGTCCAGGGCGTTGGCCCCGGTCGCCAGGTTGATGCCCAGGCCCGCCGCCGGCGAGCCGTTGAAGCGGCCCTGCACCTGGTAGTTTTCCGAGCCCAGTTCCACCCGTGCCACGTCGCCCAGCAACACCCGCGAGCCGTCGTCATTCACACGCAGCAGAATCTGTTTGAACTCGTCCGGGTCTTCCAGCCGCGTCTGCGCGATGATCGACGCGTTCAGTTGCTGGCCTTCAACCGCCGGCGCACCGCCCAGCTGGCCGCCGGCCACCTGGTTGTTCTGCGCCTCCACCGCGGCGATCACGTCCGCCGGGGTCAGGTTGTACTGGTTCAGGTCGTCCGGGTTGAGCCAGATGCGCATCGCGTACTGGGAGCCGAATAATTGAATCTGGCCCACGCCCTGCACCCGGCTCATCGGGTCCTGCACATTGGCGGCGACGAAATCGGCCAGGTCCGAGCGGCTCATGGAGCCGTCCTTGGAGTTGAACGCGATCACCATCAGGAACGAGTCCGAGGACTTGGTCACCTGCACACCCTGTTGCTGCACTTCCTGCGGCAGCAACGGTGTCGCCAGCTGCAGTTTGTTCTGCACCTGTACCTGGGCGATGTCCGGGTTGGTACCCGGCGCGAACGTAATCGCGATCTGGGCGTTGCCCGCTGAATCACTGGTGGAGGTGATGTACAGCAGGTTGTCGATGCCGTTCATTTGCTGCTCGATCACCTGGGTGACCGAGTCTTCCACCACCTTCGCCGACGCCCCCGGGTAAGTGGCCTGAATGGTCACCTCCGGCGGCGCCACGGTCGGGTATTGCTCCACCGGCAGGTTGTAGATCGAAAGCACCCCGGCGAGCATCATGACGATGGCGATCACCCAGGCGAAAATCGGTCTGTCGATAAAAAATCTTGCCATGATAATCCCCGATTACTGGTTTTCGCCGCCGCCCATCTGGGCGCCGCTTGAAGCCGGGTTCTCGCCGCCGAGACCTTCCTGCCGCTCTTGCTGCTTCTGTTCGGGCGGCGTCTCGCCTTTCTCCGCCTGCGGGCCGGCCTCGGCCTGTTCTTCATCCACCTTCACCGGCTTGATGGTCATGCCCGGCTGGATTTTCTGCAGGCCTTCCACGATCAAGCGGTCGCCGCCGCTCAGCCCTTCGGCGATCAGCCAGCGGTTGCCCACCGCCTGTTCGGTGGTCACGTTGCGCCGCTCCACCTGATCGTTGTCATTGATCACCATGGCCGTGGCTTGGCCGGTGGAGTCCCGGGCGATGCCTTTCTGTGGCACCAGAATGGCGTTGCTGCGTTCGCCTTCGGGGAGCTTGGCGCGCACGAACATGCCCGGCAGCAGGTCGCCGTCGGGGTTGGGGAACAGCGCCCGCAAGGTCACGGAGCCGGTGCTTTCTTCCACCGCGTACTCGGAAAACTGCAGCACGCCCTCATGCTTGTACTCGCTGCCGTCTTCCATCAGCAGGGTGACCCGCGCCTTGTCGTCGCCGACCTTTTCCAGCTCGCCGTTTTCCAGCGCCTGGCGCAGGCGGCGCAGCTCCCGGGCGGATTGGGTCAGGTCCACGTAGATTGGGTCCAGCTGCCGGATCGTGGCCAGAGTCTGTGCCTGGTTGGCGGTCACCAGCGCCCCGGCGGTCACCGAAGAGCGGCCGATGCGGCCGCTGATGGGCGCTTCCAGGGTGGTGTAATCCAGGTTGGTGCGGGCGCTGCTCAGCGCCGCCCGGGCCGCCGCCACCTGGGCCTGGTTCTCGCCCAGCGCGGCCTCCGCTTCGTCATACTCCTGCTGGCTCACCGCTTTCATGTCCAACAGTTTTTCAAACCGCTGCGCGCGCAGCCGGGTCGACTTCAGCGTCGCCTGGGCCCGCGCCAGTTGGGCCCGAGCGCTCTCTACATCCGCCTGGTAGAGGCTGTCGTCGATGCGGTAAAGCGGCTCGCCTTTTTCCACCAGCTGGCCTTCTTCGAACAGCCGCTCTTCGATGAGGCCGTTGACCTGCGGGCGCACCTCGGCCACCTGGTGTGGGGTGGTGCGCCCGGGCAGCTCACTGGTGATGGTGAACGCCTCTGGTTCAACGGCGATAAAACCGGCTTCCGGCGGCGGCCGATCACCGCCCGCCTGGTCGTCGCCACCGCAGGCCGCGAGGGCGAGACTGAGAAATAGGGCAATCGGTAAAGTAACCGGAGCTGTGCGCATGGGAACCTCGGTTTTTCTATTAAAAGCGGATGGAAAAGCAGTCAGGGAGTATACATACATCCAGGAACGTATGTATAGTGAATAAACTATGAATCCTTACCCGGTCGGACCCAGGAGCAGCCTATGGCCAGGCGCACCAAGGCGGAAGCCCTCGAAACTCGCGAACAGATCATTGATGCCGCCGAACGCGTGTTTCATGAAAAGGGGGTTTCCCGCTCGTCCCTGAACGACATCGCCGAAGAGGCGGGCGTCACCCGGGGTGCGATCTACTGGCATTTCAAGAACAAGCACGATGTCTTCGTCGCCATGACTGAACGGCACCGTCTGCCCATGGAGTCCCTTTCCCAGCAAGCGGAAAGCCCGGACGAGACCGATCCGCTGGGCAAGCTACGCGAGCTGCTGGTCTATGTGCTGCACGATACCGTGCGAGATCCGCGCCGGAAACGCGTGTTCGAAATCATCTTCCACAAATGCGAGTTCACCGCCCAGACCGACCCGCTCATGGCCAGGCAACAAGAGACCTACCTGGACGGTTCCGACATGATTCGCCGTACTCTCAATAATGCCATCGCCCAAGGGCAGCTGCCCGCCACTCTTAACATGGAGCGCGCCATCACCATGTTGCACGTGCAGATGACCGGCATGCTCTACACCTGGCTGCTGATTCCCGAGGCCTTCGACCTGGAAGCGGAGGCCGAACACTTCGTTGATTGCTACCTGGGCAGCCTGCGCGAGTGCCCGTCCCTGTCCGGTCGGTAATTTCGGAACATCGTTCCGAAAAATTTGACGCGACCATCCGGTCATGCCACATTTCGGGGCCGATTCAAGACCAGAATAAACACCGAGGAGAGCCCCCCGATGTTGCCCCTTTCCGACCGGGCCCAGGCCCTGTATGACCAGCTCGTTGCCTTCATGGACGCCCACGTGTACCCCGCCGAGGCCGTCTACGCCGAGCAGCACGGCAACAGCGACGATCGCTGGACTCCGCCGCCGATCATTAAGGAACTGAAGAAAAAAGCCAAAGCCGAAGGGCTCTGGAACCTGTTCTTGCCGGAGAGCGAGCACGGCGCCGGCCTTAACAACTACGACTACGCGCACCTGTGCGAAGTAATGGGTCGCAGCGCCATCGCTCCGCAGATCTTCAACTGCGCCGCGCCGGATACCGGCAACATGGAAGTGCTGGCCCGCTACGGCACCCCGGAACAACAGGAACAATGGCTCAAGCCGCTGCTCAATGGCGAGATCCGCTCCTGCTTCTCGATGACCGAGCCGGCGGTGGCCTCGTCCGACGCCACCAACATCTGCACCGAGATCAAGCGTGACGGTGACGACTACGTCATCAATGGCCGCAAGTGGTGGTCCTCCGGCGCCATGTCCAGCGAGTGCAAGATCGCCATCGTGATGGGCAAGAGCAACCCGGACGCGCCGCGCCACCAGCAGCAGTCCCAGATACTGGTGCCGCTGGACACCCCCGGCGTGAACATCGAGCGCGCCCTGCACGTGTACGGCTACGACCACGCCCCCAAGGGCCACGCGGAAATCAGCTTCACCGACGTTCGGGTGCCGGCCAGTAACCTGATTCTCGGCGAAGGCCGCGGCTTCGAAATCGCCCAGGGCCGTCTTGGCCCGGGCCGCATCCACCACTGCATGCGCTCCATCGGCGTCGCCGAGCGCGCCCTGGAAGCGATGTGCCAGCGGGTGGAAGAGCGCGAGGCCTTCGGCCGCAAGCTGTCGCAGTTCGATTCGATCCGCAAGAACATCGCCCGCTCGCGCCTGGAGATCGAGCAGGCCCGCCTGATGACCCTGAAAGCGGCGCACATGATGGACACCGTCGGCAATAAGGTGGCCCGCCAGGAAATCGCCATGATCAAGGTGATCGCCCCGGAGATGGCCGCCAATGTGGTCGACCGCGCCATTCAGGTGCACGGCGCCCTGGGCGTCAGCCAGGACACCTTCCTGGCCAGCGCCTGGGCCAACCTGCGCACCCTGCGGCTGGCCGACGGCCCCGATGAGGTGCACTTGGACTCCATCGCCAAACTCGAACTGGGTCGCTACCGGTAAATGACGTGTAGGAGCGGGCCCCGCCCGCGAAAGGCCGCTCAGCGGCCGGCAGGATTCCAGAGACCTTATAAAGCGGATAACCAACAAGGTCTCTGGAATCCTGCGGGGCAACCTTTGCCGGGTGGCTTCGCCACCCTTTCGCGGGCAGGGCCCGCTCCTACAACCGGTGCGTCAAACGAATCTCGGGAGAACAACAATGAGCAAACTTTTTGATCTGCAAGGCAAGGTCGCCCTGATCACCGGTTCCACCAAGGGCATCGGCAAGGCCATCGCCGAGGAAATGGCCGCCGCCGGCGCCAAGGTGGTGATCTCCAGCCGCAAGCCGGAGCCCTGCCACGACGTCTGCGAGGCGATCAAGGCCGCCGGCGGCGAGGCCATCGCGGTGCCCTGCAACGTCGGCAAGAAAGACGACCTGATGAACCTGGTCGACGAAACCCTGGCCGCTTTCGGCCGCATCGATATTCTGGTCTGCAACGCCGCCACTAACCCGGTCTACGGCCCCACCTCCGAGCTCACCGACGAGGCCTGGGACAAGATCATGGACACCAACGCCAAGGGCACCTTCTGGCTGTGCAACCGGGTGCTGCCGGAGATGGACAAGAACGGCGGCGGCAATGTCATTATCATTTCCAGCATCGCCGGCCTGCGCGGCAACGCCACCATTGGCACCTACGGCGTCTCCAAGGCTGCCGAGGCGGCCCTGGCGCGCAATCTGGCGGTGGAGTGGGGGCCGCGCAACGTCCGCGTTAACAGCATCGCCCCGGGGCTGGTGCGCACCGACTTCGCCAAGGCGCTCACCGAGGACCCGGTGCGCCGCCAGCGTGCTGAAGAGCGCACCCCGGTGCGGCGCATCGGCGAGCCGGTGGACATCGCCGGCGTGGCGCTGTTCCTGGCCAGCCCGGCCAGCGCCTATGTCACCGGGCAGACCATCGTCGCCGACGGCGGCGAAACCATTTGTTAGCGACCGGCGTTATGGAACAGCTCTTGTGGGAGCGGGCCCTGCCCGCGAAAGGGTGGCGAAGCCACCCGGCAAAGGTTGCCCCGCAGGATTCCAGAGACCTCGTTGGTGATCCGCCTTGTAAGGCCTCTGGTATCCAGCCGGCCGGCGTTGCCGGCCTTTCGCGGGCGGGGCCCGCTCCCACCAGGCTCGCTCCCACAGCGGCGCCGCGAACTTGATTCGAGGAATAGTTATGGAAGGTCAACCGGAAATCGTGCCGGTCCTGGACGCACACCGCATCGACGAAGCGCGTCTTGCCGAATATTTGAAAGAGCAGGGTTTGCTGGAAGGCGCGTTGAAAGTGCGTCAGTTCCAGGGCGGGCAGTCCAACCCCACCTATCTGCTGCAAAGCGGCGACCGCGAATACGTGCTGCGCAAGAAGCCGCCCGGCAAGGTGTTGCCCTCCGCCCACCAGGTGGACCGGGAATACCGGGTTATGAAGGCGCTCGGCGAGCACAGCGAGGTGCCGGTGCCGGCCATGCACGTGCTGTGCGAGGACGACGCGGTGATCGGCACCAGCTTCTACGTGATGGATTTCGTGCCCGGCCGGGTGTTCACCCAGCCGCAGCTGGAAGCCCTGCCCAAGGATCAGCGCGCCGACCTCTACAACGACAAGATCGACACCCTGGCTAAGCTGCACAGCGTCGACTACCAGGCCGCCGGCCTGGGCGATTTCGGCAAGCCCCAGGGCTACGTGGAGCGCCAGGTGAAGCGCTGGAGCGCCCAGTACGAAGCCTCCAAGACCGATGAATTGCCGGCCATGGACAACCTGATGGCCTGGCTGGCGAACAACATCCCGCAAGACGACAGCGCCGCCATCGCCCACGGCGATTTCCGGCTCGGCAACCTGCTGGTCGACAACCGCGAATCCAAGGTGGTGGCGGTGCTCGACTGGGAACTGGCCACCATCGGCCACCCGCTTGCCGACCTGGCCTACTGCTGCCTGCCGTACCACATGCCCCACGGTGTCAACGGCGTGCGCGGCCTCGACGGCCTGGACCTGCGCGCCCGCGGCATCCCCGACGAGCAGAGCCTGCTGCAGCGTTACTGCGAAGGCGCCGGCCGCGACGGCATCAACGACTGGCCGGTGTTCCTGGCCTTTGCCTTGTTTCGTTCCGCGGCTATTCTGCAAGGGGTTTACGCCCGCGCCCTGCAAGGCAATGCCAGCAACCGCAATGCCCTGGAAGTGGGCAAGCGGGCCGGGCTGATCGCCGAGCGCGGCTGGCAGATCGCAAGAACACACAAGTAGCAGTGAACAGGTAACAGTGAACAGTTAATAGTTGGGCGGCTTTGTCGCCGAAGCCGTGCCGGCGGAGCCGCCCAACTATTCACTATTCACTATTCACTGTTAACTATTAACTATTTTTTGGGGTTTTTATGAGGCCGTTTGGCAGGATTTTGTTGACCAATGATGACGGCATCGACGCGCCGGGACTGAAGATCGCCGAGGATATCGCCGCGCAACTGGCCGAAGAGGTCTGGGTGGTGGCGCCGGAGCACGACCAGAGTGGGGTGGGGCAGGGCATCTCCCTGCATACGCCGCTGCGCGTTTATCACCATGGTGAGCGGCGCTTCGCGCTGTCCGGCACGCCGGCGGATTGCGTGATGTTTGCCATGGCCGAATGGTTCAAGGACGAGGCGCCGGACCTGGTGCTGTCCGGCGTCAACTGCGGCGCCAACCTGAGTGATTCGGTGATGTATTCGGGCACCGTCGGCGCGGTGCTGGCGGCCGCCCACCTGGGCTTGCCGGGCATCGCCCTGAGCCAGGCGTTCGTTGACCGCGCGGCCATCGACTATGCGCCCACCACTCGCTATGCGGCTGGCCTGATCCGCGAGCTGTGGAGCGCCGGCGCCGACCGTGACGGTTACCAGCGCGCCTGCTGGAACATCAACTTCCCCGACCTGCCGGTGGCTGATCTGCGCGGCAGCCGCTTTACCCGGCAGATTGGCGGCGGTATCGCCGCCCCGCGTCTGGTGCACGGCACCGACGGCCGCGGGCTGGCCTACCACTGGCTGTCCTTTGAGCGCCGTCCGTCCAGCATCGATCACCCGCAGTCCGATGTGGTCGCCCTGCGCGACGGGCACATCTCGGTGATGCCGCTGCAGCCCACCCGCTGCGACGATGTCTTGGCGGATAAATGCTTTGAGCAGGGCGACCGGCCGTTGCCCCGCTAACGTAACATCGAAGCACCTTGTAGGAGCGGGCCCCGCCCGCGAAAGGCAAGCTCCGCTTGCCGGCAGGATCCCAGAGACCCAAGAAAGCGGGGCTTCAACGACGTCTCTGAATAAGGCCTCTGGAATCCTGCCGGGAGCTGCGCTCCCTTTCGCGGGCGGGGCCCGCTCGCACAAGGCCCGCTCCTACAGGCCAAATGCGAAACCATATTCCAAAATAGTATTGACGCCCCAGGGGCGCCATGTCAGATTGACCGCTTGGTCAACTTCGGTACTGGTTTTGTATCCGCGTTAACAACAACCCGGGTAGAGGGCCGGTACTTTCCGCGTCTCCGCGGGCCTTACAACAATCCAAACGGCCGGCCACGGTGTTCCGTGGCCGGCCGTCGATATAGAAAACACAGGGAGAGCACAGGCATGTTTGATCGGCATTTTGCCGTCTGGCCGGAGGGGCTGCCTCATCAGCTCAAGCTTCCGGAAACCAGCCTTTACAGCAACCTCGAAATTTCCGCGCTGCGCTACCCGGATGAAAACGCCATCATTTACTATGATGCGCCTATCACCTACCGGGAACTCAAGCAGCAGGTGGACGCCCTGGCGGGCGAACTGCAGCATCTGGGCGTGGAGAAAGGCGACCGGGTGATGCTGTTCATGCAGAACGCACCGCAGTTCATCATCAGTTACTACGCCATTCTGCGCGCCAACGCCATTGTCGTGCCGATCAACCCGATGAACCGTAGCGCCGAGCTGGAGCATTATCTCCAGGACACTCAGGCTTCCGTGTGTCTGTGCAGCCAGGAAGTGTTCCCGCACATTGAACCGCTGATCGGCCATGAGCGCCTGCGCCACGTTATCGTTGGCGCCTACAGTGATTACATCCATCCGCAGACCGATCTGGATTTGCCCGCCGAAGTGGCTGCCCCGGCGCAGCCGCTGGCCACCGCGGGCACCATTGCCTGGGGTGACGCCCTGGGCGCCGGTCACCAGCCCGGTGAGCTGCTGGTGGGCCCGGACGATCTGGCCGTGTTCCCCTACAGCTCGGGCACCACCGGCGCGCCCAAGGGCTGCATGCATACCCACCGCTCGGTGATGGCCACTTGCGTGCACGGCGCCGCCTGGCGCTCCGGCGGTGGCCGCGAGGGCGTGACCCTGTCGACGCTGCCGTACTTCCACGTCACCGGCATGCAGGGTGCCATGAACGGCCCCATCTTCCTGGGGTCCTGCATCGTGCTGATGACCCGCTGGGACCGCCGCACCGCCGCCAAGCTGATTGAGCGCTACCGCGTTACCAGCTGGACCAACATCGTCACCATGGCCATCGATCTGCTTTCCGACCCGGACGTGGAAAGCTTCGACCTGTCCAGCCTGGAGAACATCGGCGGCGGCGGGGCGGCCATGCCCGAAGCGGTGTCCGATAAGCTGTTCAAGCTTACCGGTCTGCGTTACATCGAAGGGTACGGTCTGTCCGAGACCATCGCCGCGACCCACATCAACCCCTCCGAGAAACCCAAAAAGCAGTGTTTGGGCATTCCGGTATTTGACGTGGATTCACGGGTGATCGATGTGGACAGCGGCAAGGAAATGGGCGTCGGCGAAGTGGGCGAGATCATTTCCCGCGGGCCGCAAATCTTCCAGGGCTACTGGAACCGCCCGCTGGAAACTCAGAAAGCCTTCATCGAAATCGACGGCGAACGTTTCTTCCGCACCGGCGATATGGGCTACTACGACGAAGAGGGCTACTTCTTCATCGTTGACCGGGTGAAACGCATGATCAACGCGTCCGGGTTTAAAGTTTGGCCCGCCGAGGTCGAAAGTCTTATGTACCGGCATCCAGCGATCCAGGAAAGCTGCATCATCTCCGCCCCGCACGAGCGCCGCGGCGAAACCGTGAAAGCTTGTGTGGTGCTGGCCGCCGACCACAAGGGCAAGGTCAGCGAGGACGAAATCATCGCTTGGTGCAAGGAACAGATGGCCGCCTACAAGGTGCCTCAGATCGTCGAGTTCCGCGATGAGCTGCCGCGCTCGCCCACCGGCAAGGTGATGTGGCGTGCGATGCAGGAAGAGGAATGGGCTGAACAGCAACAAAAAGCCTGACAATTCCAACACCCAAAAAAAGCTGAAACAACGTCCCGCAGTTCGACCGACGCGGATGGGACCTCGCCGCTCGCTGGGATGTTGTTTCTCAAATAAAACGAACAGGAGGCTCAGCCTTGGACGCGTTTCTTCAGCAAGCGCTTAATGGCCTCACTCTGGGCAGCATCTACGGCCTCGTGGCCCTGGGTCTGACCCTGGTGTACGGCATTTTGCACGTTCCCAACTTTGCCCATGGTGCTCTCTACATGGTGGGCGCCTATATCAGTTACTACATCATGGTGGATCTGGGGCTCAACTACTGGATCGCCATGCTCGGCGCCGGCATTTTCGTGGCCGGTCTGTCGGTGCTCTGCGAACGTCTGGTGTTTCACCCGCTGCGGCACGCGCCGCCGATCCACGACAAGATCGCCGCCATCGGCATTCTGTTGTTCCTGGAAGCGGTGGTGCAGATGTACTGGGGCTCCGATTTCCGTCGCATGCCAACCCCTTACACCGGCATCCTCGAGTTCGGTGGTCTGGTACTGCCGGCCCAGCGGCTGCTGATCATTGTCGGCGCCTTCACCATCATGGGCGCGCTGCACCTGTACCTGAAGAAAACCATGACTGGCTCCACCATTATCGCCATGGCGCAGAACCGGGAAGGCGCCTTCCTGGTCGGCATCGACGCCAACCGGGTCGCGATGATGACCTTCGCCATTGCCGGCTTCCTGGCGGCGGTGGGCGCCAGCCTGTTCGCGCCGATCAACCTGGTGTACCCGGCGATGGGGCACCTGGTGATCATGAAAGCCTTCGTGATCATTATTCTCGGCGGCATGGGCAGCATCCCCGGTGCCATCGTTGGCGGTCTGATCATCGGCTTCGCCGAAGCGCTGGGTGGTTACTACGTCTCCAGCACCTATAAGGATCTGATTGCCTTTGTTCTGCTGGTGGTGATTCTCTCCATCAAGCCCACCGGCCTGTTCACCAAGGGGGTGCGCTAATGGATCGCATTGCCAACTTTTTCGCCAGCTCGGCCATGAAAGTGGTGCTGTTGGCGTTCGCCCTGATTTTCCCGCTGATCGCGGGCAGTGAATACCAAATCTATGTGATGGCACTGGCCTTCATTTGGGCCATTGCCGTGTACGGCTTGAACATCATTACCGGCTTCTGCGGCCAGTTGAATCTGGCCCACGGCGGCTTCTTCGCCATCGGCGCCTATGTGGTGGCTATTCTCACCGTGGACCACGGCTGGGCGTTCTGGCCCGCCTTTGTCGCCTCCGGCGTGTTCTCGGCGGTGTTCGGTTTCCTGGTGGGCATCGTGTCCCTGCGCCTCAAGGAACACTACTTCGCCATCTTCACCCTGTGTGTGGGCTTCATCATCTACCTGCTGCTGGATAAGTGGGAGGCGCTTACTCACGGCTCGCTGGGCATCATCAATATCGCGCCGCCGGAAGGTTTCGGGCTGGTCGATTTCACCCGCACCATTCCGTTCTACTATCTGGTGCTGTTCTTCCTGGTCCTGGCGATCGTGTTGGTGAGCCGTATTTCCAGCTCGCTGGTAGGGCGCACCTTCCTGGCTATCCGTATCAGTGACGATCTGGCCCAGTCCCTGGGCATCAACTTGATGCGCAACAAGGTGCTGGCGTTCGTGCTGTCCACCGTCTACGCCGGTCTCGCCGGTGGCCTGTACGCCGGCGTGGTGCGCTTTATCGGCCCCGCGGAAGCCGAGGTGGTGCACACCTTCGACATCATCACCTACCTGCTGGTGGGCGGTATCGGCACGCTGATGGGCCCGCTGGTGGGCACCATGGCGATCACCTGGCTGACCCAGGCAGTGCAGTCTTTCGAAGAGTACCGGATGATCGTATTCGGTCCGATGCTGGTGCTGTTGGTGATCTTCATGCCCAAGGGCGTGGTCGGCACCTTCCTGACTTGGCGCGGTCGCCGTCTGGCGAAGAAAGCGCCGGCCAAGCAAGGCGAAAGCCGCGTTGGCGAATCCGCCACTTCGTCCAAGGAGGCCCGCGACAATGCTTAAGATCAATAATCTGACCAAGCGCTTCGGCGGCCTGGCCGCGGTCAACGACGTGAGCGTGGAATTCGCCGCCGGCCAGATCAACGCGATCATCGGCCCCAATGGTGCCGGCAAGACCACCTTTTTTAACCTGGTGGCCGGCGCCATGCCGCCCAGCTCCGGCAGCATCGAGTTCAACGGCATGGACGTGACCGGCATGGCGCCGGACCGCATCGCCCGTCTCGGTATCGCGCGGACCTTCCAGACCACCAAGCTGTTCGAACAGTCCACGGTGCTGGATAACCTGATCGTCGGTCACCGGCTGCGTACCCAATCGCGGCTCTGGGATGTGATCATTAATTCCAAGCGGCTGCGCGACGAAGAGAAAAAGTGCCGGGCGAAAGCCGCCGAGGTGCTGGATTTCGTCGGCCTCAGCCACATCGGCCACCGTTACATCGCCGACACCACCCAGGAAGAGCGCAAGCGCGTGGCGTTTGCGCTGGCCATGGCCACCGACCCGGAACTGGTGCTGCTCGATGAGCCCGCCGGCGGTATCAACCCGGAAGAAACTGAAAACCTGGCGGCGTTGATCCGTAAAATGGTCGACCACGGCATCACGGTGTGCCTGATTGAGCACAAAATGGACATGATCATGAGCCTCGCCGACAAGATCATGGTGTTGGACCACGGCGAGAAGATCGCCGAAGGCACGCCGGAGCAGATCAAGAGCAATCCGGTGGTCATCGAAGCTTATCTGGGGAGTGAAGAAGATGTTGAAGCTTGAGAACGTGGACGCCAAGTACGACAGCTTCAAGGCCCTGGACGGCGTTTCCATGAGCGTGGAGCAGGGCGAGCTGGTGGTACTGCTGGGCGCCAACGGCGCCGGCAAGAGCACCCTGTTCAACACCATCAGCGGCTTGCTCAAGGCCTCCGCCGGCAAGATCTCCCTCAACGGTGAGGACGTCACCGGCCGCAAACCCTCCGCATTGGTGCAGGCCGGCGTGGTGCAGTGCCCGGAAGGCCGCAAGCTGTTCCCCGAAATGTCAGTGCTGAAAAATCTCTGGCTGGGCGCCTATGTGCACCGCCGTGATAAAGCGGGTATGAAAAAAACCCTTGAGCATGTCCTTGCAATGTTCCCCATTTTAGACGAGAAAAAGGATCAGCCCGCCGGTTCCCTGAGTGGCGGTCAGCAGCAGATGGTGGCCATCGGTCGCGCCCTGATGGGCCGTCCCAAGCTGCTGCTGCTGGATGAGCCGTCGCTGGGTCTGGCGCCGCTGGTGGTCAAGCAGGTGTTCGAAGCCGTGCAGACTATCAACAAGGAAGGCACCTCGGTGCTGCTGGCGGAGCAAAACGCGTTCGCGGCACTGAAAATCGCCACCCGTGCCTACGTGATGGAGAACGGCCGTCTGGTGATGGAAGGCGACCGGGATGCCATGCTGGGCAACGAAGCGGTACGTAAAGCTTACATCGGCGCCTGATGGCGCCGCGCGACACAGTGAATTTCCGACCACATCCCAAACAATAAAGAAAGGGAGAGAAAACGCATGAAAGTATTGAAATCCTTCCGTCGCCTGGCCGCGGCCAGTGCGGTTGCCCTCGCCATCGGTGGCGCGGCCCACGCGGACGAAATCAACATCGGCTTCACCGGCCCGCTCAGCGGCGGCGCCGCTCTGTACGGTGAGAACACCCTGGAAGGCCTGCGCATGGCCGCCGAGGAAATCAACGCCGCCGGCGGTATCACCGTCGATGGCGAAGAATACACCATCAACATCCAGTCCCTGGACGACAAGTACTCGCCCAGCCAGGCGGCCGTGAACGGCAAGCGTCTGGTGCAGCAGTACAACGCGCCGGTGATCTTCACCCCGCACTCCGGTGGCACCTTTGCATTGCAGGCGTTCAACGAGCGTGACGGCTTCCTGGTGATGTCCTACACCTCCGTGCCGGCCGTGACCTCCAAGGGCAACAAGCTGACCGTGAAGATTCCGCCCAACTTCACCGACTACATCGAGCCGTTCTCCCGCATCACCATGGACCGCTTCGGCAGCAAACTGGGTGTCGCCAACGCCACCCACGACTACGCCAAGTACTGGACCAAGGAGTTCGTGCCGGTATGGCGTGAGCTGGGCGGTGAAGTCGCGGCCATGAACCCGATGGACTACAACAAGTCCGCGGACTTCTACACCGGCGTCAGCAAGGTACTGTCCGCGGATCCCGACGTAATGTTCGTCGGCGGCGCCTCCGAGCCCACCGGTCTGGTGGTACGTCAGGCCCGCGAGCTGGGCTTCAAAGGCGGCTTTATCCTGATGGATCAGGCCAAGATGGACGAAGTGGCCAAGGTCTCCGGCGGCATCAAGTCCCTGGAAGGGTCCGTGGGCGTGGTGCCCCTGGATATGTACGAGAACGAAGGCGCGCAGATGTTTCTTAAGAAGTGGCAGAAGGACCATAACGGCGTGGCCACCTCTGAAACCGCGTACAACTACTTCGCCATGCACCTGATTGCCCAGGCGATGCAGGAAGCCGGCACCGTGGAAGACGCCAAAGCGATCCGCGCGGCCATCGCGTCCGCCATGGAGAACGTGTCCGTGGAGCACAACCCGTATGACGTGGACGGCATCGACGACGCCGGCAACCTGGGCGCCGACCCGCAGATCGCCGAAGTAGTGGACGGCGAAGTAGTGCTGCGCAAGTTGTCCGAAATCACCGAGTAAACGCCGCGCCTCACACTGTGAAGCAACGCCATAAAAGGGCACCCTGGTGGTGCCCTTTTATGGTTATAGAGAGCTGTGCGAGCGGGCCTTGCCCGCGAAAGGGTGGCTTTAGCCACCCGGCAGGATACCAGAGACGCTGTTTGTGCCGCCTTTAAGGGGCTCTGGTATCCCGCCGGCAAGCAGAGCTTGCCTTTCGCGAGCAGGCTCGCTCCCACCAGGCCCGCTCCCACAAGGCTCGCCCCCATAGGGTGTAGCCAATAGAGTTGGTCCGCTAGATAAAACCTAATTCCGAAATAATTGATAATGGCCCGGATTTTCTTATACTGAAGCGTCCGGGAGAGAACCGTTTTCACGGGATGCGCGGCGCCGTCGCGGCCCCTCCGGCCGCCGCACCGCGGGTCCCCCGCTGAAGGAGGAATCATGAGCGAGGTAGTGAGCTACCGTCTTGAAGGCGACATCGGTGTTATCGGCGTCGACTATCCGCCGGTTAACGCCCTGGGCCAGGGTGTGCGCGAAGGGCTGGTCAACTGCCTGCGCCAGGGCCTGGCGGACGAGCAGGCCAAGGCCCTGGTGGTGATCGGCGAAGGCCGCACCTTCCCCGCCGGCGCCGACATCCGCGAATTCGGCAAGGCCCCCGCCGGGCCCGCCCTGCCGGACGTGATCAGCGAGTACGAAAGCAGCGACAAGCTGGTGATCGCCGCCATCCACGGTACCGCCCTGGGCGGTGGCCTGGAAGTGGCGCTGGGTTGCGACTACCGCGTCGCCCTGGATTCCGCCAAAGTGGGCCTGCCGGAAGTAAAGCTGGGCTTGCTGCCCGGCGCCGGCGGCACCCAACGCCTGCCGCGCCTGGTCGGCGGCAAGGCGGCCCTGGACATGATTGTCGGCGGCAACCCGGTGAAAGCCAAGGACGCCTTCAAGGTCGGCATCGTCGACGAAGTGGTCAGCGGTGATCTGCTCGAAGGCGCGCTGGCCTATGCCCGTAAGCTGGTGGCCGACAACGCCCCGCTGCGCAAAATCCGCGATCTCGACGTGAAGAAAGAAGACGCGGACCTGTTCACCAACTACGAGAAATCCATCGCCCGCAAACAGCGCGGCTTCAAAGCGCCGTTCCACTGCATCAAAGCGGTTCAGGCCGCCGTGGAACTGCCCTTCGACGAGGGCATGAAGCGCGAGCGCGAGCTGTTCGCGGAGCTGCTGGTAAGCCCCGAGTCCCGTGCCCAGCGCCACGTCTTCTTCGCCGAGCGCGAAGTGGCCAAGGTGCCGGGTCTGCCCAAGGACACCGCCAAGCGCGAGATCAACAGCGCCGCCATCATTGGCGCCGGCACCATGGGCGGCGGCATCGCCATGAACTTCGCCAACGCCGGCATCCCGGTGAAGATTCTCGAGGTGAAGGAAGACGCCCTGGAGCGCGGCATCGCCGTGATCCGCAAAAACTACGAGAACACCGCCAAGAAAGGCCGCATCACCGAGGAGCAGGTGGAGCAGCGCATGGCGCTGATCCAGCCCACGCTCAGCTACGACGACCTCGGTGACGTGGACCTGGTGATCGAAGCGGTGTTCGAGAACATGGACGTCAAGAAAGCCGTGTTCAGCGAGCTGGACCGGGTCTGCAAGCCCGGCGCCATCCTCGCCACCAACACCTCCACCCTGGACGTGAACCGCATCGCGTCGTTCACCCAACGTCCCGAGGACGTGGTGGGCATGCATTTCTTCAGCCCCGCCAACGTCATGAAGCTGCTGGAGAACGTGCGCGGCGAGAAAACCTCCGACGAGGTGGTCGCCACGGTGATGGACCTGAGCCGCCGCATCGGCAAGGTCGGCGTGCTGGTGGGCGTATGCCACGGCTTCGTCGGCAACCGCATGCTGCACAAGCGTCAGGCGGAAGCGGTGCAGCTGGTCAACGAAGGCGCCAACCCGGCGCAGGTGGACAAAGTGCTGTTCGATCTGGGCTTCCCGATGGGGCCGTTCGCCATGTCCGACCTGGCCGGCATGGACGTGGGCTACCGCATCCGCGAAGAAGTGCGCAAGGAAGACCCGGACAACGCGCCGCCGCGCAACTGGACCGACGATCTGGTGGAGCAGGGCCGTCTCGGTCAGAAGACCCAGGCCGGCGTGTTCGACTATAAGGAAGGCGATCGTACCCCGGTGCCTTCATCCGAAGTCGACGCCCTGATCGCTAAATTCCGTGAAGAGAACGGGCTGCAGTCCCGGGATATCTCCGATCAGGAAATCCTCGAGCGTTGCATGTACATCATGGCCAACGAGGGCGCCAAGATTCTGGAAGAGGGCATCGCCGCCCGACCGTTGGACGTGGACGTGATCTGGATCTACGGCTACGGCTTCCCGGTTTACCGCGGTGGTGTTCTGTTCTGGGCCGATTCCGTGGGCCTCAAGACGATTTACGACAAGGTAAGCCAGATTCACCAGGAAACCGGTTCCGACACCTGGAAGCCGGCCGCGCTGCTGGAAAAACTGGCTAAAGAAGGCAAGGGCTTTTACAGCTGAAACCGCAGCCCTGAAGCCGCCTAAGACACAGAGGTTATTATGGACATTAATTACACCGCTGAAGAGCGCGCCTTCCGT
Source organism: Alcanivorax sp. (assembly GCA_042090255.1). Classification (GTDB taxonomy): domain Bacteria; phylum Pseudomonadota; class Gammaproteobacteria; order Pseudomonadales; family Alcanivoracaceae; genus Alloalcanivorax. The sequence continues at coordinate 54,367 of JBELJS010000010.1, read as the reverse complement.
GACGAAGTGCGTACCTTCCTGAACGAAAAGCTGCCCAAGGACATTTCCAGCAAGGTGAAAGAGCACAAGCGCCTTGGCAAGGAAGACACCATCCGCTGGCAGAAAATCCTCAACGAGCAGGGCTGGCTGGCTCTGCACTGGCCAGTGGAGCACGGCGGCACCGGCTGGAGCCCGATCCAGAAGCACATCTTCGAGGAAGAGTGCGCGGAAGCGGGCGCGCCCACCGTGTTGCCCTTCGGCGTCAACATGGTTGCCCCGGTGATCATCAAATTCGGCACCCAGGAACAGAAGGATTACTACCTGCCGCGTATCCTGCGCAGCGACGATTGGTGGGCCCAGGGCTACTCCGAGCCGGGCGCCGGTTCCGACCTGGCCGGCCTGAAAACCCGCGCCGTGCGCGACGGCGACCACTACATCGTCAACGGCCAGAAAACCTGGACCACCCTGGGCCAGCACGCCAACATGATTTTCTGTCTGGTGCGCACCGACCCGGACGCCAAGAAACAGGAAGGCATTTCCTTCCTGCTCATCGACATGGAGAAAAGCGAAGGCATCACCGTGCGGCCGCTGATTACCCTGGACGGCGAGCATGAAGTCAACGAAGTGTTCTTCGACGACGTCAAAGTACCGGTGGAAAACCTGGTTGGCGAAGAAAACAAAGGCTGGACCTGCGCTAAGTACCTGCTCACCTTTGAGCGTACCGGCATCGCCGGCGTGGGCAGCTCCAAAGCCGCCCTGGCGCACCTCAAGCAGGTGGCCCGCGAGCAGCAGGTCAACGGCAAGCCGCTGATCGAAGAGCCGCACTTCCGCAGCCGCCTGGCGGACGTGGAAATGGAACTGATGTCGCTGGAAATGACCAACCTGCGCACCGTGGCCGCCGCCGAAGCCGGTGGTGTCCCGGGCGCGGAAAGCTCCTTCCTGAAGATCATGGGCACCGAGCTGCGCCAGGAGATCACCGATTTGTTCCGCCGCGCCGCCGGCCCCCACGCGCTGCCGTTCCTGCCCGAACAGCTCGCCGGTGATTTCGACGGCGAGACCGTCGGCCCCGAGTTCGCCGGGTCCGTGGCGAGCCGTTACTTTAACTTCCGCCCGCTCTCCATCTTTGGGGGCTCCAACGAAATTCAGAAGAACATCATCTCCAAGATGATTCTGGGATTATAAGAGGCCGACCAACATGGATTTCAAATTCAGCGACGAGCAGCGCATGCTCGAAGAGACCGTGGGTCGTCTGGTCCGTGACAGCTACACCTTCGACGCCCGCAACAAGGCTCTGGAATCAGAGCACGGCTTCAGCACCGACACCTGGACCCAATTCGCCGAATTGGGCCTGCTGGGCGTGCCGTTCTCCGAAGACGCCGGCGGCTTCAACGGCGGCGGCCCGGAACTGATGGTGGTGGCCGAAGGCTTCGGCCGCGGCCTGGTGGTGGAACCTTACCTGGCCACCGTGGTGCTGTCCGGCGTGCTGATCGACAAGCTCGGCAACGACGCCCAGAAAGAGCAGGCCCTGCCGGCGATCATCGGCGGTGAAACCCGCTTCGCCCTGGCCAACTACGAAGCCAAGGGTCGTTACGACCACCGTTTCGTAGAAACCAGCGCCAAGAAAGACGGCGACGGCTATGTGATTAACGGCGAAAAAGCCGTGGTCCTGCACGGTGACAGCGCCGACCAGCTGGTGGTGATCGCTCGCACCGGTGGCAGCGGCAACGACAAAGACGGCCTCAGCGCCTTTATTGTTGACGCCGGTGCCGACGGCGTCAGCCGCCGTGGCTACCCGACCATCGACGGTCTGCACGCCGCCGACATCACCTTCAAGGACGTGAAAGTCGGCGCCGACGCGCTGCTCGGCGACGAAGGCAAGGCCCTCGACGGCCTGGAAGCGACCCTGGACCTGGCGCTGATCACCCTGTGCGCGGAAGCCTCCGGCGCCATGGAAGTGGCCTGCGACCAGACTCTGGAGTACATCAAGGAACGCCAGCAGTTCGGCGTGGCCATCGGTAAGTTCCAGGCTCTGCAGCACCGCATGGTGGAAATGCGCATGGAGCTGGAAAAAGTACGTTCCATCACCATGCTCGCCGCCTGCAGCCTCGATGTGGACCCGGAACTGCGCAAGAAGCGCATCTCCGCCGCCAAGGCCCAGGTGGGCAAATCCGGCCGCAAGGTCGCCGAGGAAGCGATCCAGCTGTTCGGCGGCATGGGCATGATGGAAGAAACGCCGGTTTCCCATTACGCCAAACGCATCGTCATGATCGACCACTGGTTGGGTGACCGCGAATACCACCTCGGTGTTCTCGAAGACCTGATCGACGTGGACGACCACGCAGCGTAAAAAAGGGCGGCCTTCGGGCCGCCCTTTTTAGTTAATTTGTAGGAGCGGGCCCCGCCCGCGAAAGGGTGGCTGTAGCCACCCGGCAGGATCCCAGAGAGCTTGTTTTTGCTACCGTTAGATGGCTCTCTGGGATCCTGCCGGCCGGTTACACCGGCCTTTCGCGGGCAAGGCCCGCTCCCACAGCGAATAACAATCCAGCTTCAGGGAGAGCTCCAACCATGACTACCAATCGTCAGATCATTCTCGCCAAACGCCCCACCGGCATGCCCGGTGACGACAACCTCCAGCTCCAGGAAGGCACGGCCCCCGAGGTCGGTGAAGGCCAGGTGCTGGTACGCACCATCTATTTGTCCCTGGACCCCTACATGCGCGGCCGTATGAGCGCCGCCAAGTCCTACGCCGCCAGCGTCGAGGAAGGCTCGGTGATGGAAGGCGCCACCGTCGGCCAGGTGGTGGAATCGCGCAGCGGCGACTTCAAGCAGGGCGATTACGTCCTGTGCCCGGGTGGCTGGCAGGAATACTCCGTCAACTCGCCCAAGGCGATGCGCAAGCTGGACCCGGCCCAGGCGCCGATCAGCACCGCCGTGGGCGTGCTGGGTATGCCCGGCTTCACCGCCTACGTGGGCCTGGATGAAATCGGCAAGCCCCAGAAAGGCGAAACCGTGGTGGTGTCCGCCGCTGCCGGCGCCGTCGGCCAGGTGGTGGGTCAGATCGCCAAGCTCAAGGGCTGCCGCGTGGTCGGCGTGGCCGGCGCCGAGGACAAGTGCAAGCACGTGGTCGGCGCCTACGGCTTTGACGCCTGCGTCAACTACAAGGACGCGGACTTCCGCGAGCAGCTCGCCAAGGCCTGCCCGGACGGCATCGACGTCTACTTCGAGAACGTCGGCGGCGAAACCTTCGACGCGGTTATGGAGCTGGTTAACGACTTCGCCCGCATCCCGGTGTGTGGCCGCATCGCCCACTACAACGACACCTCCATGCCGGAAGGTCCGGATCGTCTGCCCGGCTTCATGGGCAAGGTGCTGGTCAAGCGTCTGCTGATCAAAGGCTTTATCCAGTTTGATTACATCAACCGCCAGGGCGACTTCCTGAAAGACATGCCGGCGTGGATCCGCGACGGCAAGGTCAAATACCAGGAAGACGTGGTCGAGGGTCTGGAAAACGCGGTCAGCGCCTTCCAGGGTCTGCTGCAGGGTAAAAACCGCGGCAAGCTGCTGATCCAGGTCGGCGACGACCCGACCAAAAAATAACGGGCAAACCCCATGCCCGAAAACCCCGCCATAGAGCGTCTGTTCGAGCGCTATGGGCCGGCCTATCGATGGTACGCCACCGTCACGGTGATGCTCGGCACCCTGTCCGTGGTGCTGGCCTCCACCATTATCAATGTGGCGGTGCCGACCATCATGGCCGAGTACCGTCTCGAGCAGGACCAGGTGCACTGGATCGCCACCGGCTTCCTCGCCGCCATGACCGTGGGCATGCTGCTCAACGCCTGGGCGGTGGCGCGGTTCGGTTCCCGGCGTGCCTTTCTGCTCGCCATGGCGATCTTCATCGTTGCCTCGCTGGTGGGCGGCGTCAGCAACAGCTTCGGCCTGCTGGTGCTGGCCCGCGTGGTGCAGGGCGTGATGGCTGGCATGATCCAGCCCCACGCCATGATCACCATCTTCCAGGTATTTCCACTGCACAAACGCGGCCAGGCGATGGGCATCTACGGCATGGGCGTGATCCTCGGCCCCGCCATTGCGCCCGCCCTGGGCGGCGTGCTGGTGGACGCCTGGTCCTGGCGGGCGGTGTTCTTCGTGGTGCTGCCCGCCTGCGTGCTTGCCATGGTGATCGCCGGGCGCTTCCTGCCCGACTACCGCGAGGAACAGGCGCCGCGTTTGGACTGGGGCGGGCTGGTACTGCTCAGCCTGGGCCTGGTGGCGACGCTTTGGGCGCTGGCGTCCGGCATGCGGCGCGGCTGGCTGGACCCGCTGCTGTTCACCGCCTTGCTGGGCGGGCCGCTGCTGCTGGGCCTGTTCGCGCTCTGGCAGCGGCGCTGCCCGAACCCGCTGTTCGATCTGCGCGTGTTCGGGTCGCCCGGTTTCACCGGCGGGTTTTTGTTGTCCATTGTCATGGGCGCCGGCGTGTTCGGCTCGACCTACATGATGCCGCTGTACTTCCAGCAGGTGTCCGGGTTCAGCGCCTCCAGCGCCGGGCTCATGCTGATGCCCGCCGGCTTGGCGATGGCGTTTATCTTTCCGTTCGTCGGCTACCTCACCGACCGCATTCCGCTGGCGCGGATGATCGCCAGCGGCCTGGCGTTCTTTATCGCCAGCATGGTGATGATGCGCGCCGCCGACCAGACCACCGCCGCGATCTGGCTGGTGGCCTGGGCCGCCCTGGGTCGGGTGGGGCTGGGTTTGATCATGCCGCCAGTGACCACCGGCAGCCTCACATTGCTGCCGCCGGCCCTGATACCCCAGGGCTCCGGCATCATTAATTTCGGGCGCCAGACCGGCGGCGCCATCGGCGTTAACCTCAGCGCCATCTGCGTACAATTCTTCAGTGACCGTTACTGGCAAGCTCACCCGGAGGCCGGCCACCCGCACGCCTTCGAGGTCGGGTTCGATGACGCCTTTCTGATGCTTTTGATTGTTTATTTAGTCGCGCTCTGGCCATTGCGAAGTATGCGACGCGGGTTAATGGGAACGGGCTGACTTTGCTGCCCTTGTGGGAGCGGCCTTTGTGGGAGCGGGCCCTGCCCGCGAAAGGCCGGCAACGCCGGCCGGCAGGATACCAGAGGCCTTCTTGGTGCTGACGTTAGAGGGGCCTCTTGGATCCTGCCGGGAGCTTCGCTCCCTTTCGCGGGCAAGGCCCGCTCGCACAGCGCTCGGACAGGCACGAATTTAAATACAGGAGAGATTTTCCATGAGTAACCTGAAACCCCATGCGCTGATCATCGGTGCCGGCGCCATCGGCAGCTTCTACGGCGCCATCCTCAAACGCGCCGGCTGCACCGTCAGCGCCGTGGTGCGTTCCGAATACGACGCCGTCAAAGCGCACGGCTTCCGCTTCGAAAGCCCGCTCGGTGACATTTCCTGGAAGCCGGACCACCTTTACAAGGACGGCGACCGCCCGGACAGCACACCGGACTACGTGATCCTCGCCACCAAAGTGCTGCCCGGCAGCGACCGCGCCGGCCTGGTGCGCCCCTGGGTGGGCGAGGGCACCAACATCGTGCTGATTCAGAACGGCCTCGATATCGAGCGGGAACTGGCCGACGCCTTCCCCGAGAATCCCATCATCAGCTGTCTGGCGTTCATCGCCGTGAGCCGCGTCGCCCCCGGTGAAATCAAACACAACGCTTACGGCCGGCTGGTCATGGGGCGCTATCCCAGCGGCCTGGACGACCACTGCCAGGCGCTGAGCGACCTGTTCGTGGAAGGCGGCATCGATATCAAGCTCACCGAAGAAGTGGTCCGTGAACGCTGGCTCAAATGCCTTTGGAACACGCCGTTCAACCCGCTCTCCGTGCTCGCCAACGGCGCCGACACCTACACCATGCTCGATACCCCTGGCGGTGAAAAACTGGTACGCGAAATGATGCAGGAAGTGATCGACACCGCCGCAGCCGACGGCCACTCGTTGCCGTCGCAGATCATCGACAGCAACATCGAGGGCACGCGCAAAATGCCCGCCTATAAAAACAGCATGGCGCTCGACTACCTCAACGACCGGCCCATCGAGCTCGACGCCATCCTCGGCAACGTGGTCGCCATCGCCCAGAAGCACGGCGTCCCCGTCCCCCGCCTGCAAACCATGCTCGCCGCACTGCGCATGCGCGCTTAAATTGCTCCATTGTGGGAGCGGGCCCCGCCCGCGAAAGGGAGCAGAGTTGTGCGAGCGGGCCCTGCCCGCGAAAGGCCGGCTACGCCGGCCGGCAGGATTCCAGAGACCTGTCTAACGGCAGCACAAACAACGTCTCTGGAATCCCGCGGGGCAACCTTTGCCGGCAAGCAAAGCTTGCCTTTCGCGGGCAAGGCCCGCTCCTACAAGAGCCAGGCGGAATCCCAATGCGGGTAGTCGCCGATATCGTTAACGAGGCCGGCGCGGAGCGGGTTGGCTACGATATAGCGGGCCATGGCGACCAGATCTTCTTCGCGGCGTAGCGCACGGTCATGAAAGCCGGCGTGCCAGAGACGTTCGTTGTCGCCCCGGCCTGCGCGACGCCAACGCTGAGTGGTCAGGGATTTGGCTTTCTGTACGGTGATGGATAAATCGGCGTGCTCACGAAGAGCCATTAACCAGTGAACATGGTCGGGCATCACCACATAGCTGAGGGTGACCGCGTGCACGGTGCAGGCACGCAAGGCCTGTACGAAGCAGCGGCCGCTTTGCAAGGCGGAGAAGTGCGTGTGTCGTTGATGGCAAGTGATGGTGATCAGATAGACGCGCCCGGTCTCGCTAACGCGACCGATACGCAAACGGTGGGAGTGGGCCTTCCTTGGCATGAGTGATACCTCCTTTCTATTGGAGGCATCACGCTAACCCGAGGAGGCTCGCTTCTCTGTCAGCCGAAGCTGATTTTCGTGTAGGAGCGGGCCTCTGTGGGAGCGGGCCTTGTGGGAGCGGGCCCCGCCCGCTCGCACAACTTCGCTGCCTTTCGCGGGCAAGGCCCGCTCCCACAAAGGCCCGCTCGCACAACGCAATCAGGTGGCGTAATCGCTGTTGATGCGTTCGAGCTTGCGGAGCAGGGCGGGCCAGGTGAGCTGGCTGGCCATGCCGAGCTGCTTGGACTGGTCGCTGGTGGTGTCGATGGCGGCCTGGGAGGGCACGTAGGGCTCGCCCTGGCCCAGGGTGCGCACCTGGATCTCGCTGGCCTTCATCAGGAAGTACATGTAGGTGAAGGCTTCCGCCACGTCCTTGCCCACGGTCAAGGTGCCGTGGTTGCGCAGCAACATCATGTTCTTGTCGCCCAGGTCTTTCACCAGCCGCTCGCGCTCGTCCAGGTTCAGCGCCACGCCTTCGTAGTCGTGGAAGCTGATGTGGTCCAGGCACAGCATGGCGGTCTGGCTGAGCGGCAGCAGGCCTTCCTTGTGCGCGCTCACGGCGACCCCGTCGGCGGCGTGCAGGTGCAGCACCGCGCCCGCTTCTTCCCGGGCCATGTGCACCGCGCTGTGGATGGTGAAGCCGGCCGGGTTAACCCGGTTGGTGGCGCCGGGGTCGACGATCTCGCCTTCGGAATCCACCTTGATCAGCGACGACGCGGTGATCTCATCGAACAACCAGCCGTAAGGGTTGATCAGGAAATGATGCTCCGGCCCCGGCACGCGCGCGGACAAGTGGGTGAACACCAGGTCTTCCCAGCCGTACAGGGCGACCAGCCGGTAGGCGGCGGCCAGGTCCTTGCGCACTTCCCACTCGGCCTGGCTCATCTGACTCTGGCGAGTCGCGGTAGCTTCGGTCATTGCGGCACCTCATTTGTTGTGAAATAGTATTTCATTAATATAACAATGATATTGACGTTATGGGTTATCGCATAGCGCCCTGTGGGCGCGATACAGGATTCAGGATGCAGGATTCAGGAGAACCCGCGGTGCGTGATCTTCATCCTGTATCCTGCATCCTGAATCGCTCATTGGATTTCCAGTACCCGCTTGCCACTGAACGCGTCCTCAATCATATGCGCGTGCGCCGCGGTGGCGTCGCTGAACGGGAACGTCTTCAAGGGCAGCGGCCGCAGGCGGCCGTTGGCGAACAGCGGTGCCAGGCGGTCGTTGAACACATTGGCGATGGCGATGCGCTTTTCCAGCGGCTGGCTGCGCATGGTCATGGCGGTGAGCGTCTGCCGGCGCTGCATCATGCCGCGCAGGTCCAGCTCGGTCTTGGTGCCACCCAGCACGCCGATCATCACCAGCGTGCCCTCGATGCGCAGGCCCTTGAGCAGCTGGTTCCAGTCCGGGCCCACCATGTCGAAGATCACCGCCACGCCGTCGCCGGTGATCTCTTTCAGGCGCTCGGGCAGAGTGTCGTCTTCCAGCACGCCTTCCACCAGGCCCATTTCTCGGGCGGTGGCCAGGTTGTCCAGATTGCGGCTCGAGCCGATCGGCCGCGCGCCCAGGGCATTGGCCAGTTGCACGCCCGCCAGGCCGACGCCGGCGGTGGCCGGACGCACCAGCACCCATTGCCCCGGCTGCAGGCCGCCTTCCAGGAACATCGCCCGGTAGGCGGTCAAAAACGCTTCGGGGATGGTGGCGCCGGTGGCGAAGTCGATCTCGTCCGGCAGTGTCAGCGTCTCGCGCTCGTGGGTCACCAGATACTCGGCATAAGCGCAGCCGGGGATCAGGCCCATCACCCGGTCGCCGACTTTGCGGCCCATCACCTGGCTGCCCACCGCCTCGATCTCACCGGCGTATTCCAGCCCCGGCACGCTGCTGTCAAAGCCCGGCGGCGCCGGGTAAAGCCCCTTCACTTGCAAGATATCCGCCCGGTTCACGCCCATGGCGCGCACTTTAACGCGCACCTGGTCCGGTCCCGGCTCCGGTGTGGTCATGGACGCCAGCTTCATCGTGTGGTCGTCTTGAATTTGCCACGCTTGCATTCTCGTCTCCCTGCTACGGATGTTTTGTTATGACCGACCTGCTTCGGTACCCGTTCGATCAGGCCCCGGAACCCGGCCAGCGCCGGGAAGTGGCCCCCGGCGTGCATTGGTTGAACTTTCCTCTGCCGTTCGCCCTCGACCACATCAACCTGTGGCTGCTTGAGGACGGCGACGGCTGGACCCTGGTGGACACGGGCTTTTCCTCGCGTCACACCCAGGAAATCTGGCGCACCGCGTTCCAGGATGCCCTGGGCGGTCGGCCCATCCACCGTATCATCGTCACCCACTACCACCCGGACCACATCGGTCAGGCCGGCTGGCTGGCGCGGCACTTCCAGGCCCCGGTGTGGATGACCCGGGGCGAGTGGGCGCTGACCACCCAGCTGCACGCAGCCAGCGACCAGGAAATCGGCGATAACTTCCGCGCCTTCTTCGGTCGCCACGGCGTGCCCGCTGACGACCTGGATACTCTGGCCGGGCGCGGCAACACCTTCCGCAAGATTCTGCCGGAACTGCCGCCGCAACCGGACACCCTGGCGGCCGGTGACGCCGTCACCGTCAACGGCGACACCTGGCGAGTGCACATCGGCCGCGGCCACGCCCCGGAGCATATCTGCCTCTACCGCGAGCACGATAACGTGCTGATCAGCGGCGATCAGGTGCTGCCGAAAATCTCCAGCAACCTGACGGTGCGCGCGTTGGAGCCGGAGGACGACCCGGTCACCGCCTTCACCGATTCCCTGCGCGCGTTGCGCGACGCCATGGACGAGAACACCCTGGTGCTGCCCGCCCATGGTCTGCCGTTCCACGGCCTGCACGCCCGCGTCGACGACCTCTGCGACCACCACCGCGAGCAGCTCGACGCCGCCGAGGACGCCTGCCGGCAACAACCGATCACCGCCCACGATCTGCTGCCGGTGCTGTTCAAACGCAAGCTCGACAGCCACCAGCTGATGTTCGCCATGGGCGAAAGCATCGCCCACCTGAACTGCCTGCTCGCTACCGGGCGCGTCAGCCGAGAGGAGCGCGACGGCCGCCTTTACTTCAGCGCCTGACCGCACTTTGTGGGGCCGAGCCTGTCTGGGAGCGGGCCTTTGTGGGAGCGGGCCCTGCCCGCGAAAGGCCGGCAAAGCCGGCCGGCAGGATTCCAGAGACGCTTCTATTGCGCTTCTAAAGAGGCCTCTGGGATCCTGCCGGCAAGCAGAGCTTGCCTTTCGCGGGCAGGGCCCGCTCCCACAAGAGCCCGCTCCACAAGATCAGCTCTTAACATACCCGCCGGAATGTCGGTTGCATTGTATAAAATGGCTGGGCGGCAATCCGCTGGGCGGCATCCCGCTGGGCGGCATCCCGCTGGGCGTCGGGTTACGGCCTCCGGCCTAACCCGACCTACGCGGAAACGATGTAGGTCGGGTTAGCGCAGCGTAACCCGACACGGTCAGCCCAACATGCCGCCGCTCAATACAGCGCGTCCACCACAAACAACCAGCCGCTGATCAACGGCAACAGCAATAAAAAGAACAGGCCGTCCCAGCGCCAGGCCAGGGTATACGGCGAGCGGCCGGTGAGCTGCGCCAGCACCATCATGGCGGCGGTGAACGGCGACGAGATCATCGCCAGGCTCCAGGCGCTCATCAGCGCCACCGCCAGCACTTGTGGTTCCAGGCCGATGGCGTGGGTGTCGGCGAACAGCCCGGCGATCAGCGTCACCGACACAATCGGGTTGAGCCCCACCTGCGCCAGCAGCAGCACGATCAACATCGCCGCCACCGCCGCCGGCGCGCCATGCAGGCCGGTGGCGATCAGCAGGTCGCCGAGCCACTGTTGATCCACCAGCGGAATCAGCAGCCCGCCCAGGAACGCCGAGCCGCCCAGCACCGCGATCTCGTTCCGGCTGGCACCGAAGATCAGCCGCGAATGCCGGCCCAGCAGGGTCACCGCCCGCACCACCCCGGTGCCGCCGCCCAGCCGCCGCCGCTGCACCGCCATCCAGCCCACCGCGCTCAGCGGGCAGGCGATCAGCACCGCCACCGGCAGCCGTACGTTCAGCGCCAAGCTGACCACGAACACCAGCACGGTGATGCCCAGTGCCAGCAGAATAAAGCGGTACAGCGGCCCCGAAGCGGGACGGCTCGCCGTGGGCGCGGTCAGGTGGCGGGGCCGGAGCAGCCAGTCCAGCGCCCAGCCGAGAAAGAACACCAGCCCGGCGGTGGGAAACGCCACCGGCGCGATGGTCGACCAGGTCAGCTGCGGCATGCTCGACAAGATTACCGCCAGGGTGATCCCCAACGGTGACACCAGCGGCGCCAGCGAAAAACCGCGCAGCATCGCCATCATCATGCGCCGCTCGCGAATCGACTGAATCGCCTTAACGCCGGCGGCCGCTTTCAGGCTGTTACTGCGCTGCACCATGGCGCCGAACAGATTCAGCACGCCGATATTGACGATCATGCCGAACAGCGCGCTGCCCAGCGACAGGGTAGGGTAGCGCCACGTCGGCCGCTGGCGGATCAACACCTGGCCGGCGTCGCGGATCAACCGCGAACGCATCGCCGACACCCGCAGCAGGCCCAGGGCGGAAACGAACGTGGCGAAGAAGCAGAAGCGGTCCCAGGCGTCGAGGAGGATCGGCGCAGGGTCGGAGTGGAACGCCGCCACCGAGGCCGCCAGGGTCAGCGCCACCAGCTGCAGCCCGCGGGCCAGATAGCCCTGGCGTGGCCATTGCACGATCAAATAGAGAAGAAGTGCGGGGCGGGCCATCCATAGCCCGATGTCTTGCAACCCGCTGTCGGCGGTGAGCGCCAATAAGGTGCCGAGCATGCAGACCGGCAGGGAAAATCTCAGCATTGTTATTTCACGGAGCCTGTAGGAGCGGGCCCAGCCCGCGAAAGGGAGCGCAGCTCCCGGCAGGATCCCAGAGAGGTTGTTTATGCCGCCATTAGAAAGGCCTCTGGAATCCTGCGGGGCAACCTTTGCCGGCAAGCAGAGCTTGCCTTTCGCGGGCGAGGCCCGCTCCCACAGGGCAAGCTCCCACAAGGCCCGCTCGCACAAGCAAAGCCAGCTTGCCGCTAAGACGCGTCGCGGACCATGCCTCGGGCGATCACGATCTGCTGGATCTGGGTGGTGCCTTCGTAGATCCGGAACAGGCGCACGTCGCGGTAGAAGCGCTCCACCGCGTACTCGGCCATGTAGCCGGCGCCGCCGTGAATCTGCACGGCGCGGTCGGCCACCCGGCCCACCATCTCGGCGCAGAACAGCTTGCAGCAGGAGGCGTCGAGGCTGACGTTCTTGCCGGCGTCCTTGCTGCGTGCCGCTTCCAGCACCATGGAACGGCCGGCGAACGCTTCGGCGCGGGAATCCGCCAGCATCGCCTGGATCAACTGATGGTCCGCCAGCGGCGCGCCGAACTGCTTGCGCTCCATGGCGAAGCGCAGCGCGTCCTCGATCAGACGCTCGGCGACGCCCACGCACACCGCGGAGATGTGCAGACGGCCCCGGTCCAGCACCTTCATGGCGGTCTTGAAGCCCTGGCCTTCCTTGCCGCCGATAATGTTCTCGGCGGGCACCCGGCAGTCCTCGAAGGTGATGTCGCAAACATGGGCGCCTTTCTGGCCCATCTTCACGTCCGGCTTGCCGCGGATCAGCCCCGGCGTATCGCCTTCGACGACAAAGGCGCTGATGCCGCCGGCGCCCTTGTTGTTCTGGTCGGTACGCGCCATCACCGTGTACAGGCCGGCTTCCGGGCCGTTGGTGATGTAACGCTTGGTGCCGTTGAGAATGTAGTGGTCGCCGTCCTTGTCCGCGCGGGTTTTCAAACTCGCCGCGTCGGAGCCCACGTCCGGCTCGGTCAGGCAGAACGAACTGATCACTTCGCCGGTGGCGAGTTTGGGCACGTACTTCTGCTTCTGCTCTTCGGTACCGTCGATCAGAATACCCTGGGCGCCGATGCCGTTATTGGTGCCGAAGAAAGAGCGGAACGCCGGCGACGTATGGCCGATCTCGAACGCCACCAGGGCTTCCTCTTCCATGGTCAGGCCCAGGCCGCCGTATTCCTCGGGAATCGACAAACCGAACAGGCCCATCTCTTTCATTTCCCGGGCGATGTCCTCGGGAATGGCGTCGTTTTCGGCCACGGACTGCTCCGCCGGAATCAGGCGGTCGCGGACGAAACGGTGGATGGTATCGACGAGCTGGTTGAGTACTTCCTGATCGCGAATCATGGGCTTGTTCTGTCGTTGGTTTTAGTCAGCGTATTGCATCAAACTCTGTCACGACCTATGCTTTTCGTCAAGTTTCGGAATTGTGTTCCGCTTAGCGGACGAGGACCTTATTCATGCTCGACGCCTACATCTACGACGGCCTGCGCACCCCCTTTGGTCGCCACGCTGGCGCCCTTGCGCCGGTCCGCCCGGACGACCTGCTCGCCGACGTCATTCGCGCCCTGATTGCCCGTAACGCTTTCGACCCGGCCCTGATCGAGGACGTGGTCGCCGGCAACACCAACCAGGCCGGCGAAGACGCCCGCAACGTGGCCCGCCACGCGGCGCTGCTGGCCGGGCTGCCGGAATCCGTGGCCGGCCTTACCGTTAACCGCCTGTGCGGTTCCGGCTTGGCCGCCACCCTGGACGCGGCGCGCATGGTCACCGTCGATGAAGGCCAGCTGGTGATCGCCGGCGGCGTCGAATCCATGAGCCGCGCCCCGTTCGTCATGGCCAAGGCGGAAAGCCCTTACAGCCGTAGCATGCCGATGTTCGACTCCACCATCGGCGCGCGCTTCCCCAACCCCAAAATCCTCAAGCAGTTTGGCGGCGACACGATGCCGGAAACCGCCCAGAACGTGGCCGCCGACCTGGACATCAGCCGCGAGCAGGCGGACGCCTACGCGGCCCAATCCCAGCGCCGCTACGAAGAGGCCCGCGCCGACGGCTTCTTCAAAGAGGAAATCCTGCCGGTGGACGTGCCCCAGGGCCGCAAGAAGCCGCCGCTCTCGGTCAGCGAAGACGAACACCCGCGCCCCGGCACCGGCGTCGATAAGCTCGCCAAGCTGCCCGCCATCGTCGAAGGCGGCGTGGTCACCGCCGGCAACGCCTCCGGCGTCAACGACGGCGCCGGCGCCCTGATCATCGGCTCCCGCGCCGCCGGCGAAAAAGCCGGCATCGCCCCCCGCGCGCGCATCATCGCCGGCGGCGTCGCCGGCGTACCGCCCCGCGTCATGGGCCTGGGCCCGGTGCACGCCTGCAACAAAGTCCTGCAGCGCGCCGGCCTCACCCTGGCCGACATGGATGTGATCGAAATCAACGAAGCCTTCGCCGCCCAGGTGCTCGGCTGCTGCAAGCAGCTCGGCCTGCAGGGCGACGACGAACGCCTCAACCCCAACGGCGGCGCCATCGCCGTCGGCCACCCGCTGGGCGCCTCCGGCGTGCGCGTGGCGCTCACCGCCCTGCGCCAGCTCGAGCGCACCGGCGGCCGCTACGCCCTCGTCAGCCTGTGCATCGGCGTTGGCCAAGGCGTCGCCATGCTGATCGAGCGCCAAGCCTGAAGTTCTTGTGGGAGCCCTGTGCGAGCGGGCTCTTGTGGGAGCGGGCCCAGCCCGCGAAAGGCAAGCTCTGCTTGCCGGCAGGATTCCAGAGACGCTGTTTGTACTACCGTTAGAAAGCTCTCTGGCATCCTGCGGGGCAACCTTTGCCGGGAGCGTTGCTTCCTTTCGCGGGCAAGGCCCGCTCGCACAACTTCGCTCCCTTTCGCGGGCAGGGCCCGCTTCCACAAGGCCAACCACTCATCAGGAGACCCCATGGCGACAGCGATGATCATGCACGAAGCGGGCGGGCCGCAGGTGCTGCGGCCGGAAACGGTGTCGGTGGGTGAGCCGGGCCCCGGCCAGGTGCGTCTCAAGCAAACCGCCATCGGCGTGAACTTCCACGACATCTATGTGCGTTCCGGGCTTTATCAGACGCTGCCGCTGCCGGGCATCCCCGGGCTGGAGGCCGCCGGCATCGTGGAAGCGGTGGGCGAGGGCGTGGACGCGTTCGCCGTCGGTGACCGGGTCGCGTATACCTCCGGCAATTACGGCGCCTACGCCGACCAGCGCCTGATCGACGCCGGCCGGCTGGTGCGCCTGCCGGACGATATCGACGACGCGCTGGTGGCCGGCATGATGGTACGCGGACTCACCGCCCGCATCCTGCTCACCGACGTCTTCCCGGTCCGCGAGGACAATACCATTCTGGTCCAGGCCGCCGCCGGCGGAGTGGGGCAGTTACTGTGTCAGTGGGCGCGCCACCTGGGCGCCACCGTGATCGGCACCGTTGGCAGCGAGGAAAAAGCCGAGCGAGCACGCAAGCACGGCTGTCACCATGTGATTCTCTACCGGGAACAGAACGTGGTGGAAACCGTTAAGCAGCTCACCGACGGCCGCGGCGTCGACGTCGCTTACGACTCCGTCGGCAAAGACACCTTCTACGATTCCCTGGTCTGCCTGGCGCCGCGCGGGCACCTGGTCAACTTCGGCCAGTCCTCCGGCCCGGTGGAACCGCTTGCCATGCCGCGCCTGGCCGCCGGCTCCTTCACCGTGGTGCGGCCCATGCTCGGCCACTACACCGCCGACCCGGCCGACCGCGACGCCGCCGCCGACGCCTTCTTCCAGGCCCTGCGCGACGGCATCCTCACCCCCGACGACCCGGTCCGCTACGCCCTCCAGGACGTGGGCCAGGCCCACGACGACATGGAAGCCCGCCGCACCCACGGCGCCGTCGTCCTGATTCCGTAGAAGAGGTTGGCCCTGCCCCCTTGTGGGAGCGGGCCCGGCCCGCGAAAGGCCGGCAAAGCCGGCCGGCGGGATTCCAGAGACCTCTGGTATCCCGCCGGGAGCTTCGCTCCCTTTCGCGGGCGAGGCCCGCTCGCACAATTTCGCTCCCACAAATAAGAACGGCCCGCCGAAGCGGGCCGTGGTGCGCCCCCAAGGCGCGTAACGGGCAGGTCGGAATCAGGGCGCGCCGGCAGGGCAGCCACCGTCGTAGTCGGTAGGGAAAATCCGTGAGATCAGGCTGTGCAGCGCCGGGTCGTAGCTTTCCAGTTCGGCGCGGGTATTGACGCTGTTGTGCAGCCCGTTAGGTGGATCGGACTCCAGGTTGGCGTTGAACCAGTTCTGCACCCCTTCCGCCCAGTACTCTTCCACGGTGTCGTCCGCGTAGGTGTTCTGGTAGAGATTGTTGGCCAGGGCGTCGTCATAGGCGGCCTGCACCGCGGCCCGGAAACCCGGGTTCAGGTCTTCCAGTGCCATCAGGTCCACGGAGTGGGCGAACTCGTGCAGGAAGATATCCTCGTGCACGCCCAGCGGCGCCTGGTACGGGTCGTTGGCGTAGCAGAGCACGTTTTCTTCGGTGCCGCTGCTCACCGGCCGCGCCTTGGTGGCGCCCAGGCCGCCCCGGGCGCGGTTGTCCCAGGTGTCGCCGCTAATCGGGAACACGGCGTCCAGATCCGAGTAGGCGGGAATCTGCGTGATCCCCTCGCCGTCGCCGGTCACCGCCGCCAGCGTGCCGTTGGCGATCATCTGCTCGAGCAGATCCTGGCGCAGGCTCATCATCCCCAGAATGGTCTCGCAGGCGTGGGTCAGTGCCGGCGCCGACACCAGGTCGCCGCCCAGCACCGGCAGGCCGTTGGCGTCCGCGTACTGGGAGTAGTAGGCGTCCTGGTCCGGGTTCAGGTTGAGACTGGCGGGCACCGGGCCCACCGCGCAGTCGTAATTGGCCACCGCGTTGGCGGTGAACCCCCAAGTTTGTTCCGCGTTCAACGCATCGCCGGACGGATCGGTAATGCCGTTCAGCGTCACCGTGTAGGCCTGGCCGTCGACCAGATCCGCGTCCGGTGTGAAAATCACCACCGAGCCGTCGTCGCTGTAACTAAAGGTGCCGTCCACCTCGTTCACACCAGCGGTCACCGCGAAGCTCTGCATGTCCACGCTGGCCGGGTCCACCGGCGCCGAGAACACCGCCACCACCGGGTAGTCCGCCTTCTGCGTGGCGCCGTCGCCGGGGCTGTTGGATTCCAGCGCCAGGCCGCCGGCGGGCGGGCTGCCGCCACCGCCAGCGCTGCCGCCGCTACTGCTGCTGCCGCCCCCGCCACAGGCGGTGATTGCCAGGACCAGAGCTCCCATCAGCACGGTGCCGCCGCGCTGGCGCGTAAAGATCGTCGTTTCCATGTCGCTACCCGCTTTTTTCGTCGTTGTTTGACCAACGACGGTACGGCCCCGCGACAAGTGTTCACATCCCCTGATCAGGTAGGGGCCGGTCTTGTGCGAGCGGGCCCAGCCCGCGAAAGGGAGCGAAGCTCCCGGCAGGATCCCAGAGCCCTCTCTAGCAAGGTCTCTGCTATCCTCCCCCAATGACTTACCCAACCCCAGCCGGCCCCGTCGACCGCGAACTGATCATCAACAAAAGCCGCTTCATCGCCTGGCTGCGCCCGGTCCAGGACCGCGACCAGGCCCAGGCCGTGCTCGAGCAAGCCCGCGCCCACTACCCGGACGCCAGCCACCACTGCCACGCCTGGCTGATCGGCGACCCGCAGTCCGGCCAAGGCGCCATGAACGACGACGGCGAGCCCTCCGGTACTGCCGGCAAACCGATCTTCAACGTGATCCAGCACAAAGGGGTCGGCGACGTCATGGTGGTGGTCAGCCGCTACTTCGGCGGCGTCAAACTGGGCGCCGGCGGCCTAGTGCGCGCCTACGCCGGCGCCGCCGAAGCGGTGCTCTCGGCCATGGAAGTGATCGAGCTAATCCCCCAGCAAACCGTCACTCTGCGGCTAGGCTTCGCCGACGAGCAGCCCCTGCGCCACTGGTGCGACCAGCACGGCGCCCGCCTGGAAGACATTCAGTACAGCCAGCAAGTCACCGCGAGGGTGACCGCGCCGGAACTGCATCTGGATGATTTGCGGGCGTTTTGCGCCGCGAGTGGGATGGTGGTGTCAGATTAACCGGCGCTGTCTCAGCACCAGCAGGGTGACAGCGAGCAGCGTCAGAGGACCGGTGGGGCCGCCACCGCCACTGCTGCCGGGGCCGCTCGGGTTCACGGTGCCGCTGTCCGGGTCGAACACGCGGGCACGCAGGGTCTGGGTGTCGCTGCCGTACCAGGCCACGGCGACCATGTCCCCGTTCATGGCCACGCGCGGGGAGCCGGCCTCGGGCGGGTCGTTGTAAGCGGAGAAATCAGCGATCGTGACCGCGCGCCCGCCCTTCACGTCGTTGTTGTTGTCGATCAGCGTGCCTTCCGCCACTTCACCTGTGGTTCTCTCGCCGCTCCATACCCCGACCAGGTTCCCCTGGCCGTCGGCGTCCATGTGAGCGGCATGAAGCTCGCCCTGGTACGGAATACTTCCGAGCAACAGGGCCTCTCCGGCGGTGCCGTCGGCGTGCCAGCGTTGCGCGCGTATCTCCCGGGGAGTGTCCACGTCAAGGTCCACATGTTCCCACAGGCCCACGTACCCGCCGTCCTGGTCGGCGGCCAGGGCGACACCGGATCGGCGCAGGTCGTCGTCGGAGAAATCGCCGTTATCCAGCGGCTGTGTATCATCAAGCAAGGTGTTATCCGCCAGCGTGCGCGTCTGAAATTCGGCGACGCCATTGGTGAAGTTCCAGCCAACCGCGAAAGAGCCGTTTTCCTGGATCGCCACCGACACGTCGATGGCCAGGTTGCCCCCGGAAATCGTCTCGGTATCCCCGAGCACGGTGCCATCGGCGAGAAAAGAGCGGGTTTTCAGATCGTGGTTCAGATTACTCCAGGCCACGACGTAGTCACCGTCGGCGTCCATGGCCACCCCCATCTGACAAGGCTCGACCTCGGCGTCGTAAGGGGTTTCCGCCGGGCTGGGGTCGTCGTCCGCGTCCACCCTTGAAACAAACAGGTTATTGGAGCAGAACGCGGGCGGGCTGTCCCCGTCACGCGCCCAGGCGACCAGCAGCTTGCCGTCATCGCTGGCGGTGACAAGGGGGCGGCCCAGAGCGACGTCGGTGCTGCCGCCTTCCTCGACCACCAGAAAAGCGTCGGCGCGCGGTTCCCCGTCCTGATCGAAGCGTCGGGCCCGGACACGGTCATAGCCCTCGGGCTCACGTTCGGTCCACACCACCACGAAACCATCCGGCAAAGCGGCGATATCGAAGCCGCTCAGACGGGCGTCTCCGGTCATATCTTGTACGGTGAAGGTCTCACCCGCGCCGTCGAGCAGATCAGCGCTGGCCGGTAAAACGAATGCGAACGACATCGCCGCCGCCAGTGACGCGCGCCGAAACGAAAGAGTGTGCATTGGTATGGTCCCCAAGGTCAGGCGTGTTTTTATTAAGTCGTGAACAGTCGATCCTAGAGAGTCTTGGGCCTCATCGCCAGAGCTCCCTCCCCGGAACCTGCCCATACAAATGGCGCATCTCACCATTGGCGGCGGGGGAGGGAAGCGGCAACCTTGTTGCCAATAATCACAATCAAGGAGAGCACGCCATGCCCGTCGTCGACCCGGATCCGAAACGCCTGCCGGAAATCCTCAACAGCATTCCCGCCGACACCCCCATCGTCATGCTCAACCTGCTGCGCTTCCGCGACAAAGCCCGCTACAAGGACGGCGAAGCCGACTACGACGGCCGCGAGGCCTACCGCCGCTATTCGCTGGTGGCGTTCGAGAAGGTCCGGGGCGTGGGCGGCGAGTTGGTCTGGTCCGGCGATACCCTGGCCGGCGTGATCGCCCCGGAAGGCGAGCGCTGGGACGAAGTGCTGCTGGTGCGCTACCCTTCGATCCAAGCGTTCGCGCAGATGCTCGCGGATCCCGAGTACAAGCAGGCCACCAAGCACCGCACCGCCGCCCTAGAAGAGGCTCGCCTGATCTGCAACCAGGAGAAATAGCCGCCAGGCCAATCAGCTCGTTATAAGTAAAGAACAAACACATAGTTGCAGGTTATAAAGGCGCAGGTACCATCGCGCTCTTCGTAGCCTGCAATTTTCAGATCGGGTGCTTGGCCGTTTATGACTCCGGAAATGATCTACACATCGCTGGTGGTGCTTGCGGTGCTGGCGGCGCTGGCGTCCAACCGCGTGCCTGCCGAGGTCACCATGATGGCCGCCCTGGTGGCGGTGCTGGTGGGCGATGTGATCACCGTGGACCAGGCCCTGGCCGGCTTCGCCAACCCGGGGTTGATCACCGTGGCGGTGCTCTATGTGGTGGCCGCCGCCCTGCGTGACACCGGTGCTATCTACTGGGTGGCCCACAAGCTGCTCGGCCAGCCCAAGAGCGCGCTGGGCAGCCAAAGCCGGCTGATTTTGCCCACCTCGATACTCAGCGCCTTCCTCAACAACACCACCGTGGTGGCGATGATGATCCCGGCGGTCCAGGAGTGGGCCCAACGTTTAAAACTCTCCGCTTCCCAGCTCCTGTTGCCGCTCAGCTACGCCGCCATCCTCGGCGGCACCTGCACACTGATCGGCACCAGCACCAACCTGGTGGTGGATGGCATGATGCAGAACCGGGGCATGGAAGGCTTTCACATCTTCGATATGGCCTGGGTGGGCGTGCCGCTGTTGATCGCCGGCTCCGTGTTTCTGCTGCTGTTCGCCCGCCGCCTGCTGCCCGAGCGCGAAGGGCTGGTCGAGCAGGTCGAACAGGCCCGCGAATACCACGTAGAGATGGTGATCCCCGAAGGCAGCCCGCTGCACAACAAAAGCATCCAGGACGCCGGCCTGCGTAACCTCACCCACGGCTATCTCACCGAGATCCAGCGCGGCGAGAAGCTGTTCACCGCCGTCGGCCCGGACCAGCTGCTGCAGGCCGGCGACCAGCTCGCCTTTATCGGCGCCCCGGAGTGCGCCCGCGAGCTGCAGCGCGTCAACGGCCTGATCCCCGCCCACGGCGGCGCCCACAAGCTGCGTCTCACTAACCACCAGCGCTGCCTGGTGGAAGTGGTGCTGGGCCCGGAATTCCCCGGCGTCAACAAAACCGTCAAGGACACCGGCTTCCGCACCCGCTACCAGGCCGCCATCCTCAGCATCAGCCGCGGCGGCCGCCGTCTGCCCGGCAAGGTCGGCGAGCAGGTGCTGCGCACCGGCGACACCCTGCTGCTGGAAACCAGCGACACCTTCGTCGAGCAGTACCAGTACCGCCGCGACTTCATGCTGGTCAGCCCGCTGAGCGACTCCACCCCGCCAGACTTCAGCCGTGCGCCGCTGGCCACGGTGATCCTGGTGGCCATGGTCGGCGTCAACGTGATCGGCCTGGTGTCCGTGCTCGAGGCCGCCTTCCTGGCCGCCGGCCTGCTGCTGGTCACCCGCTGCGTCACCGTTAACCGGGCGCGCATGAACGTCAGCGTCAACCTGCCCGTGCTGGTGGTGATCGGAGCCGCCTTCGCCCTCGGCACCGCCTTGGAGCAGAGCGGCACCGCCGCCTGGATCGTCGACGCCATGCTCGGTGACAGCATACAGAGCCCCTGGCTGGCCTTGCTGCTGGTGTACCTGATCACCGCCCTGTTCACCGAAGTGATCACCAACAACGCCGCCGCCGTACTGGTGTTCCCGATCGCCACCGGCGTCGCCGAGCAGCTCGGCGTCAGCCCGCTGCCGTTCATCGTCGCGGTTATGTTCGCCGCCAGCGCCAGCTTCATGACCCCGTTGGGCTACCAGACCAACCTCATGGTCATGGGCCCCGGCGGCTACCGTTTCACCGATTACCTGAAGATCGGCGTGCCCATGAGCCTGGTCGCCCTTGCCGTGAGCACCTCGCTGATCCCCCTGATCTGGCCGTTCTAAGCCACCCACTTAACAGGAGACCCTTTATGTCAGGCCCCTACGAAAAGCGCGACAACGAATCCCAGGCCGAAGTGATCTGGCACCAAACCCACATCACCAAGGACGACCGCGCCAAGCAAAAGAACCAGGTGCCCAAGTGCATCTGGCTCACCGGCCTGTCCGGCTCCGGCAAGTCGACCCTGGCCAACGCCCTGGAAGTGGCGCTCACCGAGCAAGGCAAGCACACCTACCTGCTGGACGGTGACAACGTGCGCCACGGCCTGAACAAGAACCTGGGCATGAGCGACGAAGACCGCACCGAGAACATCCGCCGGGTGTCCGAAGTGGCCAAGCTGATGGTCGACGCCGGCCTGGTGGTGATCACTGCGTTTATCAGCCCGTTCCGCGCCGACCGGGACGCCGCCCGCGCCCTGTTCGAGGACGGCGAGTTCGTGGAAGTGTTCGCCGACGCGCCGCTGGAAGAGTGCGAAAAGCGCGACCCCAAGGGCCTCTACAAGAAAGCCCGCGCCGGCGAGATCAAAGAATTCACCGGCATCGACAGCCCCTACGAAGCGCCCGCCAACGCGGAAGTGGTAATTAACACCGCTGACAACGACATCGGCGAGTGCGTGCGCCAGCTGATCGCCAAGATCGGCGTGTAACACGCCGCGTCTCGCCGACCACGTCTCGCCGACCGCGTCGGGTTACGCTTCGCTAACCCGACCTACCCGCCTACCGACTCCCACCGTAGGTCGGGTTAGGCCGCAGGCCGTAACCCGACAAACCCATGGCGCCTGAAGGCCCGTTAAAGCCCGTTTTTTGGGTCTTTTTCAACGCATCGATCAGCCCTGCCTCCCGCTAGTCTAGCAGTCCTGTTAAAACTCGAATGGGCTCCCGGGGGGCTGTCTATGCGTATCACCGTGTTCGGCGCCGGCTATGTCGGTCTGGTCACCGCCGCCTGCCTGGCGGATGTGGGGCATCAGGTGCTGTGCGCCGATGTCGATGCCGAGCGGGTGCGCACCCTGGACCGCGGCGAAGTGCCCATCTACGAGCCCGGCCTGAAAACCATGCTGGCGCGCAACCGCGAAGAGGGCCGCCTGGCGTTCACAACCGACGCCGGCCAGGCCGTACGCTTCGGCACCCTGCTGTTCATCGCCGTGGGCACCCCGGCGGGGGCGGAAGGCGCCGCCGACCTCAAGCAGGTGCTGGCGGTGGCCGCCGCCATCGGCGAGCACATCGACGGCTACCGCCTGGTAGTTAACAAATCCACCGTACCGGTGGGCACCGCCGACCGCGTGCGAGCGGTGATCGCCGAGCAGGGCAGGGCGGTCGACTTCGACGTCTGTTCCAACCCGGAATTCCTCAAGGAAGGCGCCGCCATCGAGGACTTCACCCGAGGCGCCCGCATCGTGGTCGGCACCGAGTCCGAACGGGCCCGTGAACTGATGCGCGAATGCTACGGCCCCTACAACTGGAACCGGGACAAGTTCATCTTCATGGACACCCGCTCCGCCGAGCTGACCAAATACGCCGCCAACACCATGCTGGCCACCAAAATCAGCTTTATGAACGAGATGGCCAACCTGGCCGAGCACCTAGGCGCCGACATCGAACAGGTCCGCCTGGGCATCGGCTCCGACCCCCGCATCGGCTACCACTTTATCTACCCCGGTTGCGGCTATGGCGGTGCCTGCTTCCCCAAGGACATCCAGGCCCTGGCAAGCATGGCCCGTGACGCCGGCTACCCGGCGCGTATCCTGCAGGCCGTGGAGCAGGTCAACCGCGCCCAGAAAGACACCCTGTTCGCCAAGCTGCACAAGGCGCTGGAAGGCGACCTGGCCGGCAAGACCATCGCCGTCTGGGGCCTGGCCTACAAACCCAACACCGACGACATGCGCGAAGCGCCCAGCCGGTCGCTGATGGAGGCGGTCTGGGCCCAGGGCGGACGCATCCAGGCCTACGACCCGGAAGCCGCCCAGGAGTGTCGCCGGCTCTACGGTCAGCGGCCCGACCTGACCCTGGCCGACGACCGCTACCAAGCCCTGGAAGGCGCGGATGCCCTGGTGATCTGCACGGAATGGAAGGAATTCAGGGTGGTCGACGCCGACGAAATCACCGCCCGTCTGCGCCGGCCGGTGGTGATCGACGGCCGCAACCTCTACGACCCGCCCGTCCTGCGACGTGCCGGCATCGCTTATTTCGCTGTCGGACGTGGTGACAGCGTCCGGGTACCCCTCGTCCTCGCATAGGCACCCTGGGCCAGAATACGAGCGCCTTGGAGGTATCCATGGATGCCATATACAATGGCGCGCTATTCTTGCTCCGCCTCGGATAGGGAGATTCCATGGATTACCAGGTTCACGAAAGCGCCATTGTGGATGACGGCGCACAAATTGGCAGCGGCTCACGGGTGTGGCACTTCGTCCATGTATGCGGCGGCGCCCGCATCGGGCGTAACGTGTCCATGGGGCAGGGCGTTTTCGTCGGCAATAAGGTTACCATCGGCGACAATTGCAAAATCCAGAATAACGTTTCGGTGTACGACAACGTGCATCTGGAAGAGGGCGTGTTCTGCGGCCCGAGCATGGTGTTCACCAACGTCTACAACCCTCGCTCGCTGATCGAGCGCAAGGACGAATACCGCGACACCCTGGTAAAGAAGGGCGCCAGCCTGGGCGCCAATTGCACCCTGGTGTGCGGCGTGACCGTTGGTGCTTTCGCCTTCGTGGGCGCTGGCGCGGTGATCAATAAAGACGTGCCCGATTACGCTCTTGTGGTGGGTGTGCCCGGCAAACAGATCGGTTGGATGAGCGAGTTCGGCGAGCAGCTTGATTTGCCGCTCAGCGGCGAAGGAAAGGTGGTGTGCGAGCACACCGGCGCCGTCTATACCCTGAGCGGACAGACCGTCCGCAAGAGCGAGGCCGCCTGAATGCAGTTCATCGATCTCGCTGCCCAGCAAGCCCGCATCAAAGACACCATCGACGAGAACATCCAACGTGTTCTAGCCCACGGCAAGTATATTCTGGGGCCGGAAGTGGATGAGCTTGAAGAACGCCTCGCTGCTTATCTCGGGGTGAAATACTGTATTACCGTCGCTAACGGTACCGATGCCCTGCAAATCGCTCAGATGGCGCTGGGTATCGGCCCGGGAGACGAAGTCATTGTGCCGGGTTTCAGCTATATCGCCACTGCCGAGACCCCGGCCCTGTTGGGTGCAAAGCCAGTCTATGTGGACATTGAGCCGCGCACCTACAATATCAGTCCAGCGGCGATGGAAGCGGCGATAACCCCGAGAACCAAAGCAATTATTCCTGTCTCTCTATATGGGCAATGCGCGGATTTTGAAACCATCAATCGGATAGCCGAAAAACACAGCCTTCCGGTTATCGAAGACGGGGCCCAGAGCTTCGGCGCCAGTAGCCACGGCGGCAAGTCCTGCGCCCTGAGCACCATCGGCTGTACCAGCTTTTTCCCCAGCAAGCCGCTCGGGTGCTACGGCGACGGTGGTGCTATCTTCACCGACCACGAAGACCTGGCCAAGGTGATGCGGCAGATCGCCAGGCACGGCCAGGACCGCCGCTATCACCACGTCAGAGTCGGCATCAACAGCCGCCTGGATACTCTGCAAGCCGCCATACTGTTACCCAAACTCGATCTGCTGCAGGAAGAAATCGCCCTGCGTAATCAGGTGGCGACACGCTATAACGAACTGCTCGACGAGCTGGGTGCGGTAACCGTGCCGCACTGTGAGCCCGGCAATACCAGTGCCTGGGCGCAATACACCATCCGTGTGGAACAACGAGACGCAGTACGTGAGGCACTTGCCGCCGCCGGTATTCCGACGGCTGTGCATTACCCGATCCCGCTCAATCGACAGCCGGCCGTGGGGGACGCCAGCGTGTCCCTGCCGGTGGGCGACAAAGCCGCGGAGCAGGTGGTCAGTTTGCCAATGCATCCATACCTTTCGCCAGAGGACGTGGAGCGCATAGCCCGTGTCCTGGCGGCCACCACCGAATCGTAGAGAGATAACGCAGCATGCTTAAAGGAAAACGGATCTTCATTACCGGCGGTGCCGGATTTATTGGCTCTACCCTGATTGGAAAGCTGATCGAAGACAACGAGATCGTCGCGTACGACAACCTCAGTCGCAATTCGCTGGAACGCAGTGCTGCGTATGGGCACAAGAACCTGACCGTGAAACAAGGCGATATTCTCGATAGCGAATCTCTCAAAGAAGCGGCCCGGGGGGCGGAAGTGTTCATCCACGCCGCCGCGATTGCGGGCATCGACAATACCCTGGTTAATCCGGTCAACACCATGACCGTGAACATGGTCGGTACCGCCAACGCGCTGGAGGCGGCCCAGTCCGCTGGCACCGTCGAGCGTTTCCTCGAGTTCTCCACCTCCGAGGTCTTCGGGTCGCGGGCCTACCGCGTGGAAGAAGTGGATTCCACTACCACCGGTGCGGTGGGGGAGGCGCGCTGGACCTACGCCGTCAGTAAGTTGGCCGGCGAGCACCTGACCCATGCCTACCACCGCCAGCACAACCTGCCGACGGTCACGTTCCGGCCTTTTAATGTGTATGGCCCCGGCCAGATCGGCGAGGGCGCTATCTCCATCATGATCCGCAAAGCGCTGAAAAACGAAGACATCTATATCTTTGGCGACGGCGCTCAGATACGTGCTTGGTGTTACATCGACGATATGATCGACGCCTTGATGAAGGCCCTGGTCATGCCCAAGGCCATAGGCGAGTCCTTTAATATCGGTAATGCCAGAGCCGTCACGACGATCTATGGCCTGGCGCAAACCATTTGCCGGGTACTGAATTCCAAGTCGAAAATCGTCTTCAGGGACGCTCTTTCCGCGGATATCGAGCTGCGCATCCCCAATGTGGATAAAGCCAAAGAGCTGATCGATTTCGAAGCGCGCGTGGACTTGGAAGAGGGGCTGCTCCGCACCGGTGAGTGGATCTCCAAGAATATGGACGATTTGCCGGAAATGCCGGCTCTTTTCCAGAGTAAGTGAGCCGTATGATCAACCTGTCGAGACCCAATATCAGCGAGCAGGCGATTGAGTCTGTGGTCGAGGTTTTGCGCTCGGGGCAATTGGTGCATGGCCCCGAAAGCGAAACCTTTGAACAAGAACTGGCCGCGTATCTCGGCTCCCGGGAGGCCATTCTGGTGTCCTCGGGCACCGCGGCGTTGCACTTGGCGTTGATGACCCTCGATGTTGGCGCTGGCGACGCGGTCCTGATTCCTGACTTTACCTTTCCCGCCACGGCAAATGCAGTAGTGGCCGTGGGCGCACGCCCCGTGTTGGTGGATGTCAGGGCGGATACCTACAACCTGGATCCACAGCGGTTGCGCGAGATCATCGAAGGCTGGCGCGGTCCAGAGCGCTTGAGGGCCGTGATGCCGGTCCACGAATTCGGGCATCCCGCCGACATGACCGCGATCAGCGGCATCGCGGAAAAGCACGGTCTTTATGTGGTCGAAGACGCGGCCTGCGCTTTGGGGGCGAACCTCAACGGGCGTCAAACCGGCACCTTTGGTGATCTGGCTTGTTTTTCCTTTCACCCGCGCAAGACCCTGACCACCGGCGAGGGCGGGTTGCTGACCACCGACAATCAAGAGCTGGCCCAACGGGCGCGTCGCCTCCGCAACCACGGTATGGAGCGTACCGATACCGGTATGCGCTTTGTGGAGCCGTCGCTGAACTATCGGCTAACGAACTTCCAGGCGGCGTTGGGTCGGGCCCAGTTACCGTCCTTGGACGGCTGGGTCAGTGATCGTCGAGAGCTAGCCGCGCTGTACATGGAAAATCTGGCCGCGCTCGCCGGTGAGGGGTTGTTGACCCTGCCAAACGCCGATCCGGGCCACAGCTGGCAGACCTTCATGGTGGTGCTCAATGGCCGTTTTGATCGCGCCGAGGTGATAGCGAAGCTCAAGGCGGCGGGCATCGAATCCAATCTCGGCGCCCAGAGCATGCAGGAAATCGGTCTCTACGGGCCTGCGTCGGGTACATGCGAAGTGGGGCCGAATTTGTACGCCCAGGGACTGGCGCTGCCGCTGTATGAGCGCATGACGCCGGACCAGATACGCCAGGTTGCCGAGAGTTTGACGGCGGTGTTATCAGGCGTTGACTAGACCAGCAGCAGGGGGCGGGAATGCGTGACATGAAAGTGCTGATTGCGCCCGTGGAAACTGCTGGCTTCGTCGCCAATCTGGTTCAGGGTCTACGGAAGCTCGGCGTCGATGCCGAAAGCTATGTATCGGAGCGGCATTCTTTCTCCTATGGCGACGAGGAGGAGAAGAAAAGCCCGACCGTCCGCATTTGGCGGCATCTGGGGACCTTGTTTCAGAGGACGCCCCCGTTGCCGTTCCTTATCCGGGCGGCCCTTCTCGCGGCCCAGAACGTGATCGCCTGGTTCGTTCTGTTCCGTTCGGTACGTCTATTCGACGCCTATATTTTCGTTGCTGGAAAGACGTTCACCAATACCCGCTTCGAGTTGTGGTTACTGCGCCTTCTCGGGAAAAAGATAATATTCGTCTCCCTGGGCAGTGATTCCCGCCCGCCGTACATGAGCGGCGGCTATTGCGCGGGTATGGCCCCTGATAAAGCGGCGCCAAGAGTCGTTAGAGCATCAAGAAAGGTATCAAAAGCAGTTCAGTTTCAGGAGCGCTACGCGCATTACATGGTGAATGCGCCGGGCACTGGCCAGTTTCACCGCAAGAAGTTTGTGAACTGGTTTTCCATGGGCGTCCCGGTATCGGAAGCCGAGGAGTCGCCTCCCGAGGGCGACACCCAGGAAAGCCGCCCGGTACGTATCCTCCATAGCCCCTCGAAACCCCTTTTGAAAGGGTCCAATGAGATACGCGCTGTAATCGCCAGTCTCAGGAAAAGGGGTTATGCCATTGACTTTATAGAGCTGAAAGGCGTCCCGAACGCTAAAGTCAGAGAGGAGCTGGCGCGCTGTGACTTTGTTATCGACCAGCTCTACTCCGACACGCCGATGGCATTCTTCGCCACCGAGGCGGCACACTACGGAAAGCCCGCGGTGGTTGGGGGATATTTCTCCACTTACGTGAACCGGTACCTCCATAGCGAGGACATCCCACCCAGCGCCTATGTATTGCCGGATCAGCTAGAAGAAGCCGTAGCCCGCCTTATTGATGACAGGGATTACCGGGCCAAGTTGGGCGCCGCCGCCCGCCATTTTGTGCGCGGACGCTGGCGTAACGAGGCAGTGGCACGGCGTTATCTGGCCTTGCTCAACGATGACGTGCCCGACAGTTGGTGGTGCTCGCCAGCGGAACTATCGTACCTGGGCGGGCTGGGGGTGTCTGAGAAAGAATTCAAAGCCATGGGCCACTATATATTCGATCACTACGGATGGGATGCATTTCAGCTCCGGGGAAAGCCTGCCTTGGAAGAACGCCTTGCGCACCTGTTAAGTTAGCCACTTGAGGACGAAAATGTTCAGCCCGGCACTGCGCGACAGAAGGCCCGCGGTATCAATGACCCCTTTGGTAGCTGGCCCAGCCCAGCAATCCAACAGAATCCTTTGACCGTTTAGTCGCTCAGGGTTAGCAGTATAGGAAACACAATGTAAAATGCGTCTGCCTGTCATAGGCGTGACAAAACTTGCGGGTGATACTCCTCGACCCAGGAAGATGGGATCTACACACAAATTATCAGGATAGGAAGCTGCAGAGCAGCTCTTCTGGTTGGCGATGAGGTCGCCCAGCGGCGGATTGGTTTGCTGAAATCTTGATGCCTCAATAAATAGAGAATAGAGATAGCGCCTAAGCGTTTTTTAATATTGCAGTGTCTTAAAAAGGAAAGACGTCATGCTCAAAGGAAAACGGATCTTCATTACCGGCGGTGCCGGATTTATTGGCTCTACCCTGATTGGAAAGCTGATCGAAGACAACGAGATCGTCGCGTACGACAACCTCAGTCGCAATTCGCTGGAACGCAGTGCTGCGTATGGGCACAAGAACCTGACCGTGAAACAAGGCGATATTCTCGATAGCGAATCTCTCAAAGAAGCGGCCCGGGGGGCGGAAGTGTTCATCCACGCCGCCGCGATTGCGGGCATCGACAATACCCTGGTTAATCCGGTCAACACCATGACCGTGAACATGGTCGGTACCGCCAACGCGCTGGAGGCGGCCCAGTCCGCTGGCACCGTCGAGCGTTTCCTCGAGTTCTCCACCTCCGAGGTCTTCGGGTCGCGGGCCTACCGCGTGGAAGAAGTGGATTCCACTACCACCGGTGCGGTGGGGGAGGCGCGCTGGACCTACGCCGTCAGTAAGTTGGCCGGCGAGCACCTGACCCATGCCTACCACCGCCAGCACAACCTGCCGACGGTCACGTTCCGGCCTTTTAATGTGTATGGCCCCGGCCAGATCGGCGAGGGCGCTATCTCCATCATGATCCGCAAAGCGCTGAAAAACGAAGACATCTATATCTTTGGCGACGGCGCTCAGATACGTGCTTGGTGTTACATCGACGATATGATCGACGCCTTGATGAAGGCCCTGGTCATGCCCAAGGCCATAGGCGAGTCCTTTAATATCGGTAATGCCAGAGCCGTCACGACGATCTATGGCCTGGCGCAAACCATTTGCCGGGTACTGAATTCCAAGTCGAAAATCGTCTTCAGGGACGCTCTTTCCGCGGATATCGAGCTGCGCATCCCCAATGTGGATAAAGCCAAAGAGCTGATCGATTTCGAAGCGCGCGTGGACTTGGAAGAGGGGCTGCTCCGCACCGGTGAGTGGATCTCCAAGAATATGGACGATTTGCCGGAAATGCCGGCTCTTTTCCAGAGTAAGTGAGCCGTATGATCAACCTGTCGAGACCCAATATCAGCGAGCAGGCGATTGAGTCTGTGGTCGAGGTTTTGCGTCCGGGCCAATTGGCACAGGGATCAAAAAAAAGCGAGGCCTTTGAGCGCTAGCGGGCCGTTTCCTAGTAATAAAGAATCCAGGGATTGGTGATATGAAAGTAATGCTAGGTACCGTTGAAGTGGCTGGCTTTGTGGCGGGCTTGACTAGCGGTTTACGGTCTATCGGTGTGTCCGCTGAAAGCTATCTGTCCGCTTCCCACCCATTTGGTTATGATGGCGCGGATGATAAGCAGCCTGTGGTAGTTCGAATTTGGCGCTGTTTAGGAAGCTTTCGTGCAAAGAATGCGTCGATGCCCCTGCCATTAAAGGGTGTGGTCTGGGGGCTTCAGTTCTTGCTCTCTTGGTTGGTCCTCTTTTACTCTGCCTTTATTTTTGACGCTTATATATTCGTATACGGAAAAACCATAACCAACACTCGCTTTGAGCTTTTTTTATTGCGCTCAATGAACAAAAAAATAATATTCGTCTATCTTGGTAGTGACTGTCGCCCGCCTTATCTGAGTGGTGGCAGCATTTCAGGTGTGCCTTCTGCTCAAGCAGCAACGCGGGCTGTCCACGCCTCTAAGAAAGTATCGAAGAAGGTTTGGTTTCAGGAGCGTAAAGCTGATTACGTCGTCAATGCTCCTGGCACCGGGCAGTTCCATCGGAGAGATTTCGTTAACTGGTTTTCAATGGGGGTGCCTGTTTCACGAGCGAATCATACGATGGCTACGGATGTCGCACAGACAGATCGCGCAGTGCGTATTCTTCACAGCCCTTCGAAACCGTTAATCAAAGGCTCTGATGAAATACGTGCAGTGGTGAGCAGGCTTCAGAAGAAAGGCTATTTGATTGATTTCATAGAGCTAAAGGGCGTGCCGAACTCTAAAGTGAGGGAAGAGCTGGCCCGGTGTGATTTCGTGATCGACCAGTTGTACTCAGATTCGCCTATGGCTTTTTTTGCCACCGAGGCTGCCCACTTTGGCAAACCCACGGTAGTGGCGGGCTACTTTTCTGAATGCGCCAGCGATTATATCGCCAGCGACGACATGCCTCCGAGTGTTTATGTCATGCCGGATAAGCTGGAGGAAGCCGTGGCGAATTTGATCGACGATCACAAGTATCGTACTGAGTTGGGGCTGGCCGCACGCGATTTTATTCACAGTCGGTGGGACAATCGATTGGTCGCTCAACGTTATCTGCGGCTGCTAAACGGCGACGTGCCTGCGAGTTGGCTCTGCTCAGCCAAAGAGCTCTCATATGTTCATGGTTGCGGTGTTGACCAAGACCAGATTGTTTTGGTGGGTCGCTATATTGTTGACCATTTCGGGTGGCCGGCTTTTCGGCTGGAAGGTAAATCTGAACTGAAACAACAGCTTGCAAAATTGTTAAACCAGCCGGCGAGTCCTGATGCTTAAAGCCGCATTGCGAGACAGTCTCATTTACGGTCTTGCGACCGTACTTTCTAGAGGTATGGCGTTTTTCCTGTTGCCTTTGTACACCCACGTTCTCACGGTTTCACAGTACGGTGCCTATGATTTACTGATCACCCTCGGCGCCCTGGCCAATCTGACTATCGCCCTGGAGATATCCCAGGGGCTGGCCCGGCATTGGGCCGAGGCCGCCGATGCTGATGAGAAACGACGCCTGGCCAGCACCGCCCTGTTTTTCTCCCTCGGCATGTACGGTTTCTGGCTGGCCGTGGCGCTGTGGTTCGCCGAGCCGCTGACGGCAACGCTCCTCGGAGATTCGGAGTATCTGCCCGCATTTCGCATGGGGCTGTTGTTCATTGCTGCCAACGGCCTTTATCTGCTGCTGCTCAACCAGTTCCGCTGGCAGTTGAGAAGCCGGGCCTATGCGTCCGTTAGTGTCGCCTACGCGCTCCTGACGGTGTGTTTTGCCGTGCTGTTCTGTGTGCTTCTGGATATGAAGCTGGTTGGGGTGATGCTGGCCCAGTTTATGGCCGCCGCGAGCGCGTCATTGGCCTGTTTTTACATGCTGCGGTCCAGTTACGGCCCGTTGTTCGACACCCGTCTGCTGAAGAAGATGCTGCGGTTCTCGGCGCCTCTGGTGCCGGCGGGTTTTCTAGTGTTCCTGAACCTGTACGTGAACAGGCTGGCGCTCAACCACTTCATGTCGCTGGAAGAGGTGGGTGTGTTCGGCATCGCCAGCCGCATCGCCGGCATCGCCGCCTTGTTGATCATAGGCATCAGAGCAGCGCTGACGCCGCTGATCTATGAAAACCACCGGCGTCCCGAGACACCCGGTGAAATCGCCACTCTGTTCGGTTGGTTTCTGGCATTCGCCTTCCCGGCCTGCCTGTTCCTCTCGGCGTTCGCCCGGGAAGCGATCCTGGTCCTGGCCAAGCCGGCCTATGCCGAGGCGGCGTCGTTGGTGATTTATCTGGCCCCCGCCATGCTGATGTCTCAGATGTACATTTTCGCGCCGGGCATCGTGATCACCAAGAAAACCTACTGGCAGTTCTGGCTTACCCTGGTGTCCGCCACGGTCAGCGTGGTCGCCAACCTGGCCCTGGTGCCGCTGGCTGGTGTCACCGGTGCCGCCATCGCCACCCTGGCCAGTGCCTTGGTGTTCTTTCTTGGCTGGGTGTGGATCAGCCAGCGGCTCTATCCCGTCCCCTACGCCTGGTCCAACGCCTTCCTGGCGATGCTTTGTTTCGCCGGGCTATCCTTCTTGGGTGTCTGGATCGATGCCTCGGAGGTGCCTCTATGGCTGGCGATCATCGCCAAGACCTTGCTGCTGCTGGCCATGGTCGTTGCCGTCGTGGCCCTGAAGCTCCTCCCGGCCGCCGATCTGCGTAAGCTGGTGTCCAGCCTAACCGGCCGATTGCGCCCATCCAGTGGCAAATGACCCGGGGGAGTGCTGTTCTGTCACCCGGGGTTAGCAATATCGTAAACACAATGTAAAATGCCGCTGCGTGTCATAGGCATGACAAAACTTGCGGGTGATAATCCTCGCCCCAGGGACCGGGGAAACATACCAACCATCAGGATAGGAAGCCGCCAGTGTTAAGTAGGTTCAAGCGGGCCTCCTGGCCCCAAGCAGTCAAAGGCGGAGCCCTGGGTATACTGCTAAGCATCAGCGCGACGGCCGCCGCCGCCCCCTGGGCGGAGACCGGGGATTTACGCGCCCGGCATCATCTGGAAGCGCTCTCGGCGCTGGGCTGTTTCGACGGCCTCACCACCACCTGGCCGGTCAACTGGTCCGCCGTGGCCGAAGGCCTGCGCGGCGCCAGCGACACCTGCCGCACCAGCGAACACGCCGCCTATTTGCGTGCCGCCCTGGACCGCGCCAAAACCGAAACCCGCACCGCCACCGTCACCCTTGGCGGCGCCAACGAAGAGCCGTTGTTCCGTCATTTCGGCGCCCAGCCCGCCGGTCAGGTGGACAGCTCGGCGGCGGTGTCTTTCACCGGCCGCCGCGTCGCCGCCCGCATCCAGGCCGGCTACACCGACACCGACGATCGTGAGCAGGCCAGCGAAGTGCGCGCCGACGGCAGCTTTGTCGCCGGGCGTTTCGGCAACTGGCAGCTCGGCGCCGGCGCCATCGACCGCTGGTGGGGCCCCGGCCACCACAGCTCCCTGGCACTCTCGAATAACGCCCGTCCGGTGCCGGGCCTGTGGTTCGGCCGCCAGACCCACTACGCCCCGCGCTCGCCCTGGCTCAACTGGATCGGCCCCTGGGACTTCCAGGCGTTTATCGGCCAGCTTGAGCAGGACCGGGCGGTGCCGGACGCCAAGCTGGTCGGCGGTCGTCTCACCTTCCGCCCGGCCAGCTTCCTGCAGATCGGCCTGACCCGGCTGTTCCAGTGGGGCGGGGAAGGGCGGCCGCAGGGCCTGGATTCTTTCGGTGATGCCTTGATTGGTAAGGACAATGGGCAGCAGAACACCGCCCCCGGGGACGACAATGACCCTAGTAACCAGGTGGCCGGCTTTGATTTCCGGGCCGGCTTCCCGGTGTTCGGCGTGCCCACCGGCTTCTACGGGCAGTTCATGGGCGAGGACGAGGCCGGCGGCCTGCCGTCCAAGTTCTCCGCCCTGGTCGGCTTCGACGCCCTCACCGGCATCGGCGCCGGCAGCCAGCGGTTCTTCCTGGAGGGCACCGACACCGTGGCCGGCCGCGCCCTGAGCGACGCCGAATTCAACACCGCCTATGAGCACGGGACCTATCGCAGCGGCTTCCGGTACTATGGGCGGAATCTCGCTACCACCTTCGAGGGCGACGCCCGCGCCCTGACCCTGGGTGGTCAGCAGTTCTTCCGCAACGGGGTGATTTTCACCGCTTCGGTGACCACCGCCACCCTCAACGCGGAAGGCGGCAAACGAGCTCAAGTCGAGCCCGATGGGGCCGAAATACTGCAAGCCAACGCGGAACAAGATATCGTGCTGGCGGAATTACGGCTGGAACACGGCCTGCTGGGCGGCCGCCTCACCTGGGCCCTGGCCGCCACCGACGACCCGGTGGACACCTTCGCCGGTGAACGCGAACAGGTTACCGCCATGGCGCAGTGGCGCCGTACGTTTGACTGGTAAAGGATTCCCAAACGGTTATGACAGCAATAATGAAGACACTGGCTATATTCGGGCTGCTGCTGGCCGTCGCTGGCTGCACCATCGTGCCCGGCTCGGATCGCGATTCCAATCCCGGCTGGTTCGCCGAAGACGAACAGCCCGACGCCGCCTCCCTGCCGGATGTGATCAAAACCCACACCATCACCACCGCCATCCTCGACCAGAACAGCGCCCCGGCACCGGACTTACCGGGTGCGCTTGCCGATTCCTCGGACACATACGACTATGAAGTGGGCGTCGGTGATGTACTGCAGATTACTGTCTGGGATCACCCTGAACTGACTATCCCGGCCGGCTCTGAACGCAGTGCGCAGGAGTCCGGCAACCTGGTACACAGCGACGGCAGTATATTTTACCCCTACGTGGGCAAAGTCCATGTGGAGGGGATGAAGGTCACTGAGATCCGCGAGATGATCACCAAACGCCTGGATGAGTACATCGAAACACCTCAGGTGGATGTGGTGGTAGCCGGCTTCCGCAGCAAGAAAATCTATGTGACCGGCGCGGTGAACCAGCCCGGCACCTACCCGATCACCAATGTACCCATGCGCCTGGTGGACGCGGTCAGCGCCGCCGGCGGCGTCGGCGAGAACGCCAATTGGTCACAGGTGATCCTCTCTCGGGACGGCAAGGAATATCGCCTGTCCCTGCGCGGCATCTACGAAAACGGTAACGCCGCCCAGAACGTGCTGCTGCGCCCTGGTGACGTGGTCAATGTATCCCGCAGCGACGACAACAAGGTGTTCGTGCTCGGTGAGGTGGTGCGGCCCAAGAGCATGCCCATGGGCCGCAACGGCATGAGTCTGGCGGAAGCGCTTTCCGACACCGGCGGTCTGGACGAACGGGAAGCGGACGCCTCCGGCATCTTCGTATTCCGCAAGGCGGCCCCTGGTCAGGAACACGGCATCGACGTCTATCAGCTTAACGCCAAGGACGCCGCCGCCCTGGTGCTGGCGGACAGTTTCCAGCTCCAGCCCCGCGATATCGTCTACGTTACCGCCGCGCCGCTGGCCCGTTGGAACCGGGTGCTGAGCCTGCTGGTGCCCAGCGTGACCGCTCTATATTTGGGCGGTCGCACTGAAGATCAACTGGGAAGCGACTAGATGTTCGAGCGTATCCTGGTGGTCTGTGATGGCAACATTTGCCGCAGCCCCACGGTGGCGGCCATGCTTGCCGCCGCCAGGCCCGAGAAACAGATCAGTTCCGCCGGCCTGGTCGGTCTGGAAGGCCACGACATGGAGCCCACTGCCCGGGAGGTGGCCGCCGCCCAGGGGTTGGAATGCGGCCCGCACCAGGCCCGCAAGCTGGACCGGGCGTTGTGCCAGGACGCGGACCTGATACTGGTCATGGAAGGTCGCCAGCGCGATCGCATCATCCAGCAGTTCCCGGAAGCCAGCGGCAAGACTTTTTTGCTTAGCCATTGGAACGGCAGCCAGGATATCCCCGACCCCTACCGCCGGGGCCGGGAAGTGTTCGAAAGAATCTATCCGCTAATGCGTCAGGCCACGGACGCTTGGTTGAAAAAATTATGAATACAGGAACGACAGAATCTGATGAGTAACCGCCCAGACACCGCCCGAGGAAGAAGCGCCGTCTCCATGGATGAGGATATCGACCTGCACCGGCTGTGGGGGCTGCTGGTCGATGCCCGCTGGTTGATCCTGGGTACAACGGTTCTGGCCCTGTTGCTGGGCGCCGCCTACGCGTTCCTGGCAACGCCGATCTATAAAGCGGACGCCCTGCTGCAGGTGGAAAAGAAGCAGAGTGGGTTGCCGGGTTTCGAAGAGCTAAACGAAGCGCTCGGCCAGGAGTCCTCAACGGCGGCGGAAATCGCCATTCTGACGTCACGGATGGTGCTGGGTAATGTAGTGGAACAACTGCAAACCGATATCCTGGTTGCGCCGGACCGCATCCCGGTACTGGGTGCCCTAGGCGCACCGGGACCCGCCTCCCCGGGTTCGCCCCGCCCTTTATTCGCCGGCTATCGCGACAGCAAAACCCTGGTGACTGTTAAGCGTTTCACCGTTCCAGATAATCTTCGTGGGGCTGAATTTACCCTCGCCGCTGACGACCGGGGCCATCCTATTTTGTATTACAACGAGCAGAAAGTCCTCGGCGGTCCCGCCGATCAGGTGCTCGCCAGCGCAGACAATAGTACTGCCCTGGAACTTGGCGAATGGCAGTACGGCGGCGAGCCGTTGACCCTGATTCGTCAATCCCGACTGGCTGCGGTGAACAATTTGCGCAGTCGGCTTGAGGCACAGCAGAAGGGTGCAGACACAGGTATCCTTAATGTAACGCTGGCCGGCTCTAGTCCGGAACGTATTCAGAAGGAATTGGACGCGGTAGCGGACAACTATCTGCTGCAGAACATTAACCGGCAGGCCGCCGAAGCCGAGAAAAGCTTGGCGTTTCTGGACGAACAGTTGCCGGAACTCAAAGCCAAGTTGACTGCCGCGGAAGAAAAACTCAACGAGTACCGCTTGCAACGAGACTCAGTGGACATGGAACTAGAAACCCAGTCGCTACTTGGCAGACTGGTGTCCATGGAAGCGAAGCTCAACGAACTGAAAATTAAAGAAAGTGAAGTGGCTTCCAAGTTTACCAAGGAGCATCCTGCCTACCGCACGCTGCTGGAGCAACGCCGCTCCCTGGAGCAAGAAAAAGCGCAGTTGAACAAGCAGATTGGTAACTTGCCGGAGACCCAGCAAAAAATCCTGCGCCTGATGCGTGACGTCGAGCTGAACCAAGAAATTTATGTAGGGTTGATGAACCGTGCTCAAGAACTTCGCATCATGAAGGCCAGCACGGTGGGCAACGTGCGGATTATTGACGATGCTGTGGTTGCTCCCGCCCCGGTAAAGCCCAAGAAAGACTTGGTGATAGCATTGGCCGGCGTGCTCGGCCTGATGCTATCAGCCGGCTATGTGCTAGGTGCGGGCCTGCTGCATCGCGGTATTGAAACCCCGGACCAACTGGAAGAGCAGGGCATCCCGGTCTACGCTGCCGTCCCTCTGTCCGAACATCAGCAGAAGCTCGACCGCTTGGTGGCCATGATGCGCCGCCGCAAGCGCTCCAAGCACGAGCCGATCCCGCTGCTCGCCATCAACGACCCGGCGGATCTGGCCATCGAGGCCCTGCGCAGCCTGCGCACCAGCCTCCACTTCGCCATGATGGAAGCCTCCAACAAGGTGATGATGATCTCCGGCCCCAGCCCGGAGGTCGGCAAGTCCTTTATCTCCGCCAACCTGGCGGCGGTGCTCGCCCAGGTCGGCCAGAAGGTCGTGGTGATCGACGCGGACATGCGCAAGGGCCACCTGCACCGCTACTTCGAAAACCAGAACGACATGGGTCTCTCCGACGTGCTCTCCGGCCAGGCGGAGTACCAGCAGGCCATCCATGAGACCAAGGTGGAAAACCTACACTTTATCCCGCGCGGCCAGATCCCGCCCAACCCGGCGGAGCTGCTCATGCACTCCCGCTTCAAGGAGCTGATGGAGAGGCTCTCCGCCGAGTACGACCTGGTACTGGTGGACACCCCGCCGATCCTCGCCGTCACCGACGCCGCTATCATCGGCCAGCAGGCCGGCACCAGCCTGATCGTCGCCCGTTACGGCGTGAACTCTGCTAAGGAAGTGGATGTCAGCGTGCACCGCTTCGAACAAAATCGTGTGGAAATTAAAGGGGCGATTCTAAACGCTATTGAGCGCCGTGCTAGTAACGAATACGGCTACTACGCCTATCATTACGATAGCGAAAAAAATTAACAGTGATGTCTGCATGCAGGCCTGAAAAAGTACTGAGGTATGAAGATGAGTAAGACGTTTGCACTTATAGGCGCCGCCGGTTATATCGCTCCCAGGCATATGAAGGCGATCCAAGATACCGGTAGTATGTTGATTGCGGCTCTAGATAAAAATGATTCTGTGGGCATCATTGATAGTTATTTTCCGGACGCGGACTTTTTTACAGAGTTTGAGCGGTTCGACCGCCACATCGATAAACTGCGCAGGGAGAATAACGGAAAGAGCGTCGACTTTATATCGATTTGCTCGCCGAACTACCTGCATGACTCACATATGAGGTTCGCTCTGCGCTCTGATGCAGATGCTATCTGTGAAAAACCTTTGGTGTTAAATTCCTGGAATATTGACGGACTTCAAGATATTGAAAAGGACACCGGGAAAAAGGTCAACACTATTCTTCAACTTCGGGTGCACCCCTCAATTATAGCTCTGAGAGAGAAGGTCCGATCAGAGAATAAAAGCACTAAGCACGAAGTGGATTTGACCTATATAACCTCCAGAGGCCACTGGTACTTACAGTCCTGGAAAGGCGACGAGAGAAAGTCTGGCGGTATTGCCACTAATATTGGGGTGCATTTTTATGACATGCTGCACTTCATTTTTGGGGAGCTCCAAGAAAATGTAGTTCACTATAGCAGTGAGACAATGGCTGCGGGCTATTTGGAATACGAAAAAGCAAGGGTTCGCTGGTTCTTGTCGGTTGATTTCGCATTTGTACCTGATAGCGCTAAGGCTCAGGGGCAACGGACTTATAGGTCGATCACTGTAGATGGCGAGGAAATTGAGTTCTCCGGCGGCTTTACTGATCTGCATACCCGCAGCTACGAAGAAATTCTAGCTGGACGCGGTTTCGGGTTAGAAGAGAACCGTGTTGCTATTGAAACCGTGGCTAATATCAGGAACGCTAAGCCGTTAGGCCTGAGGGGAGATTATCACCCGTTCCTGAAAGGTGCGCTTTGAATCTACAGGTTCCGTTTTCGGGAGGAAGGCCTAGTCGATGCATAGGCTGTCTTTCGACCCTTACTGTGATATTGATCATAGTGAGGGTGTGCAATGGCATCAGATTACTGTGTGTAAATGTAAGAAGGTGCAACAAAAGCCAACCTGAGCACTACGGTCGGGTTGACCGCACCCGGCTAACGTAGGCTCCGTCACGCGAACGTCACCTCCCCGCGCGAAGCTACATCAACACGGACACTCGGCCTCAAAAGGGCCGGGTAAGGGCAGAGCCCCGAAAAGGAAAACGGCATGAGCGATTCAGGCTGGTACGTGGTTCAGTGCCGCGCCAACCAGAACTACAGGGCCCAGGAGAACCTGGAAAATCAGGGCTTTACCTGCTTTCAGCCCCAGCTCTGCATTGAAAAGGTACGCGCCGGCCGGCGCGTGCAGCGGCAGGAACCCCTGTTCCCCGGCTACCTCTTTATCCAACTGTCCGAGCAGGGCAGTGGCTGGCACACCATCCGCTCCACCCGGGGCGTGACCAAACTAGTGGCCTTCGGCGACCGCCCGGCGGCGGTGCCGCCCTCCGTGATCGATGCCCTCAAGCTGCAAACCCAGACCAGCGCCAATGACGACCGCTCCGCGCTGCGTCCGGGCGACCGCCTGCGCATCGAACACGGTCCCTTTGCGGACATGGAAGCGGTATTTCACCGCTTCGACGGCCAGGAGCGCGCCATCGTGCTGCTCAACATGCTCCACAAGCAGCACCGCCTCACCCTGGCCCTGAAAGACATAAGTATGTTGTAGGAGCGGGCCCAGCCCGCGAAAGGCCGGCAAAGCCGGCCGGCAGGATCCCAGAGACCTGCCACTCAGAGACAAACCGGCAACGCATCCGTCCTCAGGGAACCGACGGCAATCCCTGCGGCGGTAGCGTGCCTACATCAGTACAATCTAACCCAACCGCAGGCCGGATCAGACAAGGTAAAAGAGAATGACCCACCCCTCCCTGGAAGACATCAAACTGGCCGTGATCGGCCTCGGCTATGTGGGCCTGCCCCTGGCCGCGGAGTTCGGCAAGCACCGCCCGGTGGTGGGCTTCGACGTGAACCGCGACCGCATCCGCGACCTGCGCGAAGGGCACGATTTCACCCGGGAGCTCAGCGACGCGGAGCTGGCCGCCTCGGAGGGTCTGGCGTTCAGCGACGATCCGGCGGCACTGGAAGGCTGTAACGTCTATATCGTCACGGTGCCCACCCCCATCGATGAGCACCGCCAGCCGGACCTGACGCCGCTGATCAAGGCGTCCGAGACCATCGGCAAGACCCTCAAGCCCGGCAACATCGTGATTTACGAGTCCACGGTATTCCCCGGTGCCACCGAGGAGCACTGCGTACCGGTGCTGGAGCGGGTCTCCGGTCTCACCTTTAACCAGGACTTTTATGCCGGCTACAGCCCGGAGCGCATCAACCCGGGCGATAAGCTCCACCGCGTCACCGACATCATGAAGGTCACGGCCGCCTCCACTCCGGAAGTGGCGGATACCGTGGACCGGCTCTATGCCTCGGTGATTACCGCCGGCACCCACCGGGCCTCCAGCATCAAGGTGGCGGAAGCCGCCAAGGTGATCGAGAACACCCAGCGAGACCTGAATATCGCCCTGGTCAACGAACTGGCGATGATCTTCAAGCGCATGAACATCGACACCCAGGAGGTACTGGAAGCCGCCGGTACCAAGTGGAACTTCCTGCCGTTCCGCCCTGGCCTGGTGGGTGGCCACTGCATCGGCGTGGACCCTTACTACCTGACCCACAAAGCCCAGGCGGTGGGTTACCACCCGGAAGTGATCCTCTCCGGGCGGCGCATCAACGACGGCATGGGCCGTTTCGTGGCCAGCGAGTTGGTTAAGGCCATGTTGGACCGATGCATCCAAGTCAACGGCGCCCGGGTACTGGTGATGGGCTTGACCTTCAAGGAAAACTGCCCGGACCTGCGCAACACTCGGGTGATCGACGTGATCCGCGAGCTCCAGGACTACAACGTCACCGTCGACGTCTACGACCCCTGGATCAACCCGGATGAGGCCTACCGGGAATACGGCATCCAGCCCATCGAGAAGCCGCAGGTGGCCAGCTATGACGGTGTCGTCCTGGCCGTGGCCCACGACGAGTTCAAGGCGATGCCCGCCAGCGAATTCCGCCAACTGGGCCGCGACCCGCACGTCCTCTACGACCTGAAATACGTGCTGCCCAAAGAAGCCGTCGATCTACGGCTTTAATGGGTGACGCAGCAAACTCTGATAGTGGTCAACCGATTATGAGAATAGCCCACATTTGCCTGTCCAACTACTACATGGATGACCGGGCCTATCAGGAAAACGAACTGGTGGAAGAGCACGTGCGGCAGGGGCATGAGGTGCTGGTCATCGCGTCGACGCAGATCTTCACCACGGACCGGCGTCGTGAGTTCGTAAAACCGGGCCATTATCGCTGTAAGCGGGGCATCGAAGTGATTCGTTTGCCCTATCATCCATGGGTACCCCATACCGTGGCGAAAAGCCTAAGGCCACATAGAGGCGTCTATCAGTTCCTGGAAGACTTCGAGCCGGACTCGATCCTGTTCCACGGCATGTGCGGCTGGGAGCTGGTGACCGTCAGCCGCTATAAGAAGGCCCATCCGGAGGTGAAGTTTTACGTGGATACCCACACGGACTTTATCAACAGCGCCCGTGGTCCTGTCTCCAAGTGGGGCCTGCACTATCTTTATTACCGACCCATCGTGCACTTGTGTCTTCCTTGGATCGACAAAATTCTCTATATCTCGGCGCTGACTGGAAAGTTCGCGAGGACGTTTTACGGTGTTCCGGAGGAGAAGCTGGAGTTTTACCCGTTGGGCGGTCACCCGGTCGAGGATGACGAATACAACGCCCTTAGAGAAGGCACACGCCAGGAACTGGGCTTGACCAATGACCAGGTGCTGTTCGTGCAATCGGGTAAACAGTCCGCTTCCAAAAGACTTCTAGATACTCTGAAAGCGTTCATCGGCAACCCTGATCCGCGCTTCCGGCTGGTACTCGTTGGCTCCCTGCTCGACGACATCCGTGAGCAGGCCCAGGCGCTGATCGACTCTGACGACCGGATTGAGTTCTGGGGCTGGCGGACCCCCGCCGAACTGCGGGCATTGCTCTGTGGTGCGGACGTCTACCTGCAGCCGGGCAGTCAGTCCGCTACCATGCAGACCAGCCTGTGCTGCCGTTGTGTGCCAGTCCTTGAGGATCTCGAGGGGCATAACATCTATACAAAAGACAACGGTTGGGTGGTTAGCGGTGAGCAAGATATCGATTCTATACTCGGGAAAATCAGTTCGGGAATCGTTGATTTAAGGGCGATGGCGAAAGAATCCGAAAAAATGGCCAGGAAAATGCTGGACTATGCGTTATTAGCCCGGCGTTTGCTTCATTAGGAGCTATTCACCGAATGACTCAATACGAAAAAGTTAAAGAACAGCTTAAAGATAACCCGAAAACGTGGCTAATTACCGGTGTCGCAGGCTTTATAGGTTCCAATCTTCTGGAAACCTTGCTCAAGCTAGGGCAGCCGGTGGTCGGACTGGATAATCTCTCTACTGGACATAAGCACAACCTAGACGAAGTAGAGACTCTCGTCACCGAAGAGCAGTGGCGCCGCTTCCTATTCATCTCCGGGGACATCTGTAACCTGGACGACTGTCGCCAGGCAGTGAAGGGCACCGATTACATCCTTCATCAAGCTGCTTTGGGTTCCGTACCCCGCTCCATCGAAGATCCAATAGGTACAAACCGAGCAAATATCGATGGTTTTTTGAATATGCTGGTTGCAGCGAAGGACGAGCAGGTAAAAAGTTTTACATATGCGGCCTCGAGCTCCACCTACGGTGATCATCCCGACCTGCCTAAAGTTGAGGGTAAGATCGGTAGCCCGTTATCACCTTATGCTGTGACCAAGTACGTTAACGAGATTTACGCCGACGTATTTGATCGGACCTATGGTTTCCGGTCCATTGGTTTGCGTTATTTTAATGTCTTCGGGCCCCGGCAGGACCCCAATGGAGCCTATGCAGCCGTGATTCCAAGATGGGCCGCTTCCATGATTCGAAGTGAGCCTGTCTGCATTAACGGTGACGGAGAAACCAGTCGTGATTTTTGCTATGTTGATAATGCGGTTCAAGCCAATCTGTTAGCTGCTACCTCGTTAGAGAAGTCTAAGGGTGAAGTATACAATGTGGCGCTAAATTCTCGGACTACGCTAAATCAACTTTTTGTGGCTATTCGCGAAGAGCTGGACAGCTTGTCGATAGGGGGGACACGCAGACTTGAGTATCGTCATTTTCGTCCAGGCGATATTCGTCACTCCCTGGCAGATATCAATAAAGCCAGAAGCGGTCTTGGCTATGTGCCCTCTCATACAGTTTCTGAGGGCTTGGCGGCAGCGATGCCGTGGTATATTAAGAACGTATAATTTGGCCGTCTTACGCTGAAGGCAACCGTTTATTGCTAGATAGGTAAAGCAGAGCAG
This sequence comes from Alcanivorax sp., assembly GCA_042090255.1. Taxonomy (GTDB): domain Bacteria; phylum Pseudomonadota; class Gammaproteobacteria; order Pseudomonadales; family Alcanivoracaceae; genus Alloalcanivorax. Next base: position 9,923 of record JBELJS010000010.1, on the reverse strand, counting down.
GCCAGGTGGCGATGTTGTCATGCGCAGCGTTCATTATCACGTAGATGTATAAAAACTGGTAAGTTTTATGCGAGTTCTTCACGCTGCCTTAATGCAGTCTTATGAGCCGGGCATCCTTAAACAGATGTATTCGGAGCAGCAAGCGGCCAGACGGGTTGGGTTGGCTTGGAGCTGTCTTCTGAGAATGCCCCATCCTGGTGTGGAGCCAATCGATTTTGTTGATGCTCTTCCTCAGTTAGAAAGTTTATCCTTTACTAGGCGCATTCTAACTGCATTTATGTCTCGGTATTATTACTACAAAAAAATTGCCAGCATTGGCAAGCAATGTGATGTTGTTTTTCTTCGCTACCGGGTCGCGGATCCCATGCTTTTTTTCTTCTTACTGATTTCTCGTCTCCCTGTTTATACTGTCCATCATACATTAGAGGTGCCTGAGTTGGCCCGTTACGTTAACTTTAAAGGCAAATTAAAGTTTCTTTTGGAGAAACAGTTAGGCAAATGGAATTTGAGATTAGTGGAAGGTGTAGTATGTGTCACTGGTGAAATTGCCAGTTATGAGAAGAATCGCGCGCGCAAGAATCAGCTTAGGACATACATTTACCCCAATGGTATTCTCGTCGACAGCAGGCGAACTTTGGGTTTCGGGGAACAAAGGTTTGTGCCAGAAATCCTATTCGTCGCAAATAACTTCGTGCCGTGGCATGGATTAGATCTGCTGTTGGCCGATATTTCTAATAGCCATCGTCGTTTCGTGCTTCACATCGTGGGTGCGGTAAGTTCAGAGCTAATCAGTGACCATATTCACGACAAACGTATTATATTGCACGGCAAAAAGTTTGGCCGTGACTTGGAAGTTCTGATGCAACGTAGTTGGATAGGGCTCTCATCATTCGCCCTATTTCGTAAAGGTATGCAGGAGGCCTGCACGCTAAAAGTAAGAGAGTATCTACTGGAAGGGCTTCCGGTATATTCCGGGCACAAAGACGGCTTCCCGCCTTGGTTTTCCTATTATAGGGAAGGTCCTCCACTAATAGATGAGATATTGGATTTCGCTGAGTCAATGAAGCATGTGCCGCCTAAAGAGGTGCGAGAGGCTTCCCTGCCTTTTATTTCAAAGGAGCTTTTGATGCAAAAGCTGTATTCAGAAATAAAAGGTGATTTGGCGCTCCCTTGATTTCTTTTTTTCTGTTGACGTTCGACTGTAAATAATTAGTTGATAATGATTTCCTATCGCAAGGTGGGATGGGCTATTAATGAGAATACTCCATATGATTTCTTCGCCGGCCGCTGGCGGCGCTGAAATATACGTCCGGGATTTGTCCAAATCCTTGGCCTCAAAGGGGAATGAAGTGCATGTTCTATTTATGTATTTTCCCGATGATCTGGGTCACGATTGTTCTTTTGCGACGGATTTCATAAACGATTTGCATAGCAGTGGTGTTAAAACACATTTCTTAGGGAAGAAGTATAGGTTGAATTTTCTCTCGGGGTGGCTTGGCCTCCGCCGCTACGTCAGGCGCAATAAAATACAAGTGCTTCATTCGCACATGAAATATGGCGTAATGTGCGCAGCTTTTTTACCCGTCCCAGTAGTCTATACTCATCATAGCATTGCCGCTGGCGCGGGTAAAATGTGGTTTTTACTCTCACGGTTAATCGTTGATAAGTATATTGGTATTTCCAGTATATGTTCGCGAGCACTGAAGTCACTGGTTGGCGATAGTGTGCATACAATTGAAAATGGCGTTAACAGAAATCGTTTAAATCCGTTTTTGAGACAGTATAGCCCCGATTTGGGCCCCTTGAAGTGTGTTATGGTTGGTAGAATTAGGCCGGAGAAGAATTATTCTCTTTTGCTACATGCCCTTGCATTCATGTCGGACGTGGCCCAGTCGAAAATTGAGGTTAATATTGTCGGAGAGGGAGCCGATGAGGCGATGTCCGCTTTAAGAGCCAAGATAGATGATTCTGGGTTCTCAACCTCAGTTCATTTGAAGGGTAATCAGATCGATATCCCTTCCTTTTTATCAGATGCCCATGTTTTCCTGATGACTTCTACAGTTGAAGGCATGCCTATAGCCTTAATAGAGGCTGCGATGTCAGGCCTCCCGTGTATAGTGACAGACGTGGGCGGGTGCTCAGAAGTAATTAACAAGTGTTGTAATGGCATAATCATTCGGTCCGGAGATGCTCAAGGTCTGTCACAGGCAATTATGACGTTGTTTAAAGAGCCCGGTTACGTTCGACGGTTTTCTCAGTCGGCGCTAGATCACTCTGATATTTATAGCATGGAGCTTTCGGTGTTCAAGCACACTCAGCTTTATGAACGCTGTATAGCGAGCTGCTAGTATATGGGGTCTTAGATGCAAAATGTGGAGTTTGCTAGTTCAGGTTGGCATATTGTTGCCGCTTTTGTAACATGGGTCTTGGGGGCGTTAGCTTCATTATGTTTTGCCGGATCCTTTGGTGTCCGGCGTAATATGTCCTTTTCTTTGTATGCATGGCACACTCTTTTTTGTTTTCTGTATCTTGCATACATTAGTAATTTTGGTGGTGACTCTATAAGTTATTACCTCCGTTCATTCGAATCTGATCTGACGTTTTCTTTCGGTTCAGGATTTGTCAGGTACTTCACCTCTTTTTTTTCTGTTTATTTAAATTTTTCTATATTAAACGTCTTTCTGGTTTTCAATATAATCGGATTTGTTGGTCTGCTGGCTTTTTATGGCGCCCTACGCTCGGCTTCGGAGTCAGCTAAGGCTCCAGTTAGGCGCTTGGCCGTGTTCCTCGTTTTCTTGCCGTCCGTGAGTTTCTGGAGCGTAGCTCTCGGGAAGGATGCAATCGCCATGCTTTCCATCGGCCTCGCGTTATGGGCGTCAATTTATATTAAAAGACGGTTTCTTTTGTTGGTTTTGGCGGTAACCCTCATGTTTCTAGTGCGGCCGCACGTAGCCGCAATTTTTCTTGCATCGATGACTCTGTTCTTTACTTTCTCAAAAAGCGCAAGTTACAGAGCTCGGCTTTTCGCGGGTTTTCTTACAGTAATATCTGCTTTTGTGATAGTCCCATTTGCTCTCGATTATGCAGGTCTTAGCAATCCAGCCGACGTTGACGCGGTGGTCTCCTACGTTGAGGATAAGCAAGAAAACTATCAGAATACGGGTTCAGGGGTAGACTTGTCAGTGATGCCGATGCCCGTCCAGTTGTTCACGTACTTGTTCAGACCTTTGCCAATCGAGGCTACTAATATTTTTTCCTTGTTTGTCTCCATCGAAAATACCTTAATAATGATGGTGATTTTTTCATCACTGATATTGTATTTTAAGAAAAAGTCATTTTTGCCGGAAAATTACTTGTTTTTGATTTCTTTTTCATTTTTGTCTTGGGTTATATTGGCTGTGGTAACTCCGAATTTAGGTATTGCCGTCAGGCAGAAATGGATGTTCCTCCCGGCGCTACTTTACGTTTCAGTTTATGTGCTGGCCTCGTTCCGCGCATGTCCAGATGCGCAAGATGCACAAGTTGACAGATTTGTATGAAATTTATGTCGCAGTTTGGGGGCTCTTTTTTCTCTTTTGGTGAGCTGATCAAAATTGCCCGGTTTGGGTCCGGTCTAGATGAGTAGTCCCCCGTTTCTTTTAATAGGGAGCTTTCCTGGTTCTTTAATCCAGTTTCGCGGACCACTTATAGATGCGCTGCTTTTGGCGGGTAAAGATGTTCATATCGCCGTCCCGAACTTAGGTCCCCGAAGCGACGTGGCATTAGATCTGGCTCAGAGGGGCGTGCGAGTGCACGGCATCCCCCTCCGACGGACGGGGTTGAACCCCATAGGAGATCTGGCGCTGTTGCTGTCGCTAGTCGCTTTAATGTTGCGCCTTCGGCCTCAGTTCGTTCTTAGCTATACCATTAAACCTGTCATATACGGCTCGATAGCGGCTTGGCTTGTTGGAGTGAAACATCGTTTTGCCCTGGTTACCGGGCTTGGCTATGCCTTTACCGGTACCGCCTCTGGCAAGCGCGCTTTGCTACGGCGTTTGATTCAGCGCCTTTACCGGTTCGCATTAAAGCGTACGCACCGTGTGTTCTTTCAGAACCCGGATGACGAGACGCTCTTCAGGGAGTTCCGACTGCTCCCAGAGACCGTTCCTTCCTCGGTTGTGAATGGCTCCGGTGTGGATGTGTCTGAGTATTCCGTCGCTACGTTGCCCGATAAACCCTGCTTTCTCCTCATCGCCCGGTTATTGGGTGATAAGGGCGTTCGAGAGTATGCGCAAGCCGCCCAACTCGTGAAATCGGTGCATCCAGAGGCCGTCTTTCGGCTGGTCGGTTGGATCGATGATAACCCCGATGCCATAACCCAGCGGGAATTGGATCAATGGGTGGATTCCGGTCTTCTGGAGTTCTTGGGCCGGCTGGACGATGTGCGTCCAGCGATTTCCGGCTGTTCCGTGTATGTGCTTCCCTCATACCGTGAGGGGACGCCCCGTACGGTGCTCGAGGCCATGGCGATGGGCCGGGCGGTGATCACAACGGATGCGCCGGGCTGCCGTGAGACGGTGGTGGACGGTGACAATGGTTTCCTGGTGCCGGTTAAGGATATTAATGCTCTGGCGGACGCTATGATCAAGATGGTCGATACCCCAGGGTTGGCTGCGAGCATGGGTGAGAGATCCAGGCGGATCGCGGAGGAGAAGTACGACGTCCATAAGGTTAACGCCGCTATGCTTGAAGGAATGGGTATCCAATGAAGCGTGCTATGGATTTGGTTGGCGCGCTGGCGGCACTGGTGCTGCTTTCACCGGTGGTGGTTGTGCTTTGTATCCTGGTGCGTAGCAAATTGGGCTTCCCGGTTTTCTTCCGTCAGGTGCGGCCCGGTATCGAGGGGCGGCCGTTCAACATGGTTAAATTCCGAACCATGACTGACGAGCGAGGCCCCGATGGTGCTCTGCTACCTGATTATCAACGTCTCACCGCGTTGGGGGCCTGGCTGCGTTCTACCAGCCTTGATGAGCTCCCGGAACTCTTTAACGTGCTGAAAGGCGATATGAGCCTGGTCGGGCCCCGTCCGCTACTGAGGGATTATTTGCCGCTGTATAGCGACCGTCAGGCTCGTCGCCACGAAGTTCGCCCGGGGATTACAGGCTGGGCCCAGATCAACGGTCGCAATGCCCTATCTTGGGAAGAGAAGTTTGAGCTGGACGTCTGGTATGTCGATAACCGGTCCCTGTGGTTGGATATAAAGATTCTGTTCAAGACGGTCCTGCTGGTCCTTAAGCGCGACGGCATTTCCCACGGCGAGGACGCCACCATGCCGAGATTCAAGGGGTCGAACCGTGACGATTAAGTCTTTGGCGATATTGGGGGCGGGCGGGCACGGCAAAGTGATTGCCGACGCCGCGCTTCTCGGCGGTCGCCGGGACCTGGTGTTCTTCGACGATGCCTGGCCGGGCAAGCAAGACAACGGCAATTGGCCGGTGGTCGGTGATTGGTCGGCGTTGCTTGAACGCCATCGTGACTACGAGGGTGTCATCGTGGCTATCGGCGCGAACGGCGTCCGTAGGGCGAAACAGGTGGCCTTGCGCGAGGCGGGCGTGTCCCTGGCCACGGTGATTCACCCGCTGGCTGCTGTGAGCCCGTTCGCGGCCCTTGGCGCCGGCTCCGTGGTGTTTGCTGGGGCGGTGGTGAACCCGGACGCTCGTGCCGGCGAGGGTGTGATTGTTAACAGCGGTGCGGTTGTCGAGCATGATTGCCGGCTGGGCGACTGGGTACACATCAGCCCCAGGGCCTGCCTGGGCGGCAATGTGACCGTGGAAGAGGGCGCCTGGGTGGGCATCGGCGCCGTGGTTAAGCAGGGCGTTACGGTGGGCCGGGGCGCCATCGTTGGCGCCGGCGCGGCGGTAATTTCCGATGTGCCGCCCGGCGCTACGGTTATGGGCGTTCCCGCCCGATAACAAAACCGCACTCTACAGTTGTACAGGCCATCGCTTATGGTGATGGGTATCTTGGCGTCGTGATTGTGATCACACGCATTGAAGGAGCGCTGCAATGTTGAATGGACCTTTCCCTCCCTGGCCGTCTTACACCCCCGAAGAGGCGGATGCTGTTCAGCGGGTGTTGTTGTCGAACAAGGTGAACTACTGGACCGGTGACGAGTGCCGGGCGTTTGAGCGTGAGTTTGCCGCCTTCGCCGGCACGGAGTACGCGGTGGCGGTGGCGAACGGCACCGTTGCCTTGGATCTGGCACTGCGGGCCTTGGGGATCGGCGCCGGGGACGATGTGGTGGTGACTTCCCGCACTTTCCTGGCGTCCGCGTCGGCCATCGTCAATGTGGGCGCGCGCCCGGTGTTCGCGGATGTGGACCGGGACAGCCAGAACATCACCGCCGAGACCGTGGCCGCGGCGTTGACGCCGGCCACCAAGGCGGTGGTGTGCGTACACCTGGCCGGCTGGCCCTGCGACATGGACGCCATGGCGGCGCTGGCCGAGCAGCACGGCCTCTATCTGATCGAGGACTGCGCCCAGGCCCACGGCGCCACCTGGCGTGGCCGCCCGGTGGGTGGTTTCGGCCATGTGGGCTGCTGGTCGTTCTGCCAGGACAAGATCATGACCACCGGCGGGGAAGGGGGCATGGTCACCACCAACGACCGGGCGCTGTGGTCGTGGATGTGGAGCTATAAGGACCACGGCAAAAGCTGGGAGGCGGTGTACGAGCGCGAGCATCCGCCGGGTTACCGCTGGCTGCACGAGAGCTTCGGCACCAACGGGCGCCTCACCGAGATCCAGGCGGCCATTGGTCGCATCCAGCTGAAGCGGATGCCCGAGTGGACCCGGCGGCGCCGTGATTATTGCGAGCGCATTTGGGAGACCGCACAGGCGCTGCCGGGTTTGCGAGTGCCCACCGTGCCGCAGGCGGCAGGGCATGCCGGCTATAAGTGCTACCTGTTCGTGGAGCCCTCGGAACTGGCCGCCGGCTGGGACCGGGACCGTATTCTCGAGGCCGTGCTGGAGCATGACGTGCCGTGCTTCTCCGGTTCCTGCTCGGAGGTATACCTGGAGAAGTGCTTCCAGGACGCGGGCCTGGTGCCCGACGCGCCGCTGACTAACGCCCGTGAATTGAGCGACACCAGCCTGATGTTCTTGGTGCATCCCACCCTGGAAGACCACCACATCGACCAGACCTGCCACGCCCTCGAAGCCGTCATGGCCGAGGCCGTCGCCCACAACCCCGCCGCCTGCGCCTCCGGCTGATTCCCGTACGGCTGTGACGCTGCTGATTGCTGAAGTGCTCGGGTTTGGCCGGTCTGTGCTCTCTGGTAGACTCCTGTCGGATTCTATCCGTAAATTGCCACGGCGACGTTGAATGACACCTACCCCTGAAAACCGGTCTGCTGAAGGCCATTCCAATAAAGTCCATTTGACCTTTGATATTGATTGGGCGCCGGATGTGTCGATTGACGCTATCAGGAAAGTAATCAACCCTCGCGGTATCAAGGCAACATTTTTTATTACCCACCCGTCGGATATTGTCAGTGATCTGATCGCGGATGGTCACGAAATCGGCATTCATCCGAACTTCCTGCCGGGCTCCTCCCAGGGCGATGAACCGGAAAAGATCATTGAGTATCTGCTCAACATCGTGCCGAACGCTCGAGCGTTAAGGACCCATGCGCTGGTGCAGTCTTCTCCTTTGTTTCAGCGTATTTTCTCCAGTTTCCCCCAGCTTCGTTACGACCTCTCTCTCTTTATGTATAAGTTTCCGCATATCGAGCCGTTCTCCTGGTCGTTCGGTGGTACCGAGTTTACCCGCGTGAACTATAACTGGGAGGACGATGCCGCCTTTTTTGACGATCGGTTCGATTGGTCGAAGCCGTACTGTCCGGGGCCGGTAAGCGTGTATGATTTCCACCCTATTCATATTCATCTGAACTCAAGCGGCAGTGAGCACTACGACGCCTTGAAACAGGCCATTCAGGTTCCACTCACCCAGGTTAGTGAGGCGGAGATCACGCAGTATCAGAACAATGGGAACGGCGCTCGATCCTTCCTCGAAGCCATGGCGGCTTCCCCCAACCAGCACATCGATTTCGAAGGTCTGCTATGCGCGTAGGCATCATCGGTCGGACAGGCATGTTGCTGGAAACAGCGCGGCAAATTCTGGCGTGCGGCCATGAGATCGCCTTCGTAATGACATGCCGGGCCGAAGCCTACTATGACGTTGATGAGTCCCATTTTCAGGACCTCGCGGCGGAAGTAGGGTGCCCCTTTTATGAGGGGGTTAATCCGAACGAGCATGTGGATGATATCAAGCGGCTGGGCGCCCAGGTGTGCGTTTCGATCAACTGGTTGACCCTGCTTAAAGAGCGCTTCCTGACAGCCTTTCCCTTCGGTGTTTTGAACGCGCACGCCGGTGACCTGCCCCGGTATAAGGGCAATGCCTGTGCTAACTGGGCGATCCTCAACTTCGAGCCGTCGATTGGTCTGACCGTCCACCGGATGACGGAGGCGCTCGACTCGGGGCCCTACATTCTTAAGCGGCACTTTCCGGTTACCGACGACACCTACATAACGGATGTTTATGCGTGGCTTGATAAATCCGTTCCCGAGATGTTCGTGGAAGCCCTTGATCTGTTGCCGACGAAAGACTTTATTGAGCAGGACACTACCGTCAGGACATTGCGTACCTATCCGAGGAAGCCTGAGGACGCGCGCATCGACTGGACGCTTAGTCGGCGGGACATCATTGCCAATGTGCGAGCCAGCTCGAGGCCTTTCGACGGCGCCTTTTGCTTCCTGAATGGTACGGATACACGGGTAACCGTGTTTCGGGCAGCGCCATTCGACATCGACTTTGATTACATGGCGGTGCCTGGCCAGGTCTGTTTTTCGGAACGGGGCTGCCCGGTTGTGGCCACCCGGGATGGCATGATGATCATCCAGGAGTGTGTGATCGCCGGCCTTTCCCCGGAAGAGAGCTGCCAGCGCGTTGTCCGCTCATTACGCAATCGCCTGACGTAATGTCCGGCAGCGCTTCGGAACCTTCGCGGTCGTTCGCCCCTCCTAAACCTATGATTTTTTCTTATTTCGCTAGTTTGTTACTGGCGGCTTTCCTGGCATTGCTGGTCAGCTGGCCGCCAGCCTATGCTGTCTTCCCGCTCGCTGCGGCGCTGTTGGCGCTGGTGAGCCTGTTCACCCAGCCTCGCTGCCGTGCTGCGTTCGATCGTGAAGATGCGTGGCTGTTGGCCGCTCTGGCGGCGTTCTCGCTACTGTGGCTTGCGGATGTGGCGCGTACCGGCCTTTGGCCCCGTGCGGTTGAGGGTGGTGGCCTGTGGCTTCCCCTTTGGCCGCTTTTGGCGGCATTCGTATTGCTGGGCTGGCGGCGTTTGCGGGTCCCTGCCGCCGCTCTTTGGTGGGGCGCCGGCGTGGGTGCCTTGCTGGCTGCGTTAATCGCCGTCTGGGAGGTTTGGGTGCAGGGTCACTTGCGGGCAAGCAACGGCATTAACGCGATTCCCTTCGGCATGCTCTCGTTGTTGCTTGGCACTCTGGCCTGGGTCGGTGTTTTCGCCGTACGTTCGGCATGGGCGCGTGCGGCCCTGTTGTCGGCGTTGGCTTTGGGGTTGCTGGCCTCGCTGCTGTCCGGCACCCGGGGCGGTTGGGTGACGTTTCCGGCGCTTGTGGTCGTTGTCGGGCTGAGCGTTTGGCGCATACTTCCGTGGCGGGTGCTTGGGCTCGGGTCGGTGGTGTTGTTGGGGCTGCTGTTGGTGGCGTCGTTCTCCCCCTCACTGATAGTCAGCGAGCGGGTTGGCGAGGCGCTGGAAAGCGTGGGTCAGTATGACGAAGGCGCCCGCAGTAACTCTTTCGGCGTGCGCGTGGCCATGTGGCGTACCGGTTTTCAGCTCTTCTCCGAGAAGCCCCTGATAGGGTGG
>JBELJS010000095.1:0-3445 GCA_042090255.1 Alcanivorax sp. | reverse complement strand
CCGCCACCCTGGCGGACGCGGAGGAGAACCTGCACCTGCCCTACCTGGGCCATTGTGCCTTGCTCTACAGCCCGCGGGTGGCGCGGGCCGTGTGCGAGCGTCTGAAGGCGGATTGAGGGGCATCACCGGGCGGAGAATGTGAAATCGAGCACGGCGCGTTGACTTTTACTGGCCAATAATTGGTACGATAGTACAATATAGTACAGACGTACCATTCAGGCTCAGTAAAACAATAACGCGCCGGTCGCCCCAGCGGCCCGGCCCATGGAGAAGGACGCCCATGCGCTCGATTCGATTCGCCCCGCTTTTCCCGCTGATGATGCTCTGCCTGGCCGGGCTGACCGCCTGCGGCGGTGCCGAAGAAGGGCCCACCAACCACCTCGGCGCGGCCCCGGCGGAAGTCTTTTACAGCTACCCCTATGACGGCCAGCGCCGGGTGTCCCCGGCCAGCCCGGTGGTGCTGCGGTTTTCTCATCCGCTTACCGGCGGCGCCGACGGCGTGCGGCTCAGCGACGCCGACGGCAACAGCGTGGCCCTGGCCGCCCCGGAGCCGGTGGACGGCGGGCTGGGCCTGCTGGTCCGCCCGGCGCAGGGCGACCTGCGCCCGGGCACCCGCTACCGGCTGACGCTGGACGGCCTGGAGACCGAGGCAGGCCCGCTGGCCTTCCCCGACGGCGCGCTCACCTTCGAAACCCGCCTGACCTCGGGCGGCGCCAATGGGCAGCGGGGCTTTGATACCGTGCTGCGGCTGCGCGAGGTGCTGCCGGACGGCGACGACCTGCCGTTCATGGACTTCTCCACCCTGCGTTTGCGCTTTAACCAGATGCTGGACACGGACACCCTGAGCTACGGGGAATCCATCTCGCTGACCCGTGACGGCGAGCTGGTGCCGGCGATCATGCTCGCCAAAGGCGACGCCGTCACCCTGGACCCGCGACAGGATCTCCAGCCCGGGGAGCGCTACACCCTTACCCTGGGGCCGTCGATCCGTGGCTTCCAGGGCGCCGCCCTGGCCGGCGGCGGGCTGCAGCGCAGCTGGGTGGCGCGGGATTCCCGGCCGCGCACGGTGATGGTCCAGGAGACGCCGCCGGCGTCCGGCCGTGGCGACGACCCCTGCGCCGACCCGGATGGCCGCCGCTCCAGGCTCACCGGCCAGGCGATGAACTGCGTGCCCATTGAGGCGGTGCTGCTGGGCGACGGCGACGCCACCCAGCAGAGCGGCAATGTGTTCACCGAACTGGCGTTCCTGCCCCACTACCCGGACGTGTCGCCGCTGCGCATCCCGCGCGGCAGCCTGCTCACCGGCAGCAACGTTAAAGTGAAGGTGGCCGGCGCGGTGCCGGCGGGCATCGAAACCGGCGACATCGCCGTGACGTTTTTGTCCGACGCCAGCGGCTACCTGCTGCCCAACCCGTTCAGCCGGCGCCCGGAGGCGCCGCGCCAAGTGCGTCTGTTCATGGACGTGGCGATGACGGCGGAAAACCCGGAGGCCAACGGCGCGCTCAGCCAGACCCTGCTGCAGGTGGAGCTGGTGGGCGTCGCCAAGGTGGAGGGCCCGCGTCTGGTGATCGACGCCCTGGGCGTGGTGGAGCCGGAAGTGCTCGGCCAGGAAACCGCCTTCGGCCTGCTCAGCCTGCACACCGAATCCTACCCGGACCAGAACAACGCCCCGGCGCCGATACCGGACACCCGGGCGCCCTTCCTGCAATCCACCATGCCGATGACGGAAGACGGCCTGGCCGCCACGGTGCAGCCCGGCGACGCCCTGGTGATGAACTTCAGCGAGCCGCTGGACCCGGAGAGCCTGGAACAGGCGCTGTCGCTCACCCGCGAGGGCGTCGACGAGCCGTTCGACTGGTCCCTGGACGGCGCCTCGGTGGTGGTGCGCCCGCACCGGCCGCTGCAACCCGGCGACCGCTACACCCTGGCGGTCAGCGACCGCGCCACCGACCTGGCCGAGCCCGCCAACCCGGTGCAGCCGGCCAGCCGCACCTTCCGGCTGCCGGCCCTGGTCGGCGACCCGGTGGCGCCGGTGCTGATCACCACCTACCCCGGCTTCCCCTGCGCCGTGGACAAGGCCAGCTGGCATATCGCCGAAGGCGACCACGGTCGCTGCCGGGGTGGGCGCGCCGACGACGACCATCTGCCCGTGCCCACGTTGCCCGCCGACCGGCCGATCCGGGTGACGCTGTCCCAGGACATTGACCCCGCCTCGGTGCGGCTCGGCGACACCTGCGGCAGCGGCAGCTTCCGCGTCGAGCGGGTGGCCGTGGACGGCGACGGCAACCCGGTGGCCAGCCCGGACAGCGACAAGCGCAAATACCAGTGCGAAGCGGTCGTGCCCGGCCGTCTGAAGGTCGAGGCCCGCACCCTCACTTTCATCCCCGACCAGCCCTGGGAGGACGGCGCCGCCTACCGCTACACCCTGCAATCGGTGAACCGCGCTTCCGGCCAGCAACCGGACGACTGCGTCTCCGGCGAAGCGATCTGCTCGCAAGCCGGCAAGCGCCTGCAGACCGCCCTGCTGGAAGGCCCGGAACCGGACTGGGGCGGCCCGGATCTGGAGATCCATTTCCGCGGTGCGCCGGTCACCGACAGCGTGTTCCAGGCGCTCAACAACCTGCCCACCGCGGACGTCAACGCCAACGGCTTCTTCGACGACGGCGAACCCGGCTACGGCGACGGCGAGCCGGCGGTCAACACCACCCGCCTGGAGGTGCTCGGCGGCAGCACCCTGACCCAGAACCCGCGCCTCGCCTGCGACACGCCGGAGCGCTGCGACATCCAGGTGGTGGGCGCGTTGAACTCCGAAGTGATCGGCCCCGGCGAATACGACGACCCGCGCACCGAGCAGGAGGAACGCCTGCCGGCGGTGCGCGTGGGCCTCTACCCCACGCAGATCCTCGCCTCCTCGGTAACGGTGAAAGCGGACGTGCTGATCGAAGGCGGCATCCCCATCGAAAGCCCCACCGGCACCCAGGTGATGCGCATGCGACACCCCGAGGACGGCGGCCTGATTCCCGGCTGGATCGTCGCCACCGACCAGGGCCCGGAATTCCGCGCCGACGTGGACCTCTACCTGGATGCGCCCTACCTGGAGGCGCCGCTGGGCGGCCAGCACAACCAGCACAGCTACCCGCTGACCATGGAACTCACCGGCCCGGTGACCTTCCTGCCCAACGGGCGCATGGTGATCAACCAGGTGAACGGCAACGTGATTCCGATCTCCGTGGAGCTCACCGAGCTGCTCGGCTTCTTGGGCGCCAGCATCCATCTACAGATCCCCGCCGGCGCGGTGAAACTTCAGTACCTGGGGGTGCCGCTCAAACGCTGAGCGGCATTATTGACCCTGCTCAATATTGCCCCCGGCGCCCTTCAGTAGCATGGTAGAAGGACAACAAGCAGAAGGAGTCCACCATGAGTGAATATGGCGCCACCGTTGCCT
>JBELJS010000063.1:0-19266 GCA_042090255.1 Alcanivorax sp. | reverse complement strand
CCTGTCGAACGTCCTGTTCTCCAGGGTCCCGGAAGGGCAGAACACAGACCCGCTCTGGGGTGGCTTCCGAGGCCCCGGGTTATCGCTGGCGCAGAACCTGTCTACGAAGGTGGTGTTTGTGGGAGCTTGCCTTGCAAGCGAAAGGCCGGCTTCGCCGGCCGGCAGGATTCCAGAGAGGCTGTTTGTGCGGTTGTTAGAGAGGCTTCTGGTATCCTGCCGGGAGCTTTGCTCCCTTTCGCGGGCTGGGCCCGCTCCCACAGCCCGCTCGCACAAGATTATCCACTGGCGCCCTAATCCGCTAGAATCGCGCTCCATTGTGTCTTCTTTCATTTCCGGCTCTGGCGGGTATACGTGACCGACATTACGCACATTCGCAATTTCTCCATCATCGCGCACATTGATCACGGCAAATCCACCCTGGCGGACCGCTTCATTCAGGTTTGCGGCGGGCTGTCCGACCGCGAGCTCAAGGAGCAGGTGCTGGATTCCATGGATCTGGAGCGCGAGCGCGGCATCACCATCAAAGCGCAGAGCGTGACGCTCTACTACACCGCCCGTAACGGCGAGACCTACCAGCTCAACTTCATCGACACGCCCGGCCACGTGGACTTCTCCTATGAGGTGTCCCGCTCGCTGGCGGCCTGCGAGGGCGCGCTGCTGGTGGTGGACGCCGCCCAGGGCGTGGAGGCGCAGTCGGTGGGCAACTGCTACACCGCCATTGAGCAGGACCTGGAAGTGCTGCCGGTGCTCAACAAGGTCGATCTGCCCCAGGCGGAGCCGGATCGCGTCGCCGAGGAGATCGAGGAGATCATCGGCCTGGACGCCACCGACGCCTGCCATGTGTCGGCGAAGACCGGCCTGGGCGTGGACGACCTGCTGGAGCAGCTGGTGGAGCGCATTCCGGCGCCGGCCGGCGAGCGCGACGCCCAGTTGCAGGCGCTGATCATCGATTCCTGGTTCGATAACTACATGGGCGTGATCTCGCTGGTGCGGATCCGCTATGGCCGCCTCAAGAAAGGCGACAAGATTCACGTTAAATCCACCGGCCAGAACCATGTGGTCGACAGCCTGGGTGTGTTTACCCCCAAGCGTAAAGAGACCGACATTCTGGAAGCCGGCGAGGTGGGCTGGGTGAGCGCCACCATCAAGGACATCCACGGCGCGCCGGTGGGTGACACCCTGACCCACGCCAAGACCCCGGATGTGGAGATGCTGCCGGGCTTCAAGAAGGTCAAACCGCAGGTCTACGCCGGCATGTTCCCGGTTAACGCGGACGACTACGAAGATTTCCGCGACGCGCTCTCCAAGTTGGCGCTCAACGACGCTTCCCTGTTTTACGAGCCGGAAAGCTCCGACGCCCTGGGCTTTGGTTTCCGGGTCGGCTTCCTGGGCATGCTGCACATGGAAATCATCCATGAGCGCCTGGAGCGCGAATACGACCTGGACCTGATCACCACCGCGCCCACCGTGGTCTACGAACTGATCCTCAACGACGGCTCCACCCTGTACGTGGACAATCCGTCGTCTTTGCCGGAAGGTAATTTGATCGAGGAATTCCGCGAGCCGATCGCGCGGGTCAATATCCTGGTGCCCCAGGAATACGTGGGCAACGTCATTACGTTGTGCACCGAACGCCGTGGCGACCAGATCAACATGCAGTTCCTGGGCAAGCAGATCGCGCTCACCTACGACATTCCAATGGCGGAAGTGGTGCTGGATTTCTTCGACCGTCTGAAGTCCGCCAGCCGGGGTTACGCGTCCCTGGAATATTCTTTCGAGCGTTTCCAGGATACCAAGCTGGTGAAGGTGGACGTGCTGATCAACGGCGATAAAGTCGACGCTCTGGCGATGATCTGCCATCTGGACCAGTCCGCCCATCGCGGCCGCGTGCTAATCGAAAAGATGAAGGAACTGGTGCCGCGGCAAATGTTTGATGTGGCGATCCAGGCCGCCATCGGCAGTAAGATCATCGCTCGCCAGACGGTCAAGGCGCTGCGCAAGAACGTCACCGCCAAGTGTTACGGCGGCGACGTGTCGCGGAAGAAAAAGCTGCTGCAGAAACAAAAAGAAGGCAAAAAGCGCATGAAGCAAGTGGGTAACGTGGAAATCCCCCAGGCCGCCTTCCTGGCCGTACTCAAGGTGAACGACTAAATGGATATCGATGTGGGAATGTGGCTGACCCTGGCGCTGTTCGTCACGGTGATCATCTGGCTGGCGGATAAGGCGCTCAAACTGCGCCAGCGCAAGGGCATGCTCGGCAACACCGTGGAGACCTCCAATTCGTTGATCTCGGTGCTGTTTATCGTGCTGGTGATCCGCTCTTTTATTGTCGAGCCGTTCACCATTCCCTCCGGTTCCATGTTGCCGACCCTCAAGGTTCATGATTTTATTCTGGTTAACAAGTTTTCCTACGGCCTGCGCTTGCCGGTGACCAACACCAAGATTATCCCGCTGGGCGAGCCGGAACGTGGCGACGTGATGGTGTTCAAGTACCCGGAGGACACCGGGCAGAACTTCATCAAGCGGGTGGTGGGGCTGCCCGGCGACACGGTGGCGGTGCGCGACAACGTGCTGTACGTCAACGGTGAGGCGGTGCCCCGCGAGTTGGTGGGCCGCGATCGCAACGCGCGCGTCTGGCGCCGAGAATACATCGAAAGGCTGGGCGACCAACCGCATCTGATCTGGCAGGAAGGGCAGGTCAACCCGTACAGCGGCGACGCCATGATCCCGAGCCGCACCCAGGGCGAATGGCAGGTGCCCGAGGGCAGCTACTTCGTGATGGGCGACAACCGGGACAACAGTAACGACAGCCGGTTCTGGGGCGTGGTGTCCGAGGACCTGGTAGTGGGGGAAGCCTTCCTGATCTGGATGCATTGGGACCTGATCTTTTCCTGGCCCAGCTTCTCCCGGAATGGGGCGATCGACAAAGTGGAGGCAGAATAATGATGACAGGTCCTTCCCGTCAGCGGGGGCTCTCTCTTATCGGCTGGGTGGTGGTGCTGATTATCCTGGCGGTGTTCGGCACCGCCGCGTTTCGCATGGTGCCCGCGTACATGGAATACAGCACCATTCGCTCTGCGATCAACTCGGTGCTGTCCGACAGCAAGACCGCGCTGATGTCCGAGCGCGAAGTCTACGACGCGATCGGCAAGCGCTTTACCATTAACCAGGTGAACGCCATCGGCGTGCGCGATCTGGACATCCAGAAAGCCGGCGGGCAGTTGTCCGTGGGCGTCGATTACGAAGTCCGCGAGCCGATGTTTTATAACGTCTTCGTAGTGATGGAGTTCGACCACACCTTCAGCAAGAATATTGGTCAGTAATGGATGATCTGGATCGTCTTACCCGCCGTCTCGGTTATCAGTTCAAGGATCCGGCGCTGCTGCAACTGGCGCTGAGCCACCGCAGCGTCAGCCGTCGCCGCAACAACGAACGGCTGGAGTTTCTCGGCGACTCCCAGCTCAGCCTGATTATTTCCTCGGAAATTTTTCACCGCTTTCCGGAGGCCGCCGAAGGCCAGCTCACCCGCATGCGCGCCTTCCTGGTGCGCGGCCAGACCCTGGCGGAAGTGGCCCGCGAGTTGGGCGTCGGCGAGTACCTGATTCTCGGCGGCGGCGAACTGAAAAGCGGCGGCAACCGGCGTGACTCGATTCTCGCCGACGCCCTGGAAGCGCTGATCGGCGCCATCGTCATCGACGGCGGCGAAGACGCCTGCCGCGACGTGGTGCTGAGCTGGTTCGCCGCCCGCCTGGAGCAGATTTCCCCGCAGAGCGTGCGCAAGGACGCGAAAACCCGCTTGCAGGAATGGCTGCAAGCGCGCAAGCATGAGTTACCCGCCTACGAAGTGCTGTCGGTCACCGGACAGGCACCGAAACAGACTTTCGAAGTGGCCTGCAGCTTGCCGGATCTGTCCCGGCAATTCACCGCCAGCGGCGCCAGCCGCCGCCGCGCGGAACAGCAGGCCGCGGAGCGGGCCCTGGACTGGTTGGAGCAGTCAGCATGAGCGACACCCGTTGCGGCGTGGTGGCCATCGTCGGCCGCCCCAATGTGGGCAAATCCACCCTGATGAACCATCTGATCGGCGAGAAGGTGAGCATCACCTCGCGTAAGCCGCAGACCACCCGTCACCGGATCCACGGTATTCTCAGCCGGCCCGGCTACCAGATCGTGTTCGCCGACACGCCCGGCATTCACACCGGCCAGGAACGGGCCCTGAACCGGGCGATGAACGACGCCGCCCAGTCGGCGCTGTCCGATGTGGACGTGATCTGCTTCATGGTCGACGCCCTGAAATGGACCGAAGGCGACGAGCACGTGCTCAGCCTGCTGCAGCGCGCCGGCGACACGCCGGTGCTGCTGCTGATCAACAAGGTCGACAACCTGGCCGACAAGTCCCTGCTGTTGCCGCACCTGGAAAGCCTGGCCGAGCGCTTCGCTTTCGCCGAGGTGATCCCGGTGTCCGCGCTGCGCGACCACAACCTGGACGTGCTGGAAAAGGCGCTCTCCAGCCGCCTGCCGGAAGGGGATTTCTGGTTCGACGACGACCAGCTCACCGACCGCAGCTTGCGTTTCATGGCCGCTGAGATCATCCGTGAAAAAGTAGTGCGCCAGCTGGGCCAGGAAGTGCCCCACCAGATCACCGTGGAAATCGACATCTGGGAAGACGGCCCCAAAGTCACCGACATCGCCGCCACCATCCTGGTGGAGCGGCGCGGCCAGAAAAAGATTCTGATCGGCGACAAGGGCTCGCGCATCAAAAGCATCGGCACCCAGGCCCGCGAAGACATGGAGCGCCTGATCGACCGCAAGGTCATGCTCACCCTCTGGGTCAAGATCAAAGCCGGCTGGTCCGATGACGAACGCGCCCTGCGTTCGCTGGGCTATGACCACCGCTGAGCCCGACGGCCCGAACGGCCTCGCCCCGGCCTGGCTGTTGCACCGCCGCGCCTTCCGCAACACCAGCCTGATTGTCGACCTGTTCCTGCCCCGCCAGGGCCGGGTCGGCGCGGTGGCGCGCGGCGGCCGGCGGGACGCCTCGCTGGCGCCGTTCGCGCCCCTCTGGGTGGACCTCAAAGCCGGCGGCGAGCTGTTCACCCTGCGCCAGGTGGAGCCGCGCGGCCCCAGCCTGGCCCTGCACGGCAGGGCGCTGTACTGCGGCTTCTACGTCAACGAACTGCTGGTGCGCCTGCTGCACCGCGACGACGCCCACCCAGACCTGTGGCCGGTATACGAACGCACCCTGGCGGAATTGGCCGGTGACACGCCCCTGGACATCACCCTGCGTCGCTTTGAAATGATGCTGCTGGAAGACGTGGGCTACGGCCTGGCCCTGGACCACGACCTGCAGGGCGAGCCCCTGGACCCGGCCAGCCGCTACCGCTGGGAAGGCGGCGAGGGCCTGCGGCCCGCCGTCGACGGCTACTACGGCGAGCACCTGCTGGCGCTGGGCCGCGACCAGTGGGACGCGGACGTGCGCCGCACCGCCAAGGCGCTGCTGCGCGACGCCCTGGCCCCCCACCTCGGCGACCGCCCCCTACGCAGCCGCGAACTGTTCCGCTAGATCGGGTGCTCTGAATCCGGGACGCGGTGCAATGGTGGTGCCTTCCGGGATCGCTCAAGCCCCGCAAGCGGGCCCGGCCACCCATCACAGATGGGCGGCGTTCGGCGGCGCGCGAAGCAGTGCTTCGCAACACGCTTGCCTCACCCCTGGGCGCTCTCATTTGGCCATCCATGGCCAAATAGGTCCCTCCAGGCACCACTATTGCCCCGCTCACTTGGCAGCGTCACCGCTACGGGTCATAACACCGCCCGGACCTTTCTACGGAGCTCGGTTTGTGGGAGCGGGCCCAGCCCGCGAAAGGGAGCGAAGCTCCCGACAGGATGCCAGAGAGACTTCTAACGGCGGCACAAACAGCCTCTCTGGAATCCCGCCGGGTGGCTAACGCCACCCTTTCGCTTGCAAGGCAAGCTCCCACAAAACTCCCACTCTGTAGAAGGGTTCGGCGCCAGCGATAACCCGGGGCGGTGAGAGCTTCGCATCAGCGAGGTAGCGGGCAGCCCTGCCCGCTACCTCGCCCTTGCTGGAGCCTCAGCCGTCGCTCGATGCGGCGTTCTGGAGAGAGAAGCGGTCTGTTTCTGCTACCATTCCCCCGAATCCTGAAACCCGCTTGGAGCACCCCCCCATGTCCGTTCTTCTCGGCATCAACATCGATCATGTGGCCACCTTGCGCCAGGCCCGCGGCACCCGCTATCCGGACCCGGTGCAGGCCGCGCTGATCGCCGAGCAGGCCGGCGCCGACGGCATCACCGTGCACCTGCGCGAAGACCGCCGGCACATCCAGGACCGCGACGTGGAGCTGCTGGCGCAAACCCTGCAGACGCGCATGAACCTGGAGATGGCCGCCACCGAGGAAATGGTTGGCATCGCTCGCCGTATCGGCCCGGCGCATAGCTGCCTGGTGCCGGAAAAACGCGAGGAGCTGACCACCGAAGGCGGCCTGGACGTGGTCGCCAATGAAGATTGGATTCGGGATTGCTGCGCGCGGCTGGCGGACGCCGGCATCGAAGTGTCGCTGTTCATCGACGCCGACCCGGCGCAGATCGAGGCGGCGGTGCGCTGCCGGGCGCCGGCCATCGAGATCCACACCGGCCACTACGCCGACCTGACCGCCCCGGAAGCCCGCGACAAGGGCGCGGCGGCCCGCGAGCTGACCCGCATCCGCGACGCGGTGGCGCTGGGCCGCGAGGCCGGGCTGATCGTCAATGCGGGCCACGGGCTGCATTACCACAACACTCGCGAGATCGCGGCGATCCCCGGCCTCAACGAGCTCAACATCGGCCACGGCATCATCGCCCGGGCGGTGATGACCGGCCTGGACGAAGCGGTGCGCGCCATGCGTGTTTTGATTGACGGTGCCGCCGGCAGCGCCCTTTAGTCAGGTGCCGCAGAAAGTGCGTAGCACCTGCTCGTCGGGCGCCGGCGGCTGCCGGTACGGGTCGTCCGGCCCGCGGTCCCGGTAGGGGTCGTCCAGCGCCGCCAGCAGCGCCTTCACCGGCGCCAGGTCGCCATCACGCACCGCCGCCGACAACGCCGCCTCCACCTGGTGGTTGCGGGGAATCACCGCCGGATTCTGGCGGCGCATCAGCGCCCAGGCGTCCTCGTCGGCCTGGCCGTTTCGGCCCAGCCGCGCCTGCCAGCGGCGGTGCCACTCGCTGAATTCGTCGCTCTCAAAGGGCTCGCCCGGGGGCGTGGCGCCGCCGATCAGATCGCGGAAGGTGTTGGTGTGGTCCGCATCGTGGCGGCCCATCCAGTCGAGCAGGTCGGCGGCCAGGGCGGCGTCTTCGTCCTCGTCGCCGAACAGGCCCAGCTTGTCGCGCATCATCGCCAGCCAGCGTTGCGCGTAGCGCTCGGTGTGGCTTTTGATCAGCGTCTCCGCCGTGGCCACGGCACGATCGGCGTCGTCGTCGATCAGCGGAATCAGGGTTTCCGCGAAGCGCGCCAGGTTCCACTGGGTGATCACCGGCTGGTTACCGTAGGCGTAGCGGCCGCGCTGATCGATGGAGCTGAACACGGTCTCCGGGTGGTAGCGGTCCATGAAGGCGCAGGGGCCGTAGTCGATGGTCTCGCCGGACAGGGCCACGTTGTCGGTGTTCATCACGCCGTGGATAAAGCCCACGCGCATCCATTCGGTGATCAATTCGATTTGCCGGTCCATCACCCCCTCCAGCAGCGACAGCGCCGGGACGTCGGCGCCCACCCGGTCCGGGTAGTGGCGCTTGAGGGTGTAGTCCACCAGGGTTTCCAGCAGCGCCGTGTCCTGGCGGCCGGCGGCGTACTGAAAAGTGCCCACGCGCAGGTGTGACGCCGCCACGCGGGTGAGGATGGCGCCGGGCTGGGCGGTGTCGCGCAGCACCTGCTCGCCGGTGCCGATCACCGCCAGCGCGCGGGTAGTGGGCACGCCCAGGGCGTGCATTGCCTCGCTGATGATGTATTCGCGCAGCATCGGGCCGAGAGCGGCGCGGCCGTCGCCGCCGCGGGAAAACGGCGTGCGCCCGGAGCCCTTGAGTTGGATGTCGCGGCGCTGGTCGTCCGGGGTGATCTGCTCGCCGAGCAGCACGGCGCGGCCGTCGCCGAGCATGGTCGGGTTGCCGAACTGATGGCCGGCGTAGGCCTGGGCCAGCGGCTGGCCACCGGGTACCGGCTGGTTGCCGCCCAGCACGGCGGCGCCGGTGTCGCTGTTCAGCGCCTCGGCGTCGAGCCCCAGTTGCGCCGCCAGCTCGCCGTTGAACAACAACAGTTCCGGCGCCTGCACCGGTTGCGGGTCACAGAAGGCAAACAGGGTTTCGGGCAGGCGGGCGTAACTGGTGTCGAAGCGGAAGCCGAACGGGTTGGCGGACATGCGGGTACTCATGGGGGTACTCCAGGATGTGGGTCACTGCTGCCCCAAGGGTAACAGACTCCACCGGCCAGGCCGGCCCTAAAGCCGGGCCGCCTGGCCGTACTGGCGAACGCTTTCGATCTCCGCCAGCAGGGTGGCTACCAGATGCTCCAGGTGGTCGTCGTCCACGTCGGTCTTGAGGCCTTCTTCCAGCTCCCGGGCGGCCCGTTCCAGGCGTGGCGTGCCGCAATAGCGGCAGGCGCCATGCAGCTTGTGCACGCGCTCCAGCAGCGCCTCACGGTTGTTGCTTTCCGACAGGGCGTTAATACCGGGCGCGTCCTGCTCCAGGCTCGCCAGCAGCATGCTGAACAGATCCTTGGCCAAGTGTTCGCGACCGCCGGCGCGCTGCTTGCCGAGCGCCTCGTCCACCACCTGGTCGGTGGACGCCGTTTCCGGCGCCGGAGGCGTTGCTTCCACGGCCGGCTCGCCGTCCACTCCGTCGGTGCGGGTCCAGCGCTCCAGCGTGTGGCGCAACTGGCCCTCGGTGATCGGTTTACTCAGGTAGTCATCCATGCCCGCCGCCAGCAGCGAACGCCGCTCACTCTCCAGGGCGTGGGCGGTAAGCGCGATAATCGGCGTGCGCCGCCCCTCGCCCTCGCGTTCGCGCATTTGCCGGGTGGTTTCCAGGCCGTCCATGCCCGGCATCTGCACGTCCATGAACACCAGATCGAACGTGCCCCGGGAAAAGGCGGTGAGCGCTTCCTCGCCGCTGGCGCAGGGCACCACGTCGACGCCCATTTCCTCCAGGAACACCCGCGCCAGTTTCAGGTTGCCGGGGTGGTCGTCCACCACCAGCACCCGGGCGTGCAGCGCGGCGCCGCCGGATGCCGCGCCGGCGCCCGGCGCCGCCGCCAGGCCGCCCAGTTCCAGAAAACCGTCGCGCAGCCGCCGGCGGGTCGGCGGCTTGCCCAGCACCCGGCATTGCTCGGCGTGGCCGCTGAGCTGGCCAGACAGGGCGTCGGCGTGGGCGGTGAGCACGATCACCGGTTTGCCGGTGGTGTCCAGCAGGCGCTCCACCAGCGGGGTCAGCCGTGATGGGTCCGGCAGCGACGCCGGTGCGGCGAGCAGGTAGTAATCGGTGCTCGCCAGGGTGCCGGTTTCCAGGTGGCCGTGCAGTTGCTCCAGGGCCTGCAGCTCGGTCACCGGCATGCGCCAGCCGCTGAGCATGTGATACAGCGCCAGGCGGGCGTGCTCGTTGGCCTCCACCAGGGTCACGCTAAGCCCCTCCAGGGCGACCGGGGCGGGTTCCGGCTCGCCGCCGCTGTCCCGTTCGGCGCGCACCGTAAACCAGAAGGTGGAGCCACGCCCGGAGGTGCTGTCGATACCGATTTCGCCGCCCATGCCTTCCACCAGCCGCTTGCAGATCGCCAGGCCCAGGCCGGTGCCGCCTTCGCGGCGGCGCGCGCTCTGGTCCACCTGGGTGAAGGCGTTGAACAGGTTTTTTTGCAGGTCCGGCGAGAGGCCGTTGCCGGTGTCGGTGATGGTGATCTTAACCACCGCCTCGGCACCGCGCTCTTCCTCGAGCATCGCCCGCACCACCACCGAGCCGCGCTCGGTGAATTTGATCGCGTTGCTGACCAGATTGGTGAGCACCTGGCGGATGCGCAGCGGGTCGCCGAGCAGGCCGGTGGGCACGTCGGAGTAAATGATCGCCGCCTGTTCCAGGCCTTTCTCCTGGGCCATCGGCGCCAGCATGGTCTGCACGTCTTCGATGATGTCGTGCAAGTCCAGCGGAATATGCTCCAGCGACAGCTTGCCGGCTTCAATCTTGGAGAAGTCGAGAATGTCGTTGATGATCGACAGCAGCGATTCGGCGCTCTTGCGGATGGTGCCCAGGTAGTCCTGCTGGCGGGGCGACAGCGTGGAGCGCTCCAGCAGGCGGGTGAAGCCGATAATGCCGTTCAGCGGCGTGCGGATTTCGTGGCTCATATTGGCCAGGAACTCCGACTTGATCTGGCTGGCCTTGAGCGCCTCCTTGCGCGCCATGTCCAGCTCGATGTTTTGAATCTCGATGGTTTCCAGGGTCTCGCGCAGGTCCTGGGTGGCCTGGTCGACGTTTTGCTGCAGCTCCGCCTGGGCCTCGTCCAGGGCCGCTACCATATTGCCGAGCGCGTCTTCGAGTTCCTTCAGCTCTCCCTGGGCCCCGGCCGGTGGTGGCGGGCTCAGGTCGCCGTCACGGACCCGGCGCACCGTGTCCACCAGCGTGTCCACCGGCTGGGTCAGCCGTTTGGCGAAGCGCACCGCCGGCATCACCGCCAACAGCACCAGCACCACCACCACGGCGATCATCGTCAGCACCGCTTCCAGAATCTCGACGTACTGGCCCTGGCGGGAGAACTCCACGGTCAGTAGCCGTTGGCGTTGGCCGGGCAGGGCGCGCACCAGCTGCCAGCTGGAATCGGTGACCAGGCGGCGCCCGCCGTCCTCCAGCCGCTCCGCCTCCTGAACCGGGCGCAGCCGAGGCCCGGCGTGGGATTGCCAGCCGGCCTGATTGTCCAGCAGCGAGGCGGCGCGTACATCCGGCTCTTCCAGCAGGGCGCGCAGCAGCGGCTCATAGGCCGGCTGGTCGGCGTCGCCAAGCGCCGCCAGGCGGGCGGCGTAGCTTTCGATGATCAGTTGCTGGCGGTGGGCGGTGTCGGCGCGCACCTCCAGCACCCGATGGACCAGCGTGTAGCCGCCAATCACCAGCGC
Organism: Alcanivorax sp.; assembly: GCA_042090255.1. GTDB lineage: Bacteria > Pseudomonadota > Gammaproteobacteria > Pseudomonadales > Alcanivoracaceae > Alloalcanivorax. The sequence goes on along the minus strand of JBELJS010000063.1, from coordinate 8,137 downwards.
CGCCAGAAAGGCGGGCAGGGCGGTCATCATCAAAATGCGTGTGCGCAGGCTCGAATGGGCCATGGTTCCCCTGAAAGTCGCTGTTCTTATTCGGCACGCGGTGTCCGTGCCGCCATTATGCCGCAGTTGGCCGGCGGCGCATCCCGCCCTGTCACGGCCCGGGAGTTAAGCTACAATGCGCCTCATGACCTACAAGACCATTGAATCCACGGTGGGCCACACGCCACTGGTGCGCTTGCAGCGCCTGCCGGGGAACACGAGCAACACCCTTCTGGTGAAGCTGGAAGGCAATAACCCGGCCGGGTCGGTCAAGGACCGGCCGGCGCTGAATATGATCATCAAGGCGGAACAGCGCGGCGAGATCAAGCCCGGCGACACCCTGATCGAGGCCACCAGCGGCAACACCGGCATCGCTCTGGCGATGGCGGCGGCCATGCGCGGCTACAAAATGAAGCTGATCATGCCGGCCAACCAGAGCCAGGAGCGCCGCGACGCCATGGCCGCCTACGGCGCCGAGCTGATCTCGGTGACCAAGGAAGAGGGCATGGAGGGCGCCCGCGACCTGGCCCAGACCCTGCAGGCCCGTGGCGAAGGCCGGGTGCTGGATCAGTTCGCCAACCCGGACAACCCGCTGGCGCACTACGAAAGCACCGGCCCGGAAATCTGGCAGGAAACCGCCGGCAAGATGACCCATTTCATCAGCTCGATGGGCACCACCGGCACCATCATGGGCTGCAGCCAATTCTTCAAAGAGAAGAATCCGGAGATTCAGATCGTCGGCCTGCAGCCCACTGACGGTGCTTCGATTCCGGGCATCCGCCGCTGGCCCGAAGCCTACCTGCCGAGCATCTTCGACGCCGCCCGCGTCGACCGGGTGATCGACATGGGCCAGGATCTGGCGGAGCGCACCATGCGCCGGCTCGCCCGCGAGGAAGGCATCTTCTGTGGGGTATCCTCGGGGGGCGCCGTGGCCGCGGCCCTGCAGCTGTCCGAAGAACTGGAAAACGCCGTGATCGTGGCCATTGTTTGCGACCGTGGCGATCGCTACTTGTCGACCGGCGTCTTTAATGAAGAGGGCAACGCGGAGGCCGGCCAATGAACGTGCTGGTGTTTGATATCGAAACGGTGCCCGATCTGGAAGGCGGCAGCCGCATATACGACCTTGTCGGTCTCAACGATAAGGACACCGCCAGCGCGTTGTTCAACCTGCGCCGCCAGGAAAACGGCTCCGAGTTTCTGCGCCTGCATCTGCACCGGGTGGTGGCGATCTCGGTGGTACTGCGCTCTGCCCAGGGGGTCAAAGTGTGGTCCCTGGGCGACGAGGACAGCACCGAGAAGGAACTGATCGAGCGCTTCTACGACGGCATCGACCGCTTCACCCCGCAAATCGTCAGCTGGAACGGCGGCGGCTTCGACCTGCCGGTGCTCAACTACCGCGCCCTCAAACATGGCGTGGTGGCGCGTCGCTTCTGGGAAACCGGCAACGAGGACACCAGTTTCCGGTTCAACAATTATCTGAGCCGCTTCCACCAGCGCCACCTGGACCTGATGGAGCAGCTCGCCATGTTCAACGGCCGCGCTAACGCGCCGCTGGACCAGATCGCCACCCTGCTGGGCTTCCCCGGCAAGATGGGCATGAGCGGCGCCAAGGTGTTCGACACCTTCCAGGCCGGCGACCTCAAGGCGATCCGCGATTACTGCGAAACCGACGTGCTCAACACCTGGCTGGTGTTCCTGCGCTTCCAGCTGCTGCGCGGCGAACTCGACGCCACCGGCTACGAACAGGAACTGACCCTGCTCCGCGACTACCTGAAAGCCGAAGGGCATCCGCACTTCCTCGCCTTCCTGGAAGCCTGGGAGGGCAGTTGACAGTTGATAGTTGATAGTTGACAGCGTAAAACCCGCGCTCGGACTGTTGGCGCGGCTTCTCACGGCTCTGTCTCTGCAAACCTCTATCGCGTCGCTATCAACTGTCCACTATCAACTATCAACTGAATTTGATTTATGGCTCGACGTCGCAAGAAACGGCTGCCGGAAACCCCGGTGGCCGCCACCATTGAGAGTCTCAGCCACGATGGCCGGGGCATCGCCCGTCTGGACGGCAAGACCACCTTTATCGACAACGCGCTGCCCGGCGAGCAGGTGTTCTTCCAGTACACCTTCATGCGCCGCAAGTTCGACGAGGGCCGCGCGGTGGAGATTCTCGAGCCGTCCGCGGACCGGGTGACGCCGCCCTGCGCGCACAGTCTGATCTGCGGTGGCTGCAGCTTGCAGCACCTGAACCCCGAGGTGCAGATCCAGCGTAAGCAGGCGGTACTCGCCGAGCAGCTTGAGCACTTCGGCGGCCTGCGCCCGGAGCGCTGGCTGGAGCCGCTCACCGGGCCGGTCACCGGCTACCGGGGCAAGGCCCGGCTGGGCGTGAAATACGTGGAGGCCAAGGGGGACACCCTGGTCGGCTTCCGCGAGAAACGGAACAGCCTGATCGCCGACCTGGCGCAGTGTGAGGTGTTGATTCCCGAGGTGGGGCACCGCTTCCGCGATCTGCGTGCGCTGATTAACGGTCTCGATGGCCGGCGGCGCTTGCCACAGATCGAAGTGGCCCGCGGTGACGATGCGGTGGCGCTGGTCTTCCGCCACCTGGACCCGCTGTCCCAAGCCGACCAGGACGCGCTGGTGGCGTTCTGCCGCCAGCACGGTTTCCAGTGCTATCTACAGCCGGGTAACGAGAGCACGGTGCACCGGGTATGGCCGGAAGAGGGCGAGCAACGGCTGTATTACCGCCATCGGTCGGCGGACGTGGAAATGGCCTTCCACCCCTCGGATTTCACCCAGGTCAATGCGGAGATCAATCGCCGCATGGTGCCCTTGGCATTGGAATTGCTGGAGGTGGAGTCGCACCACCAGGTGCTGGATCTGTTCTGCGGCCTGGGCAACTTCACCATCCCCGCCGCGCGCCGCGCCGCCGGGGTGGTGGGCGTGGAGGCCAGCAACGCCATGGTGCGCCGCGGTTACGAGAACGCCCGGCGCAACCGCCTTGAGAACGTGGCCTTCCACGCCTGGGATCTGGACAGCGAGCCGAAGGGCCAGCCCTGGGCGCGCCAGCGCTACGAGCGGGTGCTGCTGGACCCGCCGCGCAGCGGCGCTTTGGAAATGGTGCGCATGATGCCCCAATTTGGTGCGGAGAAACTGGTGTACGTTTCCTGCAACCCGGCCACCCTGGCTCGCGATGCCGGGGAACTGGTGGCCAAGGGGTACCGTCTTAGTGAAGCTGGGGTGATGGATATGTTCCCGCACACCGCGCATGTGGAATCGATCGCCGTGTTTGATCGTCGTTAAAGGGCGACCGTCGTTAGAGGACAGCCAATGGTAACCGTACGCCGGCAACAGCCCGCCGAAGTGGATGCACGGGACTGGAATGCATGGCTTGAACAACTCAACGCCCGGGTGCCGGTGCGCGATCCGGTGATTCTGGAGCGCGCCTGCCAGGTGGCCGAGCGCTGCGAGCGGGCCGGCGAAGCCGCCGGTCGCCTGTGGCCCTACGGTAAGGGCTGCCTGACCATCGGCCTGGAGATGGCCGATGTGCTCGCCGACCTGGGGGCCGACGCGGAGGCGCTGCCCGCGGCGGTGCTGTACCGGGCGGTGCGCGAAGGGCAACTGACCCTGGCCGAGGTCAACAAGGATTTCGGCGAGCCGGTAGCGCGCCTGATCGAGGGCGTGCTGCGCATGGCCGCCATCGGCACCAGCCTGAACCCCACCCGCAAGGCGGTGCTTGGCCAGCAGGATGGCCAGCTCGATAACGTCCGCAAGATGCTGCTGGCGATGGTCGACGACGTGCGCGTGGCCCTGGTCAAACTGGCCGAACGGACGGTGATCATCCGCGCGGTCAAGGAATCCGACCCCGAGCGCCAGCAGAAAGTGGCCCGCGAGATTTTCGACATCTACGCGCCGCTGGCCCATCGCCTGGGCGTGGGCCAGTTGAAGTGGGAGCTGGAGGACCTGTCGTTCCGCTACCTGCAGCCCGGCGCCTATAAGAAGATCGCCAAACTGTTGGACGAAAAGCGTCTGGACCGGGAAAGCTACATCGACGAGGTGATCGACAGCCTGCGCGGCCACCTGGACCGCAACGGCATCAAGGGCACCCAGGTGTACGGGCGCGCCAAGCACATCTACAGCATCTGGCGGAAGATGCAGAAGAAGCATCTGGATTTCGGCGAGGTCTACGACGTGCGCGCGGTGCGCGTGCTGGTGCGCGAAGTGCGTGACTGCTACGCCGCCCTGGGTATCGTCCACTCGTTGTGGAAGCACGTGCCCAAGGAATTCGACGACTACATTGCCAGCCCCAAGGACAATGGCTACCAGAGCCTGCATACCGCCGTGGTGGGCCCGGAGCGCAAGATGCTGGAGGTGCAGATCCGCACCTTCGACATGCACGAAGAAGCAGAGCTTGGGGTGTGCGCCCACTGGCGCTACAAGGAAGGCAGCAAGGCCGGCCGCAAGAGCCGCTCCTACGAGCAGCGCATCGCCTGGCTGCGCCAGGTGCTGGAGTGGCACGACGAGCTTGGCGACAACGCCGACACCATGATCGACGAGCTTAAGCACGGGCTGGTCAGCGACCGGGTGTACGTGTTCACGCCGGACGGCCATGTGGTGGATCTGGAAGCCGGTGCCACGCCGGTGGATTTCGCCTACCACATCCACACCGAGGTAGGGCACCGCTGCCGGGGCGCCAAGGTGAACGGCCATATCGTGCCGCTCAACTACAATCTCAATACCGGCGAGCAGGTGGAAATTCTCACCGCCAAGGAAGGCGGCCCCAGCCGCGACTGGATGACACCGTCGCTGAGCTATGTGGCCACCTCCTCGGCGCGGGCGCGCATCCAGCAATGGTTCAAGCGTCAGGACCGGGACGTACACATCGCCCAGGGCCGTGCCATTCTGGAGCGGGAAACGTCACGCCTGGCCCTGGACCGCATCGATCTGGACGCCCTGGCGCCACAAATGAACCTGAAGACCGGCGACGATGTGCTCGCCGCCCTGGGCGCCGGCGACCTGCGCCCCGGGCATGTGGTCAATCAGGCTCAGTCTCTGCTCGGCGACGACCCGCAGCAGGAACTGGCGTTCGTGCCGGCACGCTCCAAGGCCTCGGAAAGCGGCGACGTAACCATCCAAGGGGTGGGCAACCTGCTCACCCATATGGCCGCCTGCTGCCGGCCGGTGCCCGGCGACCAGGTGATGGGGTTTATCACCCAGGGGCGGGGCGTCACCGTACACCGCGCCGATTGCCACAACCTTCTCGCCATGCAGGGCGAGGAGCCCAACCGGGTGATCGAGGTGAGCTGGGGGGAAGCGGACCGCATCTTCTACCCGGTGGACATCTTCCTGCGTGCCTGGGACCGGCAGGGCCTGCTGCGCGACGTGATCGCGGTGCTCGCCAACGAGAAGGTCAACGTCACCGCCGTGCACACCGAATCGCACACCGAGGACAACACCGCCACCATGCTGCTGACCCTGGAGATCGCTTCCCTGGGCGGCCTCGGCAAGGTGCTGGCGAAAATGGACCAGCTTAAGGGCGTCCTCGAAGTTCGGCGCTACAAAAAATAGCGGCCTTTCGGCCGCGATACAGGATGCAGGATACAGGATGAAGGGATAGCACAACGCCCGCCCCTGTATCCTTCATCCTGAATCCTGAATCGTCTTTTCTTTCGGAGCACTCCCATGTCCGACAACCCTAATGTTTCTGCGGAGTCCGCGATCTCCGAGCTGCTGTCGATCATGGCGCGGTTGCGCGATCCGGACGGCGGCTGCCCCTGGGACCTGAAACAGGACTTCGACAGCGTCGTGCCCTACACCGTGGAAGAGGCCTTCGAGGTGGCGGAAGCCGTGGCACGGCGGGACTATCCGGAACTTAAGGAAGAGCTCGGCGACCTGCTGTTGCAAGTGGTGTTCCATTCACAGATGGCCCGGGAACAAGGGCTGTTCGATTTCAACGACGTGGTGGCCGTGCTCAACGAAAAAATGGTGCGCCGCCATCCGCATGTGTTCGCCGACCAGACCGCCGAGGACGAACAGGCGGTAAAGGTGAACTGGGAGGCCATCAAGGCCGAGGAGCGCGCCCGCAAGGGCCGGGAACACGTTAGCGCCCTGGATGGTGTGCCGGAGGGTTTGCCCGCCCTGCAACGCGCCCACAAGCTACAGAAAAAAGCCTCCAAGGTGGGGTTTGACTGGCGCGCCACGGCGCCCGTACGCGCCCACGTGGACAGCGAACTGCAAGAACTGGATCAGGCACTGGCGTCCGCTGACCGCGACGCCATCGAGGATGAATTCGGCGATGTGCTGTTCACCCTGGTGAACCTGGCCCGGCATCTGAAGCTTGACCCGGACCTGGCCTTGCGCCGTGCCTCGAACAAGTTTGAGGGCCGCTTCCGCCAGGTCGAACAACTGGCCGGCGCGCCGCTCTCCGACTTCGACGACGACCGGTTGGATGCCCTCTGGCGCCAGGCCAAACGCGACGACAGTTGAAAGCCGCAAAGATCGCCTAGTGGGAGCGGGCCCGGCCCGCGAAAGGGAGCAGCGCTCCCGGCAGGATGCCAGAGACCTGTCTACCGGTATCATAAACAACCTCTCTGGAATCCCGCCGGGTGGCTAAAGCCACCCTTTCGCGGGCAAGGCCCGCTCCCACAAAAGCGTCCGCCCCTTCATCCGCGAAAGTTCCGGGTGAAATAAAAACTTCACATTACAGAAACTTTTCCGTCATCGCTGCTCCCCATACTCCGCCCCCAAGCACTCAAGATGTTCCGGCGGACCAAACGGCGTGACCGGAGCATCTATCTGCTTCTCAAAATTGCCTGATTGATAGGAGATGCTCCGATGAAAAAGAATTTGCTTGCGATCGCTGTGGGGGCGGCCCTTGCTTCGCCGATGATGATGCCGGGCGTGGCCCTGGCTGATGGCCCGAAAGTCTACGGCAAAGTGAATGTTTCCCTGGAAAACATGAACTACGATCCGGCGCCCGGCGCTCCCAACAACGACGACGAGTGGGAGCTGCAAAGCAACGCGTCCCGCCTGGGTGTGAAAGGCGACTTCGATCTGGACGTGGGCGGCTTGAAAGCGGTCTACCAGGCCGAGTTCGAAATCAGCGTTGATGACGGTGACAAGAACGGTCAGACCTTCTCCCAGCGCAACATCTTTGGTGGTTTTAAAGGCGGTTTCGGTACCCTGATCGCGGGTAAATTCGACACCCCCACCAAGAAAGCACAAATGGACGTTGATCAGTTCAACGACCTGGACGGCGATATCAAGAACATCGCCGCCGGCGAAAACCGGGTTTCCAACATCATTCAGTACAGCACCCCGAAACTGGCGGATCTGGTCACCTTGAACGTGGCCTTTATCCCCAACGAAGACAACGACGACTTCGACAACGACGGTGAGAACGAGAACGGCCTGGCCGACAGCACCTCCATCTCCCTGACCATGGAGCAGGACGCTTTCTACGCCGCTCTGTCCCGTGACACCGACATCGAAGACGACCTGATCGTCGACGGCACCGGCCTGCCGGTTTCCGTACTCGACATCACCCGTGTCGCCGCCGGCCTGAACATGGACGTGTTCGAAGTGGGCGCCCTCTACCAGATCGCCGAAGAATCCGAAGGCGACGGTGAAGAAAACAGCTATGTGATCAGCGGCGCCTTCAAGATTGATCGCGTCAAACTGAAAGCCCAGTACGGCATGGTCGACGGCGACCAGACCGACAACGAAGGCACCCAGTACGCCTTCGGCGCGGACTATAAGCTGGCCAAGAACAGCAAGGTGTACGCCTACTTCAACGAACTCACCTACGAAGACGGCACCACCGGTGACGAAGAAGAAGAGCGCACCCTGGGCGTGGGCATGGAACACAAGTTCTAAGAAAAACCGTATCGGGGCGGCACCGGACGCCGCCCAGTTTTCCTCGACGCAAGTGACAGTTGCCCGCCTTTACGGCGGGCTTTTTTTGTTTGTGGGAGCGGGCCTCGCCCGCGAAAGGGAGCAAGGCTCCCGGCAGGATGCCAGAGGCCTATCTACCGGTAGCACCAACAGCGCCTCTGGGATCCTGCCGGCCGGCAAAGCCGGCCTTTCGCTTGCAAGGCAAGCTCCC
>JBELJS010000062.1:0-19422 GCA_042090255.1 Alcanivorax sp. | reverse complement strand
GGGATGGCCAAAGTCGAGCTTACAGGGATGTACTCGCAGCGTGTCCTGGACGGGCACACCCGATCCCGGTGCGGGCTTTCTGGAGAGAAAAGCCTCTGGGATCCCGCCGGGTGGCTAAAGCCACCCTTTCGCGGGCGGGGCCCGCTCCCACAAACGTGGCTACGAAGCTCCGGGTCGATGCTGAGAGGGTGCTGCTTGCCTGAAGATCGGAACCGTGGTTCAATCCTTGAAAGACTGGAACCGGGATTCCGACCATGGCGCACACTGATGGCGTATAGAGAGACGGCGCAGGTAAAGGCGCGCAAGGCGGCGCAGCGCGAGGCGCTGCTGCGCACCGCGGAGGCGCTGGTGCGTGAGGGCGGCTTCGCCGCGATGACGATGCAGACGGTGGCCGACCGGGCCGGCGTGGGCGTGGGAACGCTGTATCGCTATTTCGACAACAAGGCGACCCTGGCGGCGGCGGTGTTCGCGGTGGCGACCCAGCGGGAAGTGGACGCGGTGGATCGGGCGCTGGCCGGTGGCGGCGGCGCTTCGGCGCGGCTGGAGCGCGCCCTGCGATTGTTCGCTCGCCGCGCGCTGGCGGCGCCCCGTCTGGCTTGGGCGCTGATCGCCGAGCCGGTGGAGCCGGAAGTGGACGCCGAGCGGTTGCGGTACCGCGCCGCCTACGCGGCCTTGTACCAGCGGGTGCTGGACCAGGGCGTGGCCGCCGGGGAGCTGCCGCCGCAATCGACGGCGTTGGCCGCCGCCGCGCTGGTGGGCGCCATTGCCGAGGCGCTGGTGGGGCCGCTGGCGGCGCCGCTCAACGACGCCGGGCTGGCCGACCATCTGGCGGTGTTCTGCTTGCGTGCGGTGGGCGTCGCCGATGCCGAATCCGTCGCCGCCCCCGGTCTGAGCCAGACGGAGAGCGCGTTATGAATAACCCACTGAAGAAGCTGTTTTCTGGGGCAGCCGGCTTGCGCCGGGGTTTGCTGCTGTACGGGCCGTTTCTGGGCGCCGGGGTGCGGGTTGAGGAACTCAGCGCGGATTTTCGGCGGGTGCGCGTGTCCATGGGCATGCACTGGTACAACCGCAACTATGTGGGCACCCACTTCGGCGGCAGCCTGTACAGCATGACGGACCCGTTCTACATGCTGATGCTGATGAACAACCTGGGGCGCGATTACATCGTCTGGGATAAAAGCGCGACGATTGATTTTCTGCGCCCGGGCAAAGGCCGGGTGTTCGCTGAATTCGAGCTGACCCAGGCGATGATCGACGAGGTAAAGGCCGCCACCGCCGGTGGCGAAAAATATCTGCCCACCTGGGAGGTCACCGTGCGCGACGACGCCGGCGAGGCCGTGGCCCGGGTGGAAAAAGTACTCTATGTACGGCGTAAAGCCGGGGAGAAGCAGTCATGAACGCTCAAGAGAAAGTCATGAACGCTCAAGAGAAAGCCATGAACGCTCAAGAAACCACATCACAATCGGAGGCTCTGGCGACCACCCATGAGGTGTTCAACCAGGCGACCCCGCTGCAGGACTACAACGCGTTCCGGGGCGATACCGCGCTCTACGACGCGGTGCTGCGCGAAGGCGGTGAGCAGGGTGTCGAGGAACTGGACCGCTACGGGTTCGAGACCACCCGACCGGAGGTGATCGAGTGGGGCTACCAGGCCAACGCCAACAAGCCGGAGTTTGAAACCCACGACCGCTATGGCCACCGGGTGGACCAGGTCAACTACCATCCGGCGTACCACAAGCTGATGGAGATGGCGACGCGGGAGGGGCTGCATTGCTCGCCCTGGACCGACCCGGGCCCGGGCGCCCAGGTGCTGCGCGCCGCCAAGTATTACATGCACGCCCAGGTGGAGGGCGGCCACGGCTGCCCGATCACCATGACCTTCGCCGCCGTGCCCAGCCTGAAGCTGACCCCGTCGATCGCCGAGCGCTGGCTGCCCAAGGTCACCGCGCGGGGCTACGACGGCCGTAACGTCAGCCACCACGACAAGCCGGCGCTGACCATCGGCATGGGCATGACCGAAAAACAGGGCGGTTCGGACGTGCGCGCCAATACCACCCGCGCCCATCCCGTTGGCGCCGGCGGTTCCGGCGAACTCTACGAACTGGTGGGCCATAAGTGGTTCATGTCCGCGCCGATGTGCGACGCCTTCCTGATGCTGGCCCAGTCGCCGGGTGGTCTGAGCTGTTTCCTGGTGCCGCGCTGGCGCGAGGACGGCAGCAAGAACCCGCTGCAGGTGCAGCGCCTCAAGAACAAGATGGGCAATGTGTCCAACGCCTCCTCCGAGGTGGAGCTGCGCGGCGCCCACGGCTGGATGGTCGGCGAAGAGGGCCGTGGTGTGCCGGCGATCATCGAAATGGTGGCGATGACCCGCTTCGATTGCATGATCGGTTCGTCCGGCGGCCAGCGTCAGGTGGTGGCCCAGGCCGTGCATCATGCCGCCAATCGCGCCGCCTTCGGTGAAACGCTTCTCGACCAGCCGCTGATGCGCAACGTGATCGCCGATTTGCAGCTGGAAGTGGAAGGCTCGGTGGCGATGACGATGCGCATGGCGCGGGCGCTGGATAACCTGGGCGACGAGCACGAGAAACGGTTCACCCGGCTGGGGGCCGCCGTGGGCAAATACTGGATCTGCAAGCGCACGCCGCACCACGCCTATGAAGCCATGGAGTGTCTGGGCGGCAACGGCGTCACCGAGAATTTCATTCTCGCCCGGCTCTACCGGGACGCGCCCATCAACGCGATCTGGGAAGGCTCCGGCAATGTGCAGGCGCTGGATGTGCTGCGCGCCATGAACAAGAGCCCGGCGGTGGTGGACACCTGGTTCGAGGAACTGGCCGGCGCCCAAGGCAAGAACGCCACCCTGGACAACGCCATCAACGATCTAAAAAAAGAGCTGGCCGATCCGGAGGAAATCGAGTTCCGGGCTCGCGATCTGGTGGACCGCATGGCGCTGACCATGCAGAGCGCGTTGCTGGTGAAGGCGGGTAATGAGTCGGTGAGCGAGGCGTTCATTGCCGCGCGGCTGGGCGGCGGCCACACCCGCAACTACGGCAGCCTGCCGCGCGGCCTGGACATCGACACGCTGATCCAGCGCGCCAATCCGCTGAACGCCTAGCGCTTACAGTCGTAGGTCGGGTTAGCGAAGCGTAACCCGACATCCTGCTAAAGCTTGAGGCGGCCAAGCACCTCGAACCAAAGTGCGCGGAACGCCTGGGCGGCCGGCGTGTAGGGGGCGAACTCGCCCACCGGGGCACGGTGGTCGCCCATCTGCTCCACATGGGTGGAGTAGGGGATCCAGGTCTTAAGGCCGTTTTTCATCAGCGCCGGACGCTTGACCAGCATCTGCACGTGCAGATCACGGCGGCGATCCACCATGTTGAAAAACGGCACCACCTGCAGATTCTTGATGTTTTTGCTGTCGATCCAGTCGAGCACCTGTTCGAAGGCGCGCAGGGACAGGTGAGTGGGGATCACCGGCACGAACAGATAATCGACGGCGGCGAACACGCTTTCCGCCAGCGGGCTGAGCGTCGGCGGGCAGTCCAGCAACACCAGTTCGTAGGATTCGCCGAACGGCGCGATCAATTCCTTGAGGCGGTTTTTGCCGCCACCGCTTTCCGCCAGTTTAACGTCCGCGTTACGCATGCTGATGTCGGCGGGCACCGCGTCCAGGTGCGGCCAGCGGGTCTCCCGCTTCAAGCGACCCATGGGCTGCTTGCCCTTCAGCAGGCTGCCGGCCTTGTAGCCGGGATTGTCCTGGTCCACGCCCAGGTAAAAGCTGGCGGCGCCTTGCGGGTCTAGATCCCAGAGCAGGGTGCGGTGTTTCCAGCGGGCCGCGTGCCAGGCCATGTTCACGGCCGTGGCTGTTTTACCCACCCCTCCTTTCAAGTTGTAAAAGGCGATGGTTTTCATGGCATCCAGGTTCCGGTTTCAGCGGTCGGACTTGGAGGCTAGCATGAAACGCGCGCATCCTCACTGGTGGGCCCGGCGCCAGCGGCTTGTGATCGGCGCGCGCAGCGGCTTTAATAGCCGGGCCTTCAACCTTCTTAACGCGGAGATCGACCAGGGTGACTGTCGAGAAACGCTATCAGGTGTTCATCAGCACCACCTATCCGGACATGCAGTCCGCTCGCCAGGCCTTGATGCTGCCGTTGCTGGATCTCGGCATGGCACCCATGAGCATGGACTTGCACAGTGCCGAGACCAACAATCTGATGCCGGTGGTGCAGCGCATGATCGACGATTGCGATTATTTCGTGATCTTGCTCGGCGGCCGCTACGGTACCTTGTCACCGCTGGGGCTCAGCTATACCCACCGTGAATATATTTTTGCCGCCACCAAGCGCAAGCCGATCGTTACCTTTATCCACGATCAGCCGTTCAGCCTGCCGGCCGAGGCCCGCGAGGAAAGCCGTGAAGGGCAGGTGCGGCGCGATGATTTCGCGCGGCTGCTGGAGAACAAAACTCTGGCCTTTCGCTGGCGCGATGAGCGCGAGCTGAGCGAGCAGGTGGCGAAGGTGATGCCCGACGTGATGCGCCAGCATCCCGCCCCCGGTTGGGTGAAGTCGGGTACTGCCGACAGCGGCTCGGGCGGTGAGATGGATCGCCTGAAACGCCGTATCAGCGAGTTGGAAAAGGAGCGCGAAGAGTGGCTCAGCGGCCAGCGCGCGCCGGTGCGCAACCTGGCTCGCGGTAGTGACCGGGTGGCGCTGGATTACTCCTGCAATGTGTACGAAGGCGGCGACTGCAAGGTGGCGATGGCGTCGTGCCAGATGGACTGGAACCGGGTGTTCGCCTGCGTCGCGCCGTTGATGTTGAACCCGGTTTCGGAACCGGTGATGCAGAAAGCGCTGGAGGATTATATCGCCCGCAAAGCTCTCGATGATGTGCTGACGGATTTCCCCAAAGCGCACGCGGTGCGCAATGTGGTGCTGGCCGGCCATGCCTTCAACCAGATCAAGGTGCATCTACGCGCGCTGGGGCTGATCAACAAGACCTCGGACAAGGACAGTCGCGGCATGCCGCTGTGGCGGCTCACCGCCCTGGGCGACACCGCCATGAGCCAGGTGATGGCTCAGCGGCGGTAGGAGCGGGCCCAGCCCGCGAAAGGGCGCGCAGCGCCCGGCAGGATTCCAGAGACGCTGATTTTGCTGCCGCTAGAAAGGCCTCTGGAATCCTGCCGGCAAGCTAAGCTTGCCTTTCGCGGGCTGGGCCCGCTCCCACAAGGCCTGCTCTCCCGGTTTAAAGTCCCAGCTTCTGTTTCAGGAAGGCGACGATGTCGTCCGCCGGCACGTCTTCGGCTTCGCCGCCGCGTCGGCTTTTGTATTCCAGCACGCCGTTATCCAGGCCTCGTTCCGCCACCAGCACGCGGTGCGGGATGCCGATCAGTTCGGCGTCGCTGAACTTCACGCCCACCCGTTCTTTTTCGCGGTCGTCGAACAGCACTTCGATGCCGGCGGCGGTGAGGTCCGCGTAGAGCTTTTCCGCTACGTCTTTTTCGCGCGGGCTCTTCTTGATGTTGAGCGGAATCAGCGACACCTGGAAGGGCGCGATGGCTTCCGGCCAGACGATGCCGTTGTCGTCGTGGTTCTGTTCGATGGCGGCGGCCACCACGCGGCTGACGCCGATGCCGTAGCAGCCCATGGGCATCACCACGGAGCGGCCGTTGTCGTCCAGCACGGTGGCGTTGAGCGCTTCCGAGTATTTGGTGCCGAGCTGGAAGATATGGCCCACTTCGATGCCGCGCTTGATGGTCAGGGTGCCTTTACCGTCGGGGCTGGCGTCGCCTTCCACTACATTGCGCAGATCCGCCACTTCGGGCAGCGCCACGTCGCGCTCCCAATTGATGTTGAAGTAGTGCTTGCCGTCCTGGTTGGCGCCGGCGGCGAAGTCGCTCATCAGCGCCACGCTGCGGTCCACCACGCAGGGGATCGGCAGGTTTACCGGGCCCAGGGAGCCGGGGCCGGCCCCGAGGGCGGCGCGGATTTCTTCTTCGCTGGCAAATTCCATCGGCGTGGCCACCGCGTCCAGCTTCTCCGCCTTGACGTCGTTGAGCTCGTGGTCGCCGCGCACCAGCAGCGCCACCAGACCTTCTTCGCTGCCTTTGACGATCAGAGTCTTGACGGTTTTCTCGATCGGCAGATCGAATTGCTGCACCAGTTGCTCAATGGTTTTCGCATCGGGCGTGTCCGTCAGCACCATATCGGCGCCGGGGGCGGCGCGCTCGCCGGCGGGCGCCATGGCCTCGGCCAGCTCCACGTTGGCGGCGTAACCGGACTGGTCGGAAAACGCGATGTCGTCCTCGCCGGACTCGGCCAGCACATGGAATTCATGGCTGGCGGCGCCGCCGATGGCGCCGGTGTCCGCTTCCACCGGACGGTAATCCAGGCCCAGCCGGTCGAAGATCGCGCAGTAGGCGTTGTGCATCACCTGGTAGGTTTGCGCCAGCGACTCCATGTCGGTGTGGAAGGAGTAGGCGTCCTTCATGGTGAATTCTCGGGCGCGCATGATGCCGAAGCGCGGCCGGATTTCGTCGCGGAATTTGGTCTGGATCTGATAGAAATTGGCCGGCAACTGCTTGTAGCTGTGGATCTCGTTGCGCACCAGATCGGTGATCACTTCCTCGTGGGTGGGGCCCAGGCAGAACGGATTGTCGTGGCGGTCGGTGAAGCGCAGCAGCTCGGGGCCATAGGCGGGGGCCCGGCCGGACTCTTCCCACAGGTCCATGGGCTGCACCACCGGCATCAGCACTTCCTGGGCGCCGGCGCGGTCCATTTCCTCGCGGATGATGCGCTCCACCTTGCGCAGCACGCGCAGACCGGATGGCAGCCAGGTGTAAAGGCCGGAGGCCAGCTTGCGGACCATGCCGGCGCGCAGCATGAGCTGATGGCTGACCACCACCGCGTCCGCGGGGGTCTGTTTAACGGTGCCGAGCAGGTACTGGGAGGTGCGCATGAGGCGTTTCTTATTCCGTGTCAGTGGAGGGAAGCCGAATCGGGCATTCTAGTCAAACTGGGGCGGACGGGCCACCGGGAGCCGCAGGCCTCAAGCTGCAAGCTACAAGTTTCAGGCAGGCCGTGCTGGAGGAAAGGCCGTGCCGTTGGCGGCGTAGCGTGGGGCGATACAGGGTTCAGGATGCAGGATACAGGGGCGAGCTTGTAGGTCGGGTTAGCGAAGCGTAACCCGACACGGTCTGTCCGACATCAGCGTTGGAGGTGGCATCCAGCGTTCGTCGGGTTACGGCCTTCGGCCTAACCCGACCTACCCGCTTGCGGCTTGCGGCTTGCAGCTTTATGTTCCGGTTTCGTTTTGGGAGAGATGAATGCTGACAGCGAAAGAAGTGGAAGCGCTGATTCGGGGTGGCTTGCCGGCGGCCGCCGAGCAGGGCGTGGTGGTGGAGTCCGTGGGCGAGCATCGAGCGCGGGTACGTTACCGGTTTGAACCGTCGATGATCCGGCCTGGCGGCACGGTGTCCGGCCCGACCCTGATGAGCCTGGCGGACGCCGCCATGTACGCCGCCATTCTGGCCAACCTGGACGGCCAGGAAATGGCCGTCACCCAGAACCTCAACATCAACTTTCTCAGCAAGCCCGGCCAGGCCGACCTGATCGGCGAAGCGGAAATCCTGCGTCTGGGCCGCCGCTCCGCGATGCTCGAAGTACGCCTCTACAGCGACGGCAGCGACACCATGGTCGCGCACGTCACCGGCACTTACGCGATCCCGCGTCGTTGATCTCGGTAGGAGCGGGCCTCGCCCGCGAAAGGCCGGCTTCGCCGGCCGGCAAAGGTTGCCCCGCAGGATTCCAGAGACCTTTCTAACGGCAGCACAAACCACCCTCTCTGGCATCCTGCGGGGCAACCTTTGCCGGGAGGCTAAAGCCACCCTTTCGCGGGCAAGGCCCGCTCCTACAATTCATTCCAGTTCTTTTTCCCAGATCAGGTCGATGGCCTGGGACTTGCTGCTGGATTGCGCTTCCAGGTGCAGCTGGCGGGTCAGGGTGTAGCGCAGCATCACCGTGGAGATGGCGTCGAACAGGCCCACCGCGTAGGTGAGGTAGAGGCGGTCGGAAATCTGTTTGCCGAGCATCAGGGCGGCGTCGGAGGTTTCCCAGTCGCTGCCGATGGAGATTTCGTCCAGCCCCAGGGTGTCGCCGATCTTGTCGGTGACGCCGCTGCCTTTTTGCAGACCGTAGAGCGCCAGCGCCTGGGCCACCTGGGCGGAATCGCTTTGCGAGCCCCGGTTCAGTGAGCGGCCGGTGACCAGATAGGACATCGCCTCGCTTTCTTCCAGGCCGGCGTCGGAGAAGATGCGCGCGTCCGGCTCCTGCAAGGTGCCGGACAACTGCACCCCCACCACCAGGTTTTCGCTGGGGATTTTGCGCACCGCGCGAATATCCAGCCCCGGGTTGTCAGGCTGACCCTGGAACAGCAGGCGGCCGTTTTCAATCAACAGATTCTGGCCGTAGGCGCGGTAGCGGCCTTCGGTGATGATCAGTTCGCCATTCAGCTGCGCCGGTTGGCTGGGCTGCTGGCTGATGCGCAGCTGGCCGGTGAGGGTGGCACGCAGCCCGAACCCCTCGAAGCGTACCTGGTCGCCCAGGGTCACGGTGACGCCCATGGCAAAGGGCAGCGGGGTGGTTTGTTCGGCGCGTGCGTCCACCAGCACCTGATCCTCGCTGACGGTGACCGCGCTTTCTGGCAGCTCGCGGGGTTTCAGGTCGGCCTCCGGTACTTTCAGGGTGCCGGTCAGGTTGAGGCTGTCGCCGTCGCCTTTGAGGGCCAGGTCGGGGGACACATAGACCTTGGCGTCGGCGCGGTCGGCGACCCGCAACCGCTCGCCGCGTGCCCACAGATCCATCGCCAGCGGCGAACGGGTGGGGGTCCAGGTGCCGCCTAAGGCCAGGGTGCCGTCGCCCAGCCGGGCGCGCCCGTCCAGATTGAGGGTGCCGGAGGCGTCGCCGGTCACCGCCAGGCGGATGCCTTCGACGCTGATGCCCAGGTCGGGCACCGTGGCGCGACCGCCAACAAGCGCGATCTCCCCGTCTAGCCTGGGCCCGGCCGGCGTGCCGCCCAGGTTCAGATCGCCTTGGACCCGGCCTTCCAGCTCACCGACCCGCGGCAGCAGCGGTGCCAGGTCGTTCAGGCGGGGGATGTCGAGGCGCAACCGGCCGTCCATCGGCGCGTTCAGGTCCAGCCCGCTTGCCACTTGAGCGTGCACTTCCCCCTGGTCGGTCACCACCAGATCCAGTTGCTGATCCAGGCGGCCATTTTCCAGGGTGCCGGTGAGTGCTGCTTGCTCGAACACCAGGGTCAACGGGGGGTCGACGCCGACAAAGCGGGTTGCGGCGTCCTGCAGATTCAGCGACCACTGGCCACGGGGCTGGGCGGCGCTGCCGCTGAAGGTGGCGTCGGCGCGCAAACGACCTTCCAGGTTGATGCCGTCGCCAAGCCAGGGGTTGGCCAGGGCCAGCGGCAGAGACCGCACTTCCAGATTGCCGTCGATGCGGCCGTTGGCGGCGTGGCTGCCGGTCAGGCACAGCCGGCCGGGGTCGTCGCGGCTCTGCAGACACAGTGTCTCCAGGGATTGCCGGTCGGCGCCCAGGCTAAAGGGTACCGGGTCCGCCAGGGTCCAGGCGCCCAGCTGTCGCTCCTGCAGTTGCCAGGTGAGCAGACGCCCGGACCAGACCCGGTCGTCGCTGAGGCCGGCCTCGGTGGTGAGGGTGGTGGCGGCGCCCTCGTTCTCCACCGACACCTCCAGCCGGTGGTCATCGCGCCGGCCTTCCAGCCCGAGATCCAGACGCTCGACCCGGGTCTCGCCGTTCTGGCTGAGCGCACGGCCCTCCAGCGCCAGCGTCATCGGCACGCGGCCCGCGTTGAGGTCCTGGAAGCGGGCGCTCAAGGCGTCCAGCCGCCAGTCCTGATAGCCGAGGGCGTCACCGTTGGCGGTGCCGCTCAGCCGGGGCGCATTGAGCGGGCCGCGCAAGCGCCAGTCCGCTTGCAGACGTCCCCGTGCCGGGGCGTACCAGCGCGTCAGCCGTTCGATGTTGAGGGTGCCGTCGAGATTCAGGGTGTCGCCCACCCGTCCCCGGGCGCTGAGGCGGTCCGCGCCCCAGCGGCCGTTCAGGGTGACCGTAAGATCGCCGCCGGTGTCCTGGCGGGCCTGGCCGTTCAGGGTCACCGGGTCGCCCTGCAGGGTGCCGGTGAGCGACAGCGGGTCGGCGGTAAGGGCCCAGTCGTCGGCGCCGCGCCAATGGCCTTGGGTGCGCGCCTTCAACGTCAGGTCGCCGGGCCAGGCTGGCGCCAGGGTCGCCGGGTCCAGATGTTGCCCTTGCGCGTCCAGGTTCCAGGCCAGGCCGTTCTGGTAGTTCAGGCGGCCGCTCAGCGTCAGGCTCTGGCCCTCGTTCTTGAGGCTCAGGGTGTCCAGCGTCAGGCCCTCCAGGCCAGCGTCGCCGGCCAGGGTAAGCGCCAGCGGACGACCGTCGGCGGTGAGGGTGGTCTGCCCCTCCAGGCGGACGCTGTCCAGGGTGCCCCGGGTGGTCAGCTCGCCTTCGCCGAGGCGCGCCGGTACCGGCGTCTCCACCGGCAAGGGTTGCGCCGGCCAGTGGTGGCGCAGGTCCAGATGCACCTGGCCGTCGCGGTAGCCCAGCTCGCCCTGGGTGATCAGTTGCGCGGGCGCCGACAGAACGTGCTCCACGCTCACAGCCTCTGGCGTGCCGTTGAACCGCAGCCGACCGGCGGTTTGCGGTATTGCATCTGGTGCCGCCGGGCGCCGCCAGTCCAGCTCGCCGCGCAGGTCATAGGGCGTGCTTAACGGGCCACTGAGGTTGGCGTGCAGCCGGGTATCGGCCACGCTCAGGGCCACGCGGGGCAGGTTGAGCTTACGCCAGGCGGCCAGCTCACGGGCCTCGATACGGTCCAGGTGCAGCGGCGATTCGCCGCCCAGGGTGAAGCGGCCCACCGACAGTGTTTCGATCCGCACGCCGAGGGGCAGCGCCAGACTGTCCGGCAGCTCGAAGGGCGGCGCGTCCGGCTCTGGGGGTTCGCCGGCCGGCAGCGTCAGAGTGATCTGCTCGGCGCGCAATGCGCGTATCACCAGCCAGCCACCGAACAGCTCGCCGGGCGCCAATTCCAGGTGCAGATCGCTCAGCGCCACGTCCAGGGCCTGCCCGGCCTCGCCTTGCCGGTAGTGAAGCGTGCCAACGTCGACGCCGGCGAGCAGGTTGCCGCGCCAGTTCTCGACGCTCAGTTCGCCGGGCAGATACGGCCCGGCCCGGTCCAGCAGCCACACATTGCCGGCGCGGGTACCGAGCAGCGCCAGCAGGGCACCGATCAGCAGCAACGGGATCAGCAGCAGGCCGATCAGCAGAGCGCGCTTCACAGGTCCGGCCCCATGCTCAGGTGCAGCCGCCACTCGCGGCCCTCTTCGACGCCGCGGGCGAAGTCCACCCGGATCGGCCCCAGCGGCGAGCGCCAGCGGACCCCGAAGCCGGCGCTGCGGCGGATTTCATAATCATCGAAGTTGTTGAAGGCGTTGCCGGCATCGGTGAACACCGCCAGGCTCCATTGTTCGCTCACCGGGTGGTCGTATTCCAGGCTGCCGACCAGCAGATGGCGGCCGCCGATCACTTCACCGTCGTTGTCCATGGGGCCCAGGGATTCGTAGGCGAAGCCGCGCACGCTGGCGTCGCCGCCGGCGAAAAAGCGGATCGAGGCGGGCAGCTCGGTGACGTCGGACACTTCCGTGTACCCCACCTCGCCGCGAGTGATGACGCGGCCGTTGAACAGCGGAAAGATCAATTTGGCCCAGCCATCGAACTGAGCGAAGGACGCCGACGAGGCCAGCGTCTTGTGCGCGCCGCGCACCTTGCCGCCGAGGCGCCAGCCAAAGCGTGGATAGATGGGGTCGTCGTAGACCACCCGGCTGAGCTGAAAGCCGGGGATTATCAGCTCTACCTGATCGAGCTGGTCGGCCACGGTGTAGGTTTCGCGCAGATATTCCAGCGAGGTGGTGGTCACCCAGTCGGATTCGAGTTTGACGATGTAGTCGGCGCTGGTGCTGAAAATCTCGCTTTCGCTGGTGTCGGTCTCTTCGTTCACATAGCGGGTGCGCAGCTCGATCTTCTCATTGATCGGGTCGCGCAGCGGGATGGTGTAGCCGGCGCCGACACCCTGACGCACGCTGGAGAACTCGGTTTCCACCCGGGCGGTGTGGCCGGCGGCATTAATGCGACGGTTTTCCACGCCCAGCCGCAGGCGCGGGCCGGTGTCGGTGCTGACGCCGATGCCGGCCAGCAGCGCCCACTCGTTGCGTGGATTGAAGTGGATGCTCACGTCGATGGTGCGGGTGTCCGCGTTCGGCTCCTCCCGGTCCAGACGCACGGCGCTGAAGTAGCCGGCCCCCAGATACGCCTGCTGGGTGGCGAGCAGCTTGTCGTTGCTGAACGGCTCACCGCTGACAAACTGTAAATAGGCGCGGCGCAGCCGTTCGTTGATCTGCGCGTCGCCGGTCAGGGTAATGTCGCCGAAACGATAGCGGGGCCCGCTGTCCACTTGAAGCACCACCCGGGCGGTACGGCGGTCCCGGTTCACCTCCAGGCGGTGCCGGGTGAGGGCGCCTTCGGCGTACCCCCGGTTGATCAGCAGTTGCTGGAGCGACTGCTTCAGGCGGCTGTAGCGGTTGTGGCGTAACCGCTGCCCTTTTTTCAGGCCGGCGTTGTCGATGGTGCGCTGGAAAGCCGGATCGTCGGCGGCGTCGCCGTTGAGCGTGATGTCCAGGGCGCTGATACGGGTGGGCTCGCCCGGGTCCACGGTGAGCGTCAGCGCGAAGCATTGATCGTCGGTGGCGTCCGTCCATTGCGGCGTCAGCACCGGTTGATAAAAGCCCAGCGCCTGCAGGGCGGCGCCGCTGTTGTCGCGCACCTGGCGTTGGATCAGTGCTTTCTGGCCGGGCCCGGGCCGGCACGGGTAACGGCTAAGGTCGATCAGGGTGCGGAGGTTGGCCTGGACGCCTTCCGGCCATTCCCGGTCGCCGGATATCTTCAGCGTCAGTTCCGGAGCCGGGTCGGCGCTGACCCGCCCGGGCATCGCCAAAGCCGTAAGGATGGCCAGGACCGCCAGGGTTGCGAGGCTTAAACGGCTGCTCATCGACGCCCTTGTGATTCCTGGATTAAGACACCGCATTGTGGTCAACCGGGCGCACTGGGGAAAGGGTTTTACAAAATAATCAACGTCCCTGGTAGTGACTGGGACTGGGCCGTTTTTTCAGGCGCCGTTGCAGCGTGCGGCGATGGATGCCGAGCGCTTCGGCGGCACGGGAGATGTTGCCATCATTGGCGTCAAGAACCCGTTGAATGTGCTCCCACTCCAGACGCTGCAACGAGGGCGGCGCCTCGGGGAGATCGTCGGTATCGTCCGGATCACGGCCCAGGGCGTCGAGAATCTCGCCGGCGTTGGCCGGTTTGGTGAGGTAATTGTGCGCGCCGCGCCGCGTCGCCGCTACCGCCGCCGGGATGCTGCCGTAGCCGGTCAGCACCAATACCCGGCAGTCCGGGAAGCGGGCCAGCAGCGGTTGGATCAGATCCAGCCCGTTGTCGCCGCCCAGGTTCTGGTCCAGCACCGCCGCGTCCAGGCTGGCAAGGGTGGCCAGCAGCGCGTGCGCCTGTTGCAGGTCGGCGGCGTGATGCACCGCGATGCCATGGCGGGTAAAGGCACGACGGGTCTGCTCGGCGAGCAGCGCGTCGTCTTCAAGCAGCAGCAGGGATTCAGGTGTCATGCTCGCTCCATTCGATCCGGGCCTGGCTCCACTGGCGTTCGAAACGCAGCGTCAGGGTGGCCCCCAGCGCCGCCAGGGTGCTTTCCACCAGCGCCAGGCCCACGCCCAGGCCTTCGTCCGCGCGGCGTTCGGGGTGGTCGGGGCCGTCGTCGCTCACCTGCAGAAGCCAGCCGCCCCGGCCCGGGCCGCCCCCCGCCAATTCTTCCAGGCGCACATCCAGCCGCTCGGCGCCAGCGTCGATGGCGTTGTAGCCGAGATTCGCCAGCACCCGGAACCAGGCGCCGCCGTCGTCAAAACGGTGTTCGGCGGGTCCGCGCACCGTCAACGTCAGGGTGGGATGCAGATGGCGCAGATGGTCACGCACTCGCGCCATCAGCGCCTGGTAGGCGGGCTGCTCCGGCAGGCTGTCGGCGTCCGCGTTGCGTAGCCGGGCGGCGACACGCCGGGCCAGGGCCTCGATTTGCGCCAGGTCGTCGCGGGTGGTTTGCGGCAGGCCCGGTTCCCGGGCGGCGTTGTCGGCCAGCATCACCAGGCTGCTGAGCGGCGTGTTGAGCTCGTGGGCCTGGTGGGCCAGGGTCGCCGCCACCTGGTAGAGACGTTCGCGGCGGCCGGCCAGCTCCAGCAAGCGGTCGTGCTGGCGTTGTTGCTGGCGGGCCAGGCTTTGAATCACCTGGCCCAGGGCGGTCAGCAACAGCGCCAGGGCAACGAAAACCACGCCCATACCCAGGCCGTGGGTATGGCTCAGCTCCCGGGTCAGGGCGTGCAGTGTGGAGTGCGGCGGCGGGGCGCTGTGCCAGAGCGTGGCCAGCAGGTAGCCGACCAGCGTCACCGCCAGCAGCCACACCGCGGCGCCACGGCCCAGGGTCAGCGCGCCGAGCAACAGCGGCACCAGCAGGTAGAACGACAACGGGTTGCCAGCGCCACCCAGTTGCTGCACCAGCCCGACGAAGATGGCCACGTCCAGGGTCAGTTCCAGGGCGAGAAGGCGTTGTTGCCAGTGTGCGTTGAGGCTGGCCAGGGCCACCAGATTGGGCAGCAACAGGGCGCCCAGCCACAGCAGGGGCTCCAGGCTGGCGGGCGTGCGCGCGGTTTGCTGAAGCATTAATAGCGCCAGCGCCAGGCACACTACCAGCAGACTGCGCAGGCCGATCAGACGCCGGCGCCAGACGCGTTGCAGGGACGAGTTCATGGGCGCGGATTGTACCCCTCGCGGACAGGGAACGGCAGGTGGCGTTTTGCCGCGCTGGTCAGTCGGCGCGGCGGGCGCTGCCTTCCAGCAGTTCGGCCATTAACCCGGGTAGCTTGCGGTGCCGGAAAACGCGCGTTTCGGCGAGGTCGAAGCCGGCGTCGCGCAGGGTGTCCGGGGTGGGGCGGGTGAGGTGGCAGCCGCAGGCCAGGTGATGCCAGAGCGGGTCCACCCGCTGCTGCCAGCGCAAGGTGCGTGGTCGGCCGCTGGCGATGTGTTCCAGCAACAACAGGCGGCCGCCGGGGGCCAGCACCCGGTGCATCTCGCGGGCGGCCAGGTGTGGATCGGGAATGGTGCAGAACACCAGGCAGGCGATCACGGTATCGAAATGGCCATCCGGGTAGGGCAGCCGGCGGGCGTCGCCCCGAAGCAGGTGCAGCGGTTGGCGGATGCCGGCTTCCCGTGCGTGTTGGCGGGCCAGAGCCAGCATCGCCGCCTCCGGCTCCAGGCCGTGAATTTCGCTGACCGCGTCGCCGTACAGGGCCAGGTTGGCGCCGGTGCCGATGCCCAGCTCGAGCACGCGACCGCGGGCGCCTTGCAGCAGGCGCTGGCGGTCGCGGTAGAGCGGACGGGTGGCCCAGTCCAGAAGTTTTGGAAACAGATGGTCCTGGTACCAGCGCATGGGGCCCCTTGTATTGGCGGTTATTGACGCTCCGGCAGTACGTAGTCGTCCGGATTCTCTAGCATGTCGGTGGTCAGTGGCCCGGAGATCACGCTGGTCAGGTTGCGGTCGGTGTGCTTGCTGAAGGTGCGCCGGGCTTTCTCGAACAGCCGGAAGCTGCGGAAGTTGAGCGCGTACAGACGCACTTCGCGCAGCCGCTGGTAGGAGTACATCACATCCAGCGCGTCCATGGAAAACTGGGGCTTGAGCTGCATCGCGGTTTCCAGGTGGCTGATTGCCTCGTTGAGGTCGCGCTTGCGGTTCATGTAGATCAGCGCGTTGGCGTATTCGTAGTGGACGATGGGGATGTCCGGGGCCAGCGTCAGGGCCTCGTCGAAGGAATCCTGGACGGTGGTGGTGCGCGCGCCGTAGGTCATGCGGCCGGTGAACTTGCCCACCCGACGCATGATGCCGGCGTCCACGCCGGCCAGAAAGGCGTGGCCAAGCGGGTGGTCAGGCATGATCTCCAGGACCCGTTCCGCGTTGCCCTTGATCTTGCTGATATAGCGGCGGGCGACGATGATCGGCACCGGCGATTCCTCGGCGATGCGGGCAATGGCGTAGGCGTAGCCGAGACGCACCACGGCCACCACCGGCTCCATCTCCGGGTCGTCCTCGGCGGGCTCCATCAGGTCGAAGTAGCGCTCGGTGCGGTTGGCCATGTCTTGCAGCATCATGTATTTGACGCTTTGCCGGTCGGCCAGGTAGATCGCGTAGAGCAGTTGCGCGAACAACGCCGGAATCTCGCCGATCGGCCCCAGTTCCAGCCCCAGCCGGCGAGCGGTTTGGAAATTACCGGCGAAGAAGTGGCGCCAGACGTTGACGTAGCGGCGCTCCAGGTTTCGGAAGTCGCCGTCGAAACCTTCCAGACCGTCGCGCAGGAAAGGGTATTTTTCGAACTGGCGGCGCAGGTAGTCCGCGGAGGGGTAGGGCATGCGCAGGCCGCGCATCAGGTAATCCCATTTCTGGCGGATTTCAGCGTCGGTGTAGGTGAAGTAGGCGCGGTTGTAGGGGACCTCGTTCCAGGGCTCGATGAAGATGCGTTCATCGACCGGGATGTTCTCCATCGCCAGCTCTTCCTGGGTGACCTGGTCTTCCTCGTCGATCAGCAGGGCGGGGTCGATATCAGGGGTGTTCTGCGCCTGCAGGCCCAGGCTGGTCAGGCACAATACGATCAATAGGGGCCAGCGCCATCCCGCGCGGCCTCGGTGAAGTTCCACTTTCATGACGATGCTCTTCTTTTTTTATCAGGACGTCGCCGGCAGGGCCGGCATGGCTCAGGCAAACCAAATAAGAAAGTCGAACCTTGCCATGGGAAGAGCAGGGCGAACAAGAATTCACCAGCCGGGGGGTGGCGGCTCTACGGTCAGTCAGCCGCCGGCTTGTTCCAGGATCGCCACGAACGGCTCGCTTTTGCCGTGTCCGCGGACGATGTCCAGCAGCGTGCGCCCCTGGTCGTCGGTGGCGCGGATGTCGCGGTCCTGCGCCTGGAAAAACGCCACGAAGCGCTCGAAGTCTTCCACCCGCAGGGCACGGTAGGCCTTGAGCAGGACGTGAAAGTCCGGGTTTTCGCCGTCTTCCGGCGGGAAGTCCAGGAATACTTTGATCTGTTCGTCGGTCATCGGCTCGCCGACCACCTTCTTCTTGTCTTTGCGCTCTGCCATTCACCACCTCCGACGTTGTCTGCTTGCGCTGCGCGCTCGGCCCGGTGTGACCGGCCGGGTTTCCAGGGGCGGGGATTATAGGGTTTAAAGCCCCGGGGGGCGAGGAGGGGGCGTGAACAAGAAGGGCGGGGACGCTCCGGGCCGGCGACCGCGCCGGCCCGGAGGGTGGGACGCGGACTTACTGAGCCATGTCCTTGAGCTTTTTCAGTGGCCGGACTTTGACCACGGTGCGGGCGGGTTTGGCGGCGAAGGTGGTTTCCTGGCCGGTGAACGGGTTGATGCCCTTGCGTGCCTTGGTGGCCGGCTTCTTCTGGGTCACTGCCTTGAACAGACCGGGAAGGGTGAACTGGCCGGCGCCGCGCTTCTTCAGGTGACCTTCCATGATATCGGTCAGTTCGTCGAAAACGCCGTTAACGTCTTTCTTGGTGAGGCCGGTGGAATCGCTGATCTGAGCGATGATTTGGGATTTGGTCATCGGATCGGCGATTGCCTTCACCCGACGCGTGGTGGTTGCCGTGGCGGCCTTCTTTGCCGCTTTTTTCTTTGCAGCCATAGGATTGCTTACCCCTTTTGTTGATGACTTCCTGGAATAAAAGAAACTGCGTGTCCCTGTCAGGGCACCCCTGTACTGCGGCCTCAGAGGCACGACTGATACAGTGCGCATCCAGTTATATGCCATGGATATGCGCGGTACAAGGCGTCCAGCCCCTATTTTTTGTGTGTTTCGGCACCGAATCGGCGTTCTCGACGGTCACGCCGGCAAGGGTTAGCAGGCCCAACCCCGAATCGCTATACTAGGCCGCCTTTTCAGCCACCCAGGCCGTCCCGACGGCGGCTTCATCGGATTCAGGAACGGACAGAACACATGCGAAGCCATTATTGCGGTGATTTGCGAGCCTCCCACGACGGGGAAACAGTGCGGTTGTGCGGTTGGGTTCACCGCCGCCGCGACCACGGCGGGGTGATCTTCCTCGACCTGCGCGACCGTACCGGCCTGGTGCAGGTGGTGTTCGACCCGGACACCGAAGAGGCCTTCGCCCTGGCCGACAAGGTGCGCGGCGAGTACGTGCTGCAGCTCGAGGGCCGGGTGCGCCTGCGCGACGAGTCGGTGCGCAACCCGCGCATGGACACCGGCGACATCGAGGTGCTGGGCCTGTCGCTGACCATCCTCAACGAAGCCCAGACGCCGCCGTTCGAGCTGGACGAATACTCCGCCGCCGGCGAGGAAGTGCGGCTCAAGTACCGTTATATGGATCTGCGCCGCCCGGAAGCCCTGAAGCGCTTCCAGTTCCGCTCGCGGCTCACCCACGCGGTGCGTGCCCACCTGGAAGGCCAGGGGTTCATGGACGTGGAAACGCCCATCTTGACCCGCGCCACCCCGGAGGGCGCCCGCGACTACCTGGTGCCCAGCCGCACCCACCCGGGCAGCTTCTTCGCGCTGCCGCAGTCGCCTCAGCTGTTCAAGCAGCTGCTGATGGTGGCCGGCTTCGACCGCTATTATCAGATCGCCAAGTGCTTCCGTGACGAGGACCTGCGCGCCGACCGGCAGCCGGAATTCACCCAGATCGACCTGGAGGCGTCCTTCGTGGAGGAGGACGACATCATGGCGATCACCGAGTCGATGGTGAAAAGCGTGTTCAAGGACATGCTGGATGTGACGCTGCCCGAGTTCCCGCGCATGACCTATGAAGAGGCGATGCGCCGCTACGGCTCCGACAAACCGGATCTACGTGTGCCGCTGGAACTGATCGATGTCGCCGACCTGATGGACGGCGTCGAGTTCAAGGTGTTCGCCGGGCCGGCGAAAGACCCGAAAGGCCGCGTGGTAGCCATGAACGTGCCTGGCGGCGGCGACCTGTCGCGCAAGGAGATCGACGAATACACCAAGTTCGTGGGCATTTACGGCGCCAAGGGCCTGGCCTATATCAAGGTCAACGACCTCGACGCCGGCGCCGAAGGCCTGCAGTCGCCGATCCTCAAGTTCCTTACCGAGGACGCGATCCAGGGCATCCTCAAGCGCACCGAGGCCAAGAGAGTTTTGATCTCTAAGAGTTTGATTTTCAGCCTCATTGTCAGGAGA
>JBELJS010000061.1:0-19484 GCA_042090255.1 Alcanivorax sp. | reverse complement strand
CTCGGGGCGCAGGCGGTGTTTTCGGGCCAGCGTATAGGTCTGGTCGAGCCGCGCCTCCACTTGGCTCAGGCGTTGCGGGTCCAGATCCAGCTTTTCCAGGTAGTGGCGCAGGTCGTCGGCGGCGGCCTCCACCTGCAGGCGGGCGGATTCCACCGTGTCGAATACCGTGGCCAGGGCATCGTCGCTGCGGCGTGCCTCTTCCACCCAGTGGCTGACCTGGCCGAGCTGGTCGTTGCAGGTGCCCTCGTCGCCGTCGTAAAGCGCGGTGACCGCCTGCTGGCAGAGCCGTATCAGCGCTTCTGCGTTGCCCAGGCGCTGCTGCTCCTGTTCCAGCTCCGGCAGTTCCCCTTCGGTGAGCGCCAGCGCGTCCAGCTCTTCGAGTTGAAAGCGCAGCAACTCCTGGCGTTCGGTTTGCTCGCGGGCGCCGGCCAGGGCCTTGTCGTGGGCGCGGCGGGCCTTTTGCCAGGCACGCCAGTGGTCGCGCACCTGCTCCGCCTGGGCGCCGGCCTCGGCGAAATTGTCCAGTAGCTGGCGGTGGGTTTCCTTGCGCAGCAGGGCCTGGTGCTCATGCTGGCTGTGGATACTGATCAGCATCTCGCCGAGTTCACGGACCTCGGTGAGCGGGGTGGGGGTGCCGTTGATGTAGGCGCGCGAGCGCCCGTCGGCCCGCACCGTGCGGCGCAGCAAGCATTCGTTGCCGTTGTCCAGCTCCCGCTCACCCAGCCAGGCCCGGGCCGCCGGATTGTCGGCCACATCGAAGGTGGTCAGCACCTCGGCGCGGTCGCAGCCGGGGCGTACCACGGCGCTGTCGGCCCGTTCACCCAGGGTCAACGACAGGGCGTCGATGATCACCGACTTGCCGGCGCCGGTCTCGCCGCTGATCACGGTAAGGCCGGGTTCGGGCTCCAGTTCGAGCTGATCGACGGTGGCGAAGTGGCGAACGCTAAGGTGCGTGAACATGGACTGTCCTTTTGGCCAGTAGTGGGTCGATATTAGGCGATTCCAGCGGCCAGTGTAAGCCCCGTTTCTGGACGGCGGTGCGTCGGTGTGCGGAGAATGGCCCTTCCGTGGTTATACTGAGGGTTCGTCACGGGTAATAGAAGTATGGCCAAGTTGGAATTGAACGAACGCAAACAACGGTTGCTGATGGCGCTGGTGGAGCGACACATCCGTCACGGTCAGCCGGTGGGCTCCAAGACCCTGTCCACTGGCAGCGGCCTTGCGGTCAGCCCGGCCACCATCCGTAACCTGATGGCCGAGCTGGAAGACATGGGGTTACTGGCCAGCCCCCATACCTCCGCCGGGCGGGTGCCCACCGAGCGTGGGTATCGGCTTTATGTGGATACACTGCTGGCGTCCAGCACCATGGAGCGCCCGGATAACGCCCGCCTTCGCGAGGAGCTGCGGCAGATGCTGGCGCCGGACCAGTCGCCGGAGGCACTGGTGTCCCAGGCCTCGCGCAGCCTGGCGGAACTCACCCGCATGGCGGGCCTGGTGGCGGTGCCGCGCCGGAACGTGACCACCCTGCGGCAGGTAGAGTTTCTGCCCCTCTCCGGCCAACGGGTGCTGGTGGTGCTGGTGGTCAACCGCTCCGAGGTGCAAAACCGCATCATCCACACCAGCCGGGACTACACCGAGGTGGAGTTGCGCCAGGCCGCCAACTACATCAACAAGACCTATGCCGGCTGCGACCTGGACAACATCTGCGAGGGGCTTTTGAGCACCATGGACGCGGACCGGGCGCAGATGGACGTGCTCATGCAAGCGACCATGGACATCGCCGGCAAGGCGCTGCGCCAGGATCGCAAGGACTCCGATTACGTGGTGTCGGGGGAGTCCAATCTGCTGGAAGGCGGGCAGATGGACAGCATTGAAAAGGTCCGCGATCTGTTCGATGCCTTTAACCGCAAGCGCGACATCCTGCATTTGCTGGAGCGCAGCATGAAAGCGGACGGCGTGCAGATATTCATCGGCCGGGAATCCGGCTACCAGCCGTTCGAGGAGTATTCGCTGGTGTCCGCGCCCTACAAGGTCGATAACGGCCCGGTGGGCGTCCTGGCGGTGGTCGGCCCGACCCGCATGGACTACGAGAAGGTTATCCCTACCGTGGACATCACCGCCCGCATCCTCTCCGCCGCGCTCACCCAACTCTAAGAGCAATGGATAATGGTTAATGGAGAATTGATAATGCGCGGGCGAATCCTCCCGCCGTAGACGGCTGGAAACGTTCTTTCATTACCCATTCTCCATTATCCATTCCCCATTGCTCTTCTGCTTCCCCTTGAATCCCGCCGCGCCGTTCCCATATCTTTGCCCGCTTTCCCAGAATTCGGGACGTGTGGAGTGGATATGAGCGAACAGGACAAGCAACAGCAGAACGAACAGCAGGCCCGGGCCCAGGACGAGCAAGGCTTCGCCGACACCGAAGCGGTGACCGGCGAGGTTGAAACCGCGGCCGCGGACGCGCCCTCGACGCGGGAAGAGGCGTCAGAGGATAAGGGGCCGTCAGTAGAAGAAGAGCTGGCGCAGACGCAGGAGCGGCTCGCCAAGGTGGAGAAGGCACTGGCCGAGGCCGACGTCCGTGCCCAGGCGGAGATGCAGAACGTGCGCCGCCGCGCCGAGCGGGACGTGGAAAGCGCCCACAAGTTCGCGTTGGAGAAGTTTGCCGGTGACATTCTCACCGTGGCGGACAGTCTGGAGCGCGGTTTGGCGACCCTGGACCCGGAGGACGAGGCGCTCCAGCCGGCCCGCGAAGGGCTGCAGCTCACCTTGAAGGTGCTGCTCGATGTGTTTGCCAAGTACAACCTGGAGCAGATCGATCCGCAGGGCGAGCCGTTCAATCCGGAGCACCACGAAGCCATGACCATGATTCCGGCCCCCGACGTGGAGCCCAACTCGGTGGTCGAGGTGCTGGAAAAAGGCTACCAGCTCAACGGCCGTCTGATCCGTCCGGCCCGGGTGGTGGTCAGCAAGACCTGAGAGGGCCTGTCGAGGACTCTTGAAAAGAACACGCCAGCCGCCATATAGCTGGCAAGTTAAACAGTTTCAGCCGTCCGGGCGGTCATCCGAGGCCCGGGCCGTGTGAAGGAGAAGGAATCGTTATGGGTAAGATCATCGGTATTGACCTGGGTACCACCAACAGCTGCGTCGCTGTAATGGAAGGGGACAAAACCAAGGTTATCGAGAACGCCGAGGGCGCGCGCACAACGCCGTCCATCATCGCCTACACCGAGGACAACGAAATCCTCGTCGGTCAGGCGGCCAAGCGTCAGGCGGTCACCAATCCGACCAACACCCTGTACGCGGTGAAGCGTCTGATCGGTCGTCGTTTCGAAGACGACGTGGTGCAAAAGGACATCAAGATGGTGCCCTACAAGATCACCAAGGCCGACAACGGCGACGCCTGGGTGGAAGTGAAGGGCGAGAAGCAGGCGCCGCCGCAGATTTCCGCGCAGGTCCTCAAGAAAATGAAGAAGACCGCGGAAGACTATCTCGGTGAGGAAGTCACCGAGGCGGTGATCACCGTGCCCGCCTACTTCAACGATTCCCAGCGCCAAGCCACCAAGGACGCCGGCCGCATCGCCGGTCTCGAGGTCAAGCGCATCATCAACGAGCCCACCGCCGCGGCCCTGGCCTATGGCCTGGACAAGAAAGGCGGCGACCGCACCATCGCGGTCTACGACCTGGGCGGCGGTACCTTCGATATCTCCATCATCGAAATCGCCGAAGTGGACGGTGAGCACCAGTTCGAAGTGCTGGCCACCAATGGCGACACCTTCCTGGGTGGCGAGGATTTCGATCTGTCGATCATTAATTTCCTGGCCGATCAGTTCAAGAAGGACTCCGGCATCGACCTGGGCGGCGACGCCCTGGCCATGCAGCGCCTCAAGGAAGCGGCCGAGAAAGCCAAGATCGAGCTGTCCTCTGCCGAGCAGACCGAGGTCAACCTGCCGTACATCACCGCCGACCAGAGCGGCCCCAAGCACCTGGTGGTCAAGCTGACCCGGGCCAAGCTGGAATCCCTGGTCGAGCAGCTGGTGACCCGCTCCCTGGAGCCGTGCAAGACCGCGATCAGCGATGCCGGCGTGAAAACGTCCGACATCACCGACGTGATTCTGGTGGGTGGCCAGACGCGCATGCCCATGGTGCAGAAGAAAGTGGCCGACTTCTTCGGCAAGGACGCCCGCAAGGACGTGAACCCGGACGAAGCCGTAGCCATCGGCGCCGCCATCCAGGGCGCGGTATTGGCCGGCGACGTGACCGACGTGCTGCTGCTGGACGTGACCCCGCTGACCCTGGGTATCGAGACCATGGGCGGCGTGATGACGCCGCTGATCGAGAAGAACACCACCATTCCGACCAACGCGTCGCAGGTGTTCTCCACCGCCGACGACAACCAGACTGCTGTGACGGTCCATGTACTCCAGGGCGAGCGCAAACAGGCCAACCAGAACAAGTCTCTGGGTCAGTTCAACCTGGAAGACATTCCGACCGCACCGCGCGGCGTGCCGCAGATCGAGGTGACCTTCGACATCGACGCCAACGGCATTCTGCACGTGGGCGCCAAGGACAAGGCCACCGGCAAGGAACAGACCATTCAGATCAAGGCGTCTTCCGGCCTGTCCGACGACGAAGTGGATCAGATGGTCAAGGACGCCGAAGCCCACGCCGACGAGGACAAGAAGTTCGAGGAACTGGTGCAGGCCCGCAACCAGGGCGATCACTTGGTGCACGCTTCGCGCAAAACCCTCGAAGAGGCCGGCGATAAGGCGTCCGAGGAAGAGAAGGAAGCGATCAACAAGGCCATTGGTGAACTTGAGGAAGCGCTTAAAGGCAGCGACAAGGACGACATCGACGCCAAGACCAAGGCGCTCACCGAAGCGTCCGGTTCTCTGGCACAGAAGATGTACGCCGAAGCGCAACAAGCCGAAGGCGGCGAGGCCGACGCCGGCGAGCAGCAGAAGTCCGGCGACGATGTGGTCGACGCTGAGTTCGAAGAAGTGGACGACGATAAGAAGAAATAACTGTCGGGCCTGTGTCTGACGTAGAGCCAGCAACGCCGGGCCTTTGGGCCCGGCGTCTTAGCTTAAAAAGTCGACGTTGAATAAAGCGGACCCATTATGTCCAAGCGTGATTATTACGAAGTGCTCGGCGCGTCCAAGGACGCCAGCCAGCAGGATTTGAAGAAGGCGTATCGCCGCCTGGCGATGAAGTACCATCCGGACCGTAATCCCGATGACCAGGAGGCGGTGGCCAAGTTTAAAGAGGCGAAAGAAGCCTACGAGGTGCTCTCCGACGAGCAGAAGCGGGCCGCCTACGACCAGTTCGGCCACGCCGGCGTCAACGGCCAGGCCGGCGGTGGCGCCGGAGCCGGTGGCTTCGGCGGAGGTGGCTTCGGGGACATCTTCGGGGACATCTTTGGCGATATCTTCGGCGGCGGCGGGGGCCGTCGTGGTCCGGCCCGTGGCGCGGATCTGCGCTATACGCTGGAGTTGAGCCTGGAACAGGCGGTGCACGGCTGCGAGGAAAAGATTCGTGTGCCCAGCTGGGACCCCTGTAATGTTTGTGACGGATCCGGCGCCAAGCCCGGCGAGCAGCCGGTGACCTGCCCGACCTGCGCGGGCATGGGCCAGGTGCGCATGCAGCAGGGCTTCTTCACGGTGCAGCAGGCCTGCCCCACCTGTCACGGCGAAGGCCGGGTGATCGAGAACCCCTGTGACCACTGCGGCGGCCAGGGCCGGGTGCAGACCACCAAGACCCTGTCGGTGAAGATTCCCGCCGGCGTCGATACCGGCGACCGCATTCGTCTGGCCGGTAAGGGCGAGGCGGGGATGCAAGGCGCGCCGCCCGGCGATTTGTATGTGCAGGTGGCGGTTCGTCCGCACAGCATCTTCACGCGCGAGGGTGAGAACCTGCATGTGGAAGTGCCGGTCAGCTTTGTCGACGCCAGCCTCGGCGGCGAGTTGGAGGTGCCCACCCTGAAGGGCCAGGTGAAGCTGAAAGTGCCGCCCGAAACGCAGACCGGCAAGCTGTTCCGGTTGCGCGGCAAGGGCGTGACGCCGGTACGCGGCGGCCCGCCCGGCGACCTGCTGTGCAAGGTGGTGGTGGAGACACCGGTTAAGCTGTCCAGCGAGCAGAAAGAGCTGCTGCGCCAGTTCCAGGAGTCGATGGACAAGGGGGGCGAACGGCATAACCCCCGGCGCACCAGCTGGTTCGAAGGCGTGAAGCGCTTCTTCGACGGCCTGTAAGGCGCTACCTTGTGAGGCAGGGCGGCACGGGTCGGCAGGCCCCGCCGTGATTCAATCGAACAGCGGGCAAACGTGATGAAAATAGGCATTATCGGCGCCGCCGGGCGCATGGGCCGGATCCTGATGGAGGCCACCCTGGCCAATCCCGACACCGAACTCGCCGCCGCCGTGGACGTTCCCGGCTCCAGCCTGATCGGTGCCGACGCCGGCGAGTTAATGGGGCAGGCGCGGCTGGGTGTCGCCCTGGCGGACAGTCTGGAGAAAGTGGCCGGCGACGCGGATGTGTTCATTGATTTCACGGTGCCCGAGGCGACCGCCCGCAACGTGGAAATTTGTCGGGCCGCCGGGACCCGGCTGGTGATCGGCACCACCGGCCTGAGCGCCGACCAGCAGTCGGCCCTGCGCGCCGCCTCCGAGGATATCGCCATCTGCTTCGCGCCGAATTACTCCATCGGCGTGAATCTGTGCTTCAAACTACTGGAAACCGCCGCCCGGGTGCTCGGTGACGAGGTCGACATCGAGGTGATCGAGGCGCATCACCGCCATAAGATCGACGCGCCCTCGGGCACCGCGCTGCGCATGGGTGAGGTGGTCGCGCAGACGCTGGGCCGTGATCTGGGTCAATGCGCGGTCTACGGTCGTGAAGGCCGGACCGGCGAACGCGACCGCCAGACCATCGGTTTCGAAACGATCCGCGCCGGCGACATCGTCGGCGAACACACGGTGCTGTTCGCCGCCGACGGCGAGAGAGTGGAAATCACCCATAAAGCGTCCAGCCGAATGTCGTTCGCGCGTGGCGCGGTGCGTGCCGCCGTCTGGTTGGGGAAGCAGCCGAACGGCTTGTTCGACATGCAGGATGTGCTCGGTCTTACCGGCAGCAGCGCCGGTTGGGGTCAGTAGAAAGCGTCGCCCCCGGCCGCGGCGGAACGCCGCGACCGGGACGCTGACTCTCAGTTGCTGTCTTTTTTGGAGGTGGAGCGATCCGATGCCGCCTCGTCCGGCGCCGGTAGCGCGTACGCCACCAGATAATCACCGATCTCCGTCTCCATGAAGTGGTGGCCGCCGGCCATCATCACCAGGTATTGGCGCCCGTTCTCCTCGTAGGTCATGGGCGTGGCCTGGCCGCCCGCCGGCAGGCGATCCTTCCAGAGTGTTTCGCCGGTTTCGATATCGATGGCACGGATCAGATCGTCCGTGGTGGCGGCGATAAAGATCAGCCCGCCCGCGGTGATCACGGCGCCCCCGTTGTTGGGGGTGCCGATCGTCAGCGGTAACCGGGACGGTATATTGAAGGGGCCGTTGTTCCAGGCGGTACCGAGCGGCCGATCCCACAATACTTCGCGCGTCTCCAGGTCGATCGCCATGATGCCGCCGAAGGGCGGCAGATTGCAGAGCGCGCCGGTGAATATCCGCCACGGGAAGATCTTCACGCCGTAGGGCGCGCCGGCCTGCGGCACCGGGCCACCGGACGAGGAGCTGCCCCCGGGCTGACCCAGCGGTACCAGGCCCATCTCGGCCGCTTGCTCGCGACTGATGAGCTGGTCGTACATCGGCACGTTATTGTAGTTGGCGATCAGGACGTTGCGTTCAGGGTCCACGGAAGCGCCGCCCCAATCATTGCCACCGTTGTAGCCGGGGTACTCGATCCAGGGTTTGTCCATGCTCGGCGGCGTATAAATGCCTTCATAGCTGGCCTGGTGGAACTTTATCCGACACCACAGGTGATCCAACGGCGTGATTCCCCAGGTGTCCTTGTTGGTAAGTTCTTTCTTGGCCAGGCTCGGCATGCCCACCGAGAACGGCTGGGTGTCGGAGAGGTTTTCGCCAGGTACATCACTTTGCGGTACCGGGCGCTCCTCCACCTCGGTGAGCGGCTCCCCGGTTCGCCGGTCGAGCACATAAATATCACCCACCTTGGTCGGCAGGATTACCGCCGGGACCGGCCCATCTTCGGTGGGGAAGTCGACCAGCGTGCCCTGGGAGCCGAGGTCGTAGTCCCAGACGTCTTTGTGAATGGTCTGAAAGGACCAGCGCACCTCGCCGCTGGTCACGTCCAACGCCACCAGCGAGGTGGAATACTTGTTTTCCGCCTCGGAGCGGTTGGCCGAATAGTAATCGACGGCGGAATTGCCCATCGGAACGTATACCAGTCCCAGCGCTTCATCCGCGGAAAAGGTGGTCCAGGCATTGGGGGTGCCGCGGGTATAGGTCTCGCCCTCCGGCGGCAGTCCGGTCTCTCCGGGCCGGCCCATATCCCAGGCCCAGGCGAGCTCCCCGGTCATGACGTCATAGCCCCGGATCACCCCCGAGGGGGAGTCCTCTTTCTGACCATCGAGTATCTGGTGTCCGACCACGGCGACGCCGCGCACGATCGTCGGCGGTGACGTCACCGCGACGTACCCGGGGATCACCTCACCCATGCCGTCGGTCAGGTCTACTTCGCCGTGGTTTCCGAAATCCTCGCACGGACGGCCGGTGTCGGCGTCCACCGCGATCAGGCGGGCGTCGAGCGTGCCCTCGATGACCCGGCGTTTGCACGCCGCGCCCTCGTCCAGTTCCGGCGCTTCGTGGTAGGCCACGCCCCGGCAGCTGGCGGAGTAAGGGATCGCGTCCTCGGAGACCTCGGGGTCGTAACGCCAGCGCTCCCGGCCGCTGCCGGCGTCCAGACTGATCAGCTCATTGGTGGCGGTGCACAGATAGAGTGCTTCGCCGACTTTTAGCGGGGTGGTCTCCGGTGCCCACTTGTTCTTCTTCATGTCCTTGGGCAGATCGCCGGTGCGGTAGGTCCAGGCTTTCTGCAGCTTGCTGACATTATCCCGGGTTATCCGGTCCAGAGGCGAATAGCGGGTGGCGGCGTTGTCGCGGCCGTAAGCGGTCCAATCGGTGGGCGCCGGATTGGCGGCGGCCGGCAGCGGCGTGTCCTGCGCCGGCGCCGACGGTTCGCCTTCGCGGGCACCTTGCATTTGCGGGTCGCGGGTCTCTTGCTTGGGCTCGACGTCGTTGTCCGGGGTCGTGCCCTGTTGCGGCTGGGCGAGGGCGGCGCCGCTTGCCAACAGTGCGATGGTCAGTACCGCTTTCCGTGTCGGACTCATGTCGCCTCCTTGCGTTGTGGGGTGGCGTGTCGATGCAGCACCGGCAGGAATGCCAGACTGATCAGCGCGAGGACCGCGGGCGCCAGTACCCTGGGCATCAGCGCCCAGGGCTCCGGGCCCACTTCCCAGAGCGCCCAGATCACCGTGGCCACGAATGTAAACCAGTATAAAATCAGCCCGCTGAGTCGCTGTAGACCCATTAAAACGCCGGAAACGATCAGCGCCACGCCGGCCAGAAGGTAGTACCAGGAGCCGCCGAGAATGATCAACCAGACGCCGCCGGCGCTCATCAGCACGCCTATCAACACCAGCAGCGCGGCGAATATATAGAGCGCCCAACGGGCAGCGGGGTGTGTGCCCCGGCGGGGCTGGCGGCTGCTCCGCAGCTGGGATGGTGAGCGTGGCGGGGTGTCGGTGTGTGACGCGGCGCTGGCGCGAGCCGCACGATGCAGGGCAATTAACCGCATAGCACCTCCTTGCTTTGCGTTGCTTTGATCTTCCATGACCGCATTTTCAGCGGTTGTTTATCGTATTCAGGCTGATTTCACTATGCCAACACGGGGCAAAGGCCGCAATCCGGCGTGACAGCGGAGCGTGAAACGCCTAAAATACTGTTTGCCCCAAGATTGGGCGAGCAGGTGGCCTAACGAGAACGTTTCAAAAAAGCGAGGTGGAGCAATCCATCTCGCTTTTTTGCGAACCCGGCTTCAGGCCTCCCGCTACCGATCTCCCATGAGTC
The DNA here is from genome assembly GCA_042090255.1 of Alcanivorax sp. Taxonomy (GTDB): domain Bacteria; phylum Pseudomonadota; class Gammaproteobacteria; order Pseudomonadales; family Alcanivoracaceae; genus Alloalcanivorax. The sequence continues at coordinate 9,405 of JBELJS010000061.1, read as the reverse complement.
CCTATCCGCCAGGAGGTTGCGTTGACGGTACCCGCCATACTAGCTCTGGAAGACGGCAGTCTCTTTCGGGGCGTCGCCATTGGCGCCACGGGTGAAACCGTGGGTGAAGTGGTGTTTAACACCGCCATGACCGGCTATCAGGAGATTCTCACCGATCCGTCTTATGCCAAACAGATCGTGACCCTGACCTACCCCCACATCGGCAATACCGGCGTTAACCCGGAAGATGACGAGTCGGACCGTGTCTGGGCCGCCGGCCTGGTGATCCGTGATTTAAGCTTAACCGTGAGCAATTGGCGCGCCACGGAATCCCTGCCGGAGTATCTCAAGGCGCGCGGCATTGTCGCGATCGCCGATGTCGATACCCGCCGGTTGACACGGATTCTGCGCGATAAAGGCGCCCAGAACGGCTGTATTCTGGCGGGCGACGATGTCGATGAGGCGCGTGCGCTGGCCGCGGCGCGTGCCTTTCCGGGCCTCAAGGGCATGGATCTGGCCAAGGAGGTCAGCGTCAAGGAAAGCTATGAGTGGCGCGAAGGCACCTGGGATCGTGTGGAAGGCCATGTCGAAAAGCGCGACAGCCTCTATCACGTGGTCGCCTACGATTACGGCTGCAAGCACAATATCTTCCGGATGCTGGTGGATCGGTGCTGCAGGGTGACCGTGGTGCCGGCTCAGACACCGGCTTCCGAAGTGCTGGCGATGAAGCCCGACGGTGTATTCCTGGCCAACGGCCCCGGTGACCCGGCGCCCTGTGATTATGCGATCACCGCGATCCAGGAGATTATCGAAACCCGCCTGCCGATGTTCGGTATCTGTCTCGGGCATCAGCTGCTCGGTCTCGCCAGTGGCGCGCGGACGGTGAAGATGAAACACGGCCACCATGGCGCCAACCATCCGGTGAAGAATCTTGAGGACGGTACGGTGATGATCACCAGCCAGAACCATGGTTTTGATGTCGAGGTGGGCACACTGCCCAGTACCTTGAAGATCACCCATGTGTCGCTGTTCGATGGATCCATTCAGGGCATCCACCGTACCGACGTGCCGGCCTTCAGTTTCCAGGGGCACCCCGAAGCGAGCCCGGGGCCGCACGATTGCGCGCCTCTCTTCGATCACTTCATTGAACTGATGGAAGCGCACGCGAACGGCGGCTGATGCCGGCAAGATCGTGACCCGTGGCGGCTGCGCCGCCTTAAAGCGTCCGCGCGCCGGTATCCGGCGTCGGACCCCAGCAACACAGCTCGAATCTGGACGGTTACTCAGACATGCCTAAACGGACGGACCTAAAAAGCATCCTCATCATCGGAGCCGGCCCTATCGTGATCGGCCAGGCCTGCGAGTTCGATTATTCCGGCGCCCAGGCCTGCAAGGCCCTGCGCGAGGAAGGCTTTCGGGTGATTCTGGTGAACTCCAACCCGGCCACCATCATGACTGATCCGGCCATGGCCGATGCCACCTACATCGAGCCCATCACCTGGGAGACGGTGGCCAAGATCATTGAGCGCGAGCGTCCGGACGCACTGCTGCCCACCATGGGCGGCCAGACCGCGCTGAACTGCGCGCTGGATCTGGAGCGTCACGGCGTACTGGCCAAATTCAACGTCGAGATGATCGGCGCCAACGCCGACACCATCGACAAGGCCGAGAACCGCGACCGCTTCGACAAGGCGATGAAGAACATCGGCCTGGAGTGCCCCAAGGCGAAGATCGCCAAAACCATGGACCAGGCCTGGGAAATTCAGCAGGAGCTGGGCTTCCCGTCGATTATCCGGCCGTCATTCACGATGGGCGGCTCCGGCGGCGGGGTGGCTTACAACAAGGAAGAGTTCGAGGAAATCTGTACCCGTGGCTTCGACCTCTCGCCCACCCACGAGCTGCTGATCGACGAGTCGCTGCTGGGTTGGAAAGAGTACGAGATGGAGGTGGTCCGCGATAAGAACGACAACTGCATCATCGTGTGTACCATCGAGAACTTCGACCCGATGGGCGTCCACACCGGCGATTCGATCACCGTGGCGCCGGCGCAGACGCTCACCGACAAAGAATTCCAGGTGATGCGCGACGCGTCCCTGGCGGTGCTGCGCGAGATCGGCGTGGAAACCGGCGGTTCCAACGTGCAGTTCGGCATGTGCCCGGATACCGGTCGCATGGTGGTGATTGAAATGAACCCGCGGGTGTCGCGCTCGTCGGCGCTGGCCTCCAAGGCCACCGGCTTCCCGATCGCCAAGGTGGCCGCCAAGCTGGCGGTGGGCTACACCCTCGACGAACTGCAGAACGAGATCACCGGTGGCGCCACGCCGGCCTCCTTCGAGCCGTCGATTGATTATGTGGTCACCAAGATTCCGCGCTTCAACTTTGAAAAGTTCGCCGCCGCCGACCCGGTGCTCACCACCCAGATGAAATCCGTGGGCGAGGTGATGGCCATCGGCCGCAACCTGCAGGAATCCCTGCAGAAGGCGATGCGCGGGCTGGAAACCGATTCGGTGGGCTTCGACCCCAAGATCGATCTGAACGCGCCGGACGCCTCCGAGCGCATCGCTCAGCTACTGTCGACGCCGGGCCCGGAGCGTATCTGGATTGTCGGCGACGCCTTCCGTAGCGGTCTGAGTGTGGACGACGTGTTCCACATCACCCAGATCGACCGCTGGTTCCTGGTGCAGATCGCCGATTTGATCGCCGAAGAGCAGCGGCTTGAGCCGGGCAGCTTCAGCGAACTGGACAAGGCGCGCTTGTACGCGCTGAAACGCAAGGGGTTCTCGGACGCGCGCCTGGCCCAGTTGCTCGGCGTCAGAGAAGCGGACGTGCGCGCCAAGCGTCGCGAGCTGGGCATCCAGCCGATCTTCAAACGGGTCGATACCTGCGCCGCCGAGTTCGCCACCAGCACCGCGTACCTGTACTCCAGCTACGACGAGGAGTGCGAATCGAACCCCTCCGACCGTGACAAGATCATGGTGATCGGCGGTGGCCCCAACCGTATCGGTCAGGGTATCGAGTTCGATTATTGCTGCGTGCACGCGGCCTTCGCCATGAAGGACGATGGCTACGAAACCATCATGGTCAACTGCAACCCGGAGACCGTATCCACGGATTACGACACCTCCGATCGGTTGTACTTTGAGCCGGTGACCCTGGAAGACGTGCTCGCCATCGTCGATATGGAAAAGCCCAAGGGTGTGATCGTGCAGTACGGCGGCCAGACGCCGCTGAAGCTGGCCCGCGACCTGCAGGCCGCGGGCGTGCCGATCATCGGTACCAGCCCGGACGCCATCGACGAAGCAGAAGACCGCGAACGCTTCCAGCACATGGTCAACAAGTTGGGCCTCAAACAGCCGCCCAACCGCACCGCGCGTTCCATGGACGAAGGCATCAAGCTGGCCGAGGAGATCGGCTACCCGCTGGTGGTGCGCCCCTCCTACGTGCTCGGCGGCCGGGCCATGGAGATCGTCTATAACGAGGCCGAACTGCGCAGCTACATGAACAACGCGGTAAGCGTCTCCAACGATTCGCCGGTGCTGCTGGACCGTTTCCTGGACGACGCCATCGAAGTGGACGTGGACGCGATCTGCGACGGCACCGACGTGGTGATCGGCGGCATCATGCAGCACATCGAACAGGCCGGCGTGCACTCCGGGGACTCCGCCTGCTCGCTGCCGCCGTACTCTCTGGGCAAGGAAGTGCAGGACGTGATGCGCGAGCAATCCGCCGCCATGGCGCTGGAGCTGGGCGTGGTGGGCCTGATGAACGTGCAGTTCGCGGTCAAGGGCGACGAGGTCTATGTGCTGGAAGTGAACCCGCGCGCTTCGCGCACGGTCCCTTATGTATCCAAGTGCATCGGCGCGTCCCTGGCCAAGGTGGCGGCGCGCTGCATGGCCGGCACCTCGCTCAAGGAGCAGGGCTTCACCGAGGAAGTGACGCCGCGGCACTATTTCGTCAAGGAAGCGGTGTTCCCGTTCGCCAAGTTCCCCAAGGTGGACCCCATTCTTGGTCCGGAAATGAAGTCCACCGGCGAGGTGATGGGCATTGGCGCCACCTTCGCGGAAGCGTTCGGTAAGGCGTCCCTGGGCGCCGGCGAACGACTGCCCGATGGCGGCACCGCCTTTATCTCGGTGCGCGACGCGGACAAGAACGCCGCCGTGGACGTGGCCCGTTCACTGATCAGTCATGGTTTCCGGCTGGTGGCCACACGCGGCACCGCGCGCATGCTCGCCGAGGCCGGCCTGGACGTGAAGCCGGTCAATAAAGTGTTGGAAGGGCGCCCGCATATCGTCGACATGATCAAGAACGACGAGGTGGATCTGATCGTCAACACCACAGAAGGCAAGCAGGCGATCCGTGATTCTTTCGCGATTCGCCGTTCCGCCTTGCAGCACAAGGTGTTTTACACCACCACCATCACGGCGGCCCACGCGGTCTGCCAGGCGATGGCCATCAGTGGCGAACCCGAAGTTCGCCGGCTGCAGGACCTGCACGCCGAAATGCATTAGCCGTAAGTCGCCTCGGGGCCGTCCCCGGGGCGGACCCAAGGAAGACATAAAGAGGTTAATACTATGCAACGTGTTCCCATGACCACCGCGGGCGCCGAGGCCCTGCGCAAGGAACTCGATCAGCTTAAAAAAGTGGACCGTCCGCGCATTTCCGCCGCCATCGCCGAAGCCCGTGAGCACGGTGATCTCAAGGAAAACGCCGAGTACCACGCGGCGCGTGAGCAGCAGGGTTTCTGTGAAGGTCGCATTCAGGACATCGAGAGCAAGCTGTCCAACGCCCAGATCATCGACATCACCAGCATCCAGAACACCGGCAAGGTGATTTTCGGCGTCACCGTATCCATCGTCGATGTGGATTCGGATGAAGAGAAGGTCTACCAGATCGTTGGTGATGACGAAGCGGACATCAAAAGCGGCAAGTTGAGTGTCAACTCACCCATCGCCCGCGGCCTGATCGGCCGGGAAGAAGGGGACACAGTGCAGATTGATACGCCTGGTGGTACCAAGGAATACGAGGTCGACAAGGTCGAGCACCTGTAAGGCGCCGGCGCCTTCAGATGTCGGCGCGCAGCACGTTCGAAAGTTTCGGATCCGGCTTGGCGGCGGCCCGGTAAAGCAGCGCGATATTGCCGATGCGCTGTACCAGGTCGGCGCCGGTGCTTTCGCACAGGCTCTCCACCATGCTGGCGCGTTGCTCCCGGGTGGACGCATTGATCTTCACTTTGATCAATTCGTGGTCCTCAAGACGGCCTTCCAGTTCTTCCAGGAAGTTTTCCGTGAGGCCCTTGTCACCGGAAATCAGCACCGGCTTTAGATAGTGGCCGATACGGCGCAGGCGTTTCTTGTCCTGTTGGCTCAAAGGCATGGGGTTCTCCAAAAAACGGAGCGCCATTCTAGGGCCTGTTTACTCTATTTGCATCCAGCAGGCGTAGCCATGGCGAAATCGAAAAGCAGCCAGCGTTGGCTCAAAGAGCACTTCGACGACCACTGGGTGACCCGCGCCCAGGCCGAGGGCTACCGCTCCCGGGCCAGCTTCAAGCTGCTGGAAATCCATGAAAAGGACAAGCTGTTCCGCCCCGGCATGACGGTTCTCGACCTGGGCGCGGCGCCGGGCGGCTGGTCCCAGGTGGCCGGCCGGCTGGTCGGGTCACGGGGCACTGTCGTGGCCAGCGATATTCTCGCCATGGATGCGATTCCCGACGTCACCTTCGTACAGGGCGATTTCCGGGAGCAGGCGGTCTACGAGCAAATCGTGGCCCATCTCAATGGGCGCAAAGTCGACCTTGTATTGTCCGACATGGCCCCCAATATGAGTGGTAACAAGGCGGTGGATCTGCCGCGTTCCATGTATCTGGCCGAGCTGGCCCTGGACATGGCGCTCAATGTTCTGGAACCCCGGGGCGCCTTCCTGGTCAAGGTGTTCCACGGCGAAGGGTTCGATCAGTACCGCAAGGCCCTGCAAGGCCATTTCCAGCGGGTGGTCAGTCGCAAACCGGCGGCCAGCCGACCGCGCTCTACCGAGGTGTACCAATTGGGGTCGCACCTGAAGTAGTGTAGAGTTGAAAGTCTGTCAGTACGCGCGAATGCGCCCAGTAAGGCGAGGTCTCCCTTGAACGACATGACCAAGAATATTGTGCTGTGGCTGGTGATCGCCGGGGTCCTCTATGTAGTGGCTTCCAGCATCAACACCCAGCCCACGCAGCAAATGCTGAACTACTCCGCGTTTATCGACAACGTAGAGAACGGCAATGTGGATCAGGTCACCATCGGTGACACCCGTATTTCCGGCCAGATGAACGACGGCACCCGTTTCGAGACCGTCAAGCCGCCGGCCATGGACACCAATCTGATCCCCACGCTGATCCAGAACGAAGTGGAAGTGACCGGCAAAGAGCCCGAGCGTCAGGGGTTCCTGACCCAGCTGTTCCTGTCGGTGCTGCCGATTCTGCTGATCCTGGCGATCTTCATCTTCTTCATGCGCCAGATGCAGGGCGGCGGTAAAGGCGGCGGCGGGCCGATGACGTTCGGCAAGTCCAAGGCGCGCCTGATGGGCGAAGACCAGATCAAGACCACCTTCGCCGATGTGGCCGGTGTGGAAGAAGCCAAGGACGAAGTGCAGGAACTGGTTGAATTCCTGCGTGATCCCGCCAAATTCCAGCGTCTTGGCGGCAAGATTCCCCGTGGCGTGCTGATGGTCGGCTCGCCGGGTACCGGTAAGACCCTGCTCGCCAAGGCCATCGCCGGCGAAGCCAAGGTGCCGTTCTTCAGCATTTCCGGTTCCGATTTCGTGGAAATGTTCGTCGGCGTGGGCGCATCGCGGGTCCGTGACATGTTCGATCAGGCCAAGAAGCACGCCCCCTGCATTATCTTTATCGACGAGATCGACGCGGTGGGCCGCAGCCGTGGCGCTGGCGTGGGCGGCGGTCACGACGAGCGCGAGCAGACCCTCAACCAGTTGCTGGTGGAAATGGACGGCTTCGACGACAACGACGGCGTGATCGTGATCGCCGCCACCAACCGTCCCGACGTGCTGGACCCGGCGCTGCTGCGCCCGGGCCGTTTCGACCGGCAGGTGACCGTGCCGCTGCCGGATATTCGCGGCCGTGAGCAGGTGCTCAAGGTACACATGCGCCCGGTGCCTATGTCCGAGGATGTGAACCCGTCCCTGATCGCCCGCGGTACGCCGGGCTTCTCCGGCGCCGACCTGGCCAACCTGGTCAACGAGGCGGCGCTGTTCGCGGCCCGCGCCAACAAGCGCGTGGTCTCCATGGAGGACTTCGAGAAAGCCAAGGACAAGATCCTGATGGGCGCCGAACGCCGCTCCATGGTAATGAGCGAGAAAGAAAAGCTGAATACCGCCTACCACGAGTCCGGCCACGCCATTGTCGGCCGGCTGGTGCCGGATCACGACCCGGTCTACAAGGTCAGCATTATCCCCCGTGGCCGCGCCCTGGGCGTGACCATGTACCTGCCCGAGGAAGACAAGTACTCGGTGTCCAAGCGGGCGCTGGAATCCTCCATCTGCTCGCTGTTCGGTGGCCGCATCGCCGAGGAAATGACGCTCGGTTTCGACGGCGTCACCACCGGCGCCTCCAACGACATCGAGCGTGCCACCAAGATGGCCCGGGCGATGGTGACCAAATGGGGTCTGAGTGAAAAGATGGGCCCCCTGGCCTACGAGGAAGACGAAGGCGAAGTGTTCCTCGGCAAGCAGATGTCACAGCGTAAGCACGTGTCCGAGCAGACCTCCGAGGAGATCGACCGGGAAGTGCGCGCCATCATCGACAGTTGCTACACCCGTGCCAGGGACCTGCTGGAGAGCAACCGCGATAAGCTCGACGTGATGGCGGAAGCGCTGATGCAATACGAAACCATCGACGCGGACCAGATCGGCGACATCATGTCCGGCCACAAACCCCGGCCACCGAAGGACTGGCGGGACCAGGGCCCCGGCCCCGGCGCTTCCGCCTCCTCGGACGAGTCCGGCGATGGCGAAACCGGGGACGACGCCATAGGCGGGCCCGCCAACACCCATTGATGATGGTTTGATGAACACCAACACACTGAGCTGTGGGGCGCGGACACTGGATGTGTCCGCGCCCGTCGTTATGGGGGTCCTGAATGTGACCCCCGATTCGTTTTCCGATGGTGGTCGCTATACCTCCCTGGATGCGGCGTTGCGCCAGGCCGAGCAGATGCTCGGCGACGGCGCCGCGATTATCGACGTGGGCGGCGAGTCCACCCGGCCGGGCGCCGCGCCGGTCTCCGAGCAGCAGGAGCTGGATCGGGTAATCCCGGTGGTGGAAGCGCTGCACCAGGAATTGGACGCGTTGGTTTCGGTGGATACCAGCACGCCGGCGGTGATTCGCGCCTGCGCCGCCGCGGGTGCCGGCATCATCAACGACGTGCGCTCGTTACGCCGCCCTGGCGCCCTCGAGGCCGCCGCCGGTACCGGCTTGGCGGTCTGTCTGATGCACATGCAGGGCGAGCCCGGCACCATGCAGAACGACCCCTTCTACGAAGATGTCACCGCTGATGTGATCGCGTTCCTGGAGCAGCGTGTCGATGCCTGCGTGGACGCCGGCATTGCCCGCGACAAGCTACTGGTGGACCCGGGCTTTGGTTTTGCCAAGACGGTACAGCATAATCTGCGTTTGCTCGCGGAGCTGCCGCGGCTGGCACGCCTGGAGCTGCCCCTGCTGGTGGGTCTGTCGCGCAAGTCCCTGTTCGGCAAGGTGTTGGGCCGTCCGGTGGATCAGCGCTTGGCGGGCAGTCTGACGGCGGCCGTGATGTGTGTGGAGCGGGGTGCGCGTATTGTGCGTGCCCATGACGTAAAAGAAACCGTGGACGGCGTGCGCTTCGCCCACGCCGTGCACAGCAGCCTCTAAGCAAGCCGGTGCTGTTTCAGGGAGACTACGGATGAGTCGCAAATATTTTGGAACCGATGGCATTCGCGGCACCGTCGGGGAACCGCCGATCACGCCGGATTTCGTGCTCAAGCTGGGTTGGGCCGCCGGTCGGGTGTTGGCCGCCCACGGTGGCAGTAAGATACTGATCGGTAAGGACACCCGCATTTCCGGTTATATGTTCGAGTCGGCTCTGGAGGCGGGCATCTCCGCCGCTGGCGTTGACGTGCGGCTACTCGGGCCCATGCCGACGCCGGCCATCGCCTATCTGACTCGCACTCTGCACGCCCAGGCGGGCATTGTGATCTCCGCGTCGCACAACGCCTACACCGACAACGGCATCAAGTTTTTCGGCGACAACGGCCGCAAGCTCAGCGATAAGATCGAAGCGGAAATCGAACGCATGCTGGATGAGCCGATCTCGGTGGTCGCCACCGACCGTCTCGGCAAGGTGCGCCGCATCGACGACGCCCGCGGCCGCTACATCGAATTCTGCAAAAGCACCACGCCGG
>JBELJS010000060.1:0-19721 GCA_042090255.1 Alcanivorax sp. | reverse complement strand
CATCATGCCCAACACCAGGCGCCGGCGGCCGGCGTGGGCGGGCAGCCGCCCGCGCAGCCGGGTCAATGCTTCCAGATTATGCCCCACGTCGAGCACGCACTGCACGCCACGGTAACGGCGCACCTGGCAGCGACCGGTCAGGCCGGTATCGGCGACCTGGTGGGGGGCATCATTCGCCGGCGCGAGACCGGCGGCCACCAGAGCCTGGCAGGCGGTGGCCAAGTTATCCGCGCCCAGGCGCGGCGGCAGCGGCAGCGGATAATGGCGTTGCCGTTCGCCGTCGCGGATCGACAGCCGGGCGGCCTCCACCTGGAACTCGCGGCCGGCCCTCAACGGCACCGCCTTGAGGCGCGCCAATTCCGCGTCCAGGTTGGCGGGGGCGTCTTCTTCCCCGTACACCAGGGGCCGCCCTGCCCGGCCGATGCCGAGTTTTTCCACCGCCACTTTTTCGCGGCTGTCACCCAGCCAGTCGGTGTGGTCCAGACCCACGGAGGTGACCACCGCCACGTCGGCGTCGATCAAATTGACCGCGTCCAGGCGCCCGCCCAGGCCGACTTCCAGAATCGCCAGGTCGGCGCCACTGTGGCGGAACAGCCACAGGGCCGCCAGGGTGGTGAATTCAAAATAGGTCAGCGCGGTGTCGCCGCGCGCGGCGTCCACCTGCTCGAAGGCCGCGCACAGGGAGCCGTCGCCCACCGGCCCGTCGGGCAGCGTGATGCGTTCGTTGAAGCGTTGCAGATGGGGGGAAGTGTAGACACAGACCCGGCGACCGGCGGCCTCCGCCAGGGCGCGGGTGAGCGCCACCACCGAGCCCTTGCCGTTGGTGCCGGCGACGGTGATCACCGGCATCGGCAGGCTGGCCGCGCCGAGTGCCTCGGCCACCCGGCGCACCCGCTCCAGGCCCAGCTCGATCTCGCTGGGGTGGAGCTGTTCAATGCGCGCCAGCCAGGCGTCCAGGCCGACGCTCATAGTTCGGCGGGTTCGGCCAGCGGCGCCCCGGTCAGGTTGGCGAGAATGCGGTGCAGGGTGTCGCGCATGTGCTGGCGCTCGACGATCATGTCGATGGCACCGTGCTCCAGCAAAAACTCACTGCGCTGAAAGCCTTCCGGCAGTTTCTGCCGCACGGTTTGCTCGATCACCCGCGGGCCGGCGAAGCCGATCAGCGCGTTGGGCTCCGCCACGTTGACGTCGCCGAGCATGGCCAGTGACGCGGACACGCCGCCATAGACCGGATCGGTGAGCACGGAGATAAACGGCAGGCCCGCTTCGCGCAGGCGCTCCAGCGCCGCGGAGGTCTTGGCCATCTGCATCAGCGAGAACAGCGCTTCCTGCATGCGCGCCCCGCCGCTGGCCGCAAAACAGATCAGCGGCGTGTTGTGTTCCAGGCAGCTTTCCACCGCGCGCACGAAACGTTCACCCACCACCGAGCCCATCGAGCCGCCCATGAAACGGAATTCAAACGCCACCGCCACCACCGGCAGCTCGTGGAGCTTGCCTTTCATGGCGATCAGGGCGTCGCGTTCCTGGGTATCCTTTTGCGCCGCCACCAGGCGGTCCTTGTACTTCTTGGAGTCCTTGAACTTGAGCCGGTCCACGGGCGCCAGATCGGCACCGATTTCGCTCACCGGCCCATCGTCCAGGAACATCTTCAACCGCTTGCGGGCGCCAACGCGCAGGTGGTGCTCGCATTTGGGGCACACTTCCAGATTGCGTTCCAGCTCCGGACGGTAGAGCACACTGTCGCAGCGCGGGCACTTGCGCCACAGACCCTCGGGAATGGTGCTGCGCCGGGTTTCCTGCGGGCGACGCACCGCGGGGAGGATCTTTTCCAGCCAGTTATTGCTCATCAGTCGGACCTCGTACGCTCAGTGCTTGATCACTGTTTATCCATGGCGGCACGCATGTCGGCGAGAATCGCCGCCACCGCGGGGGCAATGCGATCCGGGGCATCCACATTCTCGGCGGACTGGTTGACCAGCGCACTGCCGACCACCACGCCGTCGGATACCTGGCTCACCGCCCGTGCCGATTGCGCGTCTTTGATACCAAAGCCCACGCCAATGGGCAATTGGGCAAGGTTGCGAATTGTTTCAACCCGCCGCGCCACTTCCTCCACATTGAGGCTGGCGGAGCCGGTCACGCCTTTCAGCGACACGTAGTACAGGTAGCCGCTGGCGGCGGCGGCGATGCGGCTGATCCGCGCGTCGGTGGTGGTGGGTGCGATCAGGAAAATCAGATCTACGCCGCGCGCTTTGAACAACGGCGCCACGTCGTCGCACTCTTCCGGCGGCAGATCCACCATCAGCACGCCATCGACACCGGCGTCCACGCAGGCATCGGCGAAGCGCTCATAGCCCATGATCTCCACCGGGTTCAGGTAGCCCATCAACACTACCGGCGTTGTATCGTTGTCGCGGCGAAACTCGGTGACCATCGCCAGCACATCGCGCAGGCCGGTACCGGCGGCCAGGGCCCGTTCGCAGGCTTTCTGGATCACCGGGCCGTCGGCCATCGGGTCGGAAAACGGCACGCCCAGCTCGATCACGTCGGCGCCCGCCTCCACCATGGCGTGCATCACCGGCACGGTGACCGTTTTGCTCGGGTCGCCGGCGGTGATGTAGGGAATCAGGGCCTTACGCTGCTGCTCCTTGAGTGTGGCGAAGCAGGCTTCAATACGACTCATATCCTTCCCCGAATTCTAAAAATGAATACCGTCGATTTCCGCCACGGTGAGGATGTCTTTATCCCCGCGGCCCGACAGATTAATGATGATGTCCTGGTCGGCGTCCATCTGCGGCGCCAGCTTACGCGCATAGGCCAGCGCATGGGCGGATTCCAGCGCCGGCATGATGCCCTCGACGCAGGTTAGCTCGCGGAACGCGGCCAGGGCTTCGTTATCGTCGGCGGACACATAATTGACCCGGCCGATGTCCTTGAGCCAAGAGTGCTCGGGGCCCACGCCGGGGTAGTCGAGGCCCGCGGACACGGAGTGTGTCTCAATGATCTGGCCGTTGTCGTCTTCCATCAGGTAGGTGCGGTTGCCGTGCAACACACCCGGGCGCCCGGCGCTCAGCGGCGCCGCGTGGCGGCCGGTGTCGATGCCGTCGCCGGCCGCTTCCACGCCGTACATGGCCACGTCACGGTCTTCCAGGAACGGGTGGAACAGGCCGATCGCGTTGGAGCCACCGCCCACGCAGGCGACCAGCGCGTCCGGCAGCTTGCCGGCCTGCTTGAGGCTCTGCTCGCGGGCCTCACGGCCGATCACCGACTGGAAGTCGCGCACCAGCATCGGGTACGGGTGCGGCCCGGCCACGGTGCCGATGATGTAGAAGGTATCGTCCACGTTGGTGACCCAGTCGCGCATCGCCTCGTTCATGGCGTCCTTGAGGGTGCGCGAACCGGACGTCACCGGCACCACATTGGCGCCCAGCAGCTTCATGCGATAGACGTTGAGGCGCTGGCGACGAATGTCTTCCTCGCCCATGAACACATGACACTCGAGGCCCAGGCGCGCAGCCACCGTGGCCGAGGCCACGCCGTGCTGGCCGGCGCCGGTTTCCGCGATCACCCGCTTCTTGCCCATGTGCTTGGCGAGCAGCGCCTGGCCGATGGTGTTGTTCACCTTGTGAGCGCCGGTGTGGTTGAGATCCTCGCGCTTGAGCCAGATGCGGGCGCCGCCGAGCTGCTTGGTCCAGCGCTCGGCCAGATACAACGGCGAAGGCCGGCCCACGTAATGGGCCAGGTCGTAATCAAAATCCGCCTGAAACTGGGGATCGTCCTTCAGGCGCCGGTACATGACATCCAGCTCGTCGAGGGCGGCCATCAGGGTTTCGGAGACGAAGCGTCCGCCGAAGCGTCCGAAATGACCGTTCTGATCGGGAAATGCCTTGTAGTCGGGCCCACTGCTTTCAGAAGACTGTGTCACCGAATGCTCCTCGTCATGGTGCCTGCCAGTTTGAATAAAGGGGTCAACCGCGCGCCGCGCGCAGGAACGCGCTTACCGCACCGGGATCCTTGATGCCGCCCTGCCGGCGTCCGTCGACGCCGATGACCTCCACGCCGCCGCTCACATCCACGGCCCAGGGACGTACCCGCCGCACCGCTTCGGCCACGTTGGCCGGGTCGAGGCCGCCGGCCAGCACCAGCGGCAGCGAGGGGTTGGCGGGCAGCCGGTCCCAATCGAACCGTTCGCCGGTGCCGCCGGGCACGCCGGGCACATAGCTGTCGACCAGCAGACCCCGGGCGCCGGCGGCGCGGTAGCGCTGCGCCTCGGCCTGGGGGTCGACCCCGTCACGCATCCGCAAGGCCTTGATCCAGGGGCGCTGGAAAGCGGCGCAGTAGTCCGGCGATTCGTCGCCGTGAAACTGCAGCATGTCCAGCGGCACCAGTTCCAGCAGCGCGGTGATGTGTTCCGGCGGCGCGTCCACGAACAACCCTACGGTGGTCACGAACGGCGGCAAGGCGGCGATGATGTCGGCGGCCTGACGCGGGCTCACGTAACGGGGGCTGGGCGGGTAAAACACCAGGCCGATGGCGTCGGCGCCGGCGCGCGCCGCGTGGCGCCCGTCGTCCGGCCGCGTGATGCCGCAAATTTTGACCCGGGGTATGTTCATTCGTTACCTATGATAACAGACCGTGGTGTTCAGGGCGTCAATTATGGGGCATCCGCCCCGCCGCCGTCAGCCGCGTTCAGCGTGCTCAACCACAGTGGTCCCAGCGGCGGCCGCGGCAGCACGAAGTGCTCCGGGTAGCCGATGTCGACCAGATACAGACCGAACGGCGGCGCGGTGACGCCGCCCTTACGACGGTCGCGGGCCTCCAGCACTTCGCCGGCCCACGCCGGAGGGTGCTTGCCGGCGCCGATGCTCATCAGCACGCCGGCCATGTTGCGCACCATGTGCATCAGGAAGGCGTTGCCCTCCACTTCCAGCACGATCAACGGGCCCTGGCGGTGAATCTGGAAGCTGGTGAGGGTTTTCACCGGCGACTTGGCCTGGCAGTGCACGCTCCGGTAGGAGGTGAAATCGTGGGTGCCGACCAGATAGCGGCTCGCCTCGATCATCGCGTCGACGTCCAGCGGCCGGTAGTTCCAGGTCACCTGACGGCGGAACAACGCCGGCGGCGCGGCGTGGTTATAGATCACGTAGCGGTAGCGGCGCCGGTTGGCTTTGAAACGGGCGTGGAAGTCGTCCGGCACCGGCTGCGCCCACTGTACCGAGACATCGTCGGGGAGAAAGCGGTTGGCGCCCATCACCCAGCTTTTCATGCTGCGGTCGGCGTCGGAATCAAAGTGGCAGACCTGGCCGGTGGCGTGCACGCCGGCGTCGGTGCGGCCGGCGCAGATCAGCGCCAGCGGATGGTTCGCCACCCGCGAAAGCGCCTTTTCCAGTTCTTCCTGAACGGTGCGCACACCGGATTCCTGGGTCTGCCAGCCGTGGAAGCCGGCGCCGTCGTATTCCACCGCCACTGCGATTCGCGTCATCAAGCCGTCCTAGCGGTCCGTAAAGCGAGCATTAAAAAGGGGGCGATACCTTAAGGCATCGCCCCCCGAACCACCAGAGAGGTTATCAGTTGCTCGCTTCTGTTATCAGCTGACGCGGGCGAGCAGATCCTTGGCTTCGCCCTGCTGCTCGTCACTGCCTTCGCTGAGCACCTCGTTGAGGATGTCCCGGGCGCCTTCCGCGTCTCCCATGTCGATGTAGGCACGGGCCAGATCCAGCTTGGTGGCGTTTTCGTCGGTTTCACCCAGGAAGTCGAAGTCGTCGTCGTCGCCGAGCATGTCGTCGCCTGCCTCACTGGTATCCACGGGGGGAGCAGCGGCCGTTTGCGGCTCGGAATCGTATTCCGGCGCCGGCGCCGCGTCTTTTTCCGCGTCGTCGAGTTCGTCCCCCAGTTCCAGATTCAGATCGTCGAGCTCATCGACGCTGGAATCCGGTTCGGCCTGCGGCGACAGCGTATCGTCATCCAGACTGAGATCGTCCAGGGTCAGGTCCGTGTCGTCCTCGTCCAGGGACAGGCCGGCGAGTTCATCATCCGTTTCCCGGGACGCCGGCTCAGCCGGCGCCGGTGCCGGCTCGTCCACGCCGGTGCGGTCGTCGGTCAGCGACACGTCCAGGTCGTCAAGCTCAAGGTCGTCGAAATCGTCCAGGCTGTTGCCGGCCAGGTCGTCACCGGCCCTGTCACCCTCGACACCAGCGACGGTGCCGTCATCGGATTGCCCGGCGCCGGGCTGTTCGGCGCTGTCTAGCGCCGCCAGTTCGTCGTCGGTGAAGGCGACGGGGTCGCTGTCCAGATCATCGTCGAGGGAAAACGACAGGCCGTCGTCCTCACCCTCATCCCCGCGGGCGTCAGCGTCGTCGAGCACCAGGTCGTCCAGCTCCAACGGCGCTTCGTCGCGCAGGTCCCGCTGCTCCGGCTCTTCGTCCTCGAGGCTGAACTCGAAGTCGTCCAGTTCCAGGCTGTCGTCCTGCTCCGCGCCATTCTGCTCGGCGTCATCGCTGCCGGCGGCGAAGCCGGCCACCGCGCCAGCGCCCGCGGCGGCGGTATGGGAATAGCGATCGCGATCGTCCGGCTGGTCCGAAAGATCGGAGGCCAGGTCCAGCTCCAGGTCGTCCAGGGACAGCTCGTCGTCCGCGTCGTCGGCGCTAGCGGCGACATAGGTATTGTCACCGTAGTCGTGTTCTCCAGGGTCACCGCCAAGCCGTTTAATGGCGGCGTCCACCGCCGGGCTGGTGCCGGCGAACGCGGTGGCCTGCTGCTGGAAGCCGCGCTCGTCATTGCTCTCGTGAAGAAGCTCCAGCAGCCGAATCTTCAGGTCGCCGCGCTCCGGCGCCTGGTTGATTTCGTTGCGCAGGAAATCCACCGCCTGGGGGTACTGGCCGTAGGCCACGTAGACGTCGGCCCGTTCCATCGGGTCCATCTCGTCGTCGGCGAGGTCTTCTTCCAGATCGGCGTCATCCTGGTCGGCGGCGCCGGCGATCACCGGGGCTTCGAAATCATCACCAAAACCGCCGTCGTCAGGGTCCTCATCGTGCTCATCGCCGGCCGCGCTTTGACGGCGGCGCAGCGCCAGCAATAACAGAAGCAGCAAAACCGCCAAAGCGGCGCCCACATACAGCAGGTTGTCGCGAATCAGGCCAAGGATACCGCCGCCGCTGTCCGCCTGATCGGCGTTCGCCGGGCCGGAGCCCGCCTGATCCACGGAGCCGGGTTCCGGTTTTTCGGGCGGGGTCACGGTGGCGGTGCGGTCATCACCGCCGCCGCCCTGATCCGGCGACGGCCCGTCGCCGCCACCGTTCTGGCCCGGGGCGCCCAGCGCCGGCGCCGCGTCGTCGTCGCCAACCACGGCCGGCTGGTCGTCGCCGGCGCTGTCGGTGTTATCCGTGTCGTCGGTATCGGCATCGGCGGTCATGTCGGGAGCGCTGTCCGCCGCCGGCTGGGGCTCTTCCAGCAGCGACGGGTCCACGTCCAGATCCTGCTCTTCGCGCAGCCGGCGCAGTTCCGCCTGCAGGGCGGCAATCTTTTCGCTGCGCATTTCCAGCAGCTGCTGGCTGGTGCCGACCTGCTCATCGAGCGCGTCCAGGCGGCTGCGCAGCTCGCTGTTTTCGCGGTTCAAGCGGTCCAGGTTTTCATCGCGGATTGCCAGTTCGTTCTGCAGCGCGGCGGTATTGGCGTTCCCACTGCGACCACCGGTGGCGTCGCCGTCACGCACGCCGCCCTCGCTGTCCGGGCTCACCAGGGTAACCTGGCCCTGCCCGTCGCCGCCGCCAGCGACCTGATCACTACGGTCGCGGCCGGTGGCGTCAATCGGCGCCCGTTGCGGCTGGCCGGCGGCCGGCTCGGGACGCATGCCGCGCCACTCACGATTCTGTGTCGCCACCTGAGAGAGCGCTTCACGGCTGGACAGACGGCGAACCTGCTGCTCGGAGGGGATGCGCAGCACCGCGCCTTCGCGCACCAGGTTCACATTGTCGTTGATAAACGCGTCGGGATTGCGCTCCTGAATCGCCAGCATCATCTGCTGCACCGACACATCCGCGCTCGGACGCTGCTGGCGGGCAATACGCCACATGGTGTCGGACGGTCCGACCCGGTAGCTGCCGCCGCTTTGCGTGCCGTCCGCGTTGTCAGGTGCAACGTCGGCGCGGCTGTCGGCCGGGGTTTGCGAGGGTGCGGAACGCGCTGGCGGGCGCGCGTCAGGCTCGGCCGACCGCGTGCGGGCCGGTTCGGATGCGGGCTGCGGCCGGGTGGCCGGGCGTGGACTGGGCTCGGAAACAGCCGGCTGCAGGCTGTCACCGCCGTCCGCGTAGCTGGGCGGGTCCAGCAGAATGGTGTATTCCCGCATCAGTCGCCCGGTGGGCCACAAAAACTCCACCAGGAAATTAAGATAGGGTTCGCGTACCGGCTGACGGGAGCGGATACGCAACACGCCGGTATTGCCGCTCACGTCCACTTCGAACTTCAGATCATTGAGGAAATAGCCGCGATCCACACCGGCGGCGTCAAACGCCTCCTGCGTGGCCAGGTTGGCGAGGATTTCGTCCTCGGAAAGGCCGCCCAGATCGTGCAGTTCCACGGTCATATCCAGCGGCTCGTTCAAATACGAGTTCAGCTCGTACTCACCCACCCCCAGTGCAGCCGCCAGCCCGGGCGCCATGGTCGCCAGAGCGATAAAGCCTATCCCAAGTTTTCGGAGCATTGATCGAACCCTTTACTTATTATCTTTCCCCGCCCTCTCAGCCGGCAGGCCGCCAAATTATCCCGATGCGGTCTTTGATTGCCAAGAATCGCTATCGTGATTGTGCAGGAAATTACATTGGACACCTAGAAACTGCGTCACATAATCTCGGTAAGTATCCATTACAGATAGTCTTTTAGCAACTTCTCGACCAGCAGCACTGCGTTGTAGGCAGCGCCGGTTTTAATATTATCGGCCACTGTCCAAAAGCTTAAATCACCCTGGCCGTCGATGTCCTCGCGAACCCGTGCAATTCTCACACCGAGATCGGCGCGGATCTGTCGTACCGGGGAAGCGCCGTCGGCTTCGTCGTCGGCGTCCAGTTGCAGCCCTGGCGCATCCCGCCAGCAGGCTTCGGCCTGGGCCAGCGTAATCGGCATAGTGCCCTGCACCACCACCGTCTGCGAGAGACCGTGAAAAACCGGCACTTGCACACAGCTGACGTCCACCGCCAATTGCGGCTGGCCCAGTACCCGGCGCGCCTCCAGCATCACCTTGAGTTCTTCGCTGGTGTAGCCGTTGCCCTGTCGGCGACCGGCCATCGGCAGCATGTTGAAGGCGTACTGGGACTCGGGCCCTTCGCTGGCCTCCAGACCGTTGAGCAGCCGCGCGCTCTGGCGCGCCAGACGCTCCACACCGACCCGCCCGGAGGACGAGGCGCTTTGCATCTGCGTGACCGTGACCCGGGTCAGATCGCCCAGCGCCATCAGCGGCTTCAGGGCCAGCAGCAGTTGCACGGTGGCGGCGTCCGCGGCGGCCACCAGGTTACGTTCACGGGCGGCGCCGAGCTGTTCGTCATTGACCCCCGCGACCAATAGCGGCACATCGGGTTCATAGCGGAACGCCGGCGACAGGTCGAGCACCAGCGCGCCAGCGTCGGCGGCACGCGGCGCCAGCTCCTGGGAGACCGTCGCGCCGGCGGCGAACACCGCCAGCTGCACCCGCGAGAAATCAAAGTCCTCGGCCTTTTGCACCTGCAGGGACTTTTTACCCACGCGCAGGCTCTTGCCTTCGCTGTTTTCCGAGGCCAGAACGAACAACTCGCCCACCGGCAGATCCCGATGGGCGAGCTGTTCGAGGATGGCCTCGCCCACCAGACCGGTGGCGCCCACCAGGGCGAGGTCAATACTCATCAGTGCTCCAACAAAATGCGCAACATGCGGCGCAACGGTTCCGCGGCGCCCCACAGCAGCTGATCGCCGACGGTGAAGGCGTTGAGGTATTCACCGCCCATGTTCAACTTCCGCAGGCGGCCGACGGGCACTGTCAGAGTGCCGGTCACCGCCGTCGGGGTCAGGTCGCGCAGGGTCGCCTCTTTCTCATTGGGGACCACTTTCACCCAGTCGTTGGCCTGGCCGATCAGATCATAAATCTCGTCCAGGGGCACGTCCTTCTTGAGTTTCACGGTCAGCGCCTGGGCGTGGCAGCGCATGGCGCCGATGCGCACGCAGGTGCCGTCCAAGGGAATCGGGTGGTCGCCACGGCCGAGAATCTTGTTGGTCTCCGCCTGCGCTTTCCACTCTTCCTTGCTCTGGCCGTTTTCCATTTCCTTGTCGATCCACGGCAGCAACGAACCGGCCAGGGGGAAGCCGAAGTGTTCGTGGGGCATGCCGTCGCCGCGCATGGTGGCGGCCACTTTGCGGTCGATGTCCAGAATCGCGCTGGCCGGGTTGGCCAGTTCCGAAGTGACATCGCCGTGGATGGCGCCCATCTGGGCGATCAACTCACGCATGTGCTGGGCGCCAGAGCCGGAGGCGGCCTGGTAGGTTTGGGCACTGGTCCATTCCACCAGATCGGCGTTGAACAGGCCGCCCATGGCCATCAGCATCAAACTCACGGTGCAGTTGCCGCCAACGAAATCACGGGTGCCGTTGTCCAGCGCCTGGTCGATCACCTTACGGTTGACCGGGTCCAACACGATGACGCTGTCGTCGGACATGCGCAGCGCCGAGGCGGCGTCGATCCAATAGCCTTTCCAGCCGGCTTCGCGGAGTTTTGGATACACCTCGTTGGTGTAGTCGCCGCCCTGGCAGGTGACGATCACGTCCAGCGCTTTTAGCTCGTCCACGCTCTTGGCGTCGCCCAGGGGCGGAATGTCCTTGCCCACGTCCGGGCCGGGCTGGCCTACCTGTGAGGTGGAGAAGAACACCGGTTCGATGTCCTTGAAATCATTTTCCGCGCGCATGCGGTCCATCAATACGGAACCGACCATGCCACGCCAGCCGATAAAACCGACTTTATTCATTGAGACGAATCTCCTGAAAGGCCGTTGCCCTTCTCTATGAATGGATTACTGTCTTCAGCGGGGCTCAGACGCCGGCCAGTGCTTCGGCCACGGCGGAACCCATTTCCCCGGTGCTGACTTTCCGGGTGCCCTCGGTGTAAATATCACCGGTCCGCAGACCTTGATCCAGGACCTTTTCCACCGCCGCTTCAATGGCGCCCGCCACATCGTCACGCTGCAAGCTGTAGCGCATCAACATGGCCAGCGACATAATCGTGGCCAGCGGGTTGGCGATGCCCTGACCGGCGATGTCCGGCGCGGAACCGTGGCAGGGCTCGTAGAGACCTTTGCGGTTTTCGTCCAGGGACGCGGAGGGCAGCATGCCGATGGAGCCGGTGAGCATGGCGGCTTCATCGGACAGGATGTCACCGAACAGATTACCGGTGACGATCACATCGAATTGTTTGGGGGCGCGCACCAGTTGCATGGCGGCGTTGTCCACGTACATATGGGAAAGCTCGATCTCCGGGTAGGCCTTGGCTTCCTCGGTGACGACCTCTTTCCACAGCTCGGTGACCTCCAGCACGTTGGCCTTGTCCACCGAACAGACGCGCTTGCCGCGCTGCATGGCCAGGTCGAAGGCGACCCGGGCGATGCGCTTCATTTCCGATTCGGAATACACGTAAGTATTAAAGCCGACGCGCTCGCCGTTTTCTTCCTTAATGCCGCGCGGCTGGCCGAAATAAATACCGCCGGTAAGCTCGCGGACAATCAGAATATCCAGGCCGGAAACCACTTCCGGTTTGAGGCTGGATGCGTCCGCCAGTTGCGGAAACAGAATCGCCGGGCGCAGGTTGGCGAACAGGCCCAGTGATGAGCGCAGGCGCAGCAGACCCCGCTCGGGGCGTTTATCGCGTTCGATATTGTCCCATTTGGGGCCGCCGATGCTGCCGAACAGGATGGCGTCGGCGGCGCGCGCCTTGGCCAACGTGCTCTCGGGTAGCGGGTCCCCTTCGGCGTCATAGGCGGCGCCGCCCACCAGGGCGTGATCCAGTTGGATATCCAAGTCGAAACGCTTCTGCGCGGCCTTGAGCACACGCAGCGCCTCGTCGACGATTTCCGGGCCGATACCATCGCCCGGCAACACCAGGATACTGCTCATTCAAAATCCTTAAACGTTTGGTTCACCCGTTCAGAACAGGGTCTCGTCATAGATGTCGACCACGCCACTGCCCGACGGCACCAGCAAGGCCCTGTAACGCTTATCGCCTTCGCCTTCGTCGACCAAAATCTGGTAATCGCGGCCGGGCTCGAAATCATGGCTCAAGGTGCCGAAGCGCAGAATGCCCTGGTGGTCGGCGAAAATCTCCACACTGTGCTCACCGGGCTCCACGAAGACGCGTTGCTCGCCGCCCTTCTCGGCCAGCCGTTCGCCGTCCACTTTGAAAATCGCTACGGTGCTTTCACCGGCGCCGGGCATCTGCCAGCCGCCGCTCTCCGCGTTGCTGCCCAGCTGGCTCTCAATGCTCAGCCGGGCTCTCGGGTCGTCGTCACCGGGCGGGTGGTACATGGCGGTACGGGTACAACCGGTGACCGCCAGGGCCAGGACCAGCAACAGGCCAGCGCTACGAAATATCATCATGCCTCCTTGTTTTATTGTTGTTGCGGCTCCTGGAAAATCCAGGGTTCGGCGGCCAGACGGCGGCTCTCGTAGTCACGAATCGCATCGCCCTGCTGCAAGGTCAGGCCGATTTCGTCCAGGCCATTGAGCAGGCAGTGTTTGCGAAATTCGTCGATCTCGAAGCCGATGGCCTCGCCCTCCGGGGTAACCACCTGTTGATTCGCCAGATCGATGGTGAGCTGGAAATCGGTGCTTGCCGCTTCGGCTTTAAAAAGCCCATCAACGGTAGCTTCCGGCAACACAATCGGCAACAGGCCGTTTTTGAAACAGTTGTTGTAGAAAATATCCGCATAGCCCGGCGCGATAATGGCCCGGAAGCCGAAATCCATCAGCGCCCAGGGGGCGTGCTCCCGACTTGAGCCGCAGCCGAAATTGCGGCGCGTGAGCAACACACTGGCGCCTTGGTATTGCGGCTTGTTGAGCACGAAATCCGGGTTTGTCGGCCGTTTCTCGTTGTCCTGGCCGGGAAAGCCCTCGTCCAGGTAGCGCCACTCGTCGAACAGATTGGGGCCGAAGCCGGTCCGCTTGATCGACTTGAGAAACTGCTTGGGAATGATCTGGTCGGTGTCCACGTTGGCCCGATCAAGCGGCGCCACCAAACCGGTGTATTTCACGAATTGTTCCATGTTACCGCTCCTAAGCCGTCTGATCCGCCGGGGCGAGATCCCGAATGTCCACGAAATGGCCGGCCACTGCCGCGGCCGCGGCCATCGCCGGGCTCACCAGGTGGGTGCGGCCGCCGTTGCCCTGGCGCCCCTCGAAGTTACGGTTCGAGGTGGAAGCGCAATGCTCGCCGGGCTGCAAACGGTCCGGGTTCATCGCCAGGCACATGGAGCAGCCGGGCTGGCGCCATTCAAAGCCGGCTTCGATAAAGATTTTGTCCAGGCCTTCCTTCTCGGCCTGCTGTTTGACCAGGCCAGAACCCGGCACCACCAGCACCTGCTTCACGGAATCCGCCTTTTTGTGGCCCTTGGCCACCTGGGCGGCGGCGCGCAGGTCCTCAATGCGTGAGTTGGTGCAGGAGCCGATGAACACCCGGTCGAGCTGGATGTCGCTGGTCTTGATGCCGGGCTTGAGGCCCATGTACTGGTAGGCCCGTTCCATGCCAGAGCGCTTCACTTCGTCGGCCTCATCAGCCGGGTCCGGCAACAGACCGTCCACCGGCACCACCATTTCCGGGCTGGTGCCCCAGGACACCTGGGGCCGGATGGCGGCGGCGTCGATTTCCACCAGGGTGTCGAACTGGGCGTCCGGGTCGGAGACCAGGCCGCGCCAGTAGGCTTCCGCCTTGTCCCAGTCGGCGCCCCTGGGCGCGCCGGGGCGGCCGCGCACATAATCGATGGTGGTGTCGTCCACCGCTACCATGCCGGCGCGGGCGCCCGCCTCAATGGACATATTGCACACCGTCATGCGCCCTTCCAGGCTCAGCGAACGGATCGCGCTGCCGGCGAACTCAATGGCATGGCCGTTGCCGCCGGCGGTGCCGATCACGCCGATAATGTGCAGCACCACGTCCTTGGCGGTGACACCCGGGCCCAGGTCGCCGTCCACGCGCACCTGCATGTTTTTCATTTTCTGCGCCACCAGAGTTTGGGTGGCGAGCACATGCTCCACTTCGCTGGTGCCGATACCGTGGGCGAGACAGCCCAGGGCGCCGTTGGTGGAAGTGTGGGAATCACCACACACTACTGTCATGCCCGGAAGCACCGCGCCCTGCTCCGGCGCCATCACGTGCACAATGCCCTGGCGCACGTCGCCGATGCCGTATTCGGTGATGCCGAACTGGCGGGTATTGTCCTGCAACGTTTGCACCTGGATGCGGGAGGTGTCGTCGACGATGTCCGAGGCGTTGTTGAACGGCGTGGTCGGCACGTTATGGTCGATGGTCGCCACCGACGCGCCGGAGCGCCACGGCTGACGGCCGGCCAGGCGCAGCCCTTCGAAAGCCTGCGGCGAGGTCACTTCGTGGATGATCTGACGATCGATGTAAATCAACGCGGAGCCGTCCTCGCGTTCGGTCACGAGGTGGGCGTCCCACAATTTGTCGTAGAGTGTCTTGCCTGCCATAACCTGCTCTCCAATTGATAGCCACACCTTACGCAGGGCTTTTCGATAATTCCAATTCATAATTTTTATGTTTAGGATTCCATAAAGTTATTCAAACTTCTGGAGTCAAGCCACCGATGGACACCCAGGCCCTGACCGCCTTCCTGGCGGTCGCCGAGAGCGGCTCGTTTTCCACGGCGGCGGAGCGGCTGTTCCTTACCCAGCCGGCGGTGAGCAAACGCATCGCCCAACTGGAACAGCAGCTCGGCACCCGCCTGTTTGACCGGGTAAGCCGGCGCGTCCGTCTCACCGAGGCGGGAGAGGCGCTGTTGCCCCGCGCCCGCCAGGTGTTGCTCGACCTGGAAGACATGGGCCGAGCGATCAGCAACTTGACCGGTACGGTATCCGGCACCCTGCGGATCGGCACCAGCCACCATATCGGCCTGCACCGCCTGCCCCCGGTGCTGCGCCGCTTTTCCCGGCAATACCCGGACGTGAAACTGGATATCCATTTCATTGATTCGGAAGAAGCCTGGGAGGCGGTGCTGCACGGCGACCTGGAAATGGGGGTGGTCACCCTGCCCCCGCAACCGGACCCGCGCCTGCACAGCCAGGCGGTGTGGCAGGATCCGCTGGTGTTCATGGCGGCCCCCGAGCACCCGCTGGCGCGCCTGAAGCGGGTACCGCTGGAGACCCTGACCGGGTACAGCGCGATCCTGCCCTCACCGGTGACCTTTACCCGACGCATCGTGGAAAGCCTGTTCGAGGAACAGGCGCTGACACTGAATATCTCCATGTCCACCAACTACCTGGAGACCATCCATATGATGGTGTCCATCGGGTTGGGCTGGAGTGTGCTGCCCGAAACCATGCTGGATGACAGTGTGGTGCGCCTGAACGTGGATACCGCCCTGCCGGTACGCCGCCTGGGCGTGGTCACCCACCCCGGGCGCAGCCGTTCCAACGCCGCCGGCGCCTTTCTGGCTATTCTCAACAGCGGCGGTTGAGCAGCCAGCGCCACACCACCAACGCCGCCACCGCCGCCGTGGCGGCCGCCACCAGAAAGCTGTCGGCGCCCCAGCGGGCCCAGTACAAGCCGCTGAGGCCGGCGCCCAGCGCCCAGCCGGCGCCGTAGCCGAGGCTGGAATAGAGCGCCTGGCCCTGGCCGGCGTGGGCTTCGCCGAAGGTGTCCTGCACCCAGGCGATGCTGGCCGCGTGGAAGCTGCCGTAGCTGGCCGCGTGCAGCAGCTGAGCGGGCACCAGCCACCACAGGTCGGCGCCGCACAGCGCGATAATCAGCCAGCGCAGCACCGCCAGCAACAGACTGACGAACAACACCTTGGCGAGCGCGAACCGGCGCATCAACCGATGCATGACCAGGAAGATTCCGACCTCAGCGGCCACGCCCAGCGCCCACAGCACACCGACGGTGAACTTGCGAAAACCCAGGTCTTCCAGGTGGATGCTGTAGAAGGTGTAGTAAGGCCCGTGGGACGCCTGCATCAGGAAGGAAGCGATAATAAACGCCTGCACGTCGCGCCGGCGCAGCAGGGCGCGCACGCCGCCGGGCCGGGGCCGGGGTTGCTCAGCGCCGCCGGAGGGCAGCGATTGCGTGGTCAGCCACAGCAACCACAGCAACGCGGACATCACCCAGGGCAGCAGATCGATAGGCAGGTGATCCAGCGCCCAGCCCACCAACAGCACCGCGCCGATGAAGCCCAGCGACCCCCACAGCCGCACATGGCTGTAGCGGTGCGCCTGGTCGCCGAGCGTGCGCAGGGTGATCACCTCAAACTGGGCCAGCACCGCGTTCCAGAAGAAACTAAAGGTGGCGAGCAGAATCGCCATGCTCCACACCTGGTCGACCCAGAACACCGGCAGGAACGCCAGCGCGGCGGCCAGATTGCCCAAGCGGATGATGCGCAGCCGGGCGCCGGTGCGGTCGGCCAGCCAGCCCCACAGGTTGGGTGCGCCAATCTTGGTGATCTGCGGTACCGCCATCAGTATGCCGATGGCGAACGGGCTGAAGCCCAGGTCCTTCAGATACAACGACCAGTACGGCACCAGGGTGCCGAGCAGGCCGAAGTAGAGAAAATAAAACCCGGACAGGCGCCAATAAAACGGCATACGGCGCCCCTTGCTCAGAATCCGCCGGGAATCGGCGCCAACGGCGGCGTCACGTCTCCGTTCTGGCCGCGATGGCGCAAGTAATGATCCATCAGCACCAGGGCCAGCATCGCTTCGGCGATGGGCGTGGCACGCACGCCCACGCAAGGGTCGTGGCGCCCCTTGGTGACCACCTCGGTGGCCTCGCCGTGCAGATTAATGCTGCGGCCGGGGATGGTGATGCTGGAGGTGGGCTTGAGCGCCATGCTGGCGCGCACGATCTGCCCGGAAGTGATGCCGCCCAGCACCCCGCCGGCGTGGTTGCTGACGAAGCCTTGCGGGGTCATTTCGTCGCGGTGCTGTTCGCCGCGCTGGTTGACCACCTCGAAGCCGTCGCCGATTTCCACGCCTTTAACCGCGTTGATCGACATCAGCGCCTTGGCCAGATCCGCGTCCAGGCGGTCGAACACCGGCTCGCCCCAGCCCGGCGGCACGCCCTCGGCGAACACCGTCACCCGCGCGCCGATGGACGAGCCGTCCTTGCGCAGGTCGTTGATCAGCTGCTCCAGGGCCTGCACCTTGTCCGCGTCCGGGAAAAAGAACGGGTTGTCGTTGACGCTGTGCCAGTCGAAACGCTCAGCGCGAATGGTGCCGATCTGCTCGACGCCCCCGTAAATACGCACCCCCAGCCGCTGCTCCAGATACTTGCGGGCAATGGCGCCGGCGGCCACCCGCATGGCGGTTTCACGGGCCGAAGAACGGCCACCGCCCCGGTAGTCACGGAAACCGTATTTCTGGGTGTAGGTGTAGTCCGCGTGGCCCGGGCGGAAGGTCTCGGCGATGTTGCTGTAGTCCTTGGATTTCTGATCGGTGTTCTCGATCAGCAGGCCGATCGAGGTGCCGGTGGTTTTACCCTCGAACACCCCGGAAAGGATACGCACCTGGTCGGGTTCCTTGCGCTGGGTGGTGTAGCGGCTGGTGCCCGGCTTGCGGCGGTCCAGCTCACCCTGCAGGTCGGCCTCGCTGATCGCCAGACCCGGCGGGCAGCCTTCCACCACCGCGCCCAGCGCGACGCCGTGACTTTCCCCGAAAGTGGTGACGCGAAAACGCTCACCGAAACTGTTCCCAGACATAGTGCTCCTCAGGCGGCGATAAACTGATCCCGAAATTCTAGCAGTTGGCGGCGATCCAGCATGAAAACACCCTGCCCGCCGCGTTCAAATTCAAACCACATGAACGGCACGTCCGGCCACAGCGCGGCCATGTGCCGGTCACTGTTGCCCACCTCGACGATCAAGACGCCGTCCTCGGAGAGCCGCTCGGCGGCGCCGGCCAGCAGGCGGCGGGTGAAATCCAGGCCGTCGTGCCCCGACGCCAGCGCCAGCTCCGGCTCATGGCGGTATTCATCGGGCATCGCGGCCAGATCCTCGGCATCGACGTAGGGCGGGTTGGAGATAATCAGGTCGTAGGGGCCGTCCAGCCCTTCCAGGCCGTCCGCCTGGACCGCCGTGACCCGGTCGCCGAGACCATGCTCGTCGATATTGCGCCGGCACACCGCCAGCGCCTGCTCGGAGATGTCGCTGGCGTCCACCCGGGCGTCCGGCAGCGCGTGGGCGCAGGCGATGGCGATGCAGCCGCTGCCGGTGCACAGATCCAGCACCCGCCCGACCCGCTCCGGCGCCAGCCAGGGCTGGAAGCCCGCTTCGATCAATTCCGCCAGCGGTGAACGGGGTATCAGCACCCGTTCGTCAACGAAAAAGGGCAACCCGCAGAACCAGGCCTGGCCGGTCAGGTACGGCACCGGCACCCGGTCGTTGGCGCGCCGTGCCAATAATGCCACGAAGCGCTCCATCTCGTCGGGGAGGAGCCGCGCGTCGAGCATGCGCGGGTCGGTGTCCGAGGGCAGCGCCAGTACGTGCAACAACAGGGCCAGGCATTCATCGCCGTGGTCGTCGGTGCCGTGACCCAGATAAACCCCGGCGCGGCGCAGGGCGGATTCGCCCCAGCGCAGACAATCACGGGGGGTCTTGAGGGTGGCCAGGGCCTGTTGCTGTTCGCGGGGTTCAATCACGTCTTGGCTCCAAACGGGCGCGAAAGAGTACCACATTCTGCCACAGGGGGAGGCCTGGCGCGCCGCTGGCGGCCTCGTCACAATGCTGACATCCAGGCTTGCCATGCTGGCTCGGGCACTGAAACGTAAATACAGATGACATTATCGGGAAACCTGTTAAATTGCGCTTTCCAGGCAATCGAGGCTTTCATGCGAACTTGGCTCTTCAAGACCGAACCGAACGACTTCAGCATCCGCGACCTGCATGATGCCCCCGATCAAATGACCGGTTGGGACGGCGTGCGCAACTATCAGGCCCGCAACCGTCTGCGCGACGAGATTCAGGACCGCGACCGGGTGTTGATTTACCATTCGCGCGGTCGCAATCCGTCGATTGTCGGTGAAGCCCAGGTGGTGTCCAGCCCCTACCCGGACCCGACCCAGTTCAAGCATGAGCACCCCGGCTTCGACCCACGCAGCAGCGAGGATATGCCGCGCTGGTTCCAGGTCGACCTGCGCTTCGTGGCGCTGTACCAGAACCCGCTCAGCCTCGCCGAGATACGCGAGGTGCCGGAGTTCGCGGACATGGAGCTGCTGGTGCACCCGCGTCTGTCCATTCAGCACATCACCGACCGCCAGTATCAGCAGATCATTGCTCGCTGCGAGCCCGAGCTGGCCGTCCGATCCCCGCTGACCCCCGCCTTTTCCTGAAGCCGGCGTTTTGTGGGAGCTTGCCTCGCAAGCGAAAGGCCGGCTTGCCGGCCGGCAAAGGTTGCCCCGCGGGACTCCAGAAACGCTATTCGTTATTGCCGTTAGAAAAGTCTCTGGGATCCTGCCGGGAGCTTCGCTCCCTTTCGCGGGCAAGGCCCGCTCCCAC
>JBELJS010000094.1:0-3706 GCA_042090255.1 Alcanivorax sp. | reverse complement strand
GCTGGGGTACACCGGCTGCGGGAACGGCAATGTGCGGGTATGGCTGAAGCCCGCCTCGCGCATGTTGGCGTGCAGGTCGCGAATAATCGTATCGCTGTGCAGCAAGGGTGATTCGGATTGCTGCACCAGCACGCCGCCGTCGGCCAGCGCACGGTGGCAGTGGCGGAAAAACTCCGCCTTGAACAGGCCTTCCGCCGGGCCCACCGGATCGGTGGAATCGACGATGATGACGTCGAAGCGGCCCGCCTCGCACTCCTGCATGAACTTCACGCCATCCTCGAAGCGCAATTCAGCCCGCTCGTCGCCGTTGGACTCGCACAGCTCCGGGAAATACTTCTCGGAAAAGCGCGTCACCTGCTCGTCGATATCGATCTGCACGGCGCTGGCCACCTCGCCGTGGCGCAGCACTTCACGCAGGGTGCCGCAGTCGCCGCCGCCGATGATCAGCACGTTGCGCGGCGCCGCGTGGCTGAACAGCGCCGGGTGGGCCATCATCTCGTGATAGAGAAAATTGTCCCGGGTGGTGAGCATGGTGGCGCCGTCAATGGTCATCAGATAGCCGAAGGTGTCGGTGTCCCACATCTCGATGTGTTGGTAGTCGGTTTGTACCGATTCCAGCTTTCGTTTCAGTCGCAGGCCGAAGGCGGTGCCGGCGGAGTCGAAATGCTCGATGAACCAGTTGTCTTTTTCGGAGCTCATAAAGGGGTGTCCGGTAAACGCTTCACAGAAGGCCGCTATTGTAAGCGTTCGGCGTCAATGTAGAAGCGCTTGGACGCCGTCCCCGAGCAACTATTTTTGTCCGCCAGCGGCCCCGGCAGGCATAATGCGGCAAAGCACGCAGCCGCCAAGGAACCGCCCATGACCCAGCCCCAAAGCCCGTTTGACGCCATTTACAATGTGCAGCGCTGGGGTGACGGCTATTTCCGGATCGGCAAGGACGGCCATCTGCATGTGCGCCCACAGGCGGATCAGGGCGGTGAAGCGACCCTGGAAGCGGTGCTGCAGGCGTGCCGTGCCGCCGGGCTGCGCACGCCAGTGCTGGCCCGCTTCTCCGGCATTCTGCGCGACCGGGTGCGGCGGTTGGCCGGCGCCTTCCGGGGTGCCATCGGCGAGCAGAACTACCAGGGCCGCTACACCCCGGTGTATCCGATCAAGGTCAACCAGCAGCGGCGCGTGGTCCATGAGATTCTGCGCGCTCGGGAAGAGGGCGAGCCGGTGGGCCTGGAGGCGGGCTCCAAGCCCGAACTGCTGGCGGTGCTGGCGCTTTCCAACCCCGGTGACGTGGTGGTCTGCAACGGCTACAAGGACCGCGAATATCTGCGCCTGGCCCTGATGGGCGAGAAGCTCGGCTTGCAGGTGCAGATCGTGGTGGAAAAGCTGTCCGAACTGCCCATGCTGCTGCAAGAAGCGCGGGCCCTGGAAGTGTCGCCGCGCATCGGCCTGAGGGTGCGTTTGATGAGCATTGGCAAGGGCAACTGGCAGAATACCGGTGGCGAAAAATCCAAGTTCGGTTTGAGCGCGCCGCAACTGATCGAGGCGGTGGAACACTGCCGGCGAGCGGGCAAGCTGGATTGCGTGCGTATGCTGCATTTCCACCTGGGCTCGCAGATCGCCAATATCCAGGACATCAAGGCAGGCATGCGTGAAGCGGCCCGCTACTATGTGGAGCTGCGTCAGCTGGGCGCCGCGCTCGATACCGTGGACGTGGGCGGCGGCCTGGGCGTCGACTACGAAGGCACTCACTCCCGGTCCTATTGCTCGATGAACTACAACCTGGCGGACTACGCCTGGCACATCGTTCATACCCTGAGCGAGCAGTGCCGTCGCAGCGACGTGCCCGAGCCGCATTTGATCTCCGAATCCGGGCGCGCGCTCACCGCCCACCATGCGGTGCTGCTGGTCAACATCACCGACGAGGAACGTCAGGCGACGGCGAATGTGGCCGCGCCCGGCGACTCCGACTGCGTGGAGTTGCATGAGCTCTGGCGGTTGAACCAGGTGCTCAGTGGCGAGCACCCCAATCTGCTGGAAGTGCACCCGGAACTGCTCGGCGCCTGGCAGGATTTGCACCTGCGTTACCTGAACGGTGACGTGGATATCCGTGGCCGGGCCCGCGGTGAGCAGCTCTATACCAACGGGCTGCTGGCGTTACGCGGGCGTCTGGACCCGCGTCGCCGTCAGCAGCGCGACCTGCTCGACCGGCTCAATGAAATTCTCGCCGACAAACTGTTCGTCAACTTTTCCGTGTTCCAGTCGGTGCCGGATGTGTGGGGCATTGATCAGGTGTTCCCGGTGCTGCCGTTGTCCGGCCTGGACCAGCCCGCCACCCGGCGCGGTGTGTTGCAGGACATCACCTGCGACTCCGACGGACGCATCGACCAGTACGTGGACGGCGAAGGGGTGGAGGCCACCCTGCCGTTGCCGGAAACGCTGAACGGCCATCTGGGGATTTTCATGGTCGGGGCCTACCAGGAAATCCTCGGTGATATGCACAATCTGTTCGGTGACACCGACTCCGTGGATGTGAACCTCAACGAGCGCGGCGAGATTGAGCTGACCCACGCGATCCAGGGCGACACGGTCAGTTCGGTGTTGCGCTATGTGAACTTTGATCCCGAGCGGTTGCTGGCGACCCTGGAAGACCGCTGCCAGCAATCCCAGCTTCACGACGACGAGCGCCAGCGCTTCCTCGGCGAAATCCGTGATGGTCTGGCGGGCTACACCTACTTGGAATAACAGCATGGACGATCAGAAACAGGCTCGTCAGCAGGCCACCCTGGCACGCCTGGACCGCTTCAGCCGGTTCACCGATTCCAGTATTCGTATTCCTTTCACCCGCTTTGAGCTGGGGGCTGAAGCGCTTATCGGTCTGGTGCCGGTGATCGGCGACGCCGCCGGCCTGGTGCTGTCCGGTTACGTGCTTCTGGAAGCCCAGCGCGCTGGCGTCAGTGGTGCCACCAAGCGCCGGATGTTGCGCAACATGCTGGTGGACTTTGTCGGCGGTTTGGTCCCCGTGGTCGGCGATGCGTTCGACGCGATTTTCAAAGCGAACACCCGCAATACCCGTTTGGTGCGCCAGGATTTGCTCAAGCAGCTGGGCGCCGAAGCACCCCGGCGATTTCCTTGGGCGGCTCTGGTGGGCCTTTCGATACTGTTTGGCCTGATCACCGCCGCTGGTGTGGCGCTGCTGACCTGACGTCTCAGCGTGAAGTTCCGGTGAGGCGCTCCGCGGCAGGTAAAAAGCTGTAACAGACGGCTGCTATTCTCGAATTGGAGGCTGATACTGGGAAGGTGATTAGAAGGCCCGCCAATGACGGCCTCTCAATCTGGGAACGCACCGTACGATTTCGAGCGACGCTTGCCAAAGGAGCTCCGGATGGCCACTTCATCTCCTTCCCAGGAATCGGAAGCCGTGGATCAGCAAGACGGTATCAACCCGGTCGTTTTTTACGGCTCCGGTCTGGCGATTCTCCTGTTCGCCCTATGGGCGATGTTTTTCACCGAAGCCGCCGGCACCGTGATCTACGCCGCGCTGGCTTGGATCTCCAACAGCTTCGGCTGGTTCTACTTCCTCGCTGTGGTGTCTTACCTGGTGTTCGTGATCGCCATCGCCTGTTCGCGCTATGGTTCGATCAAGCTCGGGCCGGACCACTCCGAACCGGAATTCAATATCGTCACCTGGGCGGCGATGCTGTTCTCCGCCGGC
>JBELJS010000059.1:0-20788 GCA_042090255.1 Alcanivorax sp. | reverse complement strand
GTCAGTACCATTAAAGTGGTAAGGCGTCCTCAAGTACAACAATAGCTGAAAGGACTCCGTCGTCATGTTGCAACGACTTCCCCGCCGCGCCTTCCTCAAAGCGCTGGCCGCGTCCGCCGGCGCCGCCGCCGTGCCAACCCTGGCCGGCGCCGGGCAAGCCAGTGGCGCCGGCCAGGACGGCCGCGCCAACTGGCAAAACTGGTCCGGCAACCAGAGCGCGCGGCCACGCAACCTGGCCTACCCCGCCGACGAAGCCGCCCTGGCGCGGCTGCTCGCCAACACCGAAGGCACGGTGCGCCCGTTCGGCGGCAGCCATTCGTTCAGCGCCGTGGTCCCCACCGGCGACACCCTGGTGTCCCTGGAAGCCCTCAACGGCCTGCGCAGCGTCGACGCCGGCGCCCTGCGCTTCGGCGCCGGCACCCGCATCGCCCAGGCCAGCCGCGAGGCCTGGAACGAAGGCCGCAGCCTGATCAACGAACCGGACATCAACCTGCAGTCGCTGGCCGGGGCCATCGCCACCGGCACCCACGGCACCGGCCTGGGCCTGCCGTGTCTGTCCGATCAGGTGGCCGGCCTGGAACTGATGGACAGCGAAGGCACCCTGCACCGTCTCGACCACAACGACGGCGACCGTTTCCAGGCGGCCCGCTGCGCCCTCGGCGCGCTGGGCCTGGTCACCGGCGTCACCCTGGACAGCGCCCCGGCCTACCGGCTGGAAGAACACACCTGGACACTGCCGCTGGACGAAGCCATGGACTTCGTGGAGCGGGAGAAGGACAACTTCCGCAACATCGAGTTTTTCGCCTTTCCGCTGGGCGGTACCGCCATCGTCAAAACCATGTCGCTCACCGATAACCCGGAGGACGACCTCGCCCAGGACGACAGCAACGACCTGCTGGAAACCGTCTGCGAGCTGAGCATGCGCGCCGGCTGGATGACCGCCACCCTGCAGAAGCTGGTGACTTTTTTCGTCGAGGAGAGCCGCCGCCGGGGGCCGGCCCACAAAATCTACGCCAACCGCCGCACGGTGCGCTTCAACGAAATGGAGTACACCGTTCCGGCGGACAAGGGCATCGAGTGCCTGCAGGAAGTCTGCGAAGTGATCCGCGAGCAGGACATCAACGTGTTCTTCCCGATTGAGTTCCGCTACACCGCCGCCGACGACACCCTGCTCTCCATGTTCAGCGGCCGGGCCGGGGCGAGCCTGTCCATCCATCAGTATTTCAAGCAGGACGCCACGCCGCTGTTCCGCGCCACCGAGCCGGTGCTGCGCCGCCACCGGGGCCGGCCGCACTGGGGCAAGCTGCACAGTCTGGGCGCCAATGAATTGCGCGAACTGTACCCGCGCTTCGACGACTTCCTCGCCCTGCGCCGCGAGTTGGACCCGCGCGGGCGCTTGCTCAATGATCACCTCAGACATCTGTTCGGCATCGACGCCAAGGGGCAACCGGCATGAAAAGGCGTACCTTCCTGCTCGCCCTGGGCGGTGGCCTGGCGGCGGCCTGGTGGCTCAAACCCGGCGACCAGGGCGGCCCCCACCGCGCCTATTTTCAGCCCTACAACACCCTGTTCCGCGACAGCGGCCCCGGGCGCCCGCTGCTGTTCATCGACCGGCAGCGGCTGGCGGCCAACTGCCGGCGCCTCAAACAGGCATTGCCACCGGGCCGCGCCTACCGCATCGTCGCCAAATCGCTGCCCAGCGTGCCGCTGATCCGCGAGGTCATGGCGCAGACCGGCACCGACCGGGTAATGGTGTTCCACCAGCCGTTCATCAACGCCATGGCCGAGGCGGAGCCCGGCTGCGACCTGCTGCTCGGCAAACCCATGCCGGTGCAGGCCGCCGCCCGCTTCTACCAAGAGCTGGCCGACGCCACCGGCTTCGACCCGGACCGCCAGCTGCAATGGCTGATCGACAGCGAAACACGGCTGGAAGAGTATCTGGCGCTGGCCCGGCGGCTGGACCGCCGCCTGCGCATCAATGTGGAAATCGACGTGGGTCTGCACCGTGGCGGCCTCACCGAACCGCACCAGCTGGATCCGCTACTGCAACGGATCGCCGCCCACCCGCGCCACTTGGCCTTCGCCGGTTTCATGGGCTATGACGCCCACGTGGGCAAGCTGCCAGACCTGGTGGAAAGCCGCGACGACAGCCTGCGCAAGGCCCAGGCGGTCTACCAGAGCTTTATCGACAGGCTCTACCGCGTCGCCCCCGAGCTTCGCGAGCAGCCGCTCACCTTCAACGGTGCCGGCAGCCCCACCTTCACCCTGCACGGCGATGAAACACCGCTCAACGAGCTGGCGGCCGGCTCCTGCCTGGTGAAACCGTCGGACTTCGACGTGCCCAGCCTCAAGGACTTCGAGCCGGCCGCCTTTATCGCCGCGCCGGTGCTCAAGGCGCTGGACGGGCTGACCCTGCCCGGGCCGCTGCCGCTGGGCGACGCCTGGGCCCTGTGGGACCCCAACCGCCGCCGCACTTATTTCATCTACGGCGGCTATTGGAAAGCGGAACCGGTGTCGCCACCGGGCATCCGCCCTAATGACCTGTACGGCGTCAGCACCAACCAGATGATGTACAACGGCTCGCCGGCCACCGAGCTGGTGCCCGGCGATCAGCTGTTCTTCCGCCCCACGCAGAGCGAGTTCGTGCTGCTGCAGTTCGGCGACCTGGCGGCGGTGTCCGAACACCGCATTCAGGCCTGGTGGCCGCCGCTCCCTCAGGGCGAAGGGGCCTGAGCCCGGCGCGGGATCCCGTGCGCGGACAGACACCAAGTGAGCGGCGCCGGCGTTAACCCGTCGGCGTAGTTCATCAGCAGACGTCCGCGTACCGGCGCGCCCAACCGACACCAGGTCACGCCCAGATTAAACACGGTATTGGCGTCGTCACGGTCCCATACCAGCGCGCGCTGAAACCGGCCCAGCGCCGGCGACCAGTATCCCCGCCGCGCCCAGTAAATCCCCTCGATGCCACATAGCGCGGCATCCCTAGGGTGGCGTTCACGTAGCCGGCTCAACAGACTGCCCGCGCGAGACCATTCAGCGCTTTCGATCAAGGCGCGCAGGCGCCGGCAGGCTTCGCGGCGCCCGCTCACGCCTTGGTCTCCCGGCGCGGGGCGGCGGCACTCCAATCAATATGCCGGGTCAGCAACATGACCGCCGCCAGCGCCGCGAACAGCAACACCGAGCCCATTAGAAGCGCGTAATCCTCGGCGTTGAGAATCGCGTAGATCAACACCAATACCAGCATTTGCGCGCCCGCGAACCCCCAGCCGGCCGGCCTCGATCGCAACACCGCACTCAGATAAGCGCCGATAAGCCCGCCGGATACCACGGCGCCTATGCCATAGGCCCAGGC
The DNA here is from genome assembly GCA_042090255.1 of Alcanivorax sp. Taxonomy (GTDB): domain Bacteria; phylum Pseudomonadota; class Gammaproteobacteria; order Pseudomonadales; family Alcanivoracaceae; genus Alloalcanivorax. Next base: position 17,436 of record JBELJS010000059.1, on the reverse strand, counting down.
GAAGTCCAGGTGCTCCCCCAAGGCCACCAACAACAGATAGAACATCGCCAATGCCAGGCCCACCAACAGGTACTGCATCGGGTGTACCGCTGTCCGCCGCAGCACCTCGAACAGGAAGAAAGCGGCGAAGGTCAGGCCGACAATCAAATAGCTGTATTTAAGCGCCCGCTCGCTGGAAAGCAGCCCGGTGACCGGCTGCACCAGCTCAACGCGCAGTGCCTGACCCCGGTCCTGGCAGCCGCCGCCGTCACGCACGCAGGCGATGGCGCTGGCGGCGGCCAGACTATTGGTGTGCCAGCGGCCCACGAAGCCGCTGTCCGTGACCTCCCGTTCGACCGGCAACAACAGACCGGTGAAGCCGGGATGCGGCCAGTCGCCACTCAGGGTCATGCGGGTTTCCTTGGCCAGCGGCAGAGCGGCCAGGGACTGGCTGCCGTTGAGATTCAGATGCACGCTGACCGTGAACGGCCCCGCCACGTGTTCCGGCAACAGTGCCACCAGAGCGTCGCCGCCCAGCGCTTCGGGTATCGCGCCGGGCTCCAGCAACGGCAAGGTCCGGTCCGCGATACGAAGGCGCGGCCGTTCCGCCAAGCCACGCAGATCGCCGACCTGAAGCACCAACAGGGGTGGTCCGCTGTCACGGGCATTGTCATCGCTGCGCCGCCAGCCCGCATCAAAGTGCGCTTCCAAGGTCACACCGCCGCGATACACCGGGGTGCCGTAGATGCCCCGGTAGAGCGTTTCGGTCTTTAGCTGCCCCTCAATGTCGAGGGTGTCGGGCACATGCGTCGCCAACTCACGGCGGTGTTCGATTCGGGTGCGGGTCTTACCGGTTTCCTGATCGTGGTACGCCACTTCGTGCCGACGCACTTGCGGCACCATGATCAGCGGGCCGGCCAGGGTCTGCTCGCCGGCGTACTGCTGGCTCACCTGGTGGCTCACCGACGCCGCGCGCTGCTGACGCTCGTTGATCTTTACCTGAATCATCAGCAACGGCGCCACCAGCACCAACATCAGGCCGGCGATGATCAGTATTTTCTTTAATGGACTGTAGGCCATGGTTCTCTCCCCTTATTGGAGAACCCAGCTTGCATCGGCCGTTTGAGGGAATTGTGGGGGTTTGGTGAGGAAGCCGGATTACCCCAGACACAGGCGCACGCACACGCCGTCGTCGCGGTTTTCCAGCCGCAACCAGCCGCCATGCAGTTCGCCGACTTCCCGTACCATGGCCAGCCCCAGCCCGGAGCTCTTTTCCTGGCCGGGCGGCGCCAGCGAGTAGAACCGTTCGGTGACCCGCGCCAGGGCATAGTCCGGAATCAGCGGGCCACGGTTCCGCACGGCGATCCCGTACTGGTCCTCCCGCCACCAGCCGGACACCTCTATCGACGAGCCGGCGTCGGCGAACCGCAGAGCGTTATCCAGCAGGTTGAACAGCGCCAGCCGGGTGGTATCCGGCTCCACTGACAACACCGGCTCGCCCTCCAGGGCGACCGAGAGCCGCTTGTCGTCCAGCAACACCCGGCGGCTGAGGCGCCATTCCTGCAACAGCGGCGCCAACGGCTGACGCCGCCGCGCCGGCAGACTCTCGAGCTTCTCCAGTCGCGCCAGAGCCAACATGCGATCCAGCAGGTCGCTGAGCCGCTGGCTCTCGTGCGCCACATTGCCGGCGAGCCGGCCCAGTTCCGGATCGCCGACTTCTTCGGCAAGGATTTCGCCGGCCCCGCGCAGCGCCGCCAGCGGGCTTTTCATTTCGTGGGTCAGCATGGCGGTGTGGTTTTCCAGCCGCGCCCTGCCCTCCAGGCGCCGTCGCATGGCCGTGACGGCGGCGGCCAGATCGTGAATCTCGTCGCGCACCCGGAAACGGGGCGGCGGCGGGCGCTGCCCTTCCGCCACCGCCAGCGCATAAGCGCGCAGCCGCCCCACCCGCCGGCTGATCCACCACGCCAGGCCGACGCCCAACAGCAGGCAGGCGGCCAGCGCCAGCCAGCCATAGCGGATCAGACGGCCCTCCGCCTGCGCCACGAAAGGCTGAATGGAGGCGCTGGGTTTACCCAGCGTCACCACGCCGATCAAGGCGCCCTGGTGACGCACCGGCGCCGCCACATACATCACCGAGGAGGTCGGGTCGTCCGGATCGGCCCGGGTGGTGCGGGCGCCGTAGCGACCCTGCAGGGTCAGGTGCACATCGTTCCAGCGGGAGAAATCCTCGCCTTCACTGTCTCCCTGGGAATCGAACAGTACCACCCCGTCGGGGCCGGTCACGTAGACATGGGTATCGGTGCGGTTCTTGGTCAGCCCCCAAATACTGGCGCCGGGCGCTCGCTGCGCATAACGTCGCAACGCCGACCGCAACGCCGGCGTAATCACCAGCCGCTCGCCGTCGACGTCCGAGGCGATGATTTCCGCCAGCAAGTTGGCCGCGTCCACCAGCGTTTCCTCCGCCGATTGCCGCACCAGCGGCTTGGCCTCGCCCAGCACCAGATCCATGGTGAACCAACTCACCAGCCCGATGACGAGGAAGAAGATCAACAGCAGCTGGCGGCTGAGCTTCACGGCCGTTCCAGCACATAGCCCAGGCCGCGCCGGGTGGCGATCCAGGCATCGCCGCCCAGCGGTTTGAGCTTGGCGCGCAGGGTCTTGATGTGGGTGTCCACGGCACGCTCAAAACTGTCCTCGTCGCTGCCGCAGACGTCCATCAGGCTGGCCCGGCTGAACACCCGGCCAGGATGTCGCACCAGCGTCTCCAGGATGCGGTATTCGGAACGGGTCAGCGTCAGCGGCTGCTCGCGGAACCAGGCCCGCGCGGCCCCTTCGTCCACGCGCCAATCGCCACCACCGACAGGCCCGGCCTTGTTCAGCCGCTTAAGAATGGCACGGATGCGCGCCACCACTTCGCGCGGGCTGAACGGCTTGGTGACGTAGTCGTCGCCGCCCAGCTCCAGGCCCAGAATGCGATCCACCTCCTCCTGGCGCGCGGTGAGGAACAGCACCGGCACCTCGCTGTGAAGGCGCAGCCGTTTGAGCACATCGAAGCCGTTGATGTCCGGCAGCCCCACGTCCAGGACCACCAGCGCTGGCGGCGTGTCGGCCAGCGCCGACAGAGCCTGCTCGCCGCGCTCCACATGGGTGACGCGGAAATGCTCCCGTTGCAGGGCGAAGCTCAGCGGCTCCGCCACCCGCGGTTCATCGTCGACAATCAGGATATGGTCCGCCACGACCGCTACAGCTCCGGCACCCGGGCGAACCACGGCCGCGCCCGTTCCAGCTGGCCGGCCAGCTGGAACAGCATGCCCTCACTGCCGTGGTCGCCGACCATCTGCACGCCCAGCGGCAAGCCACTCTGACACCAGTGCAGCGGCACCGACATGGCCGGCACCCCGGTGACGTTGGCGAGCTGGGTGAACGGCACGTACTTCAGGTTTTCCTTCACCATCTGCTCCACCAGGCCGGTTTTCATCACCAGCTTCTCGGCGCCCACTTTCAGAATCACCTTGAGCATGTGCTGCTGCCAGGCCGGGGTTTCCGAGGCGCCGATACGCGCCGGCTGCAACGCCAGGGTGGGCGTCAGCCACAGATCGTACTGCTGGTGGAATTCCGCCAGCGCCCGCGAGTAACCCTGCCAGCGCTGGTAGCAGCGCACATAGTCCGGCGCCGAGGTGGCGTGGCCGAACGCCGCCATCGCTAGGGTGTCCAGCTCGAAACCGTCGTTGCCGCAGCCGGTCTGCTCTTTTACCCAGTCCACATTGGCGGCGCAATTGGCGAACCACATGGAGAGCCAGTCCATGCTCATCGCCAGCATGTCCATTTTCGGCGACGCCTGCTCCACCTTGTGGCCCAGGGACTCGAGCAAGCGAGCGGCGTCTTCCACCGCGGCCACCGCCTCCGGATCCACCTCGGTGCCGATCGGCGAGGTGGTGGAGTACGCAATGCGCAGCGGTTTGGGGTCGCTGTCCAGTTCACTCAGGTAGCTGCGCTCCGGCGGCGCGATGCGGAACAGGCTGCCCACTTCCTCGCCCTGGGTGGCGTCCAGCAGCAGCGCGGAATCGCGCACCGAACGGGTCACCACATGGTTCATGGAAATACCGTGCATGGCTTCGCTGAAGGTCGGCCCCCAGGGGGTGCGCCCGCGCCCCGGCTTGAGCCCGAACAGGCCACAACAGCCGGCGGGGATGCGAATGCTGCCACCGCCGTCGTTGGCGCCGGCGAACGGCACCACCCCCGCCGCCACCAGCGCCGCCGAGCCGCCCGATGAGCCACCCGGGGTGTGGTCGGTGTTCCACGGGTTACGCGTGGCGCCGAACGCCTCCGGCTCGGTGATGCCCTTGGCACCGAACTCCGGCGTATTAGTGCGCCCGAACAGCACCACCCCGGCCGCCTTCCAGCGGCGCACCAGCTCGGAATCCACCGGCGCCTTATGGCCGGCCCGCTTGAGGGCTTTGTTACCCTGATAGTTGGGGGCGCCGCCGATCTCCTGGAACAGGTCCTTGGTGAGCATGGGCACCCCGGCCAGGGGGCCGCTCAAGGCGCCCGCCGCCTGTTCCCGAGCCTGGTCGTATAGCGGAATGATCAGGCCGTTGAGGGCCGGGTTCACCGCCTCGGCACGGGCGATGGCCAGCTCCAGCAGTTCGGCGGCGGTCACTTCCCCGTCCGCCACCAGTTTGGCCAGCGCCACGCCGTCGAGATTGCGGTATTCGTCAAAACGCATGATGGTATCCTTATTATTTGAAACCCCAGTGAAACTCGTATTCCAACGGAGACCCTATGAAGGCCGTCGGCTTTAACCAACCCCGCGCCATCGAAGACGTCCACGCCCTGGAAGACATCCAGCTGGAACAGCCCAAACCAGGCCCCCGCGACCTGCTGGTGGCGGTAGAGGCGGTGTCGGTCAACCCGGTGGACACCAAGGTACGCCAACGCCCCCTGGCGGAGAAGGGCCATAAAGTTCTCGGCTATGATGCCGCCGGACGCGTCGAAGCGGTAGGCGCCGAAGTCCGCGACTTTCTGCCCGGCGACCGGGTCTGGTACGCCGGCGCCATGCAGCGCCAAGGCAGTAACGCCCAATACCAGTGCGTCGACGAACGCCTGGTGGCGAAAATGCCGGAAGGCACCGGCATGCAGGAAGCCGCCGCGCTGCCGCTGACCGTGCTCACCGCCTGGGAAAGCCTCACCGACCAGCTCGGCCTGACCCCGGAAAACGCCGCCGGTAAGACGCTGCTGATGGTGGGGGGCGCCGGCGGCGTCGGCTCCATCGCCACCCAGCTGGCCGCCCGCCACTTCGGCATGACGGTGATCGCCACCGCCGGGCGCCAGGCCTCAGCGGACTGGTGCACCGCCATGGGCGCCACCCATACCATCGACTATCGCAACGGCCTGCGCGAGCCCATGAAAGGGCTGGGCATCGAGCAGGTGGACGCCATCCTGCTGGCCCAGGAACCGGACGCCTACTGGAGCGACGCCTGCGAGCTGGTCGCGCCGCTCGGCGGCATCGTCACCATCGTCGACGCGCGCGGGCCGCTGGACGTGAACCCGCTGAAACCGAAGAGCGCCCGCTTCGCCTGGGAGTTCATGTTCACCCGCGCCCTGTTCGGCGTGAACATGGAGCGCCAGGGCGAGATCCTGCGCGCCACCGCCCGGCTGATGGAAGAAGGGGTGCTGCAGACCACCCTTTCGGAGTGCCTGGGACCGATCAACGCCGCCAACCTCAAGGAAGCGCACCGACGCCTTGAGTCCGGCAAGACCATCGGCAAGCTGGTGCTCGCCGGCTGGCAGTAGCCCGGCTCAGGGCGCCCCCAGCGCAGGCAGAGCCCCCTGGCAGGCGGCGCCGTCCGACACCAGCTTGAGTTCGTGCAGGCACAGCACCGGGCTGAGCGCCAGGGTGCGGCGGAACAGGGACGGCCAGGCGCTCTGGTTGATCATCGGCCGGGCCAGGCGCGTGCTGCGCACCGCCTGCCAGCTCAGGTTGTCAGGCGCGCCCCGTGCCTCGGCGATCACGAACTGGAAGGGGTGCGCGCCGGGTACGCCGAGGCGGATGTCGGTGGCCACCAGCCGCCCATCGTCGATCCGGTACTCGAGGAAGCCTTCGGTGAACCATTCCAGGCGGCGGCCGTCATCCAGTTGTTTGGCCGCGGCCACCAGATTGGCGTCGCGGGGAAAGCCCTCGATATGCAGCGGCACATCGCCGTCCAGCAGCCCGGTGACAATTTCCAGGCGCTCTTCGCGGTGCAGCACCGTGGCGCGCCACAGCAGGGTGGAGAACGGCATCGGCTGTACCATGCGCGGCGCGGTCTGATAGCCGGTGCCGGCCAGCGCCCGCTGTACCCGGTGATCCACCCACTGCTGCGCCGCCAGGCTCCAGGCCAGGTACAGGCTCGACAGCACCAACCCCACCGTCAGCGCACGGATCGCCGGCGGCCGGACCAGGGCGATGGTCACCGCCACCAGCAGCGGCAGCGTGTAGAGCGGGTCGATAATAAAAATGCTGTGCCAGGCCACCGGCGGCCCCAGCGGCCAGAGCAGTTGGGTGCCGTAGGTGGTGAAGGCGTCCAGCAGCGGGTGCGTGATCAGGATGGCGCCGGTGAAGGTCAGCCAGCGGCGGAACGATACGCTGCGCTGCCAACGACTGAGTAGCGCCGCCAGCACCACCGCCAGGGGCACCAGCACCAGCAGCGAATGGCTGAAACCACGGTGCTGGGAAAAGTTGGCCACCGCATCGCCATAGTCGATCAGCACGTCCATGTCCGGCAGAGTGCCGAGCAGCGCGCCGGCGACCACCGCGGCGCGCCCAAACCGGTGCCCCAGCACCGCCCCGCCCAGGGCGCCCCCCAGGGCCGCCTGCGTTATCGAATCCATACTTTCTCGCCCCCGCCGCCGGCATAGCGGCAGCAAATAACATTGAAGCTTCTGACTTCTCTGGGAAAGATGATGAGCGAGATATCAGAAGTAACGGTAAACACAACAAGTATCTGTCTAGGAACGACGCCGAGAATGCGCTATGCCATCGACTTCACAAAGAAGAACTGGGCGGCCAGTCCAATAGTAACCGTGGCTAACAGCGCCGTTAGCGTCACAATATGGATCCAAATACTAGCAGCGTCATGAGGCACCTCTTCTTGCCTATACATAGGCACGATAATACGCATGTATACTGCGAGAGCGAGCACACTGTTGAGAATCGCCACTACAGCCAACCAGGTAAACTGCGCATGGATAGCAGCGGCAAAGAGCAGGAATTTGCCAACGAAACCAGCGAGTGGCGGAATGCCTACCAGCGAGAGCAGGAAAAGTACCATGGCGACTCCCACCAGTGGTTTAGCGCGCCCCAGGCCGTTGAAATCGTTTAGCGTACGCCCAACCGCAGCGATAACGGCGAAAGCCCCCAGATTCATAGCGGCGTACGCGGCAGCGAAAAAAATGATTGATGGCAAAGCAAAAGAACTTTCGCCCAGCGCCACAATACCCAGGAGGAAGTACCCGGACTGGGCAATAGATGAGTAAGCCAGCAGTCGAACAACATTATCCTGCACCAACGCGGCAAGGTAACCGTAGGTCATACTCAGTACGGCTAGTCCCGCGATAACAGCGGGCCCACCGCTTTCGGAAGGCAGGTCACGAAACACTTGAGTTAGCGCAAACAACGCGCCCACCTTGGGCACCACAGACAGGAAGGCTGCAACCGATAAGGGCCCACCTTCATAGGCATCCGGCACCCAAAAATGAAATGGAACCAGAGATGCTTTATAGCCAAGACCGACTATAACCGCCACCAAACCGAATATGACAGCCAAAGGGGTGGCCTCCGTACCCTCAAGGTCGGCAATCATTGTGGAGCCGGCGGCACCGAACCAGTACGTGAGACCAAAGATCATCGCCGCGCCAGCCACCGAACCAAACACAAAGTATTTCATGGCGGCTTCGGTGGCAGGATCGTCGTCCGGGTAGGCCACCAGAGCAAAGGTCGCCAAACTGGTGAGCAACAGGCCCAGAACCAGAAACATCATATCGCCGGCGCCGGCTAGAATAAGAGCACCAACGGTAGCTAAACATAATAAACTGTAGACCGTGCCCTCACGCACGGTGCCGCGCACTTCCGCGCTCGCCAGCAGCAAAGACAGCATCGTCGCCGGCAATAAAATCAGCTTTGCCCAGATGCTGAGCGCGTCTATCCGAAAACTGCCACCGAATACGGTGGTGTCTGTACCCACCAAACGTATGGTCAGTCCCGTGGCGACGAACAGGCCCAGCATGGCGAGAGCCAGCGAAGCTCGAGGCCTGCGCAGTATTTCTGCAATCAGCGCGCTGACTGCGGCTAGCAGCACAGCGATCTCGGGAATTAACAATGCCAGATCACGCCCCATTATAGCACCAACGCCGAGGTAGTCCGGTGAATGGTGTCCAGCACCCAGGATGGTGCCACCCCGGTAGCTACGGTGAGAACCAGTAATGGCGCCAGCGCGAGCACTTCGCGCAAACTCAGGTCGGGCATGCTATGCCAACGTGACTGAGGCTCGCCAAGAAAGGTTTCGCGAATCGCTTTGAGAAAGGTACCCGCAATGATAGCAAGGCCCAGTATCGACACGACGGCGGCGGGCACACTACCAAGCGTACCCAGAAATATCTGGAACTCCCCTGGAAAGTGCGCCAGACCAGGCAGGCCCAGCGACGCAAAGGCCGCCAACATAAAGGACCAGCCCAACAGCGGAACCGTTTTTAGTAGGCCGCCAAATTCGCCCATCTCGCGAGTATGTGCGCGCTCCTGAATCATCCCCACCAGGAAGAACAATGCACCGGTAACCAAACCGTGACTGAACATCTGCAGGACGGCGCCATCGAGTGCGGTGGCACGCACTGAAGGGTCCAGAGCCAGTGCAGCCACGGCGACGCCGATGATCACATAGCCCATGTGGTTAATCGACGTATAGGCCACCAGACGCTTGAGATCGGTCTGCGCCAGAGCGGCGAAGGCGCCATAGAGCGCGCCGATGACACCGAACACCAGGACAACGACGCCGGCTTCGTGGAACGCCTCGGGAGTCATTTGTAGGGCGAAGCGAACCAGCCCGTAGGTTCCAAATTTCAGCATGATGCCGGCCAGGATGACACTGCCGACAGTCGGCGCCTGGACGTGGGCGGCAGGTAACCAAGTGTGCAACGGTACGGCGGGGATCTTGACCGCAAAAGTAACCAGCATGGCGACCAGCGCCCACATGGCCGCAGCCCCTTCCAGCGGTGGATTAGCGATCCAGGCGCGCATGTCGAAGCTGGGATCGGGACTGCCGAGGTAAAGCCCCAGGATGGCGAGCAATAACGGCAGGCTGCCCAGAAGCGTGTAGATAAAAAACATCAGAGCCGCCCGCTGCCGGTCCTCATGGCCCCAACCGGCAATCATGAAATACATCGACACCAGGGAGACTTCGAAGAACACATAGAACAGAATTCCGTCGAGGGCGGTAAAGGTGCCGATTGCTGCAGTTTCCAGAAGCAGAACCAAAGCCACGTAGGCGCGCGGGCGCTCACGCAGCGACGAAGCATAGATGAACGCCACCAAAAACAGCATGGCACTCAGCAACACTAAGGGCAGGCTGATGCCGTCCACACCCACCCGGTAGGCGGCACCGATGGCCGGAATCCATTCGATCTCCTCAACCTGGGAAAAGCCCGCGCCACTCACGCCTTCCAGCCACATGGCCAGTGCGCCGACCAGAGTTAAACCGGCGGTGCCAATACCAATGCCGTGTACGGTTCGGGCCGTCGGCCTCGGAAGGGCCAGAATCAGGGCGGCACCGGCGAGCGGCAAAAACAGAGTAAGTGATACAACTGGTAGCATGAGTATGGCTGTCCTCTAGAAACTCAATGAAGCCGAAAGCAGTATGATCAGTGTTACGGCGGTAACCACGGCGCTGATAGCCAGACTGTGGTGAATCCAACCGCTTTGCAGGGCGCGGGCGCGGTCTCCCCAGCCTCGCACGCTGGCCACCAGGGCGAAGATCAGGCCGTCGATTCGGCGCTCATCTCCTACCCGAACCAAGTGCGCCACGGCCAAGCTGGCACGGCCAGTACCCAACACCACCGCATACAAACCTCGTTCCACGCGCCCGCAACCTCGAGCAATGAAGAAGCCTCCGCGGCCGACACTCAGGACGGTCGCGTATAGGCCACGCTCCAGGCGCTGGCAGCCGTAGGCAATGGCCATGGCTGGTCGGCCGATCCAGAAGGAGAGCCCTCCGGCGATGACCAGCCCCGATTGTGCCCAGGGGTGGAAAGGGCCAAGCAAGCGAGATGCCGGTACCAGCCAGCCCAGCGCCAGACCGGCCGCTGCCGCGAGAAGCCCGAACAGCATGGCGGTAGTGCCATGGTCTCCAGGGCCGGGCAAACCCAACAAGGCTTCAATGGGACCGAAGGTCAGACCCAGGAAGACGGCTGGGATTACCAGGGCCCATACTCCCAGCCCCATCCAGCGGGCGCCGGCCACCGAACGGTTTTCGTTTTCACCCTCCTCGCGCTCGTGCCATAGCAGCCGCAGCGCGCGAGCCAAGTAGGCACCGGTCAGCAGTGTGCCCGCCAGTGCCAGGGGAGCGAGCCAGGCGACACTTGGCGCGGACAGTGCGGCGGCGATCACCGCGTCCTTTGAGAAGAAGCCGCTCAGCGGTGGAGCACCCACCAGGGCCAGCGCTGCCAATGCGAAGCCGAAGAAAGTCCAGGGCCGGACGCGCCCTACACCACGCAAGCGCTCCAGAGCCGTGCCGCCGCGCGCATGCTGAAATTCACCGGCTGCTAAAAACAGGCCACTCTTGATGGCGGCATGGGCAAGCAGATGCAACAACGCCGCCAGCGGCACCCCGGCGCCGACCGCAATCAGCATCAGACCATACTGACTGGCGGTTGAGGCCGCCAGCAGGCGCTTGAGGTCACGTTCGGCAAGCGCAATCAGACCTGCCGCCACGGTAGTAATACCGCCCACCAGCCCAATAGCGAGCAAAACTTCCGGCGTCAGCAGCGGCGCTACACGGATCAGTAAAATGGCACCTGCTGCCACCAGTGTCGCCGAGTGCAACAACGCCGACACCGGTGTGGGCCCCGCCATGGCACGCATAAGCCAGTCCTGGAGGGGGATCTGGGCAGACTTGCCCATGATAGCGAGCAGCAACAAAAGCCCGGCCGCCACGGCGGTGTCTCCGTCGACATTCAGGGTGGCGGCGATCTCGCTGGTGCCCGCCGCCCCCATGAGGGTGAATATCGCGATGTACAGACCAAGATCGGCACTGCGGGTGTAGAGAAAGGCACGGCTCGCGGCGTTCGCCGCTTCGGGCCGCTGAAACCAGAAACCGATCAGCAGGTAACTGCACAAGCCAATCAGCTCCCAGGCGGCGAGCACCAGAACCCAGTCGCCGGCCAGAACCAGGGCCTGCATGGCGGCAACAAACAAGGACATAACGGCAAAAAAGCGGGGTAGGCCGGACTCCCGCTTCATATAGCCTACCGAATAAATCAACACGCAAGTCGCCACGGCGGCAACCACTACACTGAGCAACGCGGTTAACGGCTCGGCGGTCAACCGCAAGGGTAGATCCGGCAAGCCTGGCAGCAGCAGGGTTGCGGAGTCACCACTGGCGACCGCCCCCAAAAGCTTAAGGCTTGCCGCCAAACTAAGTGCGACCCCGACCAGCGCCAAAATAGCCGCTCCCCGGCGCAGCAGCAGAATGGCAGCGGCCGCAAGCAAAGGGAACACTATGGGCAAGACCAGGTCACTCATCCCTGCAGGTCTCCGGCCTCTTCCATCTCGACCGAGCCCTTGGCCCGGAAGCGTGCAATTGCGACGCCGAAACCGACGGCCATCTCCACTGCCATAACCGTCATTACCACCAGCACAAACATCTGTCCGGCGTAGACCTCCGGATGCAGAAAGCGCCAGAAGGCCACAAGGTTCACCAGCGCGCCCGCCAGAATCAGCTCCACTCCCATCATTATCATGACCAGGTTAGTCTGCGAGAGCGCGCCATAGATACCGACACCAAAGAGAATGGCGCCGGTCAGAAGTGCCAGGATCAGTACCGGAGTCATTTTGAAGCCTCCTGTTCTTTATCACCGTTTTCCTTGTCGAGCTTTCCTGTGTCGACGCCGGGCTGGCGCACCGGAATCGCTACTGCCGTAGCCGCGATCATTGCGGTCAGGATGGTGATAGCGGCGGTCTCGAAAATCAGCATAGAGCGATCCAACATTTCAAAACCGAGCTCCCGCGTTTGCATTGCAGCATCCGGCGCCTCGGCGAATATCGGCCCCCAATCAGAGAAAAGCGCTACCGAGATGGCGGTGGTGGCGGCAATGGCTCCAGCACCAATCGAAAAGCGCTTCTGGTGGCTCATATCCATCCCGCCAAGCCCACCGGGGTCCATCATGAACATCACCATGAAGATGGCCATGATGCTCATTTCGGTGGCCATCATCATAATCTGCAGCACGCCCAGAAATTCGGCCTGCATGGCCAGAAACATGCAGCCCACGGCGGCCTGTGAAAACAGCAGCGCCAGCGCAGAACGCACCATAGACGCGGTACGGAACACCGCCACACCGAAACCGATCGCAGCCAGCCCGAATACGCCGACAAAAAAAGCCTGTGCAACCATTAGGGCACCACCAGGATGAGCAATCCGACTATCAAAATATTGAGCAGCGCCAGGGGGATTCCAAACTTCCAGCACCAACCCAGCAGATCCGCCTCGCGAATACGCGGCAAATAGTAGCCAACCAGCAACATCGATACGGCTACCGCCAGAGTCTTGATCAGGCTCCAGGCCCAGGGCGGCAAAAGCGGCCCCTGCCAGCCACCGAGAAAGAACACCGTAGTCGCGGCAGACAGGGTGATTAGCATCACCAATCGTGCTAGCCGCAACACTGTCAGGCGCACGCCGGTGTATTCGGCGTCGACCCCGCCGGCTAACTCGCCGGGTGCGGTAGGCAGGTCGAAGGGTGAGCGGAACGCCAACGCCATAGCGGCGATGAAAAACAACACAAACCCCAGCGGTTGGTAAACGATGTTCCATAAACCGGCCTGAGACTCGACGATGACGCTGTTCAACAGGGACTCGGCGCGCATGGCGGTCGCCGTAATGGGCATGACGATAAGCATGGAGTAGGCGATAAGTTGGCCGAGAAAACGCCAGCCACCTATCATCGCGTAGGCGCCGTTCGGGCCCCAACCAGCCATGATCAGCGATACCAACACATAGGCAAGCACCGCGTTGAGAAACAAGGCGCCGGTGGCCAGATCAGCAATGACCAGATCCGGCGTCAGCGGAAGTACGGCAGCACCGAGCACCGCCACCACCAGCAACAACACTGGTGCGGTCTCGAAAAACAGCCGGTCGGGCTTGCGCGCCAAGATGGACTCGCGGCCCAGGTGCGACAGGCCCGCAAGCAGCGGGGCGACCGGTCGCAGGCGGCCGGTCGTGAGCCAGGCCTCAATCACAGCCAGTAACCAAGCGCCAACCAACAGTGTGAGCAACACTATGGCGACAGTCATGAGCTCACCTCCCAGGGCGAGAGATCCAGTGACCCGACCGCCACCAAGGCATCACCCAATTCCTGACCTTCGACCAGGTCGGCGGCCAGGCCGATATGTTGGCGGCAGGCGCCGTCCAGCTCGACCGATACCACCTGCCCTCGCTCCAGGGTCAGCTGCAATGTGGAGCGGCCGCGCGGCGTTTCCACGGTCGCCTCCCCCGTTCCGGAAGGGCTGTCGATGGCTCGCAGCTTGGGGAGCTCAGGGTCTCCGGCGGCCTCTACGAGATCGAGACTGGTCACGATCTCAACATGCCGCTGCCGGAAACGCGCCCAGGCGTCCCCAGCGCCCTCAATGTACAGCTCGAAACCCAGCTCGCAATACATTGCGTCCGCCTGGCGGGCATCTTCGGTCCGGCCGGAGGCGCGTGCCACCGGGCCTCTTAGATCCTGGGAGCCGTGGGGCAAAGCGCCGATGCCTTTCAAGCGCGCTTTGAGAAGGGGCGTATGCTCGAGCCGTGCAATGAGCGCCTGCAGCGCCGGCCGCAGGACAACAAGCTGCTCCCCGTCGGCGCGCTGGGTTTCCAATTGCAAAGCCGCCGCACGACGTGTCAACCAGACAAAGCTGAGCTGGCGGCCCAACTGGGCCAGCCAGCCCAGATGGCTGGCGATGCGCTCTCGCTCAAGAGCGGCCGCCCGGCCCCGCTCGACGGCCGGATCTGGCTCCAGACCAGCCGCCTGCTCGATAGCGCGGCAGGCCAAGAGGCGGTAACTTACCGGTGCCAACGGCGTGGCCGCCGCCAGGCGCTCGATGAAGGTTTCGACCGCCACCTCTTCAGAGGGGGTGCCCATAGCTACCAGAGATGTCGCTTGGCCCTCGGTCACCCCGTCACCGTCGAGCGTCAAGGTCAGTCTCAATCCTCCCGGCAAACCGGGAAAGCAGGGGCCGAAGGGCACCTCAAGCCAGTCCATTGCCAAACCGTCAGCGCTGCGAGGCAGGTCTTTGGTAACCTCGACCATGGACATGAATCCCGAGCTGCCGTGGTCGTGGTCTCCGTGATCATGATCGCCGTGACCGTGGCCGGAATGGTCGTGCTCCCCAGCATCCGCGTCGCCGCCGGCTTCGCGCGCCACCAAATCCATGCCGCATTTGGGACAGCTACCTGGTTCGTCCTCCACCACTTCCGGGTGCATGGGGCAGACGTACTCAGTTTTGGTTTGCAGGATTGATGAGTCAAAATCGTCAGGCGAGGCGGCGAAGGCGTCTTCAGCCAGCAACCGCTGCAGCCGAGTGGCCGCCTCCATCAGTTCGGTTTGTGAGAGATCCGCGGAAACGTCAGCTTTAGGCAAAGACGAAGGTTCTGACCCACCGAGCACTAGAATAGCTCGCGGCCTAGGCATCTGGGCATAGAGCACTGCGGTGGCCTCGTCCAACTTCTGAGATAGCTCACCGACAACCAGAAGCACAGTGGCATCGCGCGGCGTGGCGGCGATGCGCATGTCTGCGGCCGCCAGGTTCAGCCCATGCGCCAGGGCCACTTCCGGCCCAGGGACTACCAGGCAGCTCAAATTGCGCGCCAGAGCCTGCCCAACCCACCTTCGCAGGATAGATGGACGCCCTTTGCGTGCGCCTGCAAGTGTCGTTGCGACCTCGGTCATCATTGCCGCCTCAGAGCGCCCTGACTCCATCCGTAAAGCAACCCAAGAAAGAGAATCGCAAGAAACACGCCCATGTCAAGTAAGGCAACCAGCCCTACTTCCTTGAACACAACCGCCCAAGGGTACATGTAGGCCATCTCCATATCGAACGCCAAAAACAGCAATGCATAACCGTAATAGCGCGCATGATAACGTCCCCAGACCGGAGCCCGCGACAGCACTCCGGCGCTTGCCGGCACATCCTTGCCAGGTTCCTGCCGTGTTGGACCCACACTACGGGCTAAACCATACAGGCTTAACACCGCGCCCAGGATACCCAGTGCCAATCCCAGCAGCAGTAAGTATTGTTGTGTAGCGCTCATAACTTCCAACTTCTCAAGTTTACTCTGCCTCAGAGGCTGAAATTTTAATCTGCTATTGCCAAAGGGCTTCGGGCCCCCTGCCATGGATGCCTAGACGAAACGCTAGTTTCAAGTCTAGACATTCTCGCCAGAGTCGCAAATCTTCCCTAGCCGGGGAATCTGACTCGCGAAACATCATTCAGAATTTTTGTGATCGGTTTCGTCCAGCGAGGCATCCGCGAGCTGCCGCCATTGACGCCAACCAGGCAGGAACATGGAACCCGTCGCTGGTAGGCCCTGTAGGCGTCACCGAACCGCTCCATCACTTGCCGCTCCTCTCGCTGCGCCAGCCGGTAGTAGGCAAATACAATAAGCGGAAACAACCCAACCGAGAACAATGTAGGCCAATGCCGACGAAAGCGAGTCCGTAGCCAAGCAACATGGAGACCAACATGCCGGTTTCACCCAACCCTATCAGGGTAGACCACAGGTTGGCGCTAACGTAATCGCTATCCAACCCGAAGAACCGCACCAGCAGATAAATCGTCAGAGGAAAGTCATACATCTCGGCATAAAGTGCGATGATGAAAGCCTGCACCAACCCGGCACCCGCCCATTCACGCCAGCTTTTCGGCGCAAAATACCGATAAAACATCCAGGAGACCAGCGCAATAACAATTAGTGCAATTCCCCATGGCCCAGCTATGGCCCATAAGTTCATTCATAATTTGATACCCTCACAGGTGCGGTGGTTAGGCTCTCCCGACATTCCATGGGAAACGCCGGTTTTCGGAGCGTTTAGTTTTCGTCTCCTTTATCGTGCCCGCTGTGCATGCCCAAAACGCACATCATCAGACACCCCAGGCCAACCAGGGCCACGACGAGCAACCCACTCGCCGCCAGCCAGTTCCAACCGAGCGCGAGACCTATCAATGCCACCAGGCAGACCGCGACGGCAATGGGACGGCGCCTGAACCACTGGCGCAAGCTGCGCACTCGGGCGCCTCGCCCCGGCTCGTTTTCTTTCTCGCTCTTCGTCATGACGGTGACCTCTGTTTCAGTCAGTGGCGTAGATCGACCTTTCGTCATCCGCAATCGCATAAATCACAAAAGGCTCCCGCTTTTGCCCAGACATTCCCGGCGACCCCTGGGGCATGCCGGGAAGCGATACACCGCGGATATCTAGCCGTTCGTCCAGAAGCTTGTTGATAACCCCCACCGGAACATGACCCTCGATCACGTACCCATCGAGCAGCATGGCATGACAACTTTGTAAGCGGGACGGTACGCCATGCTCGGCTTTGAACTGCTTTAAGTTGGGGGTTTCAGTCACCTTGACCTCATAGTCGTACTGGCGCAAGTACGCAGCGTATTGGTCGCAGCACCGGCAACTCGGATTTTTATACAGCGTCGCATCAACGGTTTCGGCGGCCTGCACCGACGGCAAGCTGGCCAAGTAAACAGTCAGCATCAATGCCCCTATCAGGATCGATGTGTATCGCCTTTTCCAACGCAGAAAGGTTGTCATGAACGGTCTCCTTTTTTGGATTTACTGAAGAACAGGTACTTAATCATGGACAGGATCGCCAGAGCCAAGGCAATGAACAGCAGGATCAGCAAGATAATACACGCCAACATAAAACCAGCGCCCATCATGCCGGAGTCTTGCATCATCCCAGCCGAAGCTTGTTCGGCAGCCAGAGCGGTGTTTGCCAGCAATGTGAATGCTAAAAGTAAAAATGGACGCATCAAATTTTTCATGGGTTGCCTCCAATTAAAGTAAGTAGAGCTCCGGAAATACCACCGCCCGGTGCCAAAGGTACGAATCGGTACCGGACGGCGATGACGCATTAAGTTTGTGGCGGTGGTGTCGGTGCGCCCTTGGGCAGACCGCGTCCGCGCCATAGCATGAAGATTGCCGGGTATACCACCAGCACCATCA
>JBELJS010000058.1:0-21114 GCA_042090255.1 Alcanivorax sp. | reverse complement strand
TGGAAGAAATCGTCCGGGCCCACCACCCCCACCGAGGCCTTGCCGTCGGGGAACGGGATCAGCCAGAACCAGACATCGGTGCGCTGTTCGTGGACGGTGATCAGAATCTTGTCGCGATCAAAGTCAGGGTCGTCGATGCCGTCCTGGAAATGGGTGAACACCGCCTGGCGCGCCGGAAACCCGCTCGGGCGTTCCAGGTCCAGCAGCCGGGGCAGCACCCGTCCGAAGCCGCTGGCGTCGAGGGCGAAGCGGGCGCGCAGTGTTTCTTCGCCGCCATCCTCATGGCGCAGGCGCGCCTCAACGCCGTCGGCACCGGGCTGAAACGCCTCCAGGCTGATACCGAACCGCACGGTAACGCCCTGCAAGCGGGCCTGGTCGGCGAGAATCTGGTCGAAGCGGGCCCGTTCCACCTGGTAGGTATAGCCCCAGCCCGGTGAAAACTTTTCATCGAAACGAAATTGCGTGCGCCGCTCGCCCCAGGCGAAGGCGGCGCCGTTCTTAAGCTGGAAGCCGGCCGCCTCCACCGCTTCCAGCATGCCGGCTTCGTGCAGGTAGGCCATGCACTGGGGAAGCAGGCTTTCGCCGATGGAGAAACGCGGGAAGTGCTGCTTCTCCACCACCTGCACCCGGCGCCCGGCGCGGTGCAGCAGGGTGGCGGCGACGGCGCCAGCGGGGCCGGCGCCGATTACCAGCACATCGGTGTCGAAACTCATGGGCGTGCTCCCGGTTGCGGGTCCGGTCGAGGGGCGGCGGCCAGCAACGGCGCGATCAGCGCCGCCGCGACGATGCCGAGTAACAGCGTGAGGCCGAAATCCGCCACCAGCCGGGTGGCACTGAGGCTGAGCAGGCCGAAACTGAGACTGGTGGTGGCCGCCGACAGCAGCACCGCGAGGGCCGCCGCGTCGCGCCGCTTTTCCGGCTGGCTGAAGAAAATAGCGTAGTCGATACCGATGCCCAGCAACAGATACAGCGCCAGCACCGTGATCAGGCCGAAGCCGCCCTGCAGCCAGCCCAGCGCCGCCAGCGCCACCACGGACGCCAGCGCGGGCACGCCGAGCAGGCGTAGCGCCTTGGCCGGCCCGCGGGCCAGCGCCAGCACCAGGCCGCTGAGAAAATAGGCCCCCAGCAACAGCCAGGCGAGATGCTCGCGCAGTGTCGCCAGTACGGTGCTGACAGCTCCGGCCCGGTCAATGAAGTAAACCCCTCGGTCCGGTGCGGCCAGCGCCGCCACGGTGTCGCGGTCGCGCAGCCCGGCGAGCTGGACCAGGCTGGTGCAGCCGTGGCGATCACAGCCGCCCCATTGTCCGCGCAGGCTGTCGTCGTTCACCGCCGCCAGCCAGCCGTCCAGGGACAGGCTGTTCCCGGCGGCGTCTTCCAGCGCCTGCTGTTGCCGGGCCAGGGCGGCCTCGCCGAGGCCCAGTTGCCGCAAGTAATCGGCGAAGCGCGGGTGCTGGTAAAGCCGTTCGCTGAGCGTTTGGCGCAGAGCCTGCTGTTGCCCTTCGGGTTGCCACAGCGCACTGATCGCACGGTAGCTGTCCAGCGCGCCGCGCTCGCTTTTGAGCGCGTCCAGTTCGCCGGCCAGGTCGTGCTCCCGTTGCCACCACTGGGCCGGCGTCTCGCCGTGGACGATGAAATAGCGGCTGTCGCCCCGGGGCAGCAGCGTCTGGATCCGTTCACCCTGGGCCTGCAGCCAGGCCGGCGGGCTCTGATAGTGACGCACATCGTCGTCCGGGGTGAGCCGCCACAGGCCGGTGGCGATGAGCGCCGCCGCGACCAACAGCAGAAGCGGCCGGTGGTGCCGGCACCAGGCCGGCCAGTCCCGGCGCCAGTGGCCGATCCGCGCCAGCAAACGCTGGCGGGGCGGTGGTGGCGCCTGGCCGCTGAGCGCCGGCACCGCCAGCATGACGGTGAGCCAGGCGCCGCTCAGCCCGGCCGCCGAAAACACCGCCACCTGACGCAGGCCGGGGAAGGCCGCCAGGCCCATGGCGAGATAACCGAGCACGCTGCTGACCAGCGCTAGGGCCAGCGGCGCCGCCAGGTGACGGCGCAGGGTGCGCGGTGCTACGCCGGGCTGATCCAGCCGCTGGCAGAAAAAGTGAATGCCGTAGTCCACCGCCACGCCGATCAAACCGGCGCCGAACACCAGGCCGAGAAGATGAATCTGACCGAACACCCAGAGCGTCGCGGCCAGCCCGCACAGCAAGCCGGTGGCGACGCTGGCCAGCGCCAGCAACATTGGCCGGGGGCCGCCGAACAGCATCAGGAACAGTGTCGCCACCGCCGCCAGGGAAAACAGCCCTACCGTGCTCATTTCCTGGCGCGCGCTGTGAGCGCCGGCGGCGGTGTACAAGGGCGCGCCGGTGACCAGTGAATCCGGCCAGCGCTGCTGAATCTGGTTGGTTACCGACAGCAGGGGGCTTTGCCGGTCCAGGGCGAAACCGCCGGCGCGCACGGTGGCGGTGGTGAGCGCCCAGTAGCGGCCGTCGGCGGTGGCGATGGGGAGGCCGTCTTCCAGCTCCAGGGTGAACGGCGCCAGGGCCTGCAGGTAATGCTCGAACAGGAACAGTGGATCGTCGCGCCACTGGTCGCCGGACAGGCCGAAGGGGCCGAACACCCGGGCCAGGGCGCTATCGATCAGGGCCTGCGGGTCGTTCTCCAGGCGTTGCCGGTCCCGTGGGGCGAGCAACTGAAAGCGATAGGGGCGCAATGCCTGGTAACGCTGCTGTAACCGGGCCGGGTCCAGGTTCGGGCCCACCTCGCTGAACAGGCCGCTCTGTTTCAGCATGGCGCGCAGCGCGCGGCCGTGGGCGGCGGCGCCGGCGGCGTTATCGGCGGGGACCAGCCACAGGGTGCGGTCGGTGAAACGGTCCTGGTGTTGCTCGGCGAGGGCCCGGGCGTTGGTCGGCAGCGGGTCCTGCGGCAGCATCGACAGTAAATTGCTGTCCAGCCACGGCCCTTGCAGTTTCATCGCACCGGCGCCGACGGCAATGCCGACCAGCAGCAGCCACAGCAGTGGCCCGCGGCTAACGTGGCGCGGCAAAGCGGCGTTCCTCGGCGTCGCTGAGCGTGTCCGGGTACTCAATGTTGCTTAAGCGGGTGACGCTGTAGTCGCCGTTGGGGTAGTCGAGCCGGAAAAAGTCCGGGCCCTGCCGGCCGCCCAGGCGAATGCCGGAAAGCACCCGGGCCAGGGTGTCGTTGCGCGGCGTCAGGTCGAGCCGCCATTGGTCGCCTTCCTCGCGGGCCTGGATGCGAAAATGCGGTTTGAGCGCTTCGATGTCCCCGGACAGGACCGCCATCAGGCGGCGGGCGAAGGCTTCGCCGCCGGGCAGGGTATCCGCCTGGCCGTTACTGTAGAGCGTGCCGTTGATCAGTTTGATTTCGCTTTCGAACGGCGTGCGTACCCGCCACAGCAGGCCCCGTTCGCTGGCCAGCAGTAGATCGCCGGTGGCGGTGAGCGGTTGCGGCAGCAGCGCCAGGTGCTGTTGCTGGCGGAAGTCGGCGCGCAGAATCGGCGCGTCCGGCAGCCGTTCGGCGACCTGCTGCAAAGTCAGCTCCGCGGCGTTGGCGGCGGTGCCGGCGAGCAGAACCAAACACGCGATCAGGGACTTCATGAGGTGACCCCCAGGCGTTCCAGCAGCACCGGCGGCGAGGCGTACAGCATCTCGCCGGAGGCGACGTCCACCGCCACCTGGATACTGTGACCACGGGTCAGTCGCACGCCCTCCTGGTCGCGGATCAGGTAGCTGATCTTCAGGCGGTTTTCCCATTCCCGCACCGTGGCGGTGACGGTGATGCGCTGGCCGAACCGGGCCGGGCGCGCGTAGCGCAGGTGCAGGTCGATCACCGGCCAGGCGTAACCGGAATCGCGCATTTGCGGGTAGTTGTAGTCGAACCGGTCGAGCAGCGCGCAGCGGGCGATTTCGAAGTATTTGACGTAGTGGCCGTGCCAGGCCACTTCCATCATGTCCACGTCGTGGAAAGGAACCTCGATCTCCACGCTGTGTTGCAGGCGCGCTTCAGAAGTGCGGCTCATAAAGACTCCAATGCCGTTCGCGGATGCGCGTCAGCGTGCCGCGCAGTTCGTGCTCCAGGGGGCGGTCCTCGATCAGCGGTGGGCTGTGCCGGCGCACCGCCGCGACGGTTTCCGCCAGTGCTTCGGGCAGCGCCGCGCCGTCGCGGGCCTGGCGCAACTCCGCCGCCTGGCAGACCGCCAGTAACGTCGCCGCCGTTACCTGTTCGGTCAAGGCCAGCACGCGC
This sequence comes from Alcanivorax sp., assembly GCA_042090255.1. GTDB lineage: Bacteria > Pseudomonadota > Gammaproteobacteria > Pseudomonadales > Alcanivoracaceae > Alloalcanivorax. The sequence continues at coordinate 16,857 of JBELJS010000058.1, read as the reverse complement.
AGGGCGTCGCGGGCGGCGATGGTGCCCATGCTGACTTTATCCTGATTGTGGCACTCGGTGGAGCGCGAGAAGCTGGTGGCCGGCATGGTCAGTTTCAGTGCCTCGGCGGTCCAGGCGGACGTGCCGATCTGTACCGCCTTGAAGCCGTGATTGATGCAGGCGCGGGGACCTTCCACGGCGGATAAATTGGCGGGCAGGCCCTGGTTGAATTTCGGGTCCACCAGTTGCGCCAGTTGCCGGTCGAGCAGATCGGCGACGCTGGCGGTGGCGGTTTTCAGGCTGTCCATGGCCTGGCCGATATGGCCGCCGTAGAAGTGACCGCCGTGCAGCACCCGTTGATTCTCAGCGTCGATGATCGGGTTGTCGTTGGCGCTGTTCAATTCGGTTTCCACGAACCCGCGCAGTTGCGTGAGGGTGTCGCCGAGCACGCCGATCACATGGGGCGCGCAGCGCAGCGAATAGCGGTCTTGCAGCCGGGCGTCGTGACCGGTCGCGGGGCCGGCGGCCAGATCCTGGTGCAGGCGGCGGGCGGCGCGCACCGGGCCGGGGTGGGGTTTGACCGCGAACAGGTCCGGGTCGAAATGGGCCGGGTTGCCGCCCAGCGCGAAGCTGGCCAGGGCGGTGATGCGGGTGGCCAGTTGCTCCAGATACGCGGCGCGGGCGAACGCCAGGCAAGCCAGACCGGTCATCACCGCGGTCCCGTTCATCAACGCCAGCCCTTCCTTGGGGCGCAGCGCCAGGGGGGCGACGCCGCGCTCGGCAAAGACCTGGGCGGTATCCCGCACCCGGCCCTCGACACGGAGCGAGCGCTGCCCGGCGAGCACTGCCGCCACATAGGACAACGGGGTGAGGTCGCCGCTGGCGCCCACCGAGCCTTCCTCTGGAATCAGCGGCAGCAGGTCCGCCTGCAATAACCCGTGCAGCCGCTGCAGCAGCTCGTAGCGCACGCCGGAATAGCCCCGGCACAGGCTGGCCAGGCGCGCCGCCAGAATGGCGCGGGTGGCCGGTTCGTCGAAGTGGTCGCCGAGGCCGCAGCCGTGGAAGGTGAAGATGCGCTCTGGTAAGGCCTCCGTCAGGGCCTCGGGGATCGCCACCGTGCAGGAATCGCCGTAACCGGTGGTAACACCGTAGATGACGCCTTCTTCCTTGAGCAGGGTGTCCAGAAAAGCGGCGCCTCGGTCGATGCGCCGCCGGAACGGGGCGCCATCATCCAGCACACTGACGGCGCGACGGGAAGCCAGGGCGTCGATCTGTTCCAGGCGAAGGTCGCCGCCATCGAAGAGTACAGTGTCGGGGGTTGAAGCGTTCACGGCTCGAGGGTGTCCTGCTGCCAGAAATCGTAGAAGTTGAACCACTGCAGGGGCGCGGCCAGACAGTGGCGTTCCAGTTCGCCGACGAAGCGGCGCACCTGGCGGTCCAGTTCCTGGTCCCGTTGTTTGCGCGGCAGCACTACCTGGTCGGTGAGATGGTTGAAGGTCAGCTCGAAACGTTCGCCCCGACGCACGCAAAACAGACTGAGCACCGGGCAGCGCAGCAGCGCGGCGAGAATGAAGGGCCCCTGGGGAAACGGCGCCGGCGCGCCCAGAAAGGGAACCCGCGTGGTGCGGGCGGCGCCGCTGAGGGGCACCCGGTCGCCCATGATGACCACCAGCTCACCCTGGTCGATGCGTTGCTGCAGCATGATGGCGGTGGCCGGGTTGAGGCTGCTCACCTGGATCAGCGACAGCCGGGCGTCGCCGCTCACTTCGTTAAGCAGTTGATTGAATTTTTCCGCGTGGTGGGTGTGCACCAGCACGTTGAGGCGCACCTCCGGACGCACTTCGGAGATCGCCCGCGACACTTCCAGGTTGCCCAGGTGAGCGCCGACCAGCAGCGCGCCCCGGCCGCTGGCCTGCACCCGCCGTAGCGCCTCGGTATTGATCATGTCCACCCGGTCGGCACCGATGTTGCCCTGCCAGGCGCCGAGTTTGTCGATCATCGCGGTGGCGAATTCGTTGAAGTGGCGCAGGCTGTCGCCGGCGCCGCCGGAGAGACCAGAGTCCGGTGCATGACGGGACAGGCGCTTAAGATAGTCGCGGCTGGCGCGGCGGGCGGTGGCGTGGCTGAGCCAGTAGTAAAACACCACCAGGTTGATCAGCCACAGGCACAGGCGGCGACCGAGCAGACGGTGCGCGGCCAGCACCAGGCGCATGCCCCACAGCACGCCCCTTTCTTCCAGGTCGAACCAGGTGCGCCGGCGGCTCATCGTGCCCACCGCCGTTTCAGTAACACCGGCAGGCGTTTGAGCATGCCCAGCAGCAAGCGGGTGTGCATGCCGGCGATCAAAACGTTGTCCCGCCACAGGCGGAAGTGGGACACCCCGTCATGGGGATAATGCACGGCGGTGGGCAGGTTGATGATCGGCACGCCGCGCCAGTGCAGGCGCACCAGCACTTCGCAGTCGAATTCCATGTGCCGGCCCAGGCGCTCCTGGTCGAGCAGGGCCAGGGTCGGCGCCAGCGGGTACACCCGGAAGCCGCACAGGGCGTCGCGGATATCCAGGGATAACGTATTCACCCACACCCAGAAGTGGGACAGATAGCGGCCGTAGAGCCGGCTTTTCGGTACCGAGCGGTCGTACACCGGAATGCCGGTGATCAGCGCCTCCGGCCGGGCCTCGGCCTGGCGCAGGAACGCCGGCAGGTCGGCGAGATCGTGTTGCCCGTCCGCGTCCACCTGCAGCGCATGGCTGAAGCCGCGCCGGCCGGCCTCGCGCAGCCCGGTGATTACCGCCGCGCCCTTGCCGCCGTTGCGCGCGCGGCGCACCAGGCTGAGTTGCTCCGGGGCGGCGACGGTGAGTGCGCGCAGATGCTCGGCGCAGTCCGCGTCGCTGCCGTCGTCCACCAGGATCACCGGCAGGCCGTGGGGGCGCAGCTGATCCAGTACCGGGCCGATGCCATGGCGGTGGTTGTAAACCGGGATCACGATGCAGGGCCGCATCAGGCGGGCTCCTTGAAAGCCAGGCGGCCGCTGCTGTGCGGGCCGCGCGATGAATGGAAGGCGAACGCCAGCTTACCGGTGGCGGGCTTCCAGTCCAGCCTCAGGTGTACCTCCTGGCCCGGTAGAATCAAGTTATTGAATTTGATCACTTCCAGATGGTTCGGTCCCGCCGGCAGCGGAAAATAACGGCGACCAAACGCCTCCGCCCAGTCGATCTGCACCACGCCGGGCAACACGCCTTGGGCCTCGAAGTGACCCCGGAACCAGGGCAGTCCGGCCGCCACCCGCAGGGTCAGCGTCACGCCCCGGTCTTCGCTAACGCTGTCTTGAATCTCCGGGAGCTGTTGCCGGCTGCTGGTGAACAGGGCCTGCAGCGCCGCCATCGGCACCTTGCCCTGGGCGGTTTCCGGCAGCCGCGCCACCAGCCGCCAGCGCCGGGGGACCGCCAACGGCTCCAGCGTGGCGGCCAGGTGCTCGCGCAATGCGGTGGTGACGGCGGCGCGGCCCTGGTCGTCGAGTTGCCGCTTGCCGGTCGGTGTCAGCACCAGCACCGCCCCCAGGCGCTGCTCGCCCCACGGTTGCAGCACGCGCACCTCGGCCACCGCCGGGTGGCCGGCCAGTGCCTGCTCGACTTGCGCCAGGGCGATACGTTTCTCTTCGACTTTGACGACCCGGTCGCGGCGTCCGCCGAGGCGGAAGCGCTGCTCGCCGAGCAGTTCCAGGTGATCGTCCAGCGCCGTTTCGCCGCCGTCCACATGCGGTGACGCAAGGCGAGTGTGGTCGGTCTGCTGGGCCAGGGCGAGCCCGGGCAACAGTGTCCAGGCGCCATCGGCGGGGGGCTGGCGGCGCCAGCCAATGCCGCCGGTTTCACTGGAGCCGTACACCTCGGTGGCGGGCACCCCGGCATGGGCGGCCAGGTGCGAGGCGTTGTCCGCCGGCAGTGGGCCGCCGGAAGAAAAGATCGCCCGGGGCGGTTTCGCGGAATCCCAGGGCAGGTCGTCGCGCAGACGTTTCAGGTGCGCCGGGCTGGCCACCCACACCAGGGGGTCTTGCGCGGCCAGCCGCAGAATGCCGGCCGGGTCCTGGAACGCCTCGCTGTACAAAGGCCGGCCGGCGGCCAGCGGCCACAGCAGCCGGAACAGCAGGCCATAGATATGCTGATGGCTGACGGTGCCGACGAACAGCGCGTCGTCGAGCCCGGTACCGAATGCACTTTCTAGCGTGTTCAGCTCGTTGAGCAGTTCCCGGTAGCGCTTGAAGATCGGTTTGGGGAGACCGTTGGAGCCGGAGGTGAAGATCACCAGCTCGGCGCTTGGGTCGGTATCGCCGAGCGGGGCCGGGGCACCGGTATCCAGCGGCTCGGCGTTGGGCCAGTCGCCGGCGAACGCCTGGCAGTACGCCGCCAGCGCCGTGCCGGTGGCGGGCTGATTGTTGCCCGCCAGCCAGGCCCGTTTGCCGGCCTGCCAGAGGGCAAGTAGGGTGACCAGGGCCGGGTAGCCGTGATGATAAAAGACCGCCCAGTCGTGGGCCGGGTGCGCCTGCAGAGCGGCGGTACATTGCGCCACGTCCCGGCGCAGGCGCTCGCCGTCCAGCAGGGCTCCGGCGTGCCAGGCCACTGGTGCGTTTGGCGCCAGACCGCGAAACAGGGTGGTGAGGTCGTGGGTCAGGGTGGTCATGAGGGCCGGCGTTTTCGAAAGTGGGTTCGGCACAACAGCTCGACGGCGAATACGGTGCCCATCAGCAAATAGGCGAGCAAGCCGTTGTACAGGGTCCAGGCCGCCAGGCTGGTGAATAAGGCGGTGTACAGCGCCACGCTGCCGTTGACCACAAAGAACACGCACCAGACCTGGGTGACGCGGCGTGTGTAGCGCACCCCCTCCGGCGGCAGGTCCGGTTCGCGCAGGCGCGCCAGCCGTTCGATCAACGACGGCGGACGGTACAGGCTGGCGGCGAACAGTACCAGCATCGCCAGATTCACCAGCACCGGGTAAAAGCGCAGAGTGACCGCGTCACCGCGCAGCACCGCCACCAGGCTGAAGATCAGCAGCGCGGCGCCCACCGGCAGCCAGTGGCCACGGCGGTCGAGCAGCAGGCGCAGGCCGATCAGCGCCGCCAGTGCCGCTGCCAGCGCCTGCGGCGGCAGATGATGCAGGCCGAAGTACACCGCCGGCGGGTAGGCCAGGGTGGCGCCGACCAGAACCGCGATCAGCGTCCGGCGCAAGGCTATTCTTCCAGCAGGTTCTGTACCGCGCGGACCACGTCGTCGATGGTACGCACGGTTTTGAAGTCCTCGGGTTTGATCTTGCGCCCGGTGACCTCCTTGAGCTTCACGACAATGTCCACGGCGTCGATGCTGTCAATGTCCAGGTCTTCATAAAGCCGGGTTGGTGGCTGTATCTGTTGGGGCTCCAGTTCGAACATCTCCACCAGGGTGTCGCGCACCAGAGGGAAAATATCGTCGTAGCTTTGCATGGGGTTCATCCGTGTTCGCGGATCAGATCGGCCAGCGCGTGCACGCTCGCGAAATGGCGGCGGGTGGCTTCATCGTCCGCGTCTATTTTTATGTCGTATCGTTTGGATACCGCCAGACCCAGTTCCAGGGCATCAATGGAGTCCAGGCCCAGGCCGTCTCCGAACAACGGCGCTTCGCTGTCGATGTCGTCGCTGTAGATGTCCTCAAGATCCAGGGTGCTGATGATCAGTTGCTTGAGGTCCTGTTCCAGGTTGTCGCTCATGGGCGTCGGTCTCCTGCGTGAATCGCTGTTCCAGATAGTGAGTCAAACGTCGTACCGCCATGGGTGTGACGCCGTCGTCAAGAAACGGCCCTAACTCGATATCCTCGCCTACTCGAAGGTGGATAAGGAAGCGGCGTGGCGGAATTCGGTACCAGGGCTCTGCCTTGGTCAGGGTGGTGGGGGTGCAGCGGACCCGCACCGGCGTCAGGCGGCAACCGGCGCGCAATGCGATATGGGCGGCGCCGCGCTGAAACCGCGGTGGCGTGTTTGGCCGGGTTCGGGTGCCTTCCGGAAAGATCACCATGGTGCCGCCGCCGCGCAGCCAGGCCACCGCCTCGTCGACCATTTGCGCGGAATCGCGGTTGCTGATGTAGCCGGCGCCGCTGACCGGGCCCCAGGTGAAGGGGTTGCGCCACAGCTGGGCTTTGACGATGCAGTTGGCGTGGCGTAGCTGGGCGATCAGGCACACCACGTCAATCAGGCTGGGGTGATTGGCGATCACCAGCTGGCCTTTGCCGCTGAGGCGTTCGGCGCCGTCCACCCGGCAGCGCATTACGCCCAGGGTTTCCATCAGCCACAGGTGCAGGCGGAACGCCCGGTGCACCAGGTACTGCCCGCGCCGCGCCCGCGCCGGCGCCGGGCCGGGCAAAAGCCGGTTGAGCGTGATGGGTACGGCCAGCAGCAGAGCGCCCAGACCGAAGGCGGTAAAACTGAGGGCGGTGCCGATCAGGCGCCACCAGCGAGGGGCGCTGTTACTCATCCCGACGCCACTGCCAGTCGGAGCGTGGGCCGCGCAGGGTCAGGGTCTGATCGCCGGCCGCCAGGAACCGGGCCAGCGCCGGGCCCTGGTTGGCGGGGCCGCCGCTGCCGGCCCGGCGGCTCAGGCGATAACCGGTGCCGCCGGCGCCCAGGCGCAGCGCCAGCGCCCAGGGAAAGGCGTCGCTTTGTTGATAGGGCCGGTAGTGTTCCGGCAACGGGGCTTCGTAGATCACCACCAAGGCCTCGCCGCCGGGGCCAGCGAGGCATTGGGCTTCGAGCAGCGCGGTGCTGATGCCGTCGCCGCCCAGGGCCACGCAGCTGGCCGGCGCCCGGTTACCCAGCGCGATGCTCAGTTGCCCGCTCACCGCGTTGTGCACCGATAAACTGAAAGCCGCCGGGGATAACGGCTCGCCCACCGCCAAATCGTTCAGCAGGCCGAGAGTGCGGCTGAGTTCACCGTGGGCGGAGGCGAGCACGGTGGGGAGTCGGTCGGCGTCGTCGCCGCCGGCCTGGCGCGCCACGTGGAAGACGCCCCGGGCCAGCGCCGGAAGGCGCCTTCGCTGCATGGGCGGCAGCCAGGGCAGGTCCGGCACCGCCGGCCCTTGAGGTGGCTCGCCATTCCAGTTTGCCCAGCCCGTGTCGCTCTCCAGGCCTGGCGCCCAAGCTGCCCAGCGGGCCAGTGTGATGGCGAATTCAGGCATGTTTCCCCGATGCGAATGAATGCCGGCCGCGGCGTGACGGCCGGGAATCGATATAATAATTAGACCGCGATTATACATACCGGCCGTGGGCCACACACGCGGCCCATGGGGCGAGCCAACAACCAGGGAGGCGAAATGAGAGTGCTATTGCAGCGTGTCACCACCGCCGGAGTGACGGTGGCGGGCGAAACCGTGGGCCGTATCGACGCCGGCATGCTGGTTCTGGTGGGGGTCGGCCGTGACGACGATGAGGCCACCGCGCAACGTCTCGCGGAGCGGGTGGCCGGTTACCGAATGTTCAGCGACGCGGACGGCAAGATGAATATGGACGTGCGCGATGCCGGCGGCGCGGCGCTGGTGGTCTCGCAGTTCACCCTGGCCGCTGATACCGGCAAAGGACGCCGGCCGAGCTTCTCCAGCGCGGCGGAACCGGCCATCGGGCGGCACCTGTATGAGCGGTTTGTCGCGGCGCTGGCGGCGCAGGGCGTGCCGGTGGCCACCGGGCGCTTCGGCGCCGACATGCAGGTGCACCTGGTGAATGACGGCCCGGTGACTTTCATCCTCAATCTGTGACGCTGTTGCGGTCCCCTTATGTTGCAAAGGTGTGACCCTGATCTATGATGAGGATTAAGCTCCCGGGGGAAACCGCATGGGGGCGTAACCAGAAAGCGTAAATAAATGGAGATATTTATGAAAAAAGTATTGTTGGCAGCAGCGCTGCTGGGCGCTTCCGTTTCCGCTCAGGCAGTCGCTCCGGGTGGCCCCGGCTGTGGTTGGGGTAACCTGATTTTTGAAGGCAAGTCCGGAACGCCGGTCCACCTGCTGGCCACGATCGTTGATGGCACCTCTGGTAACGCCACCTTCGGTATGACCAGCGGCACCAACGGTTGCGACACCAGCGGCGCTCTCACCTACGGTGGCGAAAGCCTGCTCAGCATGAACGGCGTGCTGGAAGAAGTGGCTCAGGACATGGCCACCGGCGAGGGCGAAGCCCTGACCGCGCTGTCCGTTTCCATCGGCGTCTCCGGTGACGACCGCGCTTATTTCAACAATTTGATGCACGAAAACTTCGCGTCTATCTTTCCCCGTCAGGACGTTAGCGCTGGTGAAGTGATGCAGCGGATCACCGCTGTCATGCAGAACGACCAAAAGCTGGCTAAGTACGTATAAAAAAAGCCCGATGAGCCCGCCTCCGTCCGGAGGCGGGTTTTAAGCCCCCACCTGAAAAATGGAATTCGCATGCGTGCCGCCTTGCTGTGCGTCCTGGTATTGTTTTGCACAACCGTCGCCCAGGCCCGGGGCCTGGAACAGCTTGCGCAACAGCCACGTTGGCAGGCGCTTTTGCATATCAACCCCGGCGCCACCCTGCGCGACCGCCAGCGCAGCTATGTGGACGACGCCGATTTCTTTCTGGCTCCCGATGGCGCCACCAACCCGGCCGCGGAGCTGGCGTTCACGGTGGAAGCACTGGAGCAGGCCGGCGCCCGGGCTCGTTGCCGCTTTCCCGCCCGCTACCGTTTCGTTGCCGAATCACTGGGTTGGCGGGAATCGCAGCCGTTCGCCCATTGCGCGGAGTATCTGGAGTGGCGCCGTTCGGTGCACGCCAAGCGCGCGGTCCTGGTGTTTCCCGCTGCCTATTTGAACAGCCCCTCATCCATGTTCGGTCATACCTTGCTACGGCTGGACCAGGGCGATGACGACGGCGCCGTGTGGCTGTCCTGGGCAATCAACTTTGGCGCCGTGACCACCGAGCAGGATAACTCGCTGTTCTATATTTACCGGGGGCTGGCGGGCGGCTATCCGGGTCGCTTCAACCTGGTGCCCTACGTCCAGAAGATTCAGCAGTATTCGAATATGGAGAGCCGGGATATCTGGGAGTACACCCTGAAGCTCGACCAGAGTCAGATTGATTGGATGATCGACCACCTCTGGGAGCTGAAGGATATTAATTTCGACTACTACTTTTTTGACGAGAACTGCTCTTTCCGTCTGCTCGAGTTGATTCAGGTGGCGCGCCCGCAAAGCGGGCTACTGGATGAGCTGCGTTTTGCCGAGCTGCCGGTGAATACGGTACGCGCGCTGGAGCAGCGCGGTCTGTTGACGAAGCGCCACTACCGGCCCTCCAAGGAAGTGGAGCTGGCCGCTTTGAGCGAGCGGCTCGACGACCAGGAGCAGGCGCTGGCCCGGCGCCTGGCGGCGGATCCGGCGGTGGCGGACAGTGATGCCTTTCAGTCGCGGCCGCCCCGGCGGCAGGCGATGATGGCGCGTACCGCCTACAGCTACGTGCGCTTCGCCAACCGCAAGACGGCGCGCACCGAGGACATCGCCGGCCGTTCGTTCGCCTTGCTGACGCTGGTCAACCGGTTGCCGTCGGTGGAGGATCCGGAGCTGCCCGATAAGGCGCCACCGGAATCCGGCCACGGATCGCAGATGCTGGCTGCGTCCGGCGGCCAGCGGGGCAGTGACGACTTCGGCGAAGTCAGCTACCGGCTTACCTACCACGACCTTCTGGACAACCGCCGTGGTTTTCTTGATGGCGCGCAGATCCAGGGCCTGGGCATCACCCTGCGCAGCACCGAATCCGGCGCGGCGCGGCTGGAGGCGCTGGATGTGGTGAGCATTCGCTCGCTGTCCCCGCGTGGTCGCTTCTCCAAGCCGCTGAGCTGGTATGTGGAGGGCGGCCTGGAACGGGCCTGGGCCGGACGGCGGCGGCTGGCCCGTTATGTGCAGGGCGGGGCGGGTGGCAGCTGGCGCAGCGGACCCTTGCAGCCCTATCTGCTGGCCAGCCTCCGGGCAGAGAATAACAGCGATTTCGGTAACTTGATTACGCCCGGCGGCGGCGGCGAAGCCGGGATGCTGTATCATGCCGGTCGCTGGCAGTGGCAGCTCAGCAGTGCCGGCCACTATTTCAGTAATGACGTGTACCGTTATCGTTCCACTTTGGCGGTACAGTATGCTCTGGCCCGTGAGCACGGCCTGCGCGCCTCACTGGAGCGCGAGGGGTGGCGTGGCGACGGCGAAACCGAATTCAAAGTACAGTGGCGATGGTATTTCGACTGATCCCGGCCGTTTGTCTGGCCTTGCTTCTCCAGGGTTGCAGCAGCCTGTTCTTCTACCCCATGGAGCCCTGGGTCCAGAATCCGGCCCGCCAGGGGCTCGACTACGAAGACGTGGTGTTGATACACCCTGACGGCTTGCGCATCCACGGTTGGTGGCTGCCCGCCCGGGGCGAGGCCCGTGGCACCGTCTACTTCCTGCACGGTAACGCCCAGAACATCAGTACGCATCTGATGAACGTGCACTGGTTGCCGGAGCGGGGGTATAACGTTTTCCTGCTTGATTACCGGGGTTATGGCCTGTCCGAGGGTGACCCGGATCTGCAGGGCGCCCAGGCCGATATTCAGTTGGGCCTGGACTGGCTGGCGCAGTCGCGCCGCCTGGAAGGCGCGCCGTTGGTACTGTTCGGGCAGAGCCTTGGCGGTGCCATGGCCACCGGCGTGTTGGCCCGCGAACGCAACGATGGCTTTGTCGATTGCGTGATGCTGGAGGCGCCGTTCGCCAGCTACCGGGGCGTGGCCTCGGACGTGATGGGACGCAGCTGGCTGCTCTGGCCTCTGCGCTGGATGGTACTGCCCACCTTGCCAGCACGCGCTACCGATCCCGAGCGCCATGTGGCGGACCTGGCGCCCCGTCCTCTATTGATCCTGCACAGCAAGGAGGACCCGGTGGTGCCTTACCAGCAGGGTCGCAGGCTCTATGCGGCAGCTCATGCACCTAAAACGTTTCAGCCGCTGAAGGGCGGGCACACCCAGAGTGTTCGCGACCCGGCGGTCCGTGATCGTCTGGTGGCGTTTATGCAGGATAATGAATGCGCGGCGCGTCCCGCGCCGCCGGCCGAGGAGCGGGCTTCCGCCCCGGCCGAGCAGGAACTGGCTCCGGTGTCTGACTCCGGCCTCGAGCCCCGGGCCGCGCCGGCGTCGGGCTACCGGTTCTGAGGGTCTTCCTGCTCGCGGTTCAGTTGCTGGCGGCGCACCATGCGGCCGAAGATCAGGCCGATTTCGAACAGCAACCACATGGGCACGGCCAGCAGGGTCTGGCTGATGATGTCCGGTGGCGTCAGCATCATGCCGATCACGAAACAGGCCACCACCACATAAGCCCGTGACGCCGCCAGCTTTTCCACCGTGGTGATGCCGGTGGCCACCATCAGCACGATGGCGATGGGCAGTTCGAAAGCGACGCCGAAGGCAAGGAACAGGGCGAGCACGAAATCCAGGTAGCTGCTGATGTCCGTGGTCACCGCCACCCCTTCCGGGGCGATGGTGGTGAAGAATTGGAACATCAGTGGAAAGACCACGAAGTAGGCGAAGGACGCGCCGCCGTAGAACAGCAGCACGCTGCTGGCCAGCAGCGGCACCGCCAGCTTTTTCTCGTGGCGGTACAGGCCCGGCGCCACGAACGCCCAGGCCTGGTGAAGAATAAACGGCATCGCCACGAAGATGCTCAGGTAGAGCGTCAGCTTGAACGGCGCCAGAAAGGGCGACGCCACGCCGGTGGCGATCATGTTGGTGCCTTCCGGCATGGCGTCCATCAGCGGGCGCGCCACCAGGGTGTAGAGATCGCGGGAAAAGTAGAACAGCCCCAGGAAGATCACCAGCACCACCACCAGGGTTTTCAGCAGGCGATTGCGCAGTTCGAGCAGATGGCTGACCAGGGTTTGCGGGGTGTCATCGGGGCGTTGGTCGTCGGGGCGCTCTTCACTCATTCGGTTTCTTCTCGGCCTCCGGCGTTTGGCCGTTATCCTGGTTGTCGGGCTGGTCGAGGGTTTCCGGGCGGCGCCGTGCGTGGGCCACTTCGTCCGGCGACAGCAGGCTGTCGCGGGCTTCGCGGATGCTGTCCTCGTCCAGGCCCATGTCGCGCATCTGTTTTTCCATGCGTTCGCGCATGTCCTGGTTGAGGGCTTCGCGTTCCAGCTCGTTGCGCAGATGGCTGAAGGTGGAGCGCGCCCGGCCCACCCAATAGCCCACCGTGCGTGCCGCCTTGGGCAGACGCTCGGGGCCCAGCACCACCAGACCGATGATGGAAATCAACGCCAGTTCGGAAAAGCCGATATCAAACATGGGCCGTTGCTCCGTGGCGTATCAGACCTGATCCTTGTGCTTTTCCTGCTTGCTGGGTTGCTGCTCGCTGTCGTCGTCGGCCAGGCGCTTGCTGTTCTGTTCGTCCTCGCCGTCCTTCACCGAGTCCTTGAAGCCTTTGATCGCGCCGCCCAGGTCGTTGCCGATGTTGCGCAGCTTCTTGGTGCCGAACAACAGCACCACGATGGCCAAGATGATGAGCAGTTGCCAAATACTGATACCGGAAAACATGGTTAGTCTCCTCGCTCGCTACGAGCGGCTTTTTCGTCGTGGCCGGACAGGCCGAAGCGTTGCTCCAACTCTGCCAGGACCTGGTCCGGACCGAGCCCCAGGTGGGCCAGCATAATCAGCGAATGAAACCACAGGTCGGCGGTTTCGTTGATCAGCGCCTTGGGGTCTCCGCCGGCGTCGGTGTCGCGGGCGGCGAGCAGGGTTTCCACCGCTTCCTCGCCGACCTTCTCGAGAATCTTGTTCAGGCCCTTATCGTACAGGCTGGCCACATAGGACGAATCCGGCGCGGCGCCTTTGCGCTGTTCCAGGACCTGGTGAAGCTGGTTGAGGATATCGGACATGGTGTCTCCAAATACAGCGCCAGTTTAGCACCGGCCGGCGTCAGACCCTAGCAGGCTGCTCTAGCATAGCAGCCTGCTAACGCCGGCAGGCCCAGGCGATCAGCACCAGGGCGCCGGCGGCCATCGGCCAGGCCCACTGGCCGGTGCCGTGCAGGGCGTCCACCGCCGCCAGCGCGGCCAGGGCCAGGCCGCCCAGGCCGCCCAGCATTTTGTGCCGGTGGCGGCGCAGGCCGGTTTCAAAGTAATGCGCCATTTCCCGTTGCTGTTGGGGCTGGTGGCGCAGGCTCTCCAGGCCGTCGCGCAACAGCTCCGGCATGTCCGGCAGTTGCGCCGCCCATTCCGGCAGCCGGTTGCGCAGCTTGTTGGCGGTGGCGGCGGGGCCGTACTCCTCCATCATCCAGGCTTCCAGCAGCGGCCGGCCCACGGTCCAGATGTCCAGCTGCGGGTAAATACTGCGCCCCAGGCCTTCGATGTGCACCAGGGTTTTCATCAGCAGGATGTACTGCACCGGCGCTTCGATATGGTAGTTCCGGGCCAGGTCGAACAGGCGCAGTACCAGGGGCGCGAATTCCATGCTCTCCAGGGAGGCGCCGCGCACCGGGGCGATGATTTCGGTGACCGCCTGCTCGAAGCGGTGGCGGTCCACTGGCCCGCGCGCCCAGCCGGCGCGGATCACCTGGTCCACCAGGGCGGGGTAATCCTCGCGCATCACCGCCAGTACCATGCGGCCCAGCACGTTCAGGTCCTGCTTGGAGAGGCGCCCGGCGATAGCGCAGTCCACCGCCATGTACTGCGGTGACTGCGGGTGCTCCGGGTTCACGAAGATGTTGCCCGGGTGCATGTCGGCGTGGAAGAAGTTATGCCGGAACACCTGGGCGAAGAAAATCTCCACGCCGCGTTCGGCGAGCACGCGCGGGTCGATGCCGGCGGCGCGGATCGCTTCGATGTCGTTGACCGGGATGCCGTGGATGCGGTCGGACACCATCACCCGCTGTGATGACAGCGCCAGGTGCACGGCGGGGATGTACAGCAGGGGGCTGAACAGGAAGTGCCGGCGCATGGCTTCGCTGTTGCTGGCTTCGCGTTCCAGGTCGAGCTCGGCGCGGATCACGGTCTGATAGTCGTGCACCACTTTGCGCGGGTGGAAGTAGCGCGAGTCCGCCCACAGCGCTTCCAGCAACCGGGCGCCGAAGCCCATTACCTTGAGGTCCCGTTCCACGCGCTGTTCGACGCCCGGGCGCAGCACCTTGACCACCACCTGGCTGCCGTCGAGCAGGGTGGCGGGGTGCACCTGGGCCACTGAAGCGGAGGCCAGCGGCGTGTCGTCGAGACGCTCGAAAATCTCGTCCAGGGGGCGCGGCAGGCTGGCCTCCACCAGCCGCCGGGCCTGGGCGCCGTCGAACGGGGCCACCCGGTCCTGCAGGTGGGCCAGGGCCTCGGTCCATTCCGGCGGCAGCACGTCACGGCGGGTGGCCATCAATTGGCCGAATTTAATGAAAATCGGGCCCAGGCGCTCCAGCGCCAGCTTCAGACGTTCACCCTCGCTGAGCTTGCCGGTGCCCCGCCAGCTGGAGGGCATCAGGTATTGCAGCAGCACCAGGAAGGGACGGGCCGGGTGGGGTGGCAGCAGGGATAACAGTCGGTAGCGGCACGCCACATGGGCGACCACCAGCAGGCGGCTGATTGGCGGCATCAGGAACGCGGGCTCCCTTTCAGGCGTTGCACGCGGGCTTCCAGGCGATCCACGTCGCCGCGCAGTTCGTCCACGTCCTGGTAGAACTCGTAAACGTCGCGGCGCAGCGCCAGCAGGCCGGACTCGCCGCCGATGTAGTCGCCCATCTGGTGGCCGAGGCGGTCGAACGCCTGGCGGGCCCAACCGAACAGGCGCCGCGCGCCCTGGTCCAGTTGCTGGGCCATCTCGCCGCCGATCACCGGTTCCAGCAGGGCGCCCCAGTCCAGGTCCAGGTCGGCGGCCAGGTCGCGCACGTCCTGCAGCAGTTCGCGGTTGCCCTCCACGCGCAGCGCGCCGCCGATCACATGGGGCTGGCGGCGCCAGTCGAGCAGCAGGGCGGCCAGATCCACCGGGTTGCCGGTGACGCTGACATCCGGCTCGGCGTCGCTGCGCAGGTAAAGCTCCACCCCTTCCTCGACGATCAGCGCGTACAGGCGCAGCGGCGGCAGCGTCAGATGCACCGCCAGAAGACGCCCGGCGTGGCGGCTGAGCCGCGCGGCGGTGGCCGGATCGGAGCGCAGCGCGGCGTTGATGGCGCGCTCCACGCTGGCGATGGCGGTGGTGGAAATAAGACCGGGTTCGCGCATCAGACCTTGAACCCCCGGTGCAGGGCGACGATGCCGCCGAGCATGTTGAAGTACTCGCTGCGCTGGAAGCCGGCCTCGTCCATCATCCCTTTCAGGGTGTCCTGATCCGGGTGCATGCGGATCGATTCGGCGAGATAGCGGTAGCTTTCGGAATCGTTGACCACCAGTTTGCCCAGCCGCGGCCAGACCGCGAAGGAGTACAGGTCATAGAGCTTGGACAGCGGCTTGTGCACCGGGTGGGAAAACTCCAGCACCAGCAGCCGGCCGCCGGGCTTGAGCACGCGCAGCATGGAGCGCAGGGCGGCGTCCTTGTCGGTGATGTTGCGCAGGCCGAAGGCGATGGTGATGCAGTTGAAGCTGTTGTCCTCGAACGGCAGGCACTCGCCGTTGACCTGGGCGACCTGGGTGTTGTGGCCGCAGCCGGCGTCGATCAGACGGTCGCGGCCCACCGACAGCATGGCGTCGTTGATGTCGGCCAGCACCACCTGGCCGGTGTCGCCCACCAGGCGGGAAAACTTGATCGCCAGGTCGCCGGTGCCGCCGGCCAGATCCAGCACCCGCTGGCCCGGGCGCACGCCGGCCAGTTCCAGGGTCATGCGCTTGAGCACCCGATGGCTGCCCATCGAGATCAGATCGTTCATGACGTCGTACTTGGCCGCCACCGAACGGAACACGCCCGCCACCCGCTGCTGTTTCTCCTGCCACGGCACCTGCTGGTAGCCGAAGTGGGTAACCTTGTTGTCGTCGTTGTTACTCATTGGGGACGTCCTTGAAGGGAGCGGGATGCCGGTCGAACAACCGGTCCATGATGCGCGCTTCACGGGCGGCGATGCGCTCGAGAAGGCGGCCCACGCTGGGTACCGGTTTCATCACACGGAAACTGCGATCCATGAAATCATACAGGTTCGCGAAGCCCGCCGCATGGGCTGGGCGGCGCACCAGCCGGAAGGTGGTCTGCACCATCCGCGAGCGCACATAGCGGTCGATATGATGCCCTAAACCGGCCACCAGTTGCAGTTGCCGGCGGCGCTGGTCCGGGTGGCCGGCGGCCCGATAGGCCTCGCCGTAGGCGCTGTCATCCAGGGGCCTGTCGAGGCGATCGCCGAGCACGCCGACCAGCGCTTCGTCGAGCTCCTGGGTGATGATCGCCGCTTCCAGGGCGTCGGCGGAGGTGGCCATCACCTTTTCGGGCAGCAGGCGCATGGCCTTGGGCAGGGCGCGGTGGATTTCCCGCGCCACCGGCAGCAGGTCGCGGCCGCCGTAGACGTCATCAAGCAGGAAGGTGACGCCGGGACGCAGGGCCGGGTCTTCGAGCAGGGCCTGGTGGGTGTCCATCAGGCGCTGGCGTTGGAATGCCTGCACCCGGCCCAAGCGGGCCAGGAACAGCGCGTCGTCGCCGTGCTGGCGCAACGCGAAAAAGCGTTCCAGGTGAATTTGCAGTTGTTCGCCGGCAGTCATGACGGATCCTCCGGCGAGCGATGATAGCAGAATTGTAGGAGCGGGCCTTGTGGGAGCGGGCCCTGCCCGCGAAAGGCCGGCAAAGCCGGCCGGCAGGATCCCAGAGAGGTTGTTTGTATAGCCTTTAGAGAGGCCTCTGGCATCCTGCCGGCAAGCAAAGCTTGCCTTTCGCTTGCAAGCAAGCTCCCACAAGGCT
>JBELJS010000009.1:0-78960 GCA_042090255.1 Alcanivorax sp. | reverse complement strand
AATGCGGTAGCGGGACGCCACCGCCAGGCGCACGTTCTCCAGAGCGGTCAGGTTGGGAAACAAGTTAGTAAGCTGGAAGGCGCGGCCCAGGCCCTTGTCGGCCCGGGCGGCGGCGCCCAGCGAGGTAATATCTTGGTCGAACAAATGCACGCTGCCGGCACTGGCGGCGAGCTGTCCGGAAATAAGATTGAACCAAGTGGTCTTGCCGGCGCCGTTGGGGCCGACGATGGACGTCAGGGTGCCGGCGTGGAACGCGCACGACACCTGATTGACCGCCACGTGCCCACCAAAATTAATGGTCAGCCCGCGGGTTTCCAAAACCGGTTCAGAGGCGGATTGGGGTTGCAAGGAGGCCATGAGAGGTCCCTTTGTGTTGAATCGTTTTATCGGAATTTTTTGACAAGATCAGTTACGGATCGTAGGTCGGATTAGCGAAGCGTAATCCGACAACGGCACGCCGGATCACTCTTTGCCGAGCCATGTCGGGTTACGGCCTTCGGCCTAACCCGACCTACGCGGTGCATCCGTTCGCGGGGTTAGCGCTTGTTGCGGATCGGGATGTTCATTTCGTCCAGACCGATCTTGCGGATCAGCTTGGGCACGCCCGCTTCCACGGTGCGGTCGGCGAACCAGTCGTCACGCTTCTCCGCTTCGATGCGGAAGTGGTACATCTCCTGCAGCGCTTGATGGTCCTCGTCACGCAACACCATCTTGCCCTTCGGCGTTTCGAACACCAGCCCCTCGAAAGCGTCAATCAGATCCTCGGTGTCGGTGGAACCGTCCGCATCGCGGATCGCCGCGGTGATCGCCATCGCCTGCGCGAAGCCCTGGGCGGTAAAGAAGTCCGGCGCGGCGTTGAAGCGCTCCATGTGCTGCTTCACGAACCAGTCGTTGATTTCATTCTTGGGCGATTCGAAGTAGTAGAAACCGGCGCCTTCCATACCGGGAAACTCGGAGTAGCTCACCAGGGCCGGCAGAATGTTGCCACCAGTGGCCAGCTTGATGCCGAAACGGTCGGGCTGCAGATCCTGGATGCGGCTCAGCGGGTTAGCGCTGCCGGCCCAGATGGCGAAGATGTATTTGCCTTGCTCGCAACCGTCGCGATCCTTCAAGGCG
Source organism: Alcanivorax sp. (assembly GCA_042090255.1). Classification (GTDB taxonomy): domain Bacteria; phylum Pseudomonadota; class Gammaproteobacteria; order Pseudomonadales; family Alcanivoracaceae; genus Alloalcanivorax. Next base: position 77,844 of record JBELJS010000009.1, on the reverse strand, counting down.
CCGAACAAACGCTGCGCGGCAGCGGTGAAATCGGTGGCGTCGGTAGGCAGGTATTCTTCGTGGACCACTTTGCCGCCCTGGGTTTCCATGGCTTCTTTGTAGGCGGCCACGCCGTCACGGCCGAAGGCATAATCCTGGGCGATGGTGGCGACACACACGCCCGGCTCGCCCAGCGCCACGGCATTGGAAACGGCGTCCTGGGAAGAGTTACGGCCGACCCGGAACACATAGCGGTTCCAGTCCGCGCCGGTGATCGCGTCCGCCACACCCTCGGGCATGATGATGCGCTCGTACTGCTCGGCGATCGGCAGGGTCGCCAGCGCCACCCCGGAAGACACCGGCCCCACCACGATGTGGGCGTCGTCCTCGGCGTAGGCTTCTTCCACCAGCGAGCGGGCGCGCGCCGGATCAAGCTGAGTGTCTTTATCGATGATTTCGACCTTGCGGCCCTCGATTTCCATGCTGCCGTCGGTGGCGTACTCGAAACCCATCTTCATACCCACGCTGAGCTGCTCCGCGTAGGCGGACAACGGGCCGGTGAAGCCGGTGACGTGAGCGATACGGATGGAGTCGGCCGCCTGCGCGAGAGGCGCGGCGGTGAGGGCGGTGAGCGTGAAGGCCGTCGCGGTAATGAGACGCTTCATAGGAATCTCTCCCTTATTTTTCGGCCTGATGGCCGTCTTGTTGTGGTTATGGTCCTCTTCAATATGACTGTCGATTCACCTTTTCGCAAGAGGGTTTCGAAAAAAATTCCACGAACGTGGAATTACCCGACCAAGCCGTCGGATTGACCTGCAAATACCCGGATAGCGGGCCTTCCGGCCACACTAGTCGAGCCGCGAAAGCGCGCTCAGGGGCACCGGCAGGCGGATCCCGGTTGACACCGGGGGTGCGCAAACTTAATTTAGTTGAATACCGATTCATCTTTCAAACAATAAAACCACGGACCCAAGAAGCCCGCCATGACCATTGCCCCTCAGACCAACGCCGCCCAGGCTACGCCCCCCAGCGGCGGGCCCGGCGCCCCGAAAACGGCCCGTGGCGCCCGCACCCGGGCGCGCATCCTTAAAGCCGCCGAGCACACCTTCGGCACACTTGGTTACCACCGCGCCGGCATTTCCGACATCACCCGCGCCGCCGGCGTTGCCCAGGGCACCTTCTACACCTACTTCGCCGGCAAGGAAGAAATTCTCCGTGAGCTGGTGCGCGATATGGGGCATCAGGTGCGTGCCCATCTGGCGGCGGAAATTCTCGACGCCGGCAACCGGCTGGAAGCGGAAGAACGGGGCCTGCGCGCCTTTCTGCAATACCTCTACGAGAACCCATCCCTGTACCGGGTGCTGCAAGAAGCCCAGTTCGTCGACGAAGCCATCTACCGGGATTACTACGAAGCCTTCGGCAAGGGCTATGTGCGGATGCTCGCCAACGCCACCCGCAAAGGCGAAATCCGCCCGGGCAATAACGAAGTGCGGGTCTGGGCTCTGATGGGCATGTCCAATTTTCTCGGCCTGCGCTACGCGCTCTGGGAGCAGGACGTGCCCTTCGACGAGATCGTCGACACCCTCTCCGACCTGTTCCGCAACGGCCTGACCCTGGACGGCAAGGAGAAGCCATGAACACGGCGGTGCACTATCAACTCGACGGCGACCTGGCGCGCATCACGCTGAACCGCCCGGAGCGCCACAACGCCCTGGTCCCGGAGCTCCTCGACGGTCTGCGCGCCGCCCTGGCACGTTGCCGGGAAGACCGCCCGGCGGCGCTGATCCTCGACGCCGAAGGGCGCTCGTTCTCCACCGGCGGCGACGTGGGCGGCTTCTACGATACCCCGCGCGCCGAGCGGCACGACTACGCCGCCCGCGTGGTGGGCACCCTGAACGCGGTGATTCTGGATTTGCTCAGCCTGCCACTGCCCACCGTGGCGGCGGTACATGGCATGGTCACCGGCGGCTCGGTGGGCCTGGTGCTGGCCTGCGACATCGCCGTGGCCGGCCCCCGCACCAGCTTCGCCCCCTGGTACACCCGGGTGGGTTACAGCCCGGACGGCGGCTGGACCGCCCTAATGCCGGAACGGATCGGCCGCGCCCGCGCGCTCGACATTCAGTTGACCAACCGTCGCGTGGACGCCGAGGAAGCCCATCGGGTGGGTCTGGTTCAGTACCTCAGCGAGGAAAACCGGGTGGCCGAACAGGCCCGCGCCGTCGCCGACACTCTGCGCTCGGCCAAGCGGGGCAGCGTCCACCACACCCTGGCCCTGATCCGGCCCAACCTGGACACCGTGGCCGCCGGCCTGGACGCGGAATACCGGCATTTTCTCGAACAAATCATTACCGACGAAGCCGACCAGGGCATGGCCGACTTCTTGAACAGATAGGAAAAACAAAACGACGAAAAAATAAAAATCGGGAGAGACAACATGAAAACAATAACGCCAACACCGCTGGCGGCCCTCGCCGGCGCCCTGCTGCTCGGGGCCGCATCATCCCCCGCCACCGGGTTCGACACCTTCGCCGACGAGGACCGCTCGTCACAGCTCAGTGGCGAGCCAGTGCAGCAGCGCTACCAGTTCAACACGCCAACCACCGTGACCTACGACCGCGACAGCCTGGGCCAGGGCGCCACCAGCGCGCGCGTCTATGTGGCTGACATGGGCAACCATGAGATCAAGGTGCTGAACCTGAACGGCGCCCTGGTGGGTCGTCTGGACGACAACGACCAGACCCTGGCGTCGGACAGCCCGGCCAGCTCGGTGCCGGATATCCAGGCTCCCCTGGGCATCGCGTTCCTGTCCGCCAGCGAAGCGGACGACGACCGGCTGGCCGGGCTCTACGTTAACGATGTAGGCCGCCATGAGATTCATTTTTTCCGCACCGTCAGCGCCGCCGCCGGCGATTTCGAATACGTCACCTCGTTCGGCCAGCCCGGCCACGGCGGCGGCGAAGAGATCTATCTGCCGCGTAACATGACCATCACGCCGCAGGGGTTCATCTATGTCTCCGACGAGTTCAACCACCGTGTCAAAGCGTTCAGCATTGATCCGGACAACGGCTACCAGGTCAGCTTGATCCAGACCCTCGGCCACCAGAACGGCAGCGGCGACTATGTGGACGCGGGCCCGATCATCCGTGGTGTCGACAAAAACTACGGCAGCGATTCCACTAATTACGACGATTACGCCGGCGAACCGGCCAAACGGGACGGCTTCCGCATTCCCCAGGGCATGACCTATTACCAGTCGCCGGACAACGGCGCCACCTATCTGTACGTGGCGGACAACGGCAACAACCGCATCAAGATTTTCCGCGTCAACACCAGCACCGGCCAGCTCACCCTGGACGACATGCTGGGCCGCTTCCGCGATGACGGCGGCAGCGTTGATCATCTCAAACGCCCGCGCGGCGTGCGCACCGACCGGAACGGCAACCTCTACGTGGCCGACACCTACAACGGCCGCATTATTCAGTTCGAAAACCTGGCCGCCACCTCAAACAGCAATCCGATTCGCTACCGCAGCAGCCAGAGCGCCGACGCCCGCGCCAACTGGGTCTACGGCCGTCTCGGCATTCATCAAGTGGAAATGCGCGCCCCCACCAGCGCCGGCACCGAGGACGAAGCCTTCCAGCTGCCCAACGACCTGGTGCCGATGATCGACGCCAACGGCGACTTTTATCGCGAGAATATTTACGCCTGGGGTTACTACTATTCCAACGCCCGCGTGCACCTGGTCAGCGATTCCGGCAACAACCGCATCAAGAAATGCTGGACCAATTCCAGCGGCACCAGCCTGCTGCGCTGTTCGGTCTCCGCCGGCGTCGGCACCGTGGCCAACAACGAATACTGGGGCCACCCGCGCACTCTGTCCGGGCAACTGCATTCCGCCAGCGGCATGGCCTGGCTGGGCAGCAAGGACCAACTGCTGGTCAGCGACACCCCCAACACGCGCATCAATATTTACAGCAGCAACGGCGTGTATCAGGGCCGTTTCCCCGGCACCAACATCAGCTATGGCGTGACCGGCATCGCCACTTTCGCCGACCCTAATATTGGTGAAGCGGTGGCGGTTCTGGTGGGCGCCGACGTCACCCTGCCCTGGCCCTACACCGGCGACGCCAGCCTGCGCATCTACGACGCCAACGGCAATCTGGAAGAGTTGTTCAACCTGAGCTACCGCACCGGCGGCCTGCCGGTGCCCGAGATCGGCCTGTCCACCAGCAACACCAACTACCCGGTGGCGGTGAGCGCGATCAACGACGGCGCCACCGACCAGCACGCCATCTACATCACCAGCTTCGACAACTACGTGTGGCGCTTTGACTACGACAGCGGCAGCAGCACGCTCAATGGCAACTGGTACGCCGGCGGCCCGGACAGTAACAAGGGCACCGACCTGGGCGACGGCTGGGGCCTGGGCCCGGACTTCTTCGAGCAAGGCGACGCCGGTACTTTTGACCAGATCGGCAGCGTGCTGGCCCTGGATAACCGCATCTACGTCACCGACCGCCGCAACCAGCGCATCCAGGCGCTGAACCCGGTCAACGGCGCGCTGATCGGCCAGCTTGGCCTGGGCGGCGGCACCTACGACCACCCGGACGGCCTCGACCCGGACCGGTTGTTCCTGCCCGCCGGCCTCGCCTACGACGCCCAGCAGGACGCACTGGTGGTGGCCGACGGCTTCAACATGGTGGCGCGCGCCTGGGCCAACCCGGACGCCTACAGCCCCAACGGCGCCGGCATCATCGACCCGGCCTACCAGGGCCACTGGCTGGACCCGGCGCTGGGCACCCGTCCCGGCGGCCTGTTCGATGCCGAGCAAGTGGCGGTCGGCGACGGCGACGTCTACGTGTTTTCGCTGATCAGCAACCGCATCACCAAATTCAGCTGGTCGGAAATCAATAACTGATTGTAGGAGCGGGCCTCGCCCGCGAAAGGCAAGCTCGCTTGCCGGCAACGGTTGCCCCGCAGGATCCCAGAGACCTGATTCAGGTACCACCAACAAGGTCTCTGGCATCCAGCCGGGTGAGCGAGCTCACCCTTTCGCTTGCAAGGCAAGCTCCTACAAGTTCGGGAGAAAATATGGAAATGTTCGACTTGCTCGCCCATCGGGCCCGGGTCTCCTCGGACCGCCCGGCTCTGGAGGACCTGGAAAGTGGTGAGCGCTATAACTACGCCCAATTCAATGAACGCGCGGCGCGGCTGGCGGCCGCCGCCCGCGATCACTGGGGCCTGAAGGAAGGCGACCGGCTCGCCTACCTGGGCCACAGCCGCGCCGAGTTTTTCGCCATGCTGTTCGGCTGCGCCAAGGCCGGCCTGATACTGGTGCCGCTGAACTGGCGTCTGGCGGTGCCGGAACTGGAAGTGCTGGTGGAAGACTGCGACCCGGGCGCTTTGATCTTCGGCGCCGAATTCGCCGACGCCGCCGGTCAACTTCAGCAACATTGCGGACCGCTCACCCTGGTGGCCCTGGACCCCACGGAAGGCGGTACCGACGTTGGCCAACGCGCTTACCAGGCCGACCTTGCCGACACCGAGCCGGACCTCACCGCGCATCCGGATAAAGATCCGGACACGCCCTGGTATCTGCTCTACACCTCCGGCACCACCGGGCGGCCCAAGGGCGTGATCCAAACCTTCCGCATGATGCTGGCCAACTATCTCAATATCGGCCTGGCGGTGAACCTCAACGGCGATGACGTGCTGCTCAACGTGCTGCCGCTGTTCCACACCGCCGGCATCAACCTGTATTCGTCGGCGGTATTCATGGTCGGCGGCAGCGTTCTGGTGCCCCGTGCCTTCGATCCGGATCAGGCACTGCAAGTGTTGGAAAAAAGAGCGACCATCTTTTTCGGGGTGCCGGCGGTCTATCAGGCGCTGCTCGATCACCCCGGGTTCAGCGGCGAGCGCCTCAAGGGCGTGCGCTCCTGGGGCTGCGGCGGCGCGCCGCTGTCGCTGCCGGTGGCGCAGCGCTATGTGGACGCCGGCATTCGTGTGCGCACCGGCATGGGCATGACCGAAACCGGCCCCACGGTGTTCCTGCTGGACGAAGACAAAGTGATCGACAAGATCGGCTCGGTGGGCCGACCGCAATTGCTTACCGAAGTGCGCATCGTCGACCGTGACGGCCGCGACGTGCTGCCGGGCGACGCCGGGGAATTGCTGATTCGCGGGCCCAACATCACGCCCGGGTACTGGAACCGCCCGGACGCCACCGCCGACGCGATCCGCGCCGACGGCTGGCTGCACAGCGGCGACGTGGCCCGCTGCGACGAGGACGGCCAGTACTTCATCGTCGACCGCTGGAAGGACATGTACATCTCCGGCGGGGAAAATGTGTACCCCGCGGAAGTAGAAAAAGCACTGGAACAGCACCCCGCCATCGCCGAGGTGGCGGTGGTGGGCATGCCCGACCACAAATGGGGCGAAGTCGGCAAAGCCTATTACGGCGTCCACGCGGATCAGGACGCCCCCGACCCGGAAGCGCTGCGCGCGTTTTGCCGCGAGCGGCTCGCCGGTTATAAAGTGCCCAAAGCGTTCGAACGGGTCGATGCCCTGCCCCGTAACGCGCTGGGCAAAGTCACCAAACAGGAGTTGCGTGATCATGCAAAACAATAACACCGCCCGCATGGAACGGGATCTGTCCTTCAGCCAGGCGGACTTCCACCGTTTCGCCCGGCTCAGCGGCGACCACAACCCCATTCATGTGGACCCGGATTACGCCGCCGGTACCCGCTTCGGCGCCACCGTGTCCCACGGCATGCTGCTGTTCAGCGCGGTGCGCGGGCTGATCCATGAATTCTTCCCCGGCGCCCGGCTGGAAGTGCAGGACCTGAAGTTCCCGGCCCCGGCCTACGCCGACGAGCCGCTCACCGTGGTGCTGGAAACCCGCGGCCGCCCGGTGGACGGCATCGTCCACCTCACCACCGACGTCCTCAAGGAAGACGACAGCCGCTGCCTGCAGGGCACCTGCCGTCTCAAACTCGACCAGGAGACGGCACCATGAGCGAGACCCTGCCCCGCTTTAACGCTCTGCGGCTGGAAGAACAGGCCACCGTGGAACGCCGCTTCAGTGCCGAGGACGTGCGCGCCTGGTGCGACATCACCAACCTTGAGGATCAGACTCCCGAGCAAGTGCCCGAGCCGCTGATTGCCGGGCTGTTTTCCTATCTGCTCGGCGAGGAGTTGCCCGGCCACGGCACCAACTACCTCAAGCAGCATATGCGCTTCGAGGAAGACGCCCGCATCGACGAGACGCTCACCGCCACCGTGACCATCACCCACCTGCGCGGCGACAAGGCGCTGGTGAACCTGGATACCCTGTGCACCGGCGAGGACGGCCGGATGATCTGCGCCGGCGACGCTCTGGTGCTGTTTCAATGTTGAACGCGCAACTGAAAGGATGGCTCGACCGCCTCAACGCCCTGGTGGCCGAACAAAAAGCCGCCGGCGTGGAGGCCACACCCGCCACCGTGCGCGACAGCATGGCGGCGATGACCCAGAACCTGGTCGCCGCCGGCCCGGCGCTGCCCTGGGTCGGCGACGCCCGGGTGGAATGCGGCGAAACACCCGTGCCGGTGCGGCTCTATGACCCGGCGCCGCAGCGGGACACCCCGGTGTGTCTGTTCTTCCACGGCGGCGGCCACATGGCCGGCAGCGTGGCGGTGTACGACCCGATCTGCCGGCGGCTGGCCGACGCCAGCGGCTGGCTGGTGGTGTCGGTGGACTACCGGCTGGCACCGGAATACCCCTACCCGTTCGGCCTGGAAGACTGCCACAGCGCGGCGCGCCATATCTGGCCGGTGCTCGACGCCGAAGGGCGTCGCTATCAGCGGCGTCTGGCGCTGGCCGGCGACTCCGGCGGCGGCACCTTCGCCGCCACCATCAGCGCCCTGGCGCAGAACGACGAGCTGCTGCCGGTGGAAAAGCAGGTGCTGATCTACCCCAGCCTGGACTACACCCAGGACCACCCCTCGATGACGGAAAACGGCCAGGGCTATTTGCTGGAAGCGGACCGCATCGCCTGGTACTTCCAGCACTATTTCCAGCACGGCGAGGACCGCCGCGGCGCCTCGCCGCTGTTCATGCCGGTAAGCAACCGGCTGCCGGAAACGCTGGTGATCAGCGCTGAATACTGCCCGCTGCGCGACGAGGCGCTGGCCTACGTACAAAGGCTCAACGACACCGGCGTACCCTGTCGCCACCGGCACTTGGAGGACATGATTCACGCCTACCTGAATCTGGAAGCCCTGGCGCCCGACGCCTGCGCCGCGACCTACCAGGAGATCGCCGCCTTCCTCAACGACGAATAACGGTTCTATGAAGCACGATTTGTGGGAGCTTGCCTTGCAAGCGAAAGGCCGGCTTTTAGCCACCCGGCAAAGGTTGCCCCGCAGGATTCCAGAGAGGTTGTTGGTGCTACCGTTAGAGAGGTCTCTGGCATCCTGCCGGGGCTTCGCCCCTTTCGCGGGCGAGGCCCGCTCGCACAACTTCGCTCCCTTTCGCGGGCAGGGCCCGCTCCCACAAAGCCCGATCCCGGTGCAGGCCTTCTGGAGGGAAAACCGGTCAGGAGCGGTCGGACGTGGTGGGGGCGTCGCGCTGCATCAGGTTATCGATGCCGTAGCAGTGCCCGGCGAGCAGGTTCTGGGCCAGCATGAAGCGGTCCTGGGGGGTGCGCGCGGTGAGTTCCGCCACGCTCAGGGATTCCAGCATCCAGGTGTCCCAGACGTTCACGAAGCGGGCGCGAATATCCACGTCGCCACGCAGCATGTCCGCCTGGCGGGCGGTCACCGTCAGGCTGTCGTCGCCACGGTCCACTTCGTAGCCCTGGTTGGGGTACCCCACCTCCAGACAGGCGAGGAAATTCTTCATCGTGCGCTCCGACGCCTGGCCCACGGCGAACGCCAGCGGCTGGTCGGGCACGTCGTCGATAATGCTGAGGATATGGGTGTCGGCAAGGCGTTCACGAAGCCGGCCCTGGGCCTGGTCGGCGGCGGCTTCGCTGCGTTTCTCCGCCTCCCGGCGGGCCGCCTGCATGTCCCGCCGCACTCGTTCGCGCTCGGCCTGTTGCCGGGCCAGCTCCGCCTCGTGGGCCTGCTGCGCCTGGTGGGCCTGATCCACCAGGCGGTCCAGACGCCGCGACTGGCGCACCGACTCGATCCGTTCTCGGCAGCCGGGCAGCCATTCATCGTTCAGCAGACGCTCATCCACATAACGCTCCACCCGGTGCGCCTCGGCGAGTTGCCGGCAGGCGCCATTCATGGCCCCAAGAGCGTCGATGTCACCGTAGCCCAGGCCGGCCACCGTGGCCGGCGCCTGGGCCCGCCCCAGCAAGCCGGCGGTGGAATCACGCAGCGAGGCACAGCCGCTCAACGCCAGTGCCATCAGGCCGAGCAGCAAGATCGTGAAATCGGAACGCATAATAAAACAACGATTGATTCGTTTGTGTTGAAGCCCTCGGACGCGAGCACTTGTAGGAGCGGGCCCAGCCCGCGAAAGGCCGGCGTTAGCCGGCCGGCAAAAGTTGCCCCACGGGATGCCAGAGACCTTGTTGGTGCTGCCGTCAGAGAGGTCTCTGGCATCCCGCCGGGAGCTGCGCTCCCTTTCGCGGGCCGGGCCCGCTCCCACAAGGCCCGCTCCTACCATGACAGGTTCAACAGTCCGAGCCGGCGCGGCGGGTTTAGTTCCCCGGTCAGGCGGATTTGGCGGCGATCTTCTCCTTCCAGATCACCGGGCCGGTCTTGTGCACGGATTCACCGTTGGAATCCACCGCCACGGTCACCGGCATGTCTTCCACTTCGAATTCGTAGATCGCTTCCATGCCCAGGTCCTCGAAGGCGGCCACGCGGGACTTGCGGATCGCCTTGGACACCAGATAGGCGGCGCCGCCCACGGCCATCAGGTAGACCGCCTTGTTGTCCTTGATCGCTTCGATGGCGGTATCGCCGCGCTCGGCCTTGCCGACCATGCCGATCAGACCGGTCTTCTCCAGCATGGTGCGGGTGAACTTGTCCATGCGGGTGGCGGTGGTGGGGCCCGCCGGGCCCACCACTTCGTCGCCCACCGGATCCACCGGGCCCACGTAGTAGATAAAGCGGTTGGTGAAATCCACCGGCAGCTCTTCGCCCTTGGAGATCATGTCCACCATGCGCTTATGCGCCGCGTCACGGCCGGTGAGCAGTTTGCCGGAGAGCAGGATGGTGTCGCCGGGCTGCCAGGTCTGCACCTCTTCCGGGGTCACCGTGTCCAGATTGACGCGCTTGGCGCCCTCGTCGTTGCCCCAGGCGATGTCCGGCCACTCTTCCAGGTCCGGGGCTTCCAATTCCGCCGGGCCGCTGCCGTCGAGAATAAAATGGGCGTGGCGGGTGGCGGCGCAATTGGGGATGATCGCCACCGGCTTGTTGGCCGCGTGGGTGGGGTAATCCGCCACCTTCACGTCCAGCACCGTGGTCAGGCCGCCCAGCCCCTGGGCGCCGATGCCCAGCGCGTTGACCTTCTCGAACAGCTCCAGGCGCAGTTCCTCGGAACGGGTTTGTGCGCCGCGGGCCTGCAGCTCGTGGATGTCGATCGGGTCCATCAGTGCTTCCTTGGCGATCAGCATCGCTTTCTCGGCGGTGCCGCCGATGCCGATGCCCAGCATGCCCGGCGGGCACCAGCCGGCGCCCATTTTCGGAATCTGCTCGAGCACCCAGTCGACCACGGAATCGGACGGGTTCAGCATCGCGAACTTCGATTTTGCCTCCGAGCCGCCGCCCTTGGCGGCCACGTCGATTTCGACGGTGTCGCCGGGCACGATGGAATAGTTGATCACCGCCGGCGTGTTGTCCTTGGTGTTGGCACGCTTGCCATCCGGGTCCGCCAGCACCGAGGCGCGCAGCACGTTGTCCGGGTGGTTGTAGGCCCGGCGCACGCCCTCGTTGATCATGTCGTCCAGGCTCATCTCGCTCTCGAACGTCACGTTCATGCCCACCTTACAGAACACGGTGACGATACCGGTATCCTGGCAGATCGGCCGGCGCCCCATGGCGGACATCCGCGAATTCACCAGAATCTGCGCCATGGCGTCCTTGGCCGCTTTGCTCTCTTCCCGCTCGTAGGCTTCCTTCACCGCGCGGATAAAATCCACCGGATGGTAGTAAGAGATGTACTGAAGCGCGTCGGCCACGCTCTGGATCAGATCGTCCTGGCGGATCACCGTCATCGGGGCTACTCCTGACTGCTGGGATTCGGGGCGCGCATTATAGCGGACCCTTGGCGTTTGGGCACGCCGGATGCCTGACGCCTGACGCCTGACGCTGGACGCCAAACCCGGTGCTGCGAGGTGAGAGTGTTTCCTGGAAGTGTGCGGAGAGCCCGCAGGAAACACACCGATCATCTCAGCACCGGGTTTAGCGTCTGGCGTCCAGCGTCAGGCATCCAGCATCCCCCAATAGCTATTGTGCAAAAAAGTGCTATATTCCGACCGTGGATCGGCGGTGGAGCGTCGCAAAAAAAGCCCCCGGACACTTCTATTACTCTTGGGGGAAAATCCGATGTCTTCTACTGCATTCCAACGCACGCCGTTGGCAATGGCGGTCTGTGCCGCCCTGTTTCACGCTCCCGCTCACGCCGCGCCGGGTCCGGCGGAAGAACCTTCGCCGGGCGACACGCTCACCCTGTACACCGCCGCCGCTGACCTGCGCCTGCAGAACTTCGACGTCGCCGCCCTGCCCGACGGCCGCTTCGCCGTGGCCTGGCTGGAACGGAACCTCGACGACGTCAACGAAACCATCAAACTGGCGCGCTTCGACAGCGACGGCGCGCAGGATGGCGATACGCTGACGGTGTACGACGACGTGCACACCTCGATCAGCCTGAGCAACCCGGTGATGGCCGCCGACGGCGATGGCGATCTGGTGGTGGCCTGGGAAGCGGACGTCCGTGGCAGCCAATGCACCGACAACGTGGCTTTTATCCTGCTCCCCAGCGAGGGTATGCCCGGCATCATGCAATGGGCCCCCGGTTCTTCCGGCCAACACTGCAATGTGGCGCTGGCGATGAACCAGGACGGCGCCTTCGTCCTGGGCTGGACCCTGGAAGACCCGGACAATGTCACCCAGCGTTTCCAGTACCAGGCCCGCCGATTCAACGCCGACGGCACGGCGATGGGCGCTTCCGAGACGCTTGCCCAGGCCGGCGGCACCCTGTTCCCGATGGCGCTGGCGATGCAGGGCGACACTTGGCTGGCGGCGTGGAGCGCCTATGACGGCGGCCTGTTGTTGCGCGGGCAGCGTTTCAACATCAACGGCACCGCGCTGGACGCGGAACCGTTTCGCCTCGACAACGGCAGCCAGGTCGGCCATAGCATCTCGCAAGTCTTTCCGGCCCTGTCGGCAGATGAAGACGGCGGCTTCGTGGGCGTGTGGCACCAGCAGGAAGCCGTCGACGGCCAACCGGCCCCCTCCATCCAAGGCCAGCGTCTGCAGGGCGATGGCACCGCCGGCGCCGGCTTCGCGGTCGCCACGAACACCAACGTCTCAAACCCGGCGCCTCTGGGGCTGGACACGGCCAGCAACGGTCGTCTGGCCGCCAGCTGGACCGCCTTTACGAGCGGCCAGCCGCCGGTCAGCGTCACGGCCGCCGTGGAGGGCACCGAAGCCCTGGGCGCCCCCACAGTGTTCGCCAGCGGGGACGACGACACCGTCGATTACTCCAAGGCCACCAAGGTGGTGTTGAGTGATACCGCCGGGGCGCTGGTGTGGTTCCAGCAGCAAGACGGCGGCCCCTACGTGATCAAGGCCGTCGCGGTACAGGCCCCGCCGGAGAGCCCCGACGACGAACCCGCCCCGCAGGACGCTGACGACGACGGCGGCGCCACCGGCCTGCTGACCCTGCTCGGCCTCGGCCTGCTCGCCCGGCGCCGCCGCTGATCGGTTCGCTTGACGTCACTGGTCCAAAATGTACATTCATAAATACTCGTTATGAATAGGAGGTTCCCATGGCCAGTACCAGTCTGACGCTCGGCCCGCATTGGGAGACTTTCATACAAGCGGAAATCGCCAGCGGTCGTTATGCCTCGGCCAGCGAGGTGGTGCGCGATGCATTGAGGGTATTGGAAACCCGCCAGGCAAAACTCGCCGCACTACGCGCTCATTTGGCCGAGGGCGCCGCCCAGGCGGCCAGAGACGACTACGTGGACAATTTCAGCATGGACGAGCTGCTCAGAGGTCTGGATGACCCATCAAACTCAATACCGAATAACACCTCGCGCCAGGGATGATCTGATCGCCATCGCCCGCTTCACCGAACACCGTTGAGGCAAAGCCCAGCGTGACCGCTATCTTAGGGCGCTGGAGCACCGTTTCGATTGGCTGGCCCAAAATCCAGGCGCAGGAAGGCACCGTGAGGATGTTCGCGAAGGCTATTTTTGCTATCCGCAAGGACAGCATTTGATTTTTTATCTGGTGCGGGAATCCGGGATCACCATCATCGGTATACCGCATCAGCACATGGACAGCGATCGCTACCCCTGACTTCATGCCTTCACATAAGCTCCTTCAGCAAGCCCTGCTGGCGCAGCGCGAGGGGAACCCCTCCCGCGCCGCGGTGCTGCTGCAACGCCTGCTCGATGACCACCCCGGCGACCCGGAGGCGACCTTGCATCTGGCGTTGCTGCACGCCAGCCAGGGCCGCCTGACAGCGGCGCGGGATCTGCTGGCGCCGCTGGCGGCGCGCTACCCGAATGTGCCGGCGGCGGTGATCAACCATGGCGAAATTCTGCGGCGGCTGGGCCAGTTCGAGGCCGCCGTGGCGGTGCTGGAGGGCGCCGTGGCGAGGATGCCCGACCAGCCGGTGGCGCGCTTCAACCTGGCCCTGGCGCTGCGCGGCGCTGGCCGGCTCGACGAGGCGCTGGCGCACTACGCCGAGGCATTGCGGCGCCAACCCGACCACGGCGACGGCTGGTACAACCAGGGCAACGCCCAGTTGGACGCGGGGCTCCATAAAGAGGCGGAAACCAGCTATCAACGGGCCCTGAAACACCTGCCCTCCGCGCGCCATGCGCGGGTGCTCAACAACCTGGCCAGCACGCACATTCTCCAGCGCCGCCCGGCGGAAGCCGCCCGAGTCCTGCGCGACACGCTGACGCTGGCACCGGATTACACCGACGGCCATCTCAACCTGGCGGTGGCAGAGGAACGCCAGGGACACACCGAAGCGGCCGCCAACGGTTACCGGCGCGTGGCCGAACTCCGACCGGAACACTGGTGGCACGCCCTGCACGCGGACACCCTGTGCCCGGACGTGTTCGACGACAACGCCGCCATCGACGCCTGGCGGGACGGCTTCGCCGCCACCATCGAACGCTGGCGGGATCGCCCCGGCCAACTGGACCTTACCTTACTGGAGCACAGCGGCGCCGAGCCGCCCCCCACCCTGATGTATCAGGGCCGCCACGACCTGATCCTGAAAAGCGCCTACGCGGACATGATCGCGCCGCGCCTGCCCACCTTCGAATCGCCACCGCCCCGCGCCGGCGGCGAGCGGCGTCGCATCGGCATGGTCGTCAACCACGGCCACGAAGGCATTTTTATCCGCAGCATCCAGGGCGTACTGCCACGCCTGGACCGGCACCGCTTCGAAATCGTGGTGGCGGTGACCCGCCCCGCGCTGCGCCAAACCCGCGCCGCCCTGGGCGACGATGGCCTGACCTGGCTGGCGCTAAGCCCACGGGTGGACCAGGCCGCCGAACAACTGCGCGCGGCGCGGCTGGATCTGCTCTATCACTGGGAAGTGGGCTCGGACTCGTTCAACTATTTCCTGCCCTGGTTCCGCCCGGCGCCGTTGCAATACACCAGCTGGGCCTGGCCGCTGACCACCGGTATTCCGGGCATGGATTTTTTTCTGTCTTCGGATCTGGTGGAAGCGGAAGACGCCCAGAGCCGTTACCGGGAACCACTGCTCACCATGCCCGGCAATATGTTCACCTGGGCGGAACCGCCCCGGCTTGCCGATCGTCCGCCCAGCCGCGCCGACTTCGGCCTGTCGGACAACGAGCATCTCTACCTGTGCCACCAGAACCCGCGCAAAATCCACCCGGACTTCGACACGCTGGTGGCGGCGATTCTGGAACGGGATCCGCGCGCCCGTCTGCTGCTGATCGGCAGCGAGGAAGGCGCCGAAACCGCCCCGCTGCGCCAGCGGCTGCGACGCCGCCTGGGCCCGCTGGCCGAACGCGTCACCCTGCTGCCGCGCATGGACCGGCAACGCTACCTGGGGCTGGTGAATCGGGTCGACGTGGCCCTGGACCCGCCTCACTACACCGGCGCCAACACCAGCTTCGACGCCCTGGGCCTGGCGGTGCCGCTGATCACCCTGCCCTCGCCACTGCTGCGCGGCAACTTCACCAGCGGCCTGTACCGGCAAATGGGCGTCACCGGCCTGATCGCCCGCGACCCGGACCATTACGTGGAACTCGCCCTCGCCATCGCCCACGACCCGGCCCTGCGTGAGCACTGGCGCCACACCCTGCGCGAACACAACGGCGCCATCTTCCACGACCAGCGGGCCATCACCGAACTGCAGGACGCCTGGGCACTTATGCTCGCGGATTGATCTCGCACGGCAGCCTCTCCGCGTGTTGGTGTGGTCCGGAGGGGCGTCGTTTTCGTCGGAGCATTGTGCTAGTTTCTTTACCTAACCAAAAAACAGGACTCTCTTGGGGGAACGGAATGAAGGATGCATTCTTTAGGCGCCTGCCGCTGACTCTGGCCGCCCTGGCCGCCACCACCTCACTGCCCGCCATGGCGGATATTTCGCTCGACGAGGCCAGCCCCTTGCTGACACTCGCCGAAGTCGAAGGCGACTATACGTTCCAGGGTTTCGATATTGTCTCTCTGCCCGACGATCAATGGGCGGTGGTCTGGGTCGCCCACAGCGACCAACCCGGGGAACGGGACTATGTCGCGCTGAGTCGCTTTGACGCGGCGGGCGGACCGACCGGCCCCGAGCTTAAGGTTTACCAAGTCGCCGAAGACGAGGATGAATTGCTGGGAATGCCCGCGGTGGCCGCTGATGAAAGCGGCAACCTGATGGTGAGCTGGGGCAGCTATACCTCGGAAAGCGGCAATGAGGGTAATTACTACCTGCAAGGCTTATACACCCGTGTCGACCACGACGACACCAACGCCACAATCGCCGCGCCCCGGGCCTTTCCAGACAGCGGCGGATCGCCGGATAACTTCCTGGATATCGCCTCGGACGCGGACGGAGACTACGGTATAGCGTGGGGCTTTGGCCCCGGTGGTCTTGAGTTCTGGAGCACCTTCACGGCTCAAGGAAATGGTCTGATTTCCGGCTACGGTATCGGCTCGATTACCCCCGGCCCAATCGCCATGGAGCCGGACGGTACACTGGTCGCCACTTTTGTCAGCGGAGTGGCGCGGTTCCGTCGATACACTTTGGACGGCACAGCCCTGCACGAAGACGATTCTCAATCGCTCTCCTACGGTGACTATGATATCGGTGTCTTCCAGTCGGAACCGGCGGTGAGCGCCGACCAAGACGGCTTCGTGGCGATCTGGCTGGAAGACAACGCGAACAGCGACGAGCCGCAAAAAACGCTGGAGATTCGCGGGCGCCGCTGGCACGCCGACGGCACACCAGGGCCGGCCTTGTTGCTGGCCTCGCGGCCTCACACCGACGACGGCGAATTTTCGCCACCCAGCGTCGCCACCGACGGGCAAGGCAACAGTGTCGGGGTTTGGGCCTGGCAGGAAGAGGGCCAGCCGACCGTGGCCGGGCTGACCGCGTTCAATGGTGACGGAGACGTGGTGGGCAACCGCGAAATCGTCTTCGCCGATCTTTCCGGACTGAGCGGCTTCGACCGGAACAGCGCGCCGCGTGTTGCCCTGCGCGAAGGCGTGATGGCGATCGCCTGGCAGGGGGAAGCGAACCAGACGCTTTACGCGCGCGCCTTCCAACAGGACAACCACCCGAACGCCCCCACAGGCGGCGGCGATGGCGGCGGCGGTGGTGGTGGAGCCACCGCGCCACTGGCACTGCTGGGCCTGATTCTGCTCGCCTGGCGCCGCCGGCGGCCGCGCATGGGTGCCCCGGGAGGGGATTGAAGACGGCACCCTCAATCGAAAAGCTGGTCGAACTCCGCGGAGAAATCCGCGTTGGCGGGGTGAACATCCAAATCCGTTGCGACGCGACCAATAAGATTTCTAGCCGTTCGGAAAAGCAGACCGGTTAAGGATGCCAGAGCATTGAAATGCTCCGCGATGGCGTCGTAGTTGGTTTCGTAGTCATGGGCGGCTATGTTGCGAGCCATTCGACTTTGCTGCCAGTACTCGGCCGATTCCAGCACGCCCAGTTTCTCGAAAAATGCCAGAACCTTGAGAAAACTGTCCGGCGCTTCGCTCATTAGCAACGCCGTGTGACGCATGGCGACGGCCAACGTATCCTGAAGCTTAGCAAAGCGCTCATTGATCGCGGCCAGCGTTTCAAAAAGCTCTGTGTCCTTACGCCTTTGCTCCAAGGCTTTGCCTTCCAAGGGCCAATCAATTTTTTGTTCGGAATGATCCAGAAAATAGGCGCAACGCTGTAGCGCTTCGAGTAACTGCGCAAGGTGACGACGCTCTTCCGCCAGGGCATCCGCCATCAGGAGGCCTCCGGCAAACGTCTGGCACGGGCTTTCGCCAGCGCCTGAAACGAACTGAGCGCCTTGCCTCGCTCCGTGATAACCAGGTCGACCGGCAGAGCCAGGGCGCTTTCCAATTCAATTTTCAGAGACGCACGTCGCAATAACGGGACGGGGTTAGCCGATTCGATCAGCAAGTCCAGATCACCACCCCGCTTCGCGTCATCGACCCGGGAACCAAACACGGACACCACCACCGTATGGCCAAGCTGCGCTTGGACAATCCGCTGAATCTGTCGTTGCTGTTCTTCGGTCAGACGCATGGCCGGGCTCATTAACTATGATTTCAGAGAGTAAAATAGAACCATTGATCCGTCGAGTCGGCGCGCCGTCAGGCGAGGCACTCGCCGCGCTTGAGGTGGGCGATCAGCAGCCCGGCGACGGTGTCCGGCCGCTCCAGGTGCAGGAAATGGCCGGCCCCGGACACGCGCTCCACACGCAGGCCGCCGGGGAAGTCGCCATGATTAACGGTGTGGTCCAGCAGGCGCGGGCTCATGCAGCCGTCCTGCTCGCCCACCAGCACCTGGGTGGGCACGGTAATGTTCATGCCCAGCCACTCCTGGGTCTCACGTTGCTCCTTGCGCCACAGGCGAATCAGGTGCCGGTACCAGCCCAGCGCGGCGGGCAGCACGCCCGGCTCGCGCAGGGTGTGCTTGGCGTTGTCCAGGTAGAGGCCCGGTTCCCAGTCCGGGGACCAGCGCCGCCACAGTTTGTCGATGCCGGAAAAGTCGTCCTTTTTTAGCCAGGCCTCCGGCGCCATGGGCAGTTGGAAAAACTGCATGTAACCGCTGAGTTTGATTTGCTCGGGCACTTTCAGCAGCGCCTGGGGCAGACGTTTGAGCGGCGGAATCGCCAGCGCGGTGAAGGTGCAGAACGTTTCCGGATAGCGGGCACAAGCCAGATAGCCCACCGCCGCGCCCCAGTCATGGCCGATCAGATGCACGCGCCCACCCAATTGATTGGCGAACACCAGCAAGTCGTCCACCGCGGCGTGCAGGGAATAGTCGCCGTTGCCGGGCTGGCAAGACGGCGCGTAGCCGCGCAGTGCCGGCGCGAAGCAAGTGTAGCCGGCGTCGGCGATCAGCTTCATTTGCACCGCCCAGTTTTCATGGGTATCGGGAAAACCGTGCAATAGAATCACCGGCTCACCGTCGCCGCTCAGCAGCGTCGGGAAGCGCAAGTGCCCGTTAACCATTTCCACTTGCTTCATGGGCGCAGCCTCTTCAATCGGTTACCACAAAATCGGCGTCGTTCCGGGGCCACCCCTCGGTCACGGTGACGTCCGTGACCCGGGCGCCCTCGGGGCCGCGCCGCATCCACGCGAGCAGCGCCTCGACCGCGTCGGGGGCGCCTTCCAGCCAGGCCTCGACACTGCCGTCGGGGCGGTTGCGCACCCAGCCGGCCACCGCCAGACAGCGTGCTTGTTGCTGGGCGGAAGCCCGATAATACACACCTTGGACGCGGCCACTGACCACGGCTTGTCGGGCAATCCTAGCGGTTGTCACTATTTTCCTCCTCTTTTACACCCTGGCTTTCCTCCAGCCGGTTACCGAACAGCGCCTCCAGGTTAAAATCCAGCGGCTGGCGCAGGCCTTCACGGGCCTGATCGCAGCGTGTCTTCAGGGTCGCTTCCCACGGCTCCTTGCCATTGGCGTGGATGCGCAACTGCTGCTCCGCCGGCCAGGGCACCAGGGCCAGCAACTCTGCCATGGTCAGCGCCCGCAGATCGCGAATCAGCACATAGCCACCCTCCTCGGTGCGCCGGATGAGGTGACCGTCCTGCAGTAGATTGCGGAACTCATCCCAGTGGGTAATCCCGGAGGCCTGCATCACTCGCCGCACTTCGTTACCGTGCAACGTCCGTCCATCGCGCTGGCGTTCCCAGAACACGTTCAGCAACCGCATCAGCGCCTGCATGCGCGGCACCCGACGCTGATGCTCCTGAAACACCACCAGAGCGCGCACCAGCTCGGCGCCGAACAACACCAATACCCAGGAAATATAAATCCATAGCAGGAACAGCGGCACCGCGGCAAAGGCGCCGTACACCACCTGATAGTTGGGCGCGTGTTTGATGAACTGGGCGAACGCCGCCTTGGCCAATTCAAACAATAATGCCGCCAGCGCCGCGCCGATCAGCCCCTGACGCAACGGCACCGACGTGTTCGGGACCACGATATACAACAAGGCCAGCACCGAGGTGGTAAGGAAAAACGGCAACAACGTAAGCCAGAACCGCACCCCGCCCAGGTAAGCCACGGTGTCGCTGACCAGCGACAGAGACGTCAGGTAGGACGAGATGCCCAGTCCTGCGCCCAGCAACAGGGGGCCCAGGGACAACACCGCCCAATACATCATCAGGCTCACCCGGCCCTTGCGCGGCTGATGGATTTTCCAGATCCGGTTCAGGGATTGTTCAATGGTGCGCAGCATCAGAATGGCGGTGACGATCAGAATCAGCACGCCGGGGCCGGTCAAATTGGTGGCCTGGCGGGAAAACTTACTCAGGTATTCGAGAATCTCGGCGCCGGCCGACGGCACGAAATATTCAAAGGCCCACTCCTGGATCACCAAACCCCGTTCGTTGAGGGCCGGAATCGCGGCGATGACCGCGAACATCACCGTCATGATCGGCACGATCGCGAACAGCGTGGTGTAGGTGAGGGCCGCCGCGCTGGACTGGCAACCGTCCTCCACGAACTGGCGTCGCAACAGCTTCACGAACGCCCACACCGACTGTGCCCGCGCCCGAAACGGGATCACCGGATCCTCTTCGTTGCTTTTCAAATCCTGATCCACTCTGCTTCCTTCTGATGTTTTAGCTGCAAGCTTGTAGCTGTGGGCCCGTGCCTTACAATGCTCCCATCCTATCAGACCACAACGTGACGCCATGGCCGCCTACACGCTCTATCATAATCCACGCTGTTCCAAATCCCGCCAGGCATTGGCGCTGCTGGAAGAAAACGGCATCACCCCGACCATCGTCAAGTATCTTGATACGCCGCCGGATGCGGAAACAGTCCGCACTCTGGTAAAAAAGTTGCGGCTCGACCGCGCCCACGATCTGGTGCGCTCTAAAGAAGCGGAGTACAAAGAGGCGGGCCTGAGCCAGGACGCCGACGACGACACCGTGATCAACGCCATCGCCCGCTATCCCAAACTGCTGGAACGCCCGGTGCTGGTGAAAGGCGACCAGGCCGTGGTGGCCCGCCCGCCGGAGAAGGTGCTGGAACTGGTGACGCCGTGAACAACGACTATGTGCTGATTCTTTATTACAGCCGCACCGGCGGCGTGGCGCGTCTCGCGCAACAGCTAGCGCGCGGCGTGGAAGGCGCCGGTTTGCAGGCGCGCCTGCGCACCGTGCCGCCGGTGTCCCCGGACCACGAGGCCAGC
Organism: Alcanivorax sp.; assembly: GCA_042090255.1. Taxonomy (GTDB): domain Bacteria; phylum Pseudomonadota; class Gammaproteobacteria; order Pseudomonadales; family Alcanivoracaceae; genus Alloalcanivorax. The sequence goes on along the minus strand of JBELJS010000009.1, from coordinate 56,783 downwards.
GCCCCGCCGGTACCGGACAGCGGCGCCCCCTACGCCACCCTGGACGACCTGGCCGGCTGCGCCGGTCTGGCGCTGGGCTCGCCGACCCGCTTCGGCAACATGGCGGCGCCACTCAAGTATTTTCTCGATCAAAGCAGCGACCTGTGGATGTCCGGCGCGCTGATCGGCCGGCCGGCCGGGGTGTTCACCGCGTCCGCCAGCCTCCACGGCGGCCAGGAAAGCACCCTGCTGTCGATGATGCTGCCGCTGCTGCACCACGGCATGGTGCTGGCCGGGGTGCCCTACTCGGAAGCGGCGCTGACGCGCACCACCGGTGGCGGCACGCCCTACGGCGCCAGCCATGTGTCCGGCAGCGACGGGCGCATTCAACAGACCAGTGACGACGAGAACGCCATCGCCAAGGCGCTGGGCCGGCGGCTCGCCACCCTGGCGCGCCAATTGGCGGCCACTGATTAAATCGAACCGAGGGGGAACACCATGCTGAGCGCCCTGCTGCGCATCACCTATATTTTGCTGCTGGTTCTCGGCATCGCCGGTCTGTTCTGGTTCGCACCGCCGGACACGCCCACCTTCGCCGGCGTAATCATGGCGGCGGTGCTTTACGGCCCGCTGGCGTTAATGGCGGCGGCGCCGATCACACTGCATCCGCGTTCACTGACCTGGCTGTGTTTCCTGCTGCTGTTTTATTTCTGCGGCTATGTGGTGCAGTGCCTGAACCCGCCACCGGTGCGCACCCTGGCCATCGTCCAGGTGTCGCTGACCGTGGTGCTGTTCCTGCTCGCCATGCAACTCATGCGCCGGGGCGGTCGTGCGGATTGATGACCAGCTGCACATTGATACACCGGAAGGGGCGCGGCTGACGCTGTCCCTGGCCGGGCCGCTGCCGCGCGCCCTTGCCTACGGCACCGACCTGGCGATTCGCGGCCTGGTTCTGGCGGTGGTCGCCATTCCGCTGATGCTGTTCGGGCGCGGCGGCATGGGCCTCTACCTGGTGCTGCTGTTTTTAATGGAGTGGTTCTACCCGGTGCTGTTCGAAGCGCTCTGGCAGGGCCGCACGCCAGGCAAACGGATAATGGGCCTGGCGGTGGTGCACGGCAACGGCGCGCCACTGGGGTTCAACGGCAGCCTGGTGCGCAATCTGCTGCGCACCGCCGATCTGTTTCCCATGTTCTATCTCACCGGCTTTCTGGTGATGCTGGTTACCCGGCGCGCGCAGCGGCTCGGTGACCTGGCCGCCGACACTCTGGTGATCCACACGCCGCCGGCGCGCCCGGCGCGGCCCCACCAGAACGGCGCCAGCGAGGCACCGGACTGGCCGCTCAGCCGCGACGATCAACTGGTGCTGCTGGCTTTCACCGACCGCGGCGCGCGGCTCTCCGCCGAGCGCCAGCAAGAGCTGGCCGCCCTCGCCTACCCGGAGCTGCCCCCCGCCGCCGCCCGGGAAAAACTGCAGCGGGTGGCGCGGCATGTTCTGGGGGGCGCATGAGGCAAAGCCAGTTTGAGCAGCGTTACCGGCCTCAGTGGGACAGACTGGAAACCAGCCTCGCCGCGCTGGAAGCGCGCCGCCGCCCCAACGCGGCGGCGCTCACCGATTTCACCGCCGACTACCAGAGCCTTTGCCACCAGCTGGCGCTGGCCCGCGAGCGCGGCTACAGCCTGGCGCTGCAGGAGTACCTCAACGACCTGATGCTGCGCGCCCACCGCCAGCTGTACCGCTATCGCACGCCGCTATTGCCGGGGCTGGTGGCGTTTTTCACCGGCGGCTTCCCGCGCGCGGTGCGTCACCAATGGCGCTGGCATCTGATCAGCACGCTCTGTTTCGTGCTCTCCGCCGGCCTGGTGTGGGCGATGATCCTGCACGACCCGGAGCTGGTGCACACCGTGGTCGGCCCGCAGCAAGTGGCCGAGCTGGAAGAGATGTACCACCCGGACCTGCGCGACGTGGCCGGCCGCGACCGCCAGGACGATGTGATGATGTTCGGCTACTACATCTACAACAACATCGGCATCGCCTTCCGCACCTTCGCCGGCGGCCTGCTGCTGGGCGTGGGCGCGCTGGTCGCCATGCTGTTCAACGGCAGCTTCTTCGGCGCCGCCGCCGGGCACCTGACCCTGGCCGGCGCCGCCCAGCCGTTCTTCACCTTCGTGATCGCCCACGGTGCGCCGGAACTGACCGCCATCTTCCTGGCCGGCGGCGCCGGGCTGCGCATGGGCTGGGCGGTGCTGGCGCCCGGCTCCTGGCGCCGGGTAGACGCCCTGCGGCGCGCCGCCAGCGAGTGCCTGCCGGTGATGTATGGCGTGTTCGCGCTGCTGGTGCTGGCCGCGTTCATCGAGGCGTTCTGGTCGTCCCGGGAACTGGCGCCACAGATCAAATACGGTGTCGGCGCCGCCTGCTGGGCGCTGCTGGCGCTGTACCTGCTGTTCGCCGGCCGGCGCCAGGGAGGGCGGCATGGACCTGAATAAGCTCAACGCCCGCCTGGCCCCGCGCTCCTGCTGGCAGGCCATGGATATGGGCACGCGCCTGTACCGCGACTGGTGGCGGTCGGCGGCGCTGGTGTGGCTGGTGTTCACCGCACTGCCCTTCCTGGTGCTGGCCGGCCTCGCCTCGGCCTGGCAGAGCGTTTGGCCGCTGCTGTTGTTCTGGTGGCTCAAGCCGCTGTGGGAAAGGCCGTTGCTGGCGTTCTACAGCCGCGCCCTGTTCGGCGACTACCCGAGCCCCTGGGCCCTGCTCAAAGGCTTTCGGGGGTACGGGCTGAACGGTCTGCTGGGCCAGCTCACCTGGCGGCGGCTGAGCCCGGCGCGGGGCATGCTCACCGGTGTCTGGCAGCTGGAAGGCAACCGCGGCGACGCCGCGTCCGGGCGCATCGCCGTGTTGCTGCGCGCCCCCGGCCAGCGCCCGGCCACGCTGACGCTCACCGTGCTCACCCTGGAGCACCTGATGACGGTGGCGCTGATCCTGCTGGCGATCACCCTGGCCCCCTGGCAGTTCCATCTGGAGTTCAGCGTCTGGTTCGGCGAGCAAAGCCGGCTGCACTGGGCCCTGGGCAACCTGTTCTGGTATCTGGTGCTGACCGTCACCGAGCCGCTTTATGTGGCCACCTCCTTCGCCCTGTATCTGAATCAGCGCACTCATTTGGAAGGCTGGGACCTGCAGCTGGGCCTGACCCGCATCGGCAAGCGCCGCGCCGCGCTGGGCCTGAGCCGGGGCGCCGGGGCACTGGCACTGATGGTGCTGTGCTTGGGCGGCCTGCCGGCGCCGGGCAACGCCGACCAACCGGACAGCAAGCAGCAGGCCGTGGAGCTGCTCGCCTCGGACACCTTCATGCCCATGGAACGGCGCGAAGAGCGCCGTTTGAAAGAACAGTTCCGCGACAACGACGGTGACAGCTGGTGGCGGAATCTGATGCAACGCCTGATCGACGGCCAGGAGGACAACGACCGGCGCGACCCGCTGAGCCTGCCGGAAGGCCTGATCCACGCGGTCGGCTGGACGCTGCTGGTGGCGCTGCTGGCGGTGATCGTCTGGGCGCTGCTGCGCCGCCTGCCGGGCTCGCCGATCCGCCGGCGCCCCACCGCCATGCCGGTGCAGGTGGCGGGCCTGGATACCCGCGCCGAAAGCCTGCCGGCGGACCTGGCCGGCGCCCTGGACGACGCCCTGCGCCGGGGCCAGGTGCGTGCCGCCCTGGCGCTGCTGCTGCGCGACACCCTGGTGACCTTCTTCCGCCGGCACCCCACGCCGCTCACCCCCGGCGCCACCGAGCAGGACTGCCTGCGCGCCTACCGCCACCTGCTGGGTAACACCCCGGCGGTGGCCTACCTGGATCAGCTCACTGAGGCCTGGACCCGCACCGCCTGGGCGCACCGCCCCACCACGCCGGAACAGGTCCAGGCGCTCTATGACCAGTGGCGCGAACTGCGCCCGGCGGAGGGCAAAGCATGAGCCGGCGACGCGGCAAATTCTGGGGCGCCCTGGCGCTGCTGCTGGTGGTCGCCGCCCTGGTGTTCTATGTCTGGGCCACCGAGCCGGTGCGCTATATGGCGCCGGCCGCGCCGGACGCCTCGGTGCGCGGCAACCCCTATCTGGCCGCGCAAACCCTGCTGGAAGACTGGCAGCGCCCCACCCGCCGAATCTTCAGCACCGGCGCCCTGTTTCCGTTGCCGGACACCGAGACCACGCTGGTTCTGGATGAATACCGCGGCGAGCTGGGCAGCGGCCGCATCGACGCCCTGTTCGACTGGGTGGAGCGCGGCGGCCATCTGATCGTCGCCGCCCGCCCGGCCTGGCACTACGCCGCCAACGAGACCGGCGATCAGGACGAGGACGACGACCGGCCCGATAACGACGACCCCTTGCTGACGCCATTCGGCATCCGCGCGGTGGCGGTGGAGACGGACCAGGAAGACGATCCCTTCGCCACCCTGATGGACCGCTTCCAGCCCATGCAAAGCCTGTTCCTGGAGTATTGCCTGGGCGACAGCGACGGCGAGCTGGCGCCGCAGTGCGAAGCGCTCACCTGCGAGGCGCCGCCGTTACCCGCTCCGGCGATCCTCGCGTTCGCGGACGGCCCGCCCCGACAACTGCGGGCCTCGCCCGGCCAGGCGCTGCAACATCGCCCCACCGACCTGCTGCCCGAGTTGCCGTTCTCCAAGGCCGGCAACGCGGAGGGTGAGCAGTTGATCCACCTGTCCTGGGGCGACGGGCAACTGACCGTGCTCGCCGGCCTGGCATTGTGGGACAACCAGCACCTGCACTATTTCGACCACGCCTGGCTGCTGGAGCAACTGATCGGCCGCGGCCCGGTGTGGTTCGTGCAGGGCATCGACATGCCGCCCTTGCCGCTGTGGCTGTGGCAGCATGCCTGGCCCCCGATGCTGGCCCTGCTGCTCGCCCTGGCCGCCTGGCTGTGGCGGCGCCTGCCGCGCCCGGGGCCGCAGTGGCACGCCGCCGAAGCCGACCGCACCGATTATCTCGGCCACTTGCTGGCGCTGGGCCATTTCCACTGGCGCACCGGCCAGAGCGAGCGGCTGACGGCACCGCTGCGCGATAGCGCGCGGCGGCGCCTGGACCTGCTTCATCCGGACCGGGACAAAGCCCTGACCCTGGCCTCCGAACGGCTGGGCCTGCCCGAAGCCGATTTGCGTGACGCCCTGGAAAGCGGCGGCGACACCCAACAACCGCGCCCCCGGGACCGCCAGCAATGGGCCGACCGGATAGCGATACTGCAAACCCTGAGGAGCCGTTTATGACCAGCCAGACGGAACAGGCCGGCGCCCTGGCGCGCCGCATCGAAGAACAGCTTAACCAGGTGCTGGTGGGCCAGCCGGCGATCACCCGGCAGGTGCTGATCGCCCTGATCACCGGCGGCCACGTGCTGATCGAAGGCGTACCCGGGCTCGGCAAAACCCTGCTGGCGCGCAGCCTGGCGCGGGTGCTGGAGCTGGACTTTCAACGTATCCAGTTCACCCCCGACCTGATGCCCTCCGACGTCACCGGCCACGCCCTGTTCGACAGCCAGAGCGGCGATTTTCGGGTGCGCAAGGGGCCGGCCTTCACCAACCTGCTGCTCGCCGACGAGATCAACCGGGCGCCGGCCAAGACCCAGGCGGCGCTACTGGAAGTGATGCAGGAGCGGCAAATCACCATCGAGGGCGAAAGCTTCCCGCTGGCGCCGCCGTTCGTGGTGCTCGCCACCCAGAACCCGCTCGACCAGGAAGGCACCTACCCGCTGCCGGAGGCCGAGCTGGACCGCTTCCTGTTCAAGATTCTGATCGACTATCCGGACCAGGAACACGAATCCCGCATGGTGGAGATGGTGCTCGACGGGCGGCTGCCGGACAGCCTGGACGCGGCGCAACTGACACCGGTCACCGACGCCGCCGGCATCCTGTCGCTAACCCGCAGCGCCGAACAGGTGCTGATCGACCCGGCCATCGTCGACTACCTGCTGCGCCTGGTGCGCGCCACCCGCGAACACCCCAGCCTGATCCAGGGCGGCAGCCCGCGCGCCAGCATCGCGCTGGCGCGCACCGCCAAGACCCAGGCCCTGCTCAGCGGCCGCGATTTCGTAGTGCCCGACGACGTCAAGGCGGTCGCGGCACCGGTGCTGCGTCACCGCCTGCGCCTGGGCGTGGACGCGGAACTGGAAGGCCAGACCGTGGAATCCGTGCTCGCGCAGCTGCTGGAGCAGGTGGAGGCGCCGCGGCAATGAAGGACGCACGGATACAGCCGCGCGGCCTGACCTCTTGTGGGGGCGGCCCTTGTAGGAGCTTGCCTGCAAGCGAAAGGCCGGCAAAGCCGGCCGGCAGGATTCCAGAGAGCCTGGAAAGCGGAATGCCAACAAGGGCTCTGGGATCCTGCCGGGTGGCTGGCGCCACCCTTTCGCGGGCCGGGCCCGCTCCCACAAGAAGCCAACCCGTCATGGGGGCAGCATGCCGATAAGGCCGGGGCAGCGTCTAATCCAGGGGCTGCTGATGTGGGCAGCGCTGGCCACGCTACCGCTGGCGGCGCGGGCCTGGCTGCCGGCGCTGGCGACCCCGGCGTTGCTGGCCTGGCTCGGTCTGGGTCTGGCCGGAGCGCTGTGGGCGCTGGACGATCTGCGCCGCCTGCGCGCGCGGCCCACGCCGGCGGCGGAGCGGCGCTTGCCGGCGGCGCTGGCGGTGGGCGTCGCGCACACCGTCACCTTGCTTTTCGATAGCCGCCAGGCGGCCCCCGGCGAGCAGTGGCTGGTGGCCGATCACCACCCGCCTGACGACCCGCTCACCGGGCTGCCGCGTGCCCTGGCGCCCGCCGCCGGGCGCGACCGCACCGAGGTGCGCTACCGCTACCGGCCGACCCGGCGCGGCACCGTGCGGTTCGGCAACATTGAGCTGTGGCTGCCGTCGCCGCGCGGCCTCTGGCAGCAGTGCCGGCGCATCGCCGCCGAACGCCGGGTGCCGGTCTATCCGGATTTCTCGCCGATCGCCCGCGCCGCCTTGGCGGTGGATAAAAGCCGCGGCCGTTTCGGCGCCCGGGTGCAGCCGCGTCGCGGCGAGGGCCTGGAGTTTCATGAGCTGCGTGACTATCAGGCCGGTGACAGCCCGCGCCGCATCGACTGGAAAGCCAGCGCCCGCCGCCAGCGGCTGATCACCCGCCACTACCAGGACGAACAGAACCAGAGCGTCTGGGTGCTGCTCGACGGCGGCCGCCGCATGGCGCTGCCGATCGGCGACCTGACCGCCTTCGACCACGGCCTCAACGCCGCCCTGCTGCTGGCCTGGTCGGCGCTGCGCCAGGGCGACCGGGCCGGCGCCATGCTGTTCTCGGCGGAAACGCCGCGCTGGCTGGATCCGGTGCACGGACCCAACGGCATTCAAAGCCTGCTGAAAGGCTTTTACGACGTGCACCCCGCCGACCGCGCCAGCGACTTCAGCCAGGCGGCGCGACACTTCCACGGCCGCTGGCGACGGCGCGCCCTGGTGGTGATCATCAGCCGGGTGCAGGCGGAGGACAGCGACGACCTGCTCGCCGCCGTGCGCATGCTCAGCCGCCGCCACCTGGTGATGGTCGCCGACATGGAACTGCCCGAGCAGGCCGCCCTGCGCCACACCCGCGTGGCGGACCTGGACGATGCCCTGCGCGTCACCGCCGACGCCCACGAACAACAGCAGCGCCGCGCGCTGCACGCGCGCCTGCGCCACGCCGGCGCGCAACTGGTGGCGGCCACCCCCGACACCCTCGCCGAACGCCTCGGCCAGGCCTACCAGCAGCTCAAGCAGGCCGGCCGGCTGTAACGACAACGCTGCGGGAGCGGGCCTTGTGGGAGCGGGCCCTGCCCGCGAAAGGCCGGCTATGCCGGCCGGCAGGATTCCAGAGAGGTTGTTTGTATAGCCTTTAGAGAGGCCTCTGGGATCCTGCCGGCAAGCAAAGCTTGCCTTTCGCTTGCAAGCAAGCTCCCACAAGGCTGGCTTCCACAAACTCGCGTCGTTTTCACCGCCGCTGTGTTAGCGTCTTGGTGTTGAGTTCCTTCCAAGGATCAGGAGAGCCCGATGAGTGACGATCCCCAGCAAAGCCCCGCCGAACAACAAAAACCCAAGGTGCTGATCAACCCGCCGGTGTTTTTCACCTCGGTGGCGATCATCGCCGCCATGGTGCTGTTCTCGGTGATCGCGCCGGAAACCGCGGAAACCGCCTTCGATAACGTCAAGGCGCGGGTGATCAGCGACGCCGGCTGGTTCTACGTGCTCACCGTGGCGATCATCATCACTCTGGTGACCTTCCTGGCGATCAGCCGCTTTGGCGACATCAAGCTGGGCAAGGACCACTCCGAGCCGGATTACAGTTACGCCTCCTGGTTCGCGATGCTGTTCTCCGCCGGCATGGGCATCGGTCTGATGTTCTTCGGCGTGGCCGAACCGGTGACCCACTTCACCGCGCCGCCGATGGCGGACCCGGGCACCATCGCCGCCGCCAAGGAAGCGATGCGCGCCACCTTCTTCCACTGGGGCCTGCACGCCTGGAGCATCTACGCCATTGTCGGGCTGATCCTCGCCTATTTCAGCTTCCGGCACGGCCTGCCGCTGACGCTGCGCTCGGCGCTCTACCCGCTGATCGGCAAGAAAATCTACGGCCCGCTGGGCCACGCGGTGGACATCTTCGCGGTGGTGGGCACGGTGTTCGGTGTCGCCACCTCGCTGGGCTTTGGCGTCGAACAGGTTAACGCCGGGCTCAATTATCTGTTCGGGCTGCCCAAGAACGAATGGGTGCAGGTCGGGCTGATTGTCGCCATCACCGGCCTGGCCACGATCTCCGTGGTCACCGGCCTGGACGCCGGCATCCGCCGTTTGTCCGAGTTGAACCTGGGGCTCGCCTTTCTGCTGCTGGCGTTCGTGCTGATTCTGGGCCCCACCGTGTTCCTGCTCAAAGCCTATGTGCAGAACCTGGGCGATTACCTTTCCGAGCTGGTCAGCATGACCTTCAACCTCTACACCTATCAGCCCCAGGTGGAGGACGGCCCGCAGGACTGGATGGGCGGCTGGACGCTGTTCTACTGGGGCTGGTGGATTTCCTGGTCGCCGTTCGTGGGCATGTTCATCGCCCGGGTATCGCGCGGCCGTACCATCCGTGAGTTTGCCCTGGGGGTGATGCTGGTGCCCGCCGGCTTCACCCTGTTCTGGATGACCGTGTTCGGCGATTCCGCGATCCGCATGATTCTGGACGGCTCCTACGCACAGCTGGCGGAGTACGTGAAGGACGACAACGCGGTGGCGCTGTTCCGGTTCCTGGAGCAATTCCCGTGGTCGGGCTTTATTTCCGGGATCGCCACTCTAATGGTGGTGGTGTTCTTCGTCACCTCCTCGGACTCCGGCTCCATGGTGGTGGACATGCTGGCCTCCGGCGGCCACGACGACACGCCGGTATGGCAGCGTATTTTCTGGGCCGGCTCCGAAGGCCTGGTGGCCATCGCGCTGATGCTGGCCGGCGGCCTGGGTGCGCTGCAGTCGGCCACCATCGCCTCGGCGCTGCCGTTCTCGGTGGTGCTGCTGATCGCCTGCTTCGGGCTGGTCCGATCCCTGAAAGTCGAAGGCATCCGGCGCACCAGCTTCCAGTCCAATCTCGGCACCGCGCCGGCCACCCTCCATGTGGGCCACCACACCCCCGCCGGGGCCTGGAAAACCCGCCTGCGGGGCATGGTCAGCTTCCCGGTGCGCGCCCGCGTGCTCGCCTTCCTGGGTGAGGTGGCGACCCCGGCGCTCAACGCGGTGGCCGACGAACTGCGCGGCCACGGTCTGGACGTGGCCGTCACCGAGGGCGATGACCGCACTACCCTGGTGGTGAGCCACGGCCAGGAAACCGACTTCCTCTACGGCGTGCGCGTGCGCGGCTATGCTCGGCCGTCGATCACCATGCGGCAACTGGAGCATTCCAAGCGGCAGTCGGAGAGCGACCAGTACTTCCGCGCCGACGTGTTCCTCAGCGAAGGCGGCCAGGACTACGACCTGATGGGCTTCAGCCGCGAACAGGTGATCAGCGACGTGCTCGACCAGTACGAGAAGCACATGCATTTCCTGCACATGCTGCGCTGATCGCCCTTTAGGGGCGGGCCTTGTGGGAGCGGGCCTTGCCCGCGAAAGGGTGGCGGTAGCCACCCGGCGGGATACCAGAGACCTTGTTAGTGTTCCGCCTTTATAGCCCTCTGGAATCCTGCCGGCCGGCATAGCCGGCCTTTCGCGGGCGGGGCCCGCTCCCACCACCCTCTAGGTGCGGTAGAAGCGCGTCAGGGCGTCGATCCAGCGGCGGGCGCGGGGCGGCGGGCCGTTGTGGTGCAGGCGATTGGCGAGGGCCTGGACGTCGGCGGCGAAGCGGGCTTCGTCGCCGGGGTCGCCGTCCAGGTTATCCAGGGAGACACTGAACGGGTGATCGCAGGCGGCGCAAAAGAGCGCCTCCAGCGCCTGGGGGCGGACCTCCACGCGCAGAAATTGCGCCTGGGCGGCGGCGTCGCGGCCGTCCGGGGCGTACCAGTAGCCGTAGTCATCCAGGCGCCGGCGGCGCTCGCCGGCCACGCACCAGTGTGCCACCTCGTGCAGGGCGCTGCGGAAATAATCCCGGGTATAGCGAATACGCGCGGGCTCGCCGGCGGCCGGGTCACCAGCCTTATAAACCGGTTCCTCGAAGCCGCCTTCCAGCACCGTGTGGTGGCGCTCAAAAAAAGTGTCGCGAAACAGCGTTTCCAGGTCCGTGGCGCGGTGCACCACGCCGCGGGATTGCGGTATGGTAGCCGCCCCGTGATCAGGCTGTCGTGCGCCATGTCCGCTCATCGTCTCGAATACCTTGCTCAGTTGCGTATCGCCTTACCGATTCTCGGCGGCCAGTTGGCGCAGACCGCCAACGGCTTCGTGGACACCATGATGGCGGGCCGGGTGGGCGCCGAGGATCTCGCCGCGGTGGCGGTAGGCGCCAGCATCTGGGTGCCGCTGTTCCTGTTCATGACCGGCGTGCTGATGAGTGCCACGCCGATTCTCTCCCGCCACCTCGGCGGCGAAGCTTACCATCGCGTCAACCCGGTGGCCCAGCAGGGGCTGTGGCTGGCGTTGGGGCTGGGGCTGTTCAGCGCCGTGGTGCTGCGCTCGATGGCGCCGCTGTTGGCGCTGATGGACGTGGACCCGGCGATCCGCCCGCTGGTGGCGGGCTATCTGGACGCGCTCAGTTGGGGCATGCCCGGCGCCGCCGTGCTGCTGGCGCTGCGCAGCTACACCGAGGCGATGAACCACACCCGGCCGGTGCTGTGGATCAGCGTCATCGGCCTGGCGATCAACATCCCCGCTAACTATGTGCTGATCTACGGCAAGCTGGGTTTCCCCGCCATGGGCGGGGTCGGCTGCGGCTGGGCCACCAGCCTGGTGATGTGGTGCATGGCGCTGATGATGGGCGCCTATATTCGTCGCCATCCGGTCTACCGCCCGGCGCGGCTGACCCTGCGCGAGCGCCATCTGGAGCTGGCCAGCCTGGGCTATATGCTGCGGCTGGGGCTGCCGGTGGGGCTGTCGATTTTCTTTGAGGTGAGCATCTTCGCGGTGATCGCGCTGTTGATCAGCCGGCTGGGGCCGGAGATCGTCGCCGGCCACCAGATCGCGCTCAATTTCACCTCGCTGATCTTCATGATCCCGCTCAGTTTCGCGCTGGCCGCCACGGTGCGCGTGGGGCATGCACGCGGGCGCCGCGACAGCGCCGGGTTGAACCGGGCGGTGCGCTGCTCGCTGGCGATGACCGGCGGCATCGGCCTGTTCGCCGGCCTGGCGCTGATCGTCAGCCGCCCATGGATTCCGCACATCTACACCGATAACCCGGAGGTGATCGCCCTGGCCGCCCACTTGCTGCTGTTCGCCGGCATTTACCAGGTGTCCGATGCCCTGCAGGTGTGCGCCAACGGCTGCCTGCGGGGGTTTGAGGACACCGCCTGGCCGATGCTGATGACGCTGGTGGCGTACTGGGGCGTCGGGCTGCCGGTGGGGTACGTGCTCGGGCTCACCGATCTGTGGCGGCCGGCCATGGGCCCGGCGGGGTTTTGGATCGGCCTGGTGTCGGGCCTTACCGCCGCCGCGGTTTTGCTGGGCATCCGGCTGCGGTGGCGGTTGCGGCAGCCGTTGGCGGCGACGGCGGGCGTGGGCCGGGCGCCGGTCGCCTGACGCTGGACGCTGGACGCTGGACGCTGGACGCTGGACGCTGGACGCTTTGTCGGCTTTCGCTGCGCTCAAGCCGACCTACGGGTGCTGCCGGCATCCGCAGGAAACACCGCAGCGCCCTTCGCACCGGGTTGTAGCGTCAGGCGTCAGGCGTCAGGCGTCAGGCGTCAGGCGTCAGGCCTACAAAGCTTACGTCTGGCGCGTTGCGTTCGTCCCTTATTTGCGGATAATAACCATTCTTATTTGAATTCGTCCTTCCGTGACATGCGCCACCGTTAGGCGCTGGGGATTCCATGTCCAGACTCTTTCTGCAGCGGCTCGCCGCCTCGCCCGGGCTCGGCGTCGCGTCGCGCACGGTGGCCGCCGTGTTCGGCGGCTACGCGCTGGCCGCCTGCGCCACCACCGCCCTCGCCCTATGGCTGCCGGCGGCGCCGGCGACGGCGGTGATCACCGCCAACCTGCTTTCGTTTCTGATCTACACCGTGGCGGTGTTATGGGCGTTCGCCACCCGCAACGCCACCCGCGCCTGGGTGGGCATCCTGGCACCGGCGCTGTTGCTGGCCGCACTGGCCTGGCTGGGCGCCGCGGAGAATCCGCTGTGAAGGCGGGGTTGCGGCAGTCCATGGCCTGGCTGCACACCTGGAGCGGCCTGTTGCTCGGCTGGCTGCTGCTGGCCATGTTCGTGACCGGCACCAGCGCCTATTTCCGCGAGGAAATTTCTCTGTGGATGGCGCCGGAGCTGCACCATTCGCAGCCGTCCCCGGACACCCCGGCCCTGGCCTGGGCGGCACTCAACGCCACGGCCCCGGACGCGAAAAGCTGGGATATTCAGCTGCCCGAGGCCCGTTCCCCGGTGACGCAGCTGCGCTGGCAGCCGAACACGCCGCAGGCCGAGGACGGCGGACGCCGGCGCGGCGAGCGGGCGGTGATGGACGCCGGCACCGGCGAGCTGCTGGCGCCGCGCGCCAGCCGTGGCGGTGATTTCCTCTATCGGTTCCACTTCGAGCTGTACGGGGTGCCGCGTATCTGGGCGCGCTGGCTGGTCTGCGTGGCCACCATGTTCATGCTGGTGGCGATCATCAGCGGCGTGATCACCCACAAGAAAATCTTCAAGGACTTCTTCACCTTCCGGCCCGGTAAGGGCCAGCGCTCCTGGCTGGACAGCCACAACGCCACGGCGGTGCTGGCGCTGCCGTTTCATTTCATGATCACCTATTCGGGCCTGCTGATTTTCATGGTGATGCTGATGCCCTGGGGCATGAACGCGGCCTACCAGGACGGCTGGCGCGGCTTCTTCCAGGACGTCTTCCCCCGCGAGGCACCTGCCGCCGAGGGCGGCGCGGCGGCGCCGATGGTCGATATCGCCCCGCTGGTGGCGCGCACCCGGGCCACCTTCGACCAGCCGGTGCGCCGCATCAGCGTGGACTGGCCCAACCGGGACAACGCGGTGATCCGGGTGGCCACCGACAAGGCGCCCAACATCACCGACCAGCGCCGGGGCGGCCACCCCACCCTGGTGTTCAACGGCGGCAACGGGGCATTGCTGGAAACGCAAGCCGGCGACGCGGCGGTGCCCGGGGCGTTCCGCGTCTACAACCTGTTGGTGAACCTGCACCTGGCCCGCTTCGCCGACCCTACGGTGCGCTGGCTGTTCTTCCTGTTCGGCGTGGGCGGCACCGCCATGGTCGCCACCGGCATGCTGCTGTGGGTGTCCAAGCGCACCCAGCAGCTGCGCAGTAAGGCGCCGGGGGCGGCGCTGCGGCTGGTCAACGGGCTTAACATCGCCTCGCTCACCGGCCTGCTCGGCGCGCTGGCCGCTTACTTCGCCGCCAACCGGCTGTTGCCGGTGGAACTGGCCGCCCGCGAAAGCTGGGAAATCCGCGTGTTCTTCCTCACCTGGCTGCTGGCCCTGGGCCATGCGCTGCTGCGCCCGGATCGGCGCGGCTGGGTCGAGCAACTGGCGGCGATCACCGTATTGTGGGCGGCGTTGCCGGTGCTGAATCTCGCCACCACCGACAGCCACCTGTTCAGCGCCACCGCGTGGCGAGTCGGCGCGCTGGCCGGCTTTGATGTGGTGTGTTTGCTGATGGCGGTCGCCGGGGGGTACGCCTTGTGGCAGGTAGTGCAGCGGCGACCCGTTCGCGGGCAGGGCCCGCTCCCACAAAGGCCGCTCCCACAAAGGCCGCGCCCACAGCAATCGATGGCGCAAGGCCCGCGCTCAGAGCGTGGCGCCCGTACCGCGGGGGACGGCGCATGACGGTGATCGCCGTGACCTTGCCGCTGACTCTGGCCTACGCCGGCCTGACCGCCCTGGCGCTGGCGATGAAACGCCACCATGAGGCGGCGCTCAGCGCCAAACCGCCGGCGGCGCGGCTGCGCCGGTTTCGCATCGCCGGCTGGGTGCTGATCGCCTTGATGGTGGCCAGCTGCCTGCGGCTGTGGCCCACCGGCCTAGCGCTCTCCATGGCGCTGGGCCTGGTGACGCTGGCTGGCTTGCCGCTGGTGTTTTTGCTGCCCTACCGGCCGCGACTGATGGTGCGGCTGGCGCCGGTCCTGCCGGTGTTGGCATTACTAGCCACCACGGTCCTGAGCCCATGACGGTGGGAGAGGGCTTGTGCGAGCGGGCCCTGCCCGCGAAAGGCCGGCTATGCCGGCCGGCAGGATGCCAGAGACCTTTCTGACGGTCGCACCAATAAGGCCTCTGGAATCCTGCGGGGCAACCTTTGCCGGGAGCGTTGCTCCCTTTCGCGGGCAAGGCCCGCTCCCACGGTTAGCGGGCTTCGCCGAGCACGAAGGAATCAATCAGGGTGCTGAGCCGGCCAGCGTGGCCGCGCATCTCGGCGGCGTTGCCGGAGGTCTGGTGGACCATGGCCGCGTTCTGCTGGGTCACGGAATCCATCTCGGCGACGGCGGTGTTCACCTGCCCGATGCCACTGCTTTGCTCGGCGGCGCCGCTGCTGATTTCCTCGATCACCTCGGAGACTCGGGCAACGCTGTCGACGATACCGCGCATGGTCTCTCCGGCCTGGCGGACCAGTTCCGAACCTTCCCGGGTGCGCGACACCGAGGTGTCGATCAAAGCGCGGATCTCACGGGCCGCTTCACCGGCGCGGCCGGCCAGGTTGCGCACTTCTTCGGCCACCACCGCGAAACCACGCCCGTGCTCGCCGGCACGGGCCGCCTCCACCGAGGCGTTCAGCGCGAGAATATTGGTCTGGAAGGCGATGCCGTCAATCAGGGTCACGATCTCATTAACACGGGCGGCGGAATCACTGATCTCGCCCATGGTGGTTTCCACCTGGCCCATCACCGCCAGGCCGTCACCGGCCACCTTCCCGGTGCCCGCCACCAGCTTATTGGCCTGACTGGCGGATTCGGCGCTGTGATTGACGGTGGCGGTGATCTCCTCCATCGACGCGGAGGTCTCTTGCAGGTTGGCGGCGGCCTGCTCGGTGCGGGTGGCCAACTCTTCGCTGCTGAGCGCGATTTCATCGGCGGCGCGGTTCACGTGCCGGGTGCTGCCGCGCACTTCCAGCAGGGTGTCCTGCATGCGCGCCACAAAACCATTGAACTGGGTGGCCAGCTCGCCGACTTCGTCGTCGGTGGTCACCGCCAGACGCCGGGTCAGATCGCCCTTGCCCCGAGCGATGTCTTCCATGGCCGTGGCGGTATCGCGGATCGGCCGCACGGTGCGCCGCACCATCCAGATCGCCCCGGCACTGACCAACACCAGCAGCCCCAGGGTGGTCACCACCGTGGTGGCGAGGGAACGTTTCAGTGAGGCGATCGCCTCCGCTTCGGCCACCGCCATGCTCTTGTCCACCTCGGTGGCGTACACCCCGGCGCCGATCATCCAGCCCCACTGCGGGATCGCGGTCGCGTAGGAGTATTTCGCCTCCACCGTCTCGGTGGCCGGGTTGGTCCAGCGATACTGGTAGTAACCGCCGCCGTCGCGGGCCACGGCGATCAAATCACGAATCACGAACTGGCCGTCTTCGTCCTGCAGGTCCCAACTGTTGCCGCCGACGTTGTCGGTGCGCGACGCGGCCACATTGCCCTGGAAGTCGTACACGAACAGGTAGTTGCCGCCGCCAAAAGTGACGTTGCCGAGAATCTTCCGGGCACGGGCCTGGGCGGCGGCCTGCTCCTCCCGCGGGGCGTCCGCCAGGTGGCTTACCGACGCCTTGGCGGCGTCCACCAGATTCTTGACCCCTTGCCGGCGCGCTTCGATTAACGCGGACCGTTGTTCGGTCAGGCTCTCGCGGGTTTCCCGGCGGCTTTCCAGGGTGGCCAGCACTTCCAGAATCAACGTGATGACAAGCACCGGCCCCAGGGCCAGTAGCAACATCTTGTTCTGCAGGTTGGAGCGAATACTAAAACGGGAGGAACGGGACATGACGGTTTTCCGGATTGTAAGTTTCGTATGCGCAGGGCGCCTGGCCGGTTCATCGGCCGATCCGATCGCCGCTTTAATTCCCGTAAACAGCGCTTGCGCGCCCCGCCGCCACCGTCTAGTGTGAAAACACAGGCTGCGCGGAGGTGTTTATGGCAAACCGGCGTGACCCCCTTGGCAACACCAAGCGTTCCAACAACGTGTTGCCCTTCACCCCACGACGGCGAGCCGATTCGCCGCCGATACTCAGACTCTCTCCTGAATACGACGGCATGGAGCTGCTCTATGCCAACGACCAGCATCCCGACACCCTTTTCTCGGTCAAGATCCTGGCCTGGGCACGCCTGGAAAACGGCGACACCCTGGCCATGGTGCCGTGGCTGAAAAAACTGGCGAGCGCCCACGAACTGGCGGACCCGCTCAACGGGCGTTGGGAAGGCTACCGGCTGCCGGAGAGCGACTACCTGTTCTGCGAGGCGCCACCGCACAAGGTGCAGGAGCTGGATGCGGCGGTGTCGTTCTTCGGCAAACCGAACTTCGACAACCCCGCCCGGGGCCTGGTGCAGGAAATCCCCGACACCATTGGCACCCACGCGGTGTTCTCCGAGGACGAGTTCGAAACCCTGAGCTTGATGGAAGTGGTGAGCTGGCGCCTGTACGGCGACGGCAGCGCCCAGGCCATGGTCGCCGATGAGGAGGCCGTCACCCAGACGCCGGTATTGCCCGGCGACCGCTGCCTGGTGCCCGCGCAGAAGGAGCCGGATTTCCGCTACTTCTTCCAGCACGGCATCGCCAACCGGCTCAAGGAACACGACCCGGAAGCGCTGGCCGCCATCGCCATGCTCAACGCCCGGCAGTAACACCGCCGGGCTAGATCAGGACCTCGAGGCCCTTTTCATCCACGAGGTTGAGCAGCTTCAGGGAGATGCCGTTAGGCGTCTTGTCGCCCTGTTCCCACTTTTGAATGGTGGAGACGGAGGTATTCAGATAGGCGGCAAAAACCGCCTGGCTGACCCGGTGCCGAGTACGAAGGCGGCGAATTTGTGCGGCGCTAAGCAACTTCACCTCCGGCAGACAGAGCGCATCGAACTCCCGCAGCGTGACCTCATCCATCACGCCGGCTTTATGAAATGCCTCGGCGGTCTCGTGTACCGTTTTCAGAATGTCACTAGTCATCAGAATCCACCTCGATTAACACACCCTCATCAAGAGCCTTACGAATGCCGGCTTCGACCTCATGGATCGCCTGGCGTAACGCTGCATCCGTCACTTGGCTTTTATTCGCCCAACGCGCGAACACGGTGGTTTTGAAAATACGCACTGGAATTCACCAAACTATATCACTAAGTGGTATGAATTAGAATCACCGCACGGACCCGGAAATCAGTCCGTGGAGAAGGCGCGGATGATTTCGGGGAAACGCAGGGCAATGAGGAGCAGCGCGTGGGCGGCGCCGTCCGGCGCGCCCAGGCCGCGTTCCCAGTGTTCCAGGGTGGGCAGGTCCACGCCCAGAACGCGGGCGAGGTGAAAGCGGTCGCGGCCAGTCAGCCGCACCGCGGCGGTCACGTGGGTGCCGTCCAGCGGGGTGTTCAAGGGCATCGGCGCCAGCTCCGGGCCCCGCCCGCGTTCCAGCAGGCGATCCACCCAGGCGTCCGCCGCCGAGCCGGTACCCGGCGCGTAGGGGGTGCGCTCCTCCGACATATCGATCTCGCTCTCCGTTCCGCTTCCTTGGGTCGGTACGGGTTCAGTGTGCCGGGGTGAAACGCGGAGGGAATAAGCCGGAAACGTTAATCCTTGTCAGCGATCGGCTCGTCGTCGGGTGCGAGATCGCAGCGGCCTTCCGCCGGGTCGAAAAGTCTGTCCCCTTTTTTCACGCCGTGGCGCTCAAAGAAGCCGGCGTTCATTTCCAGAGCGGACACAAACGCCGTCCCCGGCCGGTAGACCTTGCAGCGGCGCGGGTCGTCATGGGGGCACGGCGTCATCGTCATGATCGACACGATACGGCCGTCGGTATCGGCGAACGCCACGTCCAGAGGAATCAGTGTGCGGTACATATAAAACCCGATGCCCTTCGGCATCGGGCCGTCGAACAGAAACAGCATGCCCGTGTCTGCCGCCAGGTTTTCGCGCTGCATCAGGCCCCGGTTGCGCTGCGCCTGGGTTTCCGCCACTTCCACCTCAAGCGGTGCCGCCACGCCTTCCACGCACAGGTCTTTGGAAGAAAACGTCACCGGCGCGCCGTGAGCCGCCGAAGCGAGAAGCCAGAATGAGGCGACGACAGCCAGATGGCGGCGCTTATTTGTTATTGTCATTTCAGATGATATCCAACACTGTTTATATTGACCTAATGGGTGCGACCGGCGGGGTCGGCCTCCGGCCCGTTGGGGCGGAGCACCTCCTGAGCGGGCGTGACGCCGGGGCGCAGGGGCTCGTCCTGTTGGTACACGGGCTTCGTCGCGGGCGGCTGCATAATGAGGGCGTCTTCCAGGACGTGGCCGCCGAAGGCGCGGCCGTAACCGGCCTGGTCAAACAGGGCGTCCGCGGCGGTTCGCCAACGGGACCGGAAAGCCTGGGCGCCGGGGCCAAAGGCAACCTCCCGCAGGCTCTCCAAGGATTGCTCGGCAACGGCCCGGTAGCGCACCGCAAAGGTCGCGTCCCAGCTCAGAACCATTTGATACAAATCCTGGGAATCCTCATAGGGCGCTTCCAGCACGTACAAGGTGTTATAGAGAATCTGATATTCCCAGCCGCCGCCCTCACTGAACCCACCGTCAGGGGTAAAGCCAGCGATGCGGTGCAGTTGCGCCACCGCCGTAGTCTTCAGCAGATCCGGGTTGGTCGTCCAGGGCACCAGCGAAGCGTCCTGCCCCAGCCGGGTATTGCGCAGTACGGTGGTCTGGTAACGCAATGCCTGCGTGGAAAAATCGGCGCCCATTGCCATCCCCCAAATGTCGTTATGGCGTTCGTTGTGGTGCTGGCTCAAAACTCTAGTTGAAAAGGACCCGGCTTGCACCGGGTCCGTCCCCTTTTAAGGGATGATGTCCACATCCGGGAACATCGGCAGGGTTTCGGCGAAGCCCTGTATCTGGCAACCGCCGAACGTCGTGGCGAAGGCAAAGCGTGAAGCGGAGGTGTTAATCACCGTCGGCCCGTTGGTGAACTGCATGGCCATGGGGCTGGGCGCGGCGGTGCAGGGGGCGCCGGCCGGGCCGATGATCATCACGTTGTTGAACGAGGCCGGCACGGTACTGCCCGCCAACGGCGCGGGCAGCGGCGCGAAGCCGTTCCAGGGCGGCAAGAACTGCACCGTCGGACAACCCGGCGTGCCCGGCATGATGATGGCGTTCGCCATCAATAAGTTGACGCCACCGGCGGCGGGCTGGAAATCCATGTCCATAATGAATTCACAGCGCTCGGTACTGCCAGCCTGGGTAATGGTCAGGTTGATCGTGCCAGGGCTGGCCCCGAACTGATAAATGCCCGGTGCCGGCGCGGGATTAGCCGCCCAACCGGTCGCCGAGGCACACAACAGCGCTGCCGCGAAGAGGTGTTTCAGGGTGAAGGGTTTGGTTTGCTTATTCATGAGAGTCTCCTTTCGTTGTTATGCAGCGATCCGTCCCGAACCGCTTCCGCCAGGCCACGTACTTCCCCCTCGTGGCCCAGTCACCTCAGACTAAACCTGGACACTCTCCGAAATGAAATAAATTATTTGCATATAATACGTGGAATATTTCAGGACTTGGTTCTTTCAATGGGCTGCACCGCCAGCCGCAAGCCCATCACGCCAAGAATCGCCCGAAGACTGGAGAGCTTGGGGTTGCCGGGCTCCGAGAGCGCACGGTACAGCTGAGTCGGGTTCAGGTGCGCCTCTACCGCCACGTGCCGAACGCCGCCAAACGCTTTCGCCAGCTGCCGCAGGGTCACCATAAGTTCCGCCTGGTCGCCGTCGGCGAGAACACTATTGAGCAACTCTGCGGCGACCACGGGATCATTCCGAAGCAGCTCCGCCATTACGTCGTCATGAGGTCGTGCCATCATCAATGCTGCTCCCTGTTTCGCCAATGTCGCCAATACAATAACGCTCGCTCAATATCCCGGCTCTGGCGTCGTTTGCTACCGCCGCACAGCAGCAACAAACTCGTGCTGTCGGCCCAGGCGTAGTACACGCGATATCCGGGTCCGGTGTTGATTCATAACTCCCAAACACCTTGCCGACATGGTGTATGGTCACCCAACTGCCCCAGTTCAAGGCGGTTAAGCCGTCTGATGATGGCAACTTTACCAAGCGGGTCGGTCAGCTGGCGTAGCCATCGGTCCAAAGGGGCGGCGCCACGGTGATCAATGTAATGGAGGACTTTATACACGATTAGATGTCGTTTTTAAACGAATTTCTGAGCTCCACCAGGAACCCGGCCAGAGCCCAGCCTGCAACATACACGGCTCCCGCGCCGTCGGTCAGAGCTTCAATCGTGGTAGGTGATATCGGAGAGTGACTGGAGAGAGTTCTCACGTAGCGGTGCCCCGGAAGGCACCGCGTTCAGAAGAAGGTCAGCGCTGGACCTTGCTGAGGCACTGGGTCATCAGATGGTCCAGGACCTTCTGGGGCTGGCCCATCAGGAAACCGCGGCCGGGGGCGATCCAGTGCAGGTCTTCCTCCAGCAGCCGGGCCAGGCCGGCCACGTAGGCGTCGACGTCGGCGGCGGGCAGGTAACCCTTGGCGATGGAGCGCTCCAGCACCGTGGTGCCGGAGAACAGCATGCCCTCCTCCTGGATCAGCAGGCATTGGCGGTCGTCCGCCTGGCCGGGGGTGTGCAGCAGCTTGAGGGTAAGCCCGCCCAGGCTGTGCGGCTCGCCATGGGCCAGGCGCAGGTCCGCCGGGCCGGCCACGCCCAGGATGCGGGCGCCGGTGGCGCCCTGCAGGGCACGGGCCGCCGCCTGTTGTTCGCGGGGGCGAGTGAGCACGATGGTCGACAGCACGCCGTCGCAGGCTTCCAGCAGCGCGTGCAGATCATCCCGGCCCTCGATCACCGGGTCCACCACCAGGGCCTGCTCGCCGGCGCGCACCAGGTAGCTGTTAAAGCCCGGGCCACCGTCGTCCGAACCGGCGTTCAGGGTCAGGCGCGATACCCGGTTGCTGAGCGCCACCCACAGGCCTGCCTCCAGGCGCGCCTGAGCGTGGCCGGTCGCGTCCGGGTCGAGCTTGCACACTTCATCGTAGGCCGGGCGGCCCGGTTCGATATACACCACCTCATCGCCCTTGCGCGCCGGCCACGGCTGGGTCGGGAACGCCTGGGGCCGGCGGTCGCGGGCGTAGATCAGCACCTCATCCACGCACGCGAACTCCGACAGCTTGCGCAGCACGCTCACCGTCGGCGTAGCGAACTCGCGGCGGCCTTGGCGGCGGTCCTCGAGCGCGTCCTGCGGGCGGATCCAGATATGGTCGATGGTTTCCTCGCCGTCGTGGGCGGGCACCTGGGTGGGCGGCGCCACGGCGGCAAAGAAGCGCGTATCAAAACGGCGCGGCGGCCCCGGCGGCGTCACCCAGTGATCCATATAGGCAATACCATCCAGCGACAGCGCCAACCCGTGGGAGCGGCAAAGATCGCCCAGATCCGCCTCGCCACTGCCCACCGCCCAGCGGCCGTCCATCACCGGATGGCTGCCGTCCAGCCACTGGCCGGCGCTGTCACGGGCCAGCAGCATGCCGGACTCCTCAAAGCACTCGCGCACGGCGGCCACCAGATAGCCCAGCCCGCCGCCCTCCGGCAGGCCCAGCAAGGCACTGGCGGAATTATCATCGTGACCATAAAGGTGGCCGCTGCGCGCCAAGTCCCGGTCGCCGTCATCCACGGCGCCGCCGGGGAACACGTAAAAACCGGGCATGAACACGGCCTTAAGGGTGCGCTGGAGCATCAAGACTTCAAGGCCCTGCTCGGTATCCCGAAGCAGCGCCAACGTTGAGGCGGGGCGAGGTTGCATGATCAGTTCTTATTGTCGAATCAATGAGTCAACAACCTTAACCCGCCCGGCCGGCAAGAAAAAGCGAACGGTGCCACGTTACCTATTGGAAAAGATCGTCCAGGCTAGTGGCATCCAGAACCCGGTCGGCAACGCTTTCCAGTTCAGCCTGGGAGGCGCCTTCCAGGCGCAGGCGAAGCGCGGCGGGCACATCGCCGAAGCGATGTTGTATCTGGCGCAGCACCAGCGTGCGTTCGCCGTCCAAGCGACCCTGCTCCACGCCCTCCTGCACGCCCACCAGGCGTTGGCGCTCTTTCCATTCCTCGAACCGGTTGGTGATCATCTCGTACGCCTCCTGCAGGTCGTGCATTTCGGGAAAGGTTTCGCCGGGAAACCATTTTGGTAGCCGGCGGCGCAGCCAAGTGAGGTAATCCCTGCGCAAACCGACCTGTTCCGGACCTGCCAGCCACTTTACCAAAAGTTGCAGAACACCGACCACTTCGTCGGAAGATCGATGGTGCTCCAGCCGAAATAAAGCTGTCACCAGATTATCTAAAGGCTGCGTCTGACTTGAAACATAGGCCCCTTCGTCGATCAGCAAAAACGCCTGGTTGGGCTGAAAGTGTTCCAGCCCGTCCGGCGGAGGCTGAATTAAGGGCCGCAACTCGGTGGGCGCTCGCCAGCGCCGCTCACCGTTATAGAGCACGACTGGCAGCACTGGCGGCAACCGACGGTCGGTACCAAGCTCACCGCGCCGAATCAAGTCCTGATGGAGCAGCGCGGTATAGACCATAATGCGCAACGCCATAAAGCGGTCCACCGACGACTGAAATTCCAGAAGCAGATAGATATAAAGCCAATCCTCGCCCCAGCGTATTCGCCAAACCGCATCGCCGTGCCGCCCACGAAGGTCATCCGTGACATAGCTGCCGTTGATCTTTTCAAGGGAGTCCAGCTCCAGCGCAACAACCCACTCCTCAGGCAGAAAGCCAGTCAACAGGTCCTGAATCATCTGGTCGTGGGCAAAAAGCAGCTTGTAGATAGTGTCGTGTTCGTCCATGAGCACCTCGTCGATATTGAGATACAAGCGTGGGCGGGACGAGCCGGACTGTCTGTCCTACGGTGCGGATAATCGTTGTAAGTAAAGACGGAAGAAAGCATCGACTCCGGAGGACAATTGAGTGAGGCGCCAAAGGGTGGAAAAGAGCCCCCAAAACGGCATTTTGGGTGTCATAATCTGGAGAAAAGGCAGGATTTGCGTGATTTCCAAGGTTAAGTGCGGCTGACGCAAAAAACGGGTCTGCCACACTTTGTCGTTACTCTGCCAGGAAACCGGCGCATAAGGGCACATTATCAGTGATTCTACGGAATGCTGGGGCTCGTCTCTTGGCAACTGGCCGCAACCGTAATGCCGGGCACGTGGGCCTTTCGCGCCGGCTGGACGACGATTTCCACGTGCTGGTCCAGAGACACCAGCGCCTGCATCAGTCGCTCCAAAGAGATGTTCTGGAGCTTGTAGCGACGCACCTGGGACACCTTGGGTTGGGTCATGCCAGTGATCGCCGCGGCTTCCGTCTGGTTCAAAGCGCGTTGGTCAATGAGCTCATTGAGCTTGAGCGCGAGCGCTGTCTTGGTCGACAGCTCCGCGGCGTCGTCAAAGCCCAAATCCAAAAGCACGTTATCGGTGCCTTGAGGGGTGGCATTACGCGTCATCACTTCCTCCCGCTTAGCCGTAGTGGGCAAGCACTGCTTTCAACCGCTTTTCGATCAGTTTGACGTCCGGGCGCGGCGTAGCGATACCGGACTTGGACCTCTTCTGGAACGCATGCAAGACATGAACTGCATCGCCCACTCTCACGGTATAGACGGCTCGAAAAGTATCACCTCGGTGATCCTCGACCAGTTCGTAGACGCCGGGACCCAACCCCTTCCAGGGCTTCGACGCGTGCGGCGTACCGCCCAACTGGACGACGAACAGGCCTACGCCCATGTCTTTCTGTACGTCAACGGGGAATGCCTTAAAGTCTTTCTTCGAGGAACCTTCCCAATACAGTATTTTCCGTTTCCGTCGCATAATTATACCTGTTCGGGAATAAACGGCAACCGCGGAATGTGCCACTCATTCACAGGGCCTGATTGGTGGATATCGCAAAGCCTGAGCAAGAGGAGCTGGGTTGTCTGTCCTACGATGCGGACAATCCTTGTCAGTGAGAGCGGAAAATACGGCGGCTTCTGATCGCTGGCAGTTCAAGTAAGGCGCTAAACGGCGACAAAGCGTCCACAAAACGCCTCTTCCTGTGTCATAAGCTGGGAAAAAGGGGAAAATTGCGTGATTTCCAAGATTAACTGCGGCTGCCGCAAAAACCGCTCTGAGGGAAACACCGGGGCCCCCATCCTGATGCAGCTGGATAAGGCCGTTGAGGAGGTCCGAAGTTAACAGCTACGGCCTCGAGGCGCTGTACGTGAAGGCTGAAAACATTGTCAGCCAGCACGAAACGTCAGCTAGGGGGCAATAAGGTGGCAGAACCGGGCAAAAAGACAGGAAAAGCGTGTCAAAAAACCGAAAAATCGCCATTTTGCGTGTTTGGCAACAAAGGTTGCGAGTAGCGCAAATACAGCCGAGCGATCGGAGGTCAGGCAATTTTGTCGGGCACGGCCTGCAGGTGTACGCCGAGCGCGTGCAGTACCTTCATCAGCGTCGAAAAGCGCGGATCGGCACCAGGGCGTAATGCCTTATAAAGGCTTTCGCGGCCCAATCCGGTTTGACGCGCCAGGTCGCTCATGCCGCGAGCCCGCGCGACATGACCAATGGCGGCAAGCAGTTCTTCGTGATCGCCCTCTGCCAGCACCTGTGTCAGGTATTCGGTGATGGCGACATCGTTGTCCAGAAACTCGGCCCCTTTACGGCTAGAAAGCTGGCAAAGCACGGCAAAAGGCGGGGAAACAGTGTCATAAGGGTAAGAAAATCCGCATTTTGCGTGTGTGACAACGAAAGTTGCGGGGAGCGCAAAGCGGACAGAAAGCCCCTCAATTAAGCTGCCACCACCTATTGGAGGGATCAGGCGGCGGTGTCGTTCAGAAGGCTCTCATAGGGAATCTTGAGGCCGGCGTGCAGATTGCGGATCATCTGCAGGCTGAGTGCCCTCTTTCGATTCAGGACTTCGGAGACCCGCCCGCTGGAGCCGATGTAAGCCTCAAGATCGCGGCGGGTCAGGCCGCGCTGCTCAAGCGTGAACAGAATCGCCTCGACGGGATCCGAAGGGCCGACGGGATAGTGTGCGTCTTCGTACTTTTCGATCAGAATGGAGAGCACTTCCAGTTCATCCGCCTCAGGGCTGCCTTCCTTCGCATCCCACAACTCTTCCAGGCGAGCGAAAGCGCGTTCGAGGTCGTCGTCGGTATGGATCGGCAGGATTCCAGAGCTCGCCCTTCTGAACACCACCCATGCTAGGTCCAGGTCTTGAAATTACTCTCAGAGCAAGACAATATGCGTTCATATATGTACAAGTGGTGACACTTTGTCTTACTCAGAAAATCAGAGATCATCGTTTACCTCGTTGCGGGAGACATTCCAGGTCCATGGTGGCCAGCTACGCATGAGCGAAGCGCTTCGCGCGGGGATAAGCCGCTACATGTTTTATCGAGCACGTGACGAAGGCTTGATTGAACCGGTGGCGAGGGGCATCTATAGGCTATCCGACCTTCCGCCGCTCGGGCACCCGGACTTGATCGCCGCGATGTCACGCTTCCCCGGAGCGGTCCTATGTCTCGAATCAGCGCTTTCATGGCATGAGATCACGACCCAGATTCCACACCACGTCCACTTGGCGGTGGCGCGGGGAGCCCGGCTGCCTAAGTTGGATTACCCCCCTGTGCTGGGGTATCGGTACTCAGAGGCCGCTTTTGGCGCCGGTATTGAACAGTTCCATGAGGACGGTGTGGTATTGAGGATATACAGCGCTGAAAAGACACTGGCGGACTGCTTTAAGTTTCGGAACCGCATGGGTATGGACGTAGTGCTGGAAGCGCTGAAGCTCTATCGGAAAAGGCAAGCGCCGCAGTTTAATAAAGTCCTTGAGTACGCGCGCGTATGTCGGGTTGAAAAAGTCATCCGGCCTTATCTGGAGGCCGTGTTATGAGCGGGATAAGGAACTTGGGCGCATCCGTGCGGCAGCGCCTTCTTAACCGCGCTCGCGTTGAAAAAAGGCCGTTCCAGGAACTCCTTCAGTTTTATGCAATGGAACGGTTCTTGTATCGGCTTAGCCAGTCTCGTCACAGTGAATGTTTTGTATTAAAAGGCGCGTTGATGCTGCGTGTTTGGGAGTCGCCATCCTATCGGCCCACTATGGATATCGACATGTTGGGTATCACCGATAATCGTGAGCAAGCGATTCTTCAGCAAATCGAAGAAGTGATAGCGGAGGATGTGGCCGACGGGCTCCTATTTGACACAACTCCCTTGAAGGCAGAGACAATCACTGAAGACGCTGACTACCAAGGATTAAGAGTTCGATTCCCAGCCTCTCTTGACGGTGCACGCATCATGATGCAGCTGGATATAGGGTTTGGTGACGCAGTCTACCCTGGTCCTGAAAGGCAAATATACCCGGTGCTGCTGGACTTCCCGGCACCTGAACTTCTGTGCTACAGCCGGGAAAGCGCCATAGCGGAAAAGCTACAGGCTATGATTGTCCTCGGTGAATTGAATAGCCGAATGAAAGATTTCTTTGATATCTGGCTGTTGGCAAGGCGCTTCGACTTTTCCGCCGGACCTATGAAGCAGGCCATTTTGAGTACATTTTCAACACGCGGCACAACCTTGCCGGATCGCCTGCCGTTCAATCAGCACTTCATCGAGTCCAAACAAAAGCAATGGGGGGCGTTTAGGTACAGAATAGATCAAGAGCACATACCCAGTGACTTTGGTGAAATAATCAGGGTACTGGACACGTTCTTATCACCGATCATTAAGACTGAGAAGACGCCGGAGACGGGGTACTGGCAAGCACCGGGGCCGTGGCGATGAGATATGCCCGGGCTTGGCGCCACTAACCTACTGGAAAAGATCGTCCAGGCTGGCGGCATCCAGAATGCGGTCGGCCAGCTGTTCCAGTTCTGCCTGGGAGGCGCCTCCAGCGCAGGCGAAGAGTGGCGGGTAATTCGGCGAAGCGGTGTTGTATCTGGCGAAGTACCAGTGCGCGTTCGCCTTCCAGGCGGCCTCGCTCAATGCCCTGCTCCACGCCCTGCTGCACGCCCACGAGGCATTGGCGCTCTTTCCATTCCTCAAACCGGTTGGTGATCATCTCGTACGCCTCCTGCAGATCGTGCATTTGGGGGAAGGTTTCGCCGGGAGACCATTGCGGGTAAAACCGGCGCCAACCGGCCATTTTAAGGCCAAAAACGAGCCTGGTTAGCACGTCCCAGCCACCAAAGGCGCCCATAAAACGCACCGACGCTGGGCGAAGGCGTGAAGCTGCTATTCAGGTGCGGGCACGGGTATCCACGACCGCATCCAAAATGTCTTCGGTACGGGCTTGTGTTCCTATGCCAGGTCCAGCAACTTCGCCAGGTTCTGTCTCGCTTCGGAGTAGGTAAACACTTTCATTTCATAGCTCCAAGACGCGCAGACCAAGTGGAAGGCGATGCGCTTTATCACTTCCGCCTGCTTAGCCGTAGTGGCAAGCACTGCCTTCAATCGCCTTTCGATCAGTTTGACGTCCGGGCGCGGCATAGCGATACCGTACTTCGGCTTCGTCCAGAGCGCACCAAGGTGGCCGTTCAAGTAAGGCGCCAAACGGTGGAAAAGAGCCTCCAAAACGGCCTTTTGGGTGTCATAAGCGGGAGAAAAGGCGGGATTTTCGTGATTTCCAAGGTTAAGTGCGGCTGCCGCAAAGACCCCGGGCACACCATCTCTTACTGGGAAAGATCGTCCATTCCGGGGGCAGAAAGCCGAGCAAAAGATTGCGCACCATCCGGTCGTGGGAAAAAGCAGCTTGTAGATCGTGTCGTGTTTGTCCATGGGGTACCTCATTGATGGGTAGCGCCAAGCGTGGGCGAGACACGAAAGGCCGTCTGTCCTACGGTGCGGACAATCCTTGTAAGCCAGGACGAACGAGGCGCCGTTCTAGGCAAATGGCAGGCAAGAAGGGGCGCCAAACAATGGAAAAGCGTGCCAAAGCCAGTGAATTTATGGCCAAAAACGAGCGGAAAGGCCGGATTTGCGTAATATTCAAGGTTGATTGTGCGGTTACCGCAAAAACCACAGACGTGCATTTCAGGGAAGGTTCGCCGAGCAGCCACCGGGCACGCCCAAAGCGGCCGGGACGCCCCGGAAGGTCTGCCCACGATGCCAGAGCAGGCGCATAACAGCGGAAAAGCGTGCCAAACCATCCATTTCAAGGTCAAAAACGCGCGAAAAGGCCAAATTTGCGTGATTCGCCAGTCTAAAACTGCAGCTAACGCAAAAACGAGAGCCCACCGCCCGCGCGTGCCGGCCGCACCCACCGACGGACCAACGCTTCAGAACGTAAAAGGCCTTTCTTTGTATACCAGACACAGAGAAGCTATCTTGCCCTCCCACCCAGAACTATGAATTAGAAGCTTTTGAGCAACCGGCCAGCTCTTACTTCATGGACAATAAGCGATTGAAATACATCGCAATTACCTATATTTCTTATAGTCAACAATAATTTTCTCTTAGAACAAAAAAGCGCATTTCTAGCCTCCCGACTTTCATGTACCGCAAAGTACATTAGAAGCCGTTTCCTGGCCTCTCTACTAGTACATGATTAGGAAAAGAACCCATGACTACACAGCAGATAAATCTTCCTATAAAGGCCATCATCGGCGGCGTTCTAGCGATAGTGTCGTCAATATCCATAGCACAGGTACAGTCACCTACCTACTCTGGTGAGATGGAATTCGACTGCTACGCCGTATCCATTGAAGGCTGCAGCGTTAATATCGAAAGTGAAGTCGATACAAGCACTGGATCCATACTAATCACTAACATTGCTGTAGGTGGTCCGACGTTTTGTAACCAAGTTCAGTTCAGCGAATTTCCGTGGGCGGGACAACTTGACTATGGATCAGGCAGCGTTGACTTTTCAAATACCGAAGTGGACATGGGGCCTTTCTGCACCTGCTCGGGTGCATTAAATGATGTGAGCTTCGCGGGGAACCCAGTGCCAACAAGTATCTCATTCGACCATTCACTCCAAGCGTGCCTATTGGGCGGCACTCTCACCCATCCTTGAACTTGCTTGAGATCATGAGCGTCATAGCCTTTAGGCCTACGAGCTTTGGCGCCTACTCTTTCGATAGGAACGTGGAACAGGCCAGTTGGCCCTCAGCTTGTAAGAGCAGCGTGCGCGTGTCAGAAGCCGGACTGACCGTCCCCCGGCAGCATCCACTTACACAAAAGCTTGCGTGTAGATAAGCCCGGATCCCATACGGATAAAGGGTCTAGCTAACGAGGCTCATCGTTACCGGCAACGATAAAAAGTGTAGGAATGACGAAAGTGACAACGGCGGCCCGTGGGGCCACCGCCACGATAGGATCAATGATTGACTAAGTTGTAGTCAGCGCCTTGCATTTCAGGACGCCATTGAGTGAGCACAAGCCCACTATCGAATTGGAGAACTCGATAGTAGAGAAGCGATAATCCGTCGTTCCCAACGCGGCAGGGTTCCAGTTGTCATACAGCAACGCTGCACTACCCGCACCACAGGGTGTGATGGACACATTGTGAAAAGTCATAGGGACTTTATCGATCGCCCAGAACGTGGAGGCGAACGCGCTCGTGGACGTCGCCGACGTCCAAGGGAAGTTATGCAGCACAATGGTGCTGCATAACGCAGCACCGGTCACATTCCCAGCCAAGACGTTAATTTCCACCGTACTGCCGTACACAAGCAATTCAGCCTCTAAGTCAAGGTCACACGGCGTTCCCGCTGTCGTCACCACACCCTCAAAGGCGACCGGTGTGGCCGGCACGCTTGAACCCAGCGGCGTGATGTCTTCATAGACCGTAAAGGCTGAAGCAGACCAAGGAAGAGCCAGCAAGCAGCCTGCCGACACGGATAACAGATAGGTTTTCAGTCGTTCGATTCTCATGGTGTATCTCCTTATTTATTAGTCTTATTCCTTTCGCGGCGGTGGCCGCCATCTCTGAAACTACGCCGAGGCGGGAGGCTCGGCAACGCTGAGTTAAGGCGCCACACGCCTGCTGCGAGAGTGAAGCGGCCTGCCGTCTTGTACACACCTGTAGGCACTGAAGCGCGAACTACCATTCACAGAGCCACCCAAACAGCGCCCCGCTCCTATATAGCGGCGCCTTGCCAATAGAAGGAAACGTTAAGAAAGCGGTAAGAATGCAAAACTTTTCGATAATCGAGGAACGAAGTGCTTGACCGGTGACACCAATCGGCAAGAGGAAACACTACAAAATGGTTAAATTGATACCATAAGTAACAAACACAAAGGACTGGCGAAAAACTTACAGAATAAATAGCCAAAAGCTTACACGAAAAACAAAACGGGATTTTAAAGAATGGACGAAATCCCGGTCACGTTTTTTGAGCACCCTCGGAAAAACTACCGCTCGTCGGCTATAAGCTACCGTTCGTCGGGGACGCAAAACTTTTTTTGTTTATGGTTGTACGCAAGATATCGTCTCCAAGTCTCTGTTCTTGCTCTACTTTATCGTTTGTTGAATTTCATGTTTTCATTTTTTGAAAGACCCCTTTTCATTTTTTGCTATTCTCTCGCCTTCCCACCTCCTCTAACGTGAATCGTGTCGGTTCGGGGAGCAAAACAACAACTCACCCACCGACACGGCGGCGACCATGGAAGAAGTAAAGATCGCCGTCGCAAAACATCCAATTAACGGAAGAATGAGGAGACTCTCATGTCTATGAAAATGATGAAGAAAGCAATCGTTAGCACCGTTGGTGCAGCCGCCCTGGCGGGCACTATGGTTGCTCATGCAACCGTTAGCCCGGCAGCTCCCCAAACTCGCACCTTTGAGGGCTTGAGCGATCTGACCATCTTCGGCTTTATCCAAGCAGACGATTGTGTCTTGAGCCTGACTGGCGACGTAACCGAGAACGGTTCTGGCGATGTAACAGTAACTGTGACTGAAGGGTCCGTTACTCAAGGTGCACTAGGCGACGCAGCTTGTAATCAAGTAGATCTGAACCTGGATCCCAATGATTCAAGCACCCACTGGACAGCGTCTCTGCCGAACGCGCAACTGCCTAATCCGCGTATTGGTGACACTGTAAACGGTACGTTCACTAACCTGAACATCACCGCTTCAGGCATCTCTTGTGGTGGAAGCAGCATCGTCGCCACATTTAGCAATGGTGCCTCTATTGGTGACGAGTCTACCTTCTCGTTCAACGGTTCTGTTGGTGCATGCACCGTGAACGGTACGCTAGAAGTGCAAGGCAGCGACATCGACGCCTTCTTGTAAGTTCCAGCTAATACCCGCAAATCAAACGGCATAGAGAAATCTCTCTATGCCGTTTTCTTTTTTTGGTTAACCCCATGTCCTTAACCCATTATCGCTTTTCTCTAGTAAGCGTTCATTCCAAGAGGTACTCCCCAGGAGCTGACTGGGGTCCCTACCGTAACCTCAGCATCAACGCACGGAGGTTGCCCCATGAGACAATGCCGCACTGCCGAACAATGGTACGCGCTGATCGAACAGCAACGAGAGAGTGGCCTACCGGCCAAAGCGTTCTGTCAACAGCACGATCTCGGCTATATCAGCTTCTGCAATTGGCGCAAACGGCTGACGGACCAAGATCCCGCTGATAGCGCAGAGTCTGATGACACCGATTTCGTCGATGTCTCCTCACTGATGGGGAGCGCCAGACGAGCGGTACGGGCTGGCATATCGTGCTGAGGCTGGGCAATGGTGTTGAGTTGCGGCTGAGCCAGAACGGATGATCGGACCGCAAGCTTCCCCACCAGGTAGACCACTCCAAGGTAGAAATTTGGCACAATCAGCCAATGAGGAGCGGTCCAATGAAAAGATATCTATTCACGGAAACCCAGGTCGTATCGATCCTGAACGAGGCGGAGATGGGCCTGCCGGTGAAAGAGGTCTGCCGCAAGCGCCGAATCAGTTCGGCCGGCTAATACAGTGGAAATCCAAGTGCGGCGGCCTGAGCGCCTCGAAGTTGAAACGGCTTAAGGAGCTGGAAGCCGAGAACGCCAAGCTGAAGCGGCTGTACATCGATATGGCATTGGAAAACAGTGCCTGATGGATCTACTTTAAGACCGCCAGAGAAGCGCTAGGCTGTTCGTTATCTGGCGGAGAAACATCGGTGGTCGTCGGTGCGGGCCGCCTGCCGTTGTATGGCCCGTCCCGGGCGGCCTGGTACAAACCGGTGACGGATTGGCACGAGCGCGACCGGACAGTGATTGATGACCTCTCAACACTGGCAGACTCGAAGCCGGGCCCGGGCTTCTCGAAGCTGTTCCGGCGATTGCGTCGGCAAGGCCACCGGTGGAATCAAAAACGAGTTTACCGAGTGGATTGCCGGCTGGGGCTGAATCGGCGGCGACGAACCAAGAAGCGGCCTCAGCGCGATCCCTTACCGTTATTCGTGCCGACGCAGCCGAATCAGGTCTGGTCGGCGGATTTTATGAGCGATGGACTGTACAGCGGCTTACGATTCCGTGCCTTCAGCGTGCTGGATGACTTTAACCGGGAAAGCCTGGCGGTTGAAATCGATACGTCCCTGCCCAGCCGCCGACTGGTGCGAGTGTTCGAACAGATCAAAGTCGAGCGTGGGCTACCGGATATCCTGAAAACCGGCAACGGCCCGGAATACCTGGGTGAAGCGTTTACGGACTGGTGCCGATACAACGGCATCCTCCTGGATTATATCGAGCGAGGCAAGCCGAACCAGAATATCGATATTGAGCGATTCAACCGCAGCTACCGGCAAGAGCTGCTGGATACCTGGCTGTTCCGGGACTTAGACGAAGTCCGGGAGATCAGCTGGGCTTGGATGCTGGCATACAACAAGGAACGCGATCACGACAGCCTAAACAGGCGGACGCCCGCCAAGGCATTACACCAAGTCCAAAGTTCTACTTTTAAGGTGTCTACTTGAAGAGGAAGCTTACGGTGGCTTCAAGCTGCTGGTCAGTTTCCCGCGACTTCTGAAACTAACTTAAAGCGTCCACCTATCGTGCCTATGGTACGTCGGACAGAACAGAAAACGCATAACGTCTATCGATGATTGGCCTACACGGCCGGGACGGCGAGCACTTCTTCCTCGATCTATATGCTTGTTTTTCGACGATCTAGGGTAAGTAAAAAGGGCGAACACGGATGTCCGCCCAAAATTAAACTTTTACCTTTGATTCTGATATTATTTTATGACATCCGAGACATACTGAAGTCTAGATCCATATGCAGGAATCAAGAGCTCTAAACTACTGGTGTCACTAGGCGCTGCTTTTACACCTTGTCCCGTATGGAGAGAGATATTAACGGCGATATCATTAGTATTAAACTGCTCAATCATCATACGCCCATCGTCCATGAAATTAATTTCGCCTTTTAGCTCCATAGAAATTGGGTAAGTAATGAGGCCGTGAGACGGGTCTGATGTGGCCAAACGGCGGGACAGGTCTAACGCATCCATATATAAATCTACTGATGCCTCCAATGTTAATTTAGAGTTCGGTCCAGACTTGATCCAGCCTGTTATAGGTTGATTTCTGATGCCTAAATCATCAGCCTCATAACGCATTCTAAGCAGTTGAGGACCGCTATCAGTTTGCAAAAAGGCGTCGCCGAACAACTGATGTGCCTGCATCTTTATCGCCGAAGACATTATCTGAGCTGGCCAAATCTTAACCTGTATCCCTTTCCCTTCGACAAAATTATCCGTAACTTCAGCCACCAGGGAGCTATTAAGATAAGTAAATTTTTGTGTAGGGCACTCCGACGGCACGCCAAATAGAGGGGTGAAGAACGGAGGTAACGGGCCCTGCTCATCCCATTCTCTTACTTCTTGGTATCCACAGCCAATATTCAAACCATTTACCGCATAAGCGTTAGGCAAGCCTTTTTTGTTCTTGGACAGTATCTTTGCGCTATTAGGAGGAGGAAGCACGCCTCCCGGATCGAATGTCGTATTTGCATGGGGATCAGCAGGCTGCTGAGACGCGTCACGCTCCTCCGCACCTCTGTAATCATAAAAACCAGCAGACGGCGTACCGAGATTGATGCCTGGAGCATTTTTCCAATCAATATTCGCCTCGTGCTCCATATTAAAATTGGCATCATAAGAAGGACTGGCAACTAAAACCTGAAGGACTGAATTGTCGCTGTCACCGCCGCGAAAGTACTGAATCATGTCGGGGCCGCCAGAGTTTCCTTCAATAATGTTAGCCGTGAGAAACTGCCACTCTCGTTCTTTAGGAAGAAAAGGGTTACTCTCGCCGCCTGGCTGAACTGGCAATATTTCGACTTTTGGAAGAGAGACAGTCTGCAGGGGAAATCCACTTGGATCACAAATAGCGCCCGTACCGTCACAGGTTGCACTTGATGATCCGATGTCACCATTTGATTTTAATGTATATCTATAAATATCTCCTTTTTGCCATCTATTAAATGGCTGAAAAGTTACCCTCCTCGGAAAGACACGCAAGTCACCATCAACAACCTCGACAACACTCCCATCTAAATTTATCTTTTCTACAATAAAGCTCTGACCTAATACTATGCTTTCCTTAGATACAGGTTCTGAAAACTGGATGATGATCGGGTGGTTTGACGCCATATTTTTCAATGGAAGATGATCCGATTCTTCTTTTATATCGAACGGCTCCAAGCCTTGCGACCAGCCCGGAAAGCTATTCAAGCACCGGCCAACATCATCATTTTCGAGATCTATTTCTGCTGGATCAAGCGCACAGGGGTAACCTGGGTAAACCGCAAGTACTAAGGGGGCACGATCTTCAGAAGGGATTGTCTCATTAGTACTGACACCACGGTCATTCACCAACTCGAATCTCGTTTCTACTTGCAGTGGCAGTTCAAATGCAGGCAAAACATCGGGATTATAGATATTACCAGAGAGATCCTTTATCTCGCCGTTAAACTGTACTTTGTATTCAAAACTTTGGCTTTCACGAGAATATTTTAAAGGCTCCAATGGCTCGATTACTACCGCGCTTCCATCAACGTAATATTTTGCCTCTATTGCAGAGCCATTTTCATACACGACCACTTTTTCTCTGATAGCGGCACGCTTTATAGGCTCATTGAAGTTAAGAACGATTGAATCCGTTGGTTTTTGCAGCTCCGCATTTTCACCAGGCACCCAGCTTTGCAAAATGGGTGGTGTTGTATCTTCCGCCAGCTCTGGAGGGTTACTTTGATCTTTATAAGACTGCAACTGGAAGCTAAGCATGCCGTACCCATACTCTTGGCCCAGGATATTGGGCTCAACGACGCTTACAGCATCAAGATTCAGCACGCCTGCTTCAGGATCCACTTCGGCCAAACCCACCAGCTCGATGTGCAACAAATCCTGAGTGAAGGCGCCATTGGCGCGTGCTTCGCTGGTGGCGATACCCACGTCCATCAGTAAGTGCACGATACGCAGAGCGTTCGGGTTGTTCCCGGCATAGGGGTTCGGCACGAGGTAGCCACTGGCGTCGGACAGCACGGTCATTGTGACGTCGCCGGAGCCGAAGCCGGCGTTCACTTCGCCGCCGATCAGGATCGGGTTGATTGCCGCGCCGTTGAGGACGGTGCCCTTGGGCAAGCGGATCGGTGTCACGTCAGTGTAGGTGGTGACGTCCGCCAGTTCCGCGCGCACCACTTCGGCGCTGGCCTGGGTGATGTTTTTGTTCTCGCCCAGCAGGGTGCCGTTGACGGGCACTTCGTTCACCGGCTTACCGGTAAGACGCGAGGTGGTGCCCTGGGTGAGTTTCTGCACCAGGATGGCCGGTTCGCCTTTCGGGGAAGAATCCTTGGGCGTGAGCGTGTAGCTCTGGGCACCAAAGGTCTCCCCGTAGGTGCTGGCCAAGTCCTCGGTGATGTCCAGGGTGTAGGTTTCGCCGGCGTTCAGGTATTCCTGTTCCGGGTCCACGGTCATGTAGGCGCCATCGATCAGCAGGGTTGCGGGTACCGGCGCGCCGCTGCTGTCACGCAGAACCACTGAATCCGCAGGGATGGTGCCACCGCCCGGGCCGGTGCTGGCCGGGTCTTCGCCGTAGTTGGCCGTAGCTTGGTCCACCGGCTGGGTGAACTGGAAACGGAAGCTGGAGAAATCCATCACCGGTTCCATGTCGGAACCGTCCGGCATGCGCCGGCTGACTTCGAAGGTGTCTTCTTTCACCACCAGGCTTTTCGGGCCTTCGTGCAGCGGCCGGGTGGTGAAGGTGAGGGTCTGGTCCTTGGCGGTGCCGCGGCGCAGACGCAGGTCTTCGATCACCACGGTGTAGGCCTGGTTGGGTTTCAGGTCCTCGTCGGGCTGCAGCAACACGTTGTTGGGCTCGCCGGCCACGGATTCCGGGGTGACGGCCACCACGGTGCCGCTTTGCGCGTCGCCTTCGTAGACGGTGATCGAGTTCTGGGCTTCGCCCACGTTTACGGCACTGGAGAAGCGCAGCACCACCGGTGCGGCGGTGGAGACTTCGCCCTGGCCGTTGTCGGGATAGGCGTACAGCAGCGCTTGCGCGCCGGATTCGCCCGGGTTTGCCCCGCCGTCGTCGACGGGTGAGTCGCCGCCGTCACCGCCGCAGGCGGTGAGCAGCATCGCGGTGCTGAGCATCGCGACGGAGGACAGCAGCGTTCCTTTCCGCTTGATGATTCTTGTCTTCATGGTGCCCCCTTAAAACTGCATGCTGATGGAGCCGGCGAATACGTTGACGTCGCCTTTGGTTTCCACCACGTCGTTGTTCAGTGCGGTCGGCTGGCTGGATACGATCTGGAATTCACGCTCTTCCATCAGGTGGTACTGATAGCCGAAATCCACGCGCAGCGGATGCTTAAGGCCGTAAACGTGGTCGAAGGTGGCGCTCATGCCCAGGCCGATCACGGTGCGGTCGGAATCCAGGTAGTTCACTTCCGGGTTCACGTCGTTGCTCAGCGGCGATTCCTCGAACGCCACGCCACCGGTGAGGGTGAAGGTGTCGTTCAGGTAGTATTCGGCGCCGATGCGCGGGATGACGATGTCTTCGAATTCCAGGCCCAGGTTGTTCTTGACCGTGTCGTTGTTGAGCTCGTCTTCCAGGGCGGACCATTCCTGCATTTCCAGCGCCAGGCCCAGGCGCCATGTGTCACGCTTGAGCTGCATGCCCAGGGTGTAGATGTTGGGCTGGTAGGAATCCACCGTGGCAATGTCGATGAACAGGCCGGGGTCCGGGATGGTGCCGGGAATCACGGTGTTGGCGTTCACTTCCACCGAGGAATCGGAGTAACCCTTGAAGGCGAACGCGGTTTCCAGGCCGTCATACCAGCACTGGGCGTCCGGGCAGAAGGTTTCTTCCCAATCGAAGTTGAAGCTGATGACGGGCCGAAGCACCGGCTTGGCGGACACGTTGAGCTCTTCGTACTCGGTCTCGCCGGCCAGGTTGGTCTGTGCCACCAGGTTGGCCTCAGACTTGAGGGTGACCTTGGTGCCGATGCCGATGTCCAGACCGCGCCAGATGTGGGTGCCGATACCGATGCTCAGGAACAGCGGCTGGCGGCCGTAGTTGAAGTACTGGCCGTCCGCGTCGGTGCGGGAACCAAAGGCGAGCAGTTCGTCACCGAATTTCTCGGAACCGATCATCACCCCCAGATACATCGGCTGGCCAATCTCGGTGAGGTCGCTGAGATCCGCTTTCAGGCCCAGCAGCACCTGTTGGGTGGGGTCGTCCTGCACGGTGTAGGTGCCGAACCGCTGGCTGTCCGCCTTAAGGTTGTGCTCGGCGTGCATCAGGCCGGCGGTGAGCTCGCTCTTGGTGCTGTGCGCCAGGTAGGCCGGGTTGTAGTACGCGGTGGAGACCTGGGTATTAAACATGGAAAGCGCTTGCGCGGACGCGATGTCCGTAGGCAGCAAGCCGTAAGTGGTGGCGGTGTTGCCCATGTTCGCCAGGGAGATGGCAGGTGCCAGCAATAGGGCGCTGGCGCACAGCCCGGTCTTCAAATAAGGAAGCGGTCGCATGCGGATTTTCCCTCCGATTTGTTTGTTGTTCTCTAATGTTTGCGAATGTACGCCGCAAACGGTCGTTATTGGTTTTATGTCCCGAACTGTCCATGAACGGGTAAGGCACCGACGGGATGGTGCAACTGCTGAGGCTATAGGGGCCTGACTGACGTCGGACACAAGAAAACGTGAAAACAGGTTTTTCAAAAAATGAAAAATAGGCGGAAAGTCTTTGTTTACGCGCCTGACCAGCCGGTCATATTTTATGGTGACGGACACTTTTTGCCTGTTTTATGACAGTCCAAATCGCCAACCTTGTCGAAATGTAAACAAAGAGATAAACAAAATAGACGGTCTTTATTTACTTTCTTTTGTGCGTCAGGTCCGCCGTTTGTCGCACCCGCAAAAAGCCCTCGGACGACATCAAAACGCCATTATGTTTACAGGTGTTACCAGACGAAACACTGGCCGCTCTGGCCGCGTTTTTTTGCGCCCGGCGCCAAACTTTTTTGTAACAGAGGCCTGGCGAAGACCGCTCTTTTTTCTTTGAAACGCCCGTGCGGCGCGGCTTCGCAAGGAAAGAAAAGGGCCCGTCGAAAGCCACGGCGAAAGCGTAGTCAAACGGTTGTCTTGTGTTATAGTTTTTTAAGAACTGTCCAAGGATCGGCAAGACACACCTGAACGGGACGGGTGCTGGGCCCCCGGGGCGGGCTATTGCCCGGAGGGGATCAAACCCTGAAGAAAAACAAAAGGTGGAAGGAACCGCTGTACCGTCTTGCGTAGCTTAATACGCCTATGCCGGCCGTCTCGGTTCCTTAAAAATAAGGATTCGACGATGAAACGGATAGCTGATCTCAGTGTGTTTGTGTCGGTCGTTAAGGCGGGGAGTCTTTCCGAAGCGTCCAATGATCTGGGTCTTTCCGTAGCGTCCATCAGCAAGTATATCTCGCGCATTGAGCAAGAGCTCGGCGTGCGCGTGCTGGTGCGTAACGCACGGGGGCTCAGGCTCACCAGCGAGGGCCAGGCGCTGTATGTGCGCGTGGATACCCTGCTCAGCCAGCTCAACAAAGCCATCGCCTATGTCAGTGCCTGCCGGGACGTTCCCCGCGGCATGCTCAAGGTGAGCTCCACCATCGGCCTGGGGCGCAACCGCATCGCGCCACTGGTGTCGGAATTTTCCAAGCTGTACCCCGACGTGACGGTGCAACTGTCGCTGGGCGACCGCTATGTGGACATGGTGCTCGACGATGTGGACGTG
The DNA here is from genome assembly GCA_042090255.1 of Alcanivorax sp. Lineage (GTDB taxonomy): Bacteria > Pseudomonadota > Gammaproteobacteria > Pseudomonadales > Alcanivoracaceae > Alloalcanivorax. The sequence goes on along the minus strand of JBELJS010000009.1, from coordinate 16,845 downwards.
GCGATCTCCATCGGCGCTCCGGAGGACACCTCTCTGGTGGCCAAGCGCTTGATGAGCAACCCCTGCTGCGTGTGCGCCTCGCCCGCTTACCTGAAAGGCCGCAAGGCGCCCCGCCACCCCAAGGATCTGAAACGGCACGACTGCCTGATTCTGGATTGCCACGGTTCGTTCAAGGACCATTGGCAACTGGAAGACGAGTACGGCGGCCAGCACCACGTGAAGGTGTCCGGCAACCTGATCACCGACAACAGCGAAACCCTGCGCGAGTGGGCGCTGAAAGGCTACGGTGTGGCGCTGAAAAGCCGCTGGGACATCGCCGAGCACCTCGACCGCGGCGAGCTGGTGCAGTTGATGCCGCGCTACCGGGCGCCGGACCTGGATTTCTATTTGGTGTACGCGGGGCGCGACCTGCTGCCGGCGAAAACCCGGGCTTTCATCACTTTTCTGGAAGAAAACGTGGAACGCCTGAAACAGCCGATCACGGACCCCGTGAAGGCGTGATTCAGGCGTAGGCCTCAAGCGGGCGTTCCAGGCGCCGCACCCAGGGCAGCACCTGCGCGCCCAGGCGCAGTTGCAGGTCTTGGGGGTGGAGGGACACGCGCAGTGGGCGCCCGCTGGCCAGCGCGGCCAGATAGTTGCCCCGGTTGAACAGGTTGAGGCTCCAGGCGCGCAACGCGGTGTCTGCTTCGAAGCCGAGCAACGGCATGGGCTGGAAGCGCTGATCCCGGGCGTCGTAGATGCCCCCCAGGGTTTCGTAGTAGCGAAACGGCAGTGCCGCCAGACGGCGTTTGGCCACTGCCCCCAGCGCCCAGGCCGGCGGCACGTACAGCGGCCCGGGTGTCAGGCCGTGCTCGACGAACCAGCGGTGGCAAGCCTGAATCAACGCGACAATGCGCGCTTCGTCCAGCGACAGATGCTCCGCCGCGTCCCGGGAAATAAAGGCGCTGTGCAGACGGTGGTGGAGGCTTTTCGGCGTGTCGCAACGGTGCCGCCAGCCGTGGCCGGCGAGCGGATAACCGCGCTCACTGAGGTCGCGCAGCCAGTCCAGATCGGCGGCCTGCCAGTCTTTGCCGGGCACCACCAACAGCGTCACCGCCGCCGGCGGCAGCCAGGCAAGCTGCTCAAGAATGTCCGTGACCCGCTCACGGGTCTCCGGCATCACATCGTGAATCGAGATCAGGCCGCTTAACGCCATTTCAAAGCTCCGGGCGGGCGGTGCTCAAGCGGCGCAACACGGCCAGGGTCGGCGACGGCCAGCGTTTGGGCAGCAGCGGCGCCTGGTGGGCACAGTGGCCGAGCACTTGCAGCCAGGTGTCCATGGCGCGCTGGTTCATGGTGAGCGCGGCGTGGCGGGCCTGTTCCGCGCGCGCGCGGCGCTGCGCCGGGCTTTGCGCCTGCAGGCGCGCCAGGGTGTCGCCGAGGCGCTCGCCCTCTTCCATGATCGCCAGCCCGCGGGCCAGCTCCGGCCATTGGTTGATGCCGCAGGCCGGCGTGGTGATCACCAGCCGTTGCCGGGCCATGGCTTCCAGGGCGACGGTGCCGAACGCCTCCACCACCGACGGCAGCACCAACACCTGGGCGGCGTCCAATTGTTCGACCACCTGGGCGCGGCTGCACCAGCCCAGGAAGGTGAGATTGGGCAGGCGGCGGGCCTGCTCTTCCACCTTTTCGCGCAGCGGGCCGTCGCCGGCCACGGTAAAGCGGCAGTCTGGCCGCTGGGCGGCCAGGGCCAGGAAGCGCTCAATGTTTTTCTCCGCCGCCAGCCGGCCCACGTAGAGCACCGAATCCAGTTTCTCCGCCAGCGGCAGCGGCGGCCGGTCGACGAATTCCCGGCCCAGTGGTGTGCCCACCAATTGCGGGTGGCGAGCGCCAGCGGCGCGGGCGTCGGCGATCAGGCTTTCGCAGATGGTGGCCACCGCGCTGCAACCCTGGAACAGGGTACGGTTAACCCAATTGAGCAGGCCGCCGGCCAGGCGCGCCAGACGCGGGCCCCAGTACAGCCGCACCAGGCTGTCGTAATCGGTCTGGAAGGTGACGCACACCGGAATGCCCAATTTGCGCGCCACCCAGAACGCGCCCAGGGAGAAAATACCCGGGCCCGGAATGACGATCACATGGGGTTTCATTTCCCACACCAGGGCGGTGAGCTCGCGCATTTTTGGCAGGAACAGGCGCTGGGTGGGATCGCCGGGGATCGGCATGGACAGACCCTGGCAAGGGTGAGGGTCTTCCAGGCTGGGCGATACCAGCTCGGCCCGGGCCACCACCCCGTCCAGGTGGGCGACCAGGTCCTGGAAGTAGGCGCCGACCCCATTGCGGCCTTTCATGGCGTCGACGACGAACAGTACGCGCAGGTCTTTTGTTTTCATGGCGACAGTATCCGCACCGCGTGTGTCGTATTTATGACACCCCTACCCTAGCACGGTTCAGCCGGTGGGCAGCGGGTAGCCGAAACGGTGGTAGACCCAGCCGAAGGTTTCCTCCAGGCGGCGCGGGTCCACGCCCAGGTTTTCCAGGGAATAGCGGTGGCCGCTGCGGTAGGCGGCGGCGCGGCGGTCCTCGCCCTCCAGAAAGACACGGTACGCTGGCGACGGGGTCCAGCCGAACGCCTGGTAAAACCCGCTTACACTCTCGCCGGGGGCCGCCGCCAGGGTTTCCATCACCGACAAGGCGCCACGCCCCTCGGGCAAGCCGTCCAGCTGGTCCAGAAGGTGCCGGTAGTAGTAATCCAGCATCGCCAGAAAGCTTTCGCGCCAGTAATCGGCGGTGTCGCGGCCGTCGAACAGCTTGCCGCCGATGACAATGGAGTTGATCTGCGACGGCACCGCGGCGGTGGGGTTACGCAGGCAGCCGATAAAGCGGGCGTCGGGGAACGCCTCTGCCAGGGTGGCCATGAACGGCGTGAACGAGGGGTTTTTGGACAAGAAGGTGCGGTGCTCGCCGTGGAAGTAGAGATGGCGTTGCACGAACCGCCGGTAGGCCGCCATCAGCCGGCGTTTCTCCGCCGCCGGCAGATCCCGGTCGGCGTAGGTGAGGCGCCACAGGGCCGGGTCCGGCACCGCCAAAACCAGCAGAAAACAGCCCAGCACCGGCAGCAGCGCCAGATAATCCTCTTCCGGATCGCGCAGGCCGGTCTGGTGGACATCGTCCAGCCCGCCCAGCACCCGACGCTCCAGGCGGAAGAACAGCCGGCTCATCGGCGCGCCGATGATGGCGTCCAGACGCCCTACTGCGCGCCAAAACCAGCGCTGGCTGATGGAGGGCGCGAAGATCAACTCCCACAGGGCGGTGGTGGTGAAGCGTTCGCTGTCGCCGGCCAGCAGCCGGTGCAGAAAGGTGGTGCCGCTGCGCGGCACGCCGACCACGAACAGCGGCTCGCGCACGGGTACCCGGCGGAAGTCGGGGAACAGTACATAATCGAGCAGCAGGCCGGCGCCGTTGATCGCCTGCAGCAGCCCGAACAGCGGCCAGAACAGCGCCATCACCAGCCAGCGACGGGGCGACACCCCCTTCACCGTGCCGCCGTAATCCGGACACCAGGAGCGCACGAACAACCGCGCGTAGGCTTTGATCAGAGATCCCATGCTCTCACTCTCTTGATCGGAAGCGCCGACCCTAGCAGCAAAAAGATGACAGAACCATGTCACTCAAGACTAAGAAAGGCTGTTGGTTTGTGGGAGCGGGCCCCGCCCGCGAAAGGCAAGCTCTGCTTGCCGGCAGGATCCCAGAGCCCTTTCTAACGGCAGCACAAACAACGTCTCTGGCATCCTGCCGGGAGCTTCGCTCCCTTTAGCGGGCCGGGCCCGCTCCCACAAAGCAGCTCCCAGGCAGCCCTTTGCCACCAGACAAGTCCCACAAGCCTTGCAACACAGCCGTCACACCAAGGACACAAAATCGGCGCGGCATCCTGTATCCTGCATTTTGAATCGCGGCCGGGGCCGCCACGACAACCTGATTCGTTCGAGGCTTGATGAGTACCTTCCCCACCATTGTCGGCCACCGCGGCGCCCGCGGTGAGGCTCCGGAAAACACCGCGGCGGGCTTCCAGGTCGCGTTGGAAGCGGGCGTCACCGAGATCGAGCTGGACGTTCGGTTGTCCCGGGACGGCCATTTGATCGTGGTGCACGACGCCAACGTCACCCGCACCACCGGCGAGCGCGGCAAGGCTCACCACTACACCTTGTCGCAGTTGGAAGTGCTGGACGCCCGCCGCAATACCCCCGGCTGGCACAGCCCGCTGGGCATTCCCTCGTTGCGGGAGGTGGTGGACCTGTGCGGGCCCTCAATGCGGTTCCAGTTCGAAGTGAAAGGCGCCGACCGGGCCATCCTGCACCGGCTTGCCCACCAGCTGGTGGACTTCATCAGCCAGCGGAAAATGAATGATCGGGTGGTGGTCACCTCCAGCCACACCGGCTTTCTGCGCATGCTCGGCACCATGACCGCCCACATCGAGCGCGGCTATGTGGCGGAGTACCGCTACCAGCAACCCACCCGGCGCGCGGTGGCGCTGGGCTGCACCTGGCTGATGCCGCGCCATACCCTGGTGACGCCGGCGTTGATGCGCCGGGCGCGGCGCCGCCACCTGAAAGTGTCCACCTGGACGGTGAACGATCTGACCCGGGCGGAGCGCATGGTGGAGTTGGGTGTGGACGGCATCATCACCGATTTCCCGACCAGCTTTATCGCGCATTTTGAGCGGCGCGCGGCGCGGAAGGCGTAACCCCAAAAGTCACTGGTATCCTGCGGGGCAACCTTTGCCGGCCAGCTTCGCTGGCCTTTCGCGGGCTGGGCCCGCTCCCACAAGGCCCGCTCCGACCGGGCTACAGAGCACTATTTGTGGGAGCGGGCCCAGCCCGCGAAAGGCAAGCAAAGCTTGCCGGTAGGATCCCAGAGAGCCGACTACCCGGTTCAATCCTCAAAAAAGGCGCGGATTTCATCTTCACGCGCCTTGGCGTCCTGATACCCCAGCGACATCAGCCGCCCGGTGAAGCCGGGCTCGAACAGCAGATAACTGACCGCGCTGGCGCCCGGCGAGCGGGTGGCGCCAGAGCCGCTCAGGAAGAAGCGCAGCGTGCGTGGCAGCTCCTTGATGTGCTCGGCGGCGATCTCGTCGATGGGCTGAGACGGGTAGATTTTCAGCACGTCCACTTGGCGCAGCTGGATGCCGTGCTGGCTGCGGGCCCGTTTGCCGAGCGCCTCCACGGTGCGGTTGATCCGCTCCAGGCGCTCCACGTCCCCTTCCAGGGTGTCCACGAACACGCTGTTCAGCACGTGGCCGAGCACCTGGGCCAGCGACGGGTAGCCGCTCAGCTGGCGCTGGTGGTCAGCGCTGACGTTACCGGAGACCCCCACCACCAGCAGTTTGTCGGCGCCCAGGTGCAGGGCCGGGCTCACCGGGGCGAGCTGGCGCACCGCGCCGTCGCCGTAGTAATTGCCGTCCACGTTCTCGGCGGGAAACAGCAACGGGATCGCCGCCGACGCCAGCAAATGCTGCACGCCGATGTCCGAGCGCCGGCCCAGCCGGCGGGCGCGGGTCCACTCTTCCACGCCCTGCGCACCCTGGAAAAACGCCACCGATTCGCCGGTGGCGTAGCTGGAGGCGGTGATCGACAGCGCCCGCAAGTGACCCTGGCGGATGCTTTCCTCGATGCGCTGGAAATTGATCACCAGCCGCAGCAGCCGCTTCAGCGGCGTGCTGTCGAGCAGCGCGCTGCGGGTTACCGCCCGGCCGCCGGCGGCGGAGCTGACCACCCAGCGCAGCAGGCTGCGCAAGAAAGCGAAAATGTCGGTGCGGTAGACCTGCTCGGCGGTCATGTTGGCCCACACCCGCTCCAGGCCGCGCACCGCCAGCCGGTAGTCGTGGGCGCCGGCGGCCAGCGCGGCGGCGTTAATGCCGCCCGCGGAGGTCCCGCAAATAATCGGAAAGGGGTTGCTGCTGTGCGCCGGCAGCATATCGGCAATGGCGCTCAGCACGCCAACCTGATAGGCGGCGCGGGCGCCGCCGCCGGACAAAATCAGCCCTCGATTGGGGGCGGATGCTTGGGGCATGGTGTGATCTCCTTGTCGCGCCAGTATGCCGTTTGACGGCCCCCGGCGTCATCCGTCGGGAAGCGCTGGCTTCACCGCCCCACTCCGCTTTATGCTGCCCCGGTCTGTTTCCGGATAACGCCATGACCGCCGCTTTTTCGTTTCGTCCCGCCCGCCCCGAAGACCTGGACGCCCTGGTAGAGCTGGAGCAGCGCTGCTTCGACGGCGACCGGCTGTCGCGCCGCAGCTTCCGCCACTGGATCCGCCAGGCCCATTCCGGGCTGATCGCGGCCCATGGCCTGAGCGACGAAGAAGGGGCCGAGGGCGCCCTGGCCGGCTATGCGCTGGTGATTTTGCAGCGCGGCACGCGCATGGCGCGGCTGTATTCCATCGCCGCCGACCCGGCCTGTCGTGGCCAGGGCCTTGGCGAACAACTGATGAGCGCCGCCGAACGCTACGCCCACCGGGAAAAGCGCCTCTACCTGCGCCTGGAAGTGCGCCGCGACAACGACGCGGCGATCCGACTCTACCAGCGCCTGGGCTACAAGCTGTTCGCCGAAACGCCGGATTACTACGAAGACCACCAGGACGCGCTGCGCTTTCAGAAGCGGCTGCACTATACGCCGAATAATCCGAAACCGGAGAACCCGGCGCGGCTGGATGTTCCCTGGGTGCGCCAGACCACCGAATTCACCTGCGGGCCCGCCTGCCTGCTGATGGCCCGCCACGCCCTGGACGGCCACGCGCCGGCGGACACCGACGAGCTGCTGATCTGGCGGGAAGCCACCACCATCTTCATGACCGCCGGCCACGGCGGCTGCCACCCGCTGGGCCTGGCGCTGGCCGCCCGCCGCCGGGGGCTGAGCGCCACCGTCTACTGCAACCAGACCGGCCCCTTGTTTCTGGATTCGGTGCGCGATGAAAACAAAAAACGGGTGATCGACACCGTGCACCGGCATTTCGAGGAGGAAGCGCGCCGCCAGGAAGTACCGGTGCACTACCAGGAACTCACCGCCGAGCGGCTGGATCAGGCGTTACAGGACGGGCAAGTGGCGATCGTGCTGATCAGCACCTGGCGGCTGGACGGCCGCAAGGCGCCGCACTGGGTGGTGGTGAGCGGCGCCGACCGGGAATGCTTTTATATTCATGACCCGGACCCGGCGGACGACCAGGTGCCGCTGGATTGCCAGCATGTGCCGATCAGCCGAGATCGCTTCGAGCAGATGACGCGCTATGGGCAGTCGCGGTTGCGGACGGCGGTGATTGTGGGGCGGGGAGAGTTGGCTTAGGTCTCTGGAATCCTGCGGGGCAACCTTTGCCGGCCAGCTTCAGCTGGCCTTTCGCTTGCAGGGCAAGCTCCCACAAAGCCTGCTTCGTAAGCTTGGTGGGAGCCGCTTGTGGGAGCGGGCCCAGCCCGCGAAAGGGTGGCGACAGCCACCCGGCAGGATCCCAGTCGTAGGTCGGGTTAGGCCGAAGGCCGTAACCCGACAAGCCTCAGGTCTTCAAAACATCCTTGCCGAGCTCACCGGCGCGCTTGCTGTTCACTTCGCGGGTGTTCTCATCGCAGGCGTCCTGGTCGCCGCCGCAGATTTCACAGCCTTGCTTCATGCCCAGGGTGGCGAGGCCGCCGCAGGAACCCTTTACCGGTTTGTTGGCGACAATCGAGCCGATCGCCATGCCGGCGAACAACAGCCCGAAAACAACAATGCTGGCTATCACGGTTACGAGCATTTCAGTTTCCTCCTTGGCGACGCTCAAGAAGCGCCTCGAAAGCCGGGGTCATGACTTCTTTTACCCCGTCATCGGTTCGGACAATAAACAGCACCGCCAGTTCACGCTCTTGGGCGAACGCCAGGCCCTTTTCCGGGCCGAGCACGGTGAGCGCGGTGGCGAGCCCGTCCGCCGTCATACAACTGGAGTGTAACACGGTCACCGACCCCACTTTATGTTGCACGGGCCGGCCGGTGCGCGGATCCAGAGTATGGGAATAGAGCTTGCCGTCTTTCTCGAAGAAGTTGCGGTAGTCGCCGCTGGAGGCGATGGCCAGGTCACGCAGGGGCACCACCTTCTCCACTTCGCGGACGCCGGGAACCGGTCGCTCCACCGCCACCCGCCAGGGCTGACCCTGGGGCTTGGTGCCAGAAGCGCGCAATTCGCCGCCGATCTCGACCAAATAGCTGCCGATGCCTGCTTTTTCCAGCAAATCCGACAGCTTGTCCACGGCAAAACCCTTGGCGATGGACGACAAATCCAGGTAGACGCCCCCGGGCTGCGTCAGGGAGCGGTCTTCCATGGTCAGCTTTTGCCAGCCGACCCGCTGGCGGGCCGCCTCGATGTCCGCCGCCGCCGGCGGCTCGAAGCGTTCCGGATCCGGCCCGAACCCCCACAGGTTCACTAGCGGCCCCACGGTCACATCGTAGGCACCGCCGGTGTCCTCGGCCAGTTTCAACGCTTCGTGAAGCACCATGGCGAAGTCCGTCGGCAGCACCAGGCTGTCACCGGCTTCCAGGCCGTTGAAGCGGCTGATCGCCGAGTCCGGCAAGTAGGTGCTCATCTCCTGATTGATGCCCTCCAGGGACGACTCAATCGCGCTCTTGAGCGCCGGCACGCCGTTCTCCGGGGTGCCGGTGAACTTCACCGACCAGGTCGTGCCCATGGTCGGGCCGGACAGCTGTGAAAGGCGGTCAGTGGTGTCGTCGCAGGCGGTGAGCAGTGCCAGCACGGTGAGCAGCAAGGAAAAACGGAGAAGCGAGGTTCGCATGGGGCTGACTACCGCGAAGTTGAAGGTTGAAAGCGGCTTGCAGAAATTGTGGGAGCGGGCCTCGCCCGCGAAAGGCCGGCAAAGCCGGCCGGCAGGATCCCAGAGAACTGTCTGACCGAGCTGCGGACAACGCCTCTGGTATCCCGCGGGGCAACCTTTGCCGGGTGGCTAACGCCACCCTTTCGCGGGCCGGGCCCGCTCCCACAAGGCCCGCTCCCACAAGCCAAATGCCACAAGGGCGCTGGCCAGAGGGATCAGCCGCCGAAATCATCCAGCATGATGTTTTCGGGTTCGACGCCCAGGTCCTCAAGCATTTTGATCACCGAGGCGTTCATCATCGGCGGGCCGCACATGTAGTACTCGCAGTCTTCCGGTGCCGGGTGGTCCTTGAGGTACATGTCGTAGACCACGTTGTGGATGAAGCCGGTGGGGCCTTCCCAGTTGTCTTCGGGCAACGGATCGGACAGCGCCAAGTGCCACTCGAAGTTGTCGTTCTCTTCGGCGAGCTGGTCGTACTCTTCCGAGTAGAACGTCTCGCGCACCGAGCGGGCGCCGTACCAGAAGCTGATCTTACGCTTGGAGTTAAGACGCTTGAGCTGGTCAAAGATGTGGCTGCGCATCGGCGCCATGCCGGCCCCGCCGCCGATGAACACCATTTCCGCGTCGGTTTCCTTGGCGAAGAATTCCCCGAATGGCCCGAACACGGTGATCTTGTCGCCGGGTTTCAGGCTGAACACGTAGGAGCTCATCAGGCCGGGCTGAATGCCCTGGGCGCCCGGGGGCGGCGTGGCAATACGGATGTTGAACTTGAGGATGCCGCGCTCTTCCGGGTAGTTGGCCATGGAGTAAGCGCGCACCACGGTCTCGTCGCTTTTCGCTTTGAGATCGAAGAAGTTAAAGCGCTCCCAGTCACCGCGGAATTCCTCTTCGATGTCGAAGTCGGAAAAGTTGATGTCGTAGGGCGGCGATTCCAGCTGCACGTAACCGCCGGCGCGAAAATCCACGTTCTCGCCTTCCGGCAGTTTCAAGGTCAGTTCCTTGATGAAGGTGGCCACGTTGGGGTTGGACACCACCTCGCATTCCCATTTCTTCACGCCGAAGAATTCTTCCGGCACTTTGATCTTCATGTCCTGCTTGACCGCCACCTGACAGCTCAGGCGCCAGCCGTCGCGAATCTGACCTTTGGTGAAGTGGCCTTCCTCGGTGGGCAGGATATCGCCGCCGCCGTCCAGTACCTGGCAACGGCACTGAGCACAGGTGCCGCCGCCGCCGCAAGCGGAGGACAAGAAAATGCCCTGATCGGCCAGGGTGCCGAGCAGCTTGCCGCCGGCCGGGGCGTCGATGGCTTTTTCGGCGTCGTTGTTGATGTCGATGTGCACGTCGCCGCTGACCACCAGCCGGGAGCGCGCGGCCAGAATCACCGCCACCAGTGCCAGCACGATGGTGGTGAACATGACCACGCCGAGAATAATTTCAAAACTCATGATGCTGTTTCCCCTTTACAACTGCACGCCGGAGAAGGACATGAACCCGAGCGACATCAGCCCCACGGTAATGAAGGTGATGCCCAGGCCCTTGAGGCCGTCGGGTACGTCGCTGTACTTCAGTTTCTCGCGGATACCGGCCAGCAGCGTGATGGCCAGGGCCCAGCCGGTGCCGGCGCCGATGCCGTAAACCAGGGACTCGCCCAGGTTGTAGTCACGCTCCACCATGAACAGAGACGCGCCGAGAATCGCGCAGTTCACCGTGATCAGCGGCAGGAACACGCCCAGTGCGTTGTAGAGACTGGGCACGTATTTATCCAGCGTCATTTCGAGAATCTGGATCAGCGCGGCGATTACCCCAATGTAACTGAGCAGCCCCAGGAAGCGCAGATCCAGGCTGGCCAGCGCTTCGATGCCGGTCCAGGCCAAAGCGCCCTCGCCGAGCAGGTAGTTCAGGATCAGGTTGTTCACCGGCACCGTGATGGTAAGGGTCACCACCACGGCGATGCCCAGACCAATGGCCGTGGAGATTTTCTTGGACACGGCGATAAAGGTGCACATGCCCAGGAAGAAAGCCAGCGCCATGTTTTCCACGAAAACGGCGCGTACGAACAGGCTCAGATAATGTTCAAACATGCTTCAAATCCTCCAGGCCGTCGCTTAGAACGCGTCGCTGACACGGGTGTGCGGCTTCATCTTGAAGTCGTCCTCTTCCACCTGCTCCGGCTTCCAGGCGCGTACCGCCCAGATGAAGAAGCCGATCAGGAAGAAGGCGCTGGGCGGCAACAACAACAGGCCGTTGGTCTGGTACCAGCCGCCGTCGGCGACCGAGGGCAGCACCTGCACGCCGAACAGGCTGCCGGCGCCGAACAGTTCGCGGATAAAGCCCAGCACCAGCAACAGCACGGAATAGCCCAGGCCGTTACCGATGCCGTCCATGAACGACGGCAGCGGCTTGTTCTGCATGGCGAAGGCTTCGGCGCGGCCCATCACGATACAGTTGGTGATGATCAGGCCAACGAACACCGACAGCTGCTTGGAAATGCTGTAGGCGTAAGCCTTAAGGAACTGATCCACGACGATCACCAGCGAGGCAATGATGGTCATCTGCACGATGATCCGGATGCTCGACGGGATGCTGTTGCGGATGGTACTGACGAAAAAGTTGGAGAACGCCACCACCAGGGTCAGAGCGATACACATGGTGACCGTGGTGCTGAGGTTACTGGTGACCGCCAGCGCGGAGCAGATACCCAGGATCTGCAGCGCGATGGGGTTATTGTCGAAAATGGGACCGAATAACAGGTCCTTGGTTTTCTCCGCCATTACGCTTCTCCTCCGGTTTTGTTCCGCATCCGATCCAGGTAGGGACCGAAGCCCTTCTCGCCGACCCAGAAACGCACCAGGTTGCTAACGCCCTTACTGGTCAGGGTGGCGCCGGCCAGGCCGTCGACTTTGTTTTCCGCGTTGGGCGTGCCGCTGTCCACGGACCCCTTAACCACTTGGATGGCGATATCGCCGTCTTCGTCGTAGAGCTTTTTACCTTCCCAAATCGCTTTCCACTTGGGGTTGTCGACCTCACCGCCCAGGCCCGGGGTTTCCCCGTGCTGGTAAAAACCCAGACCGGCGATGGTCTTGCCGTCGGCTTCCAGGGCCATGAACCCGTACAGGGTGGACCACAGGCCGTAACCGCGTATCGGCAGAATGATGCGGCTCAGGTCGCCGTTGTCCTTGCGTGCCAGGAATACCTCGGCCACATCCGCTTGGGACTTGATGCCGGCGATGTCTTCCTCGCCGCTGAGGCGCTCACTGCGCTCCGGGTCCTTGGCGGCCTTGAGCTGGTCGTAGGAGTCCGGCTTTTCCACGTACTCGCCGCTTTCCAGATCAATGAACTTGCGCTCAATGGTGTTGAACGCTTTTTCCACGTCCATGCCCGGTTGATACAGATCCGCGGCCTGCAGAATGTTCACACGTCGGTCCAGGGTCTGGTTCTTCTGCTGCACCGGGCGCAGGGTGACGGCGGCGGTGGACACCACCACCGCGCACACCAGACAGACCAGGAACGCGACCGTGAGGGTTCTTGCTACGCTTTCGTTCTTTCCAGCCATTACGCCACTCCCCCGGTCCGACGCAGGCGACGACGGATGTTCGCCTGGGTAACAAAGTAGTCAATCAAGGGCGCGCATAGGTTGCCGAACAGAATCGCCAGCATGATGCCCTCCGGGAACGCCGGGTTGATCACCCGGATCAATACGGTCATCACACCGATCAGCGCGCCGAAGATCAGCTTACCGGTGTTGGTCATCGCCGCGGACACCGGGTCGGTGGCCATGAACACCAGGCCGAACGCCAGGCCGCCCACGGTCAGGTGCCAGTACCAGGGCATCGCGAACATCGGGTTGGTGTCGCTGCCAACGCCATTGAACAGCGCGCTCATCGCCACCATGCCCAGCAGCACGCCCAGCATGATGCGCCAGGAGGCGATCTTGGTGAACAGCAGGAAGATCGCGCCCAGCGCGATGGCGATCACCGAGGTTTCGCCGATGCTGCCCTGGATACCCCCCAGGAACGTGTCCATCCAGGCCAGGCTCTGGGTGGCGCCGTTGGCGCCAGCGGCCAGGGCGTTCTCGCCCAGGCCGGCGGCGAAGTTCAGGTCGCCGCTGGCGGCCAGGGACAACGGCGTGGCACCAGAGAAGTTGTCCACCGCGGTCCAGATCGCGTCACCGGACATCTGCGCCGGGTAAGCGAAGTACAGGAAGGCACGGCCCACCAGCGCCGGGTTAAGGAAGTTCTTGCCGGTACCGCCGAACACTTCCTTGCCGATCACCACGCCGAAGGACACGCCCAGCGCCACCTGCCACAACGGGGTCGCCGGCGGCAGAATCAGCGTGAACAGGATGCCGGTAACGAAGAAGCCCTCGTTCACCTCATGGCCGCGCTTCCACGCGAACAGGGCTTCCCAGAAGAAGCCGGTGATGTAAACGGTGGCCAGGATCGGCACGTAGTAAACCAGGCCGTGCAGCATGTTGGCCCAGAAGCTCTGGTAGTCGAAGCCGGCCAGCATGGCCACCAGGTCGGCGCGCCAGCCGGGGATGGCGTCGTAACCGAACTCGGTGATCTGCAGGTTGGCCTGATAACCGGTGTTGTAGAGACCGAACAGGATCGCCGGGAAGGTGGCGAACCAGACCGTCATCATGATCCGCTTCAGGTCGATGCCGTCGCGCACGTGGGCGGCGGACCGGGTCACCGAATCCGGGCTGTACAGCATGGTGTCGAACATCTCGAAGAAGACGTAGTACTTCTCGAGCTTGCCGCCCTCGTGGAAATGAGGCGCGATTTTATCGTCGATGTAGTTTCTCAGGCCCATCTCAGCTCTCCACCTCGATCGTGGTCAGGTTGTCGCGCAGAATCGGCCCGTACTCGTACTTGCCGGGGCACACATAGGTGCACAGCGCCAGGTCCTCTTCCACCACTTCCAGGGCGCCCAGCGCCATGGCGGAATCGGTGTCGCCGACGATCAGAGAGCGCAACAGTTGGGTGGGCAGGATGTCCAGCGGCATGACTTCCTCATAAGCACCGATCGGCACCATGGCGCGCTCGCTGCCGTTGGTGTTGGTGGTGAGGTTGAAGCGCTTGCCGGGCATCAGCTTGGACAAATAAATGTTCATCACCGAGAAACGGTTGGGCCCCGGTGAGATGTAGCCCAGCAGCTGCCGCTCGCGACCTTCGCGCAGCACCGTCACCTGGTTGCTGAAACGGCTCAGAAACATCAGCGGGCCGCGGGCGTGATGGCCGTTGAATACCGAGCCGCCCACGATGCGATTGTCGCCGTCCTTGAGTTCCCCACGCGTGAAGTCCTCCATGCCGGCGCCCACGCGGGTGCGCATCAGACGCGGCGTTTTCACCTGAGGGCCGGTCAGCGCCACGACCCGGTCGGTGCTGATCTTGCCTTCGGTGAACAGTTTGCCGATGGCGATCACTTCCTGGTAGCCCACCGTCCAGACGGTCTTGGCGAGGCTGACAGGGTCAAGATGATGCACATGGGTGCCAGCGTTGCCCGCCGGGTGCTTGCCGGTGAAGGTTTCTTCACGCACCTGGCCTTCGGCGAAGGCCGGCAGGTCGCCGCCCGGCGCGCGGCACACCCAGACGGGGCCGTCGGTGAGGCGGCCCAGCACGGCGAGACCGTGGCGGAAGCTGCTCTCATTGGCCTTGATCACCACCGCCGGGTCCTGGGCCAGAGGGTTGGTGTCCATGGCGGTGACGAAGACCGAATTGGGGGTGGTGCCCGGCGCCGGCACCTTGCCGAACGGGCGCGTGCGCAGCAGCGTCCACTCACCGGAATCGACCAGCTGGCGCTGCACCGCGTCGCGGTCCAGGCCGCCCAGCGCGGAGGCCTCGTGGGCGTCGAATTCGACCTCGTCTTCCTGGTCGGCCACCTCGATCACCACGGACTGCAGCACGCGCTTGTGGCCGCGGTTGATCGCCACCACCTTGCCGGCGGCGGGGGCGGTGTATTTCACGCCATCGGTCTTTTTATCCGTGAAGAGCAGCTGGCCCTTCTTGACCGTGTCGCCTTCGCGGACCTCCATGGTCGGCTTCATCCCCATGTAGTCGCCGCCGAGCACGGCGACAGAACGGACCTGATGACCCTCCTCAATCGCCTGGCGTGGCGCGCCAGCGATGGGCAGGTCAAGCCCCTTCTTGATTTTGATCATAGTGTCTCGCCCACGTTGCGTGTTCTGAAGTCAAGCGATGCTTTCCCCGGATGGCCGCGATGGAGGCGGAGGTGGGAAGGCGGCGCCATTATAATGACCGAGTGGTTCGGATGCCAGGACTGACCGTGTGGGATTAACTCCCTGGGGCCGCGTGCCCCGGTCGAAAAAAAGCCCGCGAAAGCGGGCTTTTTCCTGTTCTACGGCTCAATCCTTGGGGTAAATCGGGTATTCGACCCCGGACAGTTGCTGCAGAAGGCGCACCACCTGGCAGCTGTAGCCGAACTCATTGTCGTACCAGACGTAGAGCACGCAATGGCGGCCGTTGACGATAGTGGCCTCGGCGTCCACCACCGACGCGTGCCGGGAGCCCACGAAGTCCGTGGACACCGCGTCCGGGCTGCGAATGAAGTCCAGCTGCCGCTGCAGCGGCGAGTGCAGGCTCACCCAGCGCAGATAATCGTTGAGCTCGTCGAGCGTGGTTTCCGTCTCCAGGGTCAGGTTGAGAATCGCCATGGAGACGTCCGGAGTCGGCACCCGGATGGAGTTGCCGCTGAGCTTGCCGCCCAACTCCGGCAGCGCCTTGGCGGCGGCCGTAGCGGCGCCGGTCTCGGTGAGCACCATGTTGAGCGGCGCGGCGCGGCCACGGCGCGGACCCTTGTGGAAGTTATCCAGCAAGTTCTGGTCGTTGGTGTAGGAGTGCACCGTTTCCACGTGGCCGTACTCAATGCCGAACTTGTCGCTGAGCGCCTTGAGCGGCGGCACGATGGCGTTGGTGGTGCAGCTCGCCAGGGACAGGATGGTGTCGCTGTCCTCCACCATGCCGTGGTTGACGCCGGGCACGATGTTTTTGATGTCGCCCTTACCGGGTGCGGTGAGGATTGCCTTGCTGATGCCCGGGCACTTCAGGTGCTGGCTCAGACCCTCGCGGTCGCGCCATTTACCGGTGTTGTCCACCAGCAGGGCGTCCTTGATGCCGTACTCGGTGTAGTCGATCGCCGCCGGATCATTGGCGTAAATGATCTTGATGTAGTTGCCGTTGGCGATGATCGCGTTGTCTTCCTCGTCCACGGCAATGGTACCGGCGAACGGGCCGTGCACGGAGTCGCGGCGCAGCAGGCTGGCGCGCTTTTGCAGGTCGCCCTTGCCGGTCTCGCGGACCACCACCGCCTTGAGGCGCAGGCCGTCGCCGGAGCCGGTCTTTTCGATCAGCAGGCGGGCCAACAGGCGGCCGATACGACCGAAACCGTACAGCACCACGTCGGTTTCGCCGGGCAGGTCAACCTTGTTGTTGACCGCCTCGCCCAGCTCTTCGCGGACGTAGTCCTCGACGGACAGGCCACGGCTGTCCTTCTTGTACTCCACCGCCAGCTTGCCGATGTCCAGGCGGCAGGGGCCCAGATCCAGCTTGGTCACTTCCTGCAGGATCGGGAAGGAATCGACCACGGAAAGACCGCTCTCGAACAGCTCGGAGTCCTCGATCTGCTTGACGAAGCGATGGGTCTTGAGGATCTGGATCACGGAATTGTTGACCAGCGAGCGGCTGTACACCGTGGTGGTCACGTTTTTCTCGCGGTAGAGGCGGCCGATCATCGGGATCATGGCCTCTGCGATTTCTTCGCGGTTTTTCCAGCGTCCGAAGTGGTCTTCCAATTTGTTCACGGCTGCGCCCCTCATCGGTTGGGTTGGCGGTCATGGGGGCGCGCATGATAGCGCCAAAACCGCGCATCTTCCAGCGCTCCGGACGCTTAAGGGAGCCGGCCTTGTGGGAGCTTGCCTGTGGGAGCGGGCCTTGTGGGAGCGGGCCTTGTGGGAGCGGGCCCTGCCCGCGAAAGGGAGCGAAGCTCCCGGCAAAGGTTGC
>JBELJS010000057.1:0-21536 GCA_042090255.1 Alcanivorax sp. | reverse complement strand
CCCGCGAAAGGGAGCGAAGCTCCCGGCAAAGGTTGCCCCGCAGGATTCCAGAGACCTTTCTAGCGGCAGCGCAAACAGCGTCTCTGGTATCCTGCCGGCCTTTCGCTTGCAAGCAAGCTCCCACAGCCCGCTCCTACAACCGGGTTTCGTCGCTTCTCTATGCGGGAATCTGGATCCAGCTCAGCAGGCCGGCGTCGTCTTCGCGCCGCAGGAAAGGCAGGGCCTGGCCTTGCCGCCAATCCTCCGACAGCGTGGTCAGCAGCCGGATCCTATCGTCCCCCTCCAGGGCCGCGTCCTGGAAGTAAAAGCGTCGCCCGGTGAGCGGGTAGAGCGCCTTGAACAGCGTCTCCTTCACAGAGAACGTCAGCGTGATCCGGCGCGCCTGTTCGGCCTCATCCAGGCCTTGCAGGGCCTGGCGTTCCTCCCCGGTCAGTATCTCCTCGGCCAGGCGTAGTGCCCGGCGCGGCGCCAGCCAGGTTTCGTAATCCAGCCCCAGCCCCCGCCATTGATCGTGGTGCCCCACCAGCGCCGCGGCGCGCCCGTGGCTGTGGGTGATGGCGCCCACCAGGGGCGTCGGCCACAGCGGCGCGCGGTCCTGCCCCAGTGCCGGAATCAGACCCTTACCGGTGAGCGCTTCGCCGGCGGTGGCGGCGCACACCCGGCCCGCCAGGTACTCGCAGCGGCGCTTGGCGATGGCGCCGCGCAGGGTGTCCGGCTCGGGGACCCGGGCCAGCCGGAAGGCGTCATCGAGCAGTTGCTCCGGGCGGAACTGGCAGCGCGCCAGATACAGCCCGGCGTCCCAGGCGCTAACGTCCAGATCGTGCAGGCAGGGCGGTAACGGGCGGTGGTCGGTCATGGGCTCGGTCGTGGCGTGGCGGAGTCGTTATTGTACGCACCGGGGCGGACCGCTGTCTTTTTCGACGCCGCGGACGTCGCTTGTCGCCACGCTCTCCGCAGTCGGTTTTGTGGTACAACGAAGAGACCAGCACCGGCGTGAGGAGGTGGGTATGACACGGTCGTTAGCGATTCTTGGTGCCAGCGGGCACGGCAAGGTGCTCGCCGACACGGCAATGGCGTCCGGGTGGCGGAAGATCGAGTTCTACGACGACGCCTGGCCGGACAAACAGGCCAACGAGCGCTGGCAGATCGTCGGCTGCAGCGGCGCACTGCTCGACGCCTTGGTGCATATCGACTCGGTGGCGGTGGGCATCGGCCGTAACGACGCCCGCCTGGGGCGGCTGCGCGAGCTGCTGTCGAAGAACGTGAGCCTGGCCACCATTATCCATCCCCAGGCGTCGGTGAGCCGGTTCGCCGAGGTCACCCCTGGCGCTGTGGTGCTGGCCGGTGGCGTGGTGAGCGTCGACAGCCGCGTCGGTCTGGGCGCGATTATCAACACCGGCGCCACCGTGGATCGGGACTGCGTGATTGGTGACGGCGCCCATCTTTGTCCCGGCGCCCACCTGGCCAGCAACGTCCGCGTGGGCGAGGGCAGTTTTGTCGGTATTGGCGCGGTGGTGCGCGAAGGCGTCACGATTGGCGACAACGTGGTGGTGGGCGCCGGCGCCGTGGTATTGCACGATGTCCCCGACGGCGCCACGGTAAAGGGCCTGCCCGCCCGCTGAACGGACCTCTCAAGCGAGAGCACAAGGAGAGCACATGAGCACCCGCAGAACCTATTTAATCACCGGCGCCAGCAAGGGCATCGGTCGCGCCCTGGCGCAGCGGCTGGCCGCCGCCGGCCACGGCGTGGTGGGCATCGCCCGCCGGGTACAGGACCCGGACTTCCCGGGCACCCTGGTGTCGTCGGACCTGTCCGACCGCCAGCAGGCCAGCGACACGCTCGAGGACTTGTGTAGCCGGTTCCGGTTCGACGGCGTGATTAATAACGTCGGCCTGGTACGCCCGCAGCCGCTCGGCGAGATTGAGTTGGACAGCTTCGACGCGGTCATGGGCGTTAACCTGCATCCCGCCATCCAGGCCACCCAGGCGGTGCTGCCGAACATGCGCGAACAGGGCTGGGGCCGGGTGCTCAATGTATCCAGCCTGACCGTGCTGGGCATGCCCGGCCGCACGGCTTACGCGTCCGCCAAGGCGGCGCTGGTGAACTTCACCCGCACCTGGGCGCTGGAGCTGGCGCGCACGGGCATCACCGTGAACGCGGTGGCTCCCGGCCCCACCGAGACCGAGCTGTTCCGTGAGAACAATCCGCCCGGCAGCGACGGCGAGGCCCGCTACCTGGCGTCCGTGCCCATGGACCGTTTCGGCAAGCCGGACGAAATCGCCGCCGCCATGGAATTCCTGCTCGGCGAGCACAGTGGTTACATCACCGGCCAGACCCTGTTTATCGACGGCGGTGCGTCGGTGGGGCGGGCGGCGTTTTAATGATGCAAGACGATCTGAGATTTTGCCTCACCCAGCCCGTCGACGCCCCGGCGCCGGACGGCCTGCAGGCCTGGTGCGAGCAATGGCGGCGGCTGGCCGCCGAGCGCCATGATCCGGTGGGGCTGGCCCTGCGTGGCGGCTTCGCCGCTGACCGGGTGGGCTGGGCGTTCGCCGCTGGCTATCAGTCGGCGCTGCGGCAGCTGATTCAAGTGAACGGCGGTGTCGTCGACGACCACGAGCTGCTCGCCATGTGCGCCACCGAAGAAGCGGGTAACCGCCCCCGCGATATCGGCACACGGATTGTTGGTAACCGGGCGGACGGGTTCACCGTCACTGGTCGCAAGACCTGGACCACGCTGGGCTCCGCTTGTACCGGTCTGCTGGTGGTGGGGCGCGTGGACGACGGCGGGAACGACCGCCCGGCGCTCAAAATCGCCCGGGTCGACACCCATGCCCAGGGCGTCAGCCTGGTGGAAAAGCCGCCGTTGGATTTCGTTCCCGAGGTGCCCCATGTGGCCGCCGTGTTCGACCGGGCCGTGGCCGACGCGGTGTTGTCCGGTGACGGCTACAGCGACTTCGTGAAGCCGTTCCGTACCGTGGAGGACACCTTCATCGCCCTGGCGGTGCAAGCCTGGCTGATACGCGAAGGCCGCGCCCGCCGTTGGCCGGCGTCCTTCCTGGAAAGTCTGACCGCAAGCCTGGCCGGGCTCGCCGCCGTGGCGGCGCTGCCCGCCGGGGGGCCGGCCACCCATGTTGCTTTGGCCGGGGCCTTGGCGCGCAGCCACGACCTCTACCAGCAAGCGGACCCACTCTGGGCTGGCGAGCAGGACGCTGCCGCCGACCGCTGGCGGCGCGACCGCCCGCTGTTCCAAGTGGCCGGTAAGCCGCGCGCCTTGCGCGCGCAGCGTGCTTGGGAACAGCTCGGCGTTAGCGCACCGGCATAAAGCGGTGGCGCACCCAGTCCATGGCGTCGGCCCGTGAGTCCGGCACCGTGGCCTGGTGGTTGCTCACTGCGGCGCCCTCGCCGATGGTGTAGCGGCGGTAATCCACGGTCGCGCCCACGTTCTTGAAGCGTGTCACCATGGCATCGGTGAACTGCTTGAGCACCACCCGGTCGTTGTCCGCTTGCAACACCAGCAGTGGCACCGCCGGTCGCACGTTCTCGCTGTCGCCCAGGGTGTCGAACACCTGGTTGAAGGCGGTGAAGTCCGCGTCCAGCTTCATGACATCCCGCGAGGTGAGACCCTTGAAGCCGTCTTCACCGGCCAGTTGCCCGACGCACAGGTCCTCGGTCATGGCGGTGCGCTCCAGGCCCAGCGGCGTCAGGATCTCATCCAGCTTCACCTGAGACGACATCGCCGCCGCCGAGTTGAGCATCAGCGCGCCATAGGCGGAAGACGGCGTGTCCGGGTGGCTCTGCGCGTAGCGCACCTGCTCGCCCAGATGGGACGCCGGGGAAATGGCCACCGCGCCGGTCAGGTTGAGTTCCGGCGCGTACAACGGCCCCAGATGGGAGGCGTAGATCGCCGCCTGTCCCCCCTGGGAATGGCCCATTGCCAGCCAGTCCCGGCTCAGGCTCGGGTCGATGTGGCGCGCGGCGCGCACCATATCCACAGCGCCGCGCGCTTCCACTTCGCCAATCAAATAGGGGTGCGGCCCTGGCGTACCCAGCCCCTGATAGTCGGTTTTCACCACCGCGTAACCCTGGCGCAGCCACTCGTTCAGACTCTCGTTCATCAGGCTCACATAGGCGTGTGCCGGATAGTCCGGACCATTCCTGGATGGCGCGCAGATATCGGCGATGCCGGTAGTGCCGTGGGTCCAGCTGATCACCGGCCAGCCGCCCGCCGGCGGCGTGCCCTCCGGCACCGCCACGGTGCCGGACACCGCGATCGGCTGGCCGTCGATGTCGGTGGAGCGATACAGCACCAGCCAGTTGGCCGCCGCAGCAGGCAGCGCCGCCTCATTGGTGAGCGGCCGTTGCCAGATCACGTCGCCGGGCGCGCCTTCCGGCAGCGGCGCCGGTGGCGCGTAGAAATTATCCCCGGCGGGCGGCGGGGTTGTCGCGGTGGCCGTGTTGCCGTTGTCATCGTTGAAATGCGTACAGCCGGCCAGCAGCGTCAGCGAACAGGCCGCCGCCAGTGCCGCCAATGCCGAGCGAGCGTGTCGTGGGGTGACTCGATGCACTGTTCTTCTCCTTATTTAATGGACGTCCACCGACAAAGTGTCACGGTCACCCGGCGCCGCCAAGGGCGAGATGCGACGGATTTATAACCAGTCACGAAGTGGTGTCGCGCTGTCCAGGGCCGAGCCGAGACGCCCTCAGCGACCGTCCTGGGCGTGCCTTAAATAGCGTCGCGCCAAGGCGGCGCCAACCAGAATCTGGATCTGGTTGTAGCAGATGATAGGCAGGATGATCATGCCGAACCCCGGGTGGCCGGCGAACAGCACCTTGGCCATCGGCAGGCCCGACGCCAGGCTCTTTTTTGAGCCACAAAAGACCGCGGCGATTTCGTCGGCCCGTTTAAACCCGGCGCGACGCGACAGCCAGGTGGTCAGCGCAAGCAGGGTCACCAGCAACAGCAGACACAGCGCCACGGCCAGCACGATGGCGGACACCGGCAATTGCTGCCACAGGCCGCTGGCCACCGATTGGGAGAACGCCGCATAGACAATCAGCAGGATAACGCCCTGGTCGTAGCGCGTGGAAAAACCGGGATGCCGGTCCAGCCACGGCCCGAGCCAGCCGCGCAGCCCATGACCAAGCGCAAACGGAAGCAGCAACTGAAGGACGATATCCTTAAGCGCTTGCGCGGTATCAAATCCGCTGTCGCCGATGGTGCTCACCAATAGCATCAACAGAAACGGCGTGAGCATCATGCCGAACACATTGGAGGCCGCCGCGCTGCAGATGGCGGCGGGCACATTCCCCCGCGCCATGGCGGTAAAAGCGATCGACGAGGACACCGCCGACGGCAGAGCGCCGAGATAAAGAAACCCCAGGGCCAGGTCTTCGGGAATCCAGCGTGGCGCGAGACCGTCGATGGGCAGGACCAGCAGCGGGAACAGCACAAACGTCAGCGCGGCGATAAACAGGTGCAGCCGCCAGTGCGTGGCGCCGGCGCGAATCTGGTCGCGTGATAGAGCCGCGCCATGGATAAAGAACAGCACCGCCACCGCCAGGGTGCCGAGCAAGCCCAGCCACTGGGCCGTGGTGCCTTCCGCGGGGCGCAGCGAAGCGGCCACGATGGCCGCCAGCAGTATCAAGGTGAAGGGGTCCGGGCGCAGGCGCATCAGAGTGTGTCCAGCGCGCGCAATGCCGGTGTCAGCATGGTGCGGGTCGCTTTGGCGGCGGCCTCCGGGTCGCCCAATTCAAGCGTGCCCAGCAGCACGGCGTGGTCGGCGTGATCCGGCTCGGGCAAGGCCGCGTCTCGTTCGGTGCGTTCGATGGTTTCTTTTACCGCGTCGCTGAAATACTCGTATAACGCGCTTAAAGCGGGGTTATGGGCGGCGCTGATGATGGCGTTATGGAAGCGCTGGTCGTGGTGAATGCGCGCTTCAAGGTCATCGCCCGCCTGCTGGCGGGCCTGAAGGGCGTCGCGCATCGCCTGGAGATCGGCTTCGTCCCGGCGTTCGGCGGCCAGGCGCGCCGCTTCACTTTCCAGGGCAATCCGCATTTCCAATTGATCGCGCAGGGTGGTCCGGCGCAGCCGCCGCAGCGACTCCGCCGGGTCCAGGCGCCGCAGCACATAGGTGCCGTCCCCCTGGCGGGTTTCCAGCAGGCCGACATGCACCAGCACCCGTACTGCCTCGCGCACCGTGTTTCGGCCCACGCCCAGCTGCTCCGCCAGCGCGGATTCCACCGGCAGCCTGTGGCCCACCGGCCATTCGCCGGATTCTACCACCGCACGCAGATGATCAATGGCGCCGTCCACCAGGGACCGCCGGGGCAAGGTATTCGCGTCCATAGAATTGATCCCATGAATTTTTATGGGATCATCCTATGAATTTATCGAACGTGCAAGCAGGCCGTCAGTCCACGTTGATCAGCGTCAGACGCAGCGTCTTGCCCTTGCTAGGCCAGTCGATGCTGTCGCCGACGGACAGCCCCAGTAACGCCGCCCCGACCGGACTTAGGATGGAAAGGCGATCCGCGCCCTGGTCCACCTCTTGAGGGAACACCAGCATCAGACGATGCTCGCGGCCGTTGTCTTGATTCTTGAAGTAAGCCCAGCGGTGCAGGGCCACCACATTGTCGGGCATGGCCTCCCGGGGGCGGCACTCGGCCCGGTCCAATTCTTCATAAAGCCGGTCGACCACTTCAGTATCTTCTTGATGGCGCTCAAGGAGCGCGTACAGCCGGTCCCGGTCCAGGGTGGAAATAACGATAGGGGGCAAGTTGGCCATGCCATATTCTCCAATGGAAATGCTGAGGATTCAGTGCGTGTCCCCGGCGGCGCCGAACCCCCGGGGACGTTCCATCGGGGTGCGGCGTCAGGAATGGAAGGCGTGCGCAGCGGCCAACCGTCGGACAGCGCCGACAGCCGGGTTTTGAGAGGGGGTCTTTGGAGGCGCCGTGCGGCGCACAGTTTCAAGAAAGAGTGCCATTCCGATACCCTAGCAGTCCTGCTGTTTTTTGCCAGGGGTTATTTTCGGACCGGGCTTCGGCCTGCCCCCGTTTTCAAGGAGGGGCCATGCAGTATCAGGGCGAGCCATTTGTCCGTGTCACGCCGAGGGAAGATGCCAGCGACCTTGAAGTCGGTACGAGGTAGCAATGGCGCCAACCGGGTGGGTCTGTTCGTCATTTGGCAATGAGGAGCGGTGCTGTCTGATGGCGCGGCTCGATAATCTCGGAAAAGGCGCGACCGGCGTGGCGGTTCAAAACATGCATATTCATCTCGGTTAGGAATTCAGTATGGATGATTTTTCAGGCATTTTGGCGGGTTTGCAGCAAAGCAGTCCCGGTCAAACGGAGTTCTATCAGGCGGTGGAAGAAGTGCTGGAAGCACTTACGCCGGTGCTGGAGGCCGAGCCTCGCTATCGTGACGAAGGCGTAGTGGAACGTCTATTGGAGCCCGAGCGGCAGATCTTTTTCCGCGTCGCTTGGGTAGACGACAACGGCCGTGTGCGCGTCAACAAGGGCTATCGCGTGCAATTCAATTCCGCGCTGGGTCCGTATAAGGGCGGCTTGAGATTCCACCCGAGCGTAAACGGCGGCATCATCAAGTTCCTGGGCTTTGAGCAAATTTTCAAGAATGCGCTGACTGGTTTGCCGTTAGGCGGCGGCAAGGGAGGGTCTGACTTCGATCCGAAAGGCCGCTCGCAGGGCGAGGTAATGCGATTTTGTCAGGCTTTCATGACGGCGCTCTTTCGCCACATAGGTGCCACCATTGATGTGCCGGCCGGGGATATTGGCGTCGGCCATCGGGAGATTGGCTACCTTTACGGCCAGTATCGGCGCTTAAGTGGCCGTTTCGAAGGGGTATTGACGGGTAAATCCACGGGCTGGGGTGGGTCTTTGGGCCGCAAGGAGGCCACCGGTTATGGTTGTGTTTATTTTGCCGAGAATATGCTCGCTGAACGCGGTGAGTCGATAGCCGGTAAAACCTGCCTGGTCTCCGGCGCCGGTAATGTCGCGATACATACTATGGAAAAGCTTGCCGAACTGGGCGCCCGGCCTGTTACTTGTTCGGATTCCACGGGTGCGTTGGTTCATTATGCGGGGCTAGACGTCCCTCTTTTGAAATCCATCAAAGAGCGTGATCGTGGCGCTTTGTCGGCCTACCTCGAAACGCACCGGGATGCGCAATTCATTCCTGCCAGCGACTATCCGCAGGGGCGGTCGGCAGTGTGGTGCGAGAGCGCCGATCTTGCTTTCCCTTGTGCCACCCAGAACGAGCTGTCCGGATCCGACGCTGAAGCACTTGTCGCCAATGGCATAACCTGTGTCTCCGAAGGCGCTAACATGCCTTGTACGCGCGAAGCCGTATCCGTATTTCTGAAATCAGGCATCAGTTATGGCCCCGGAAAAGCCGCCAATGCAGGAGGCGTCGCCGTCAGCCAGCTAGAGATGCAACAAAACGCGGCCATGGCGAGTTGGTCGGCGGAGCGGGTGGACACCGCGCTCAGGACCATCATGCACGACATTCACCAACGTGCGAGTCACACGGCCAGGGAGTTCGGAGTACAAGGTAATCTGGTGCTTGGCGCAAATATCGCTGGATTCAGGCGAGTGGCGGACGCAATGATTGAACAGGGAGTGTTCTGACGTCTATTCCCGGGTCGTGGCTTGCTTTATTTTATAGGTGAGCTATGGTCTGGTCTCTATTGGCTGATGTTCCTGAAGGTGCGTCGTGTCCCCCCGTTGGTTTTTAGTACTCCTCTGCCCCACCTTTCCGGTTTAAGCCGGGCGGACGTCTGTCCGTCCGGCTACTTCATGTAACCTTTTTCTGATTTTTGTTTAGGAGATGCAGCCATGGCGCTCGGGCATCCGCACCGGCGTTGGCGTGGCCTTTCAGGGGCCGCGCGACAATATCTTTCGATTCGTACCTGGTGTTCCCCCTTACGTCCGCACACTCTAGCCGCCCTTTTTGAGCGTATGGAGCGGCGTAAATTGGGCAACAACAAGCCAACGTCCGCGGGTATCAATAGTCGGGTTTGGCTATTGGATCTTGATTATAGGGGCGAGGTGGATTTCATGCTTGTGGAGCCGGGGAGAGCCTGCCCCGAGCGCCGTATCATTTCCATTCTCTCGCCGTTCGGTGAGGCGCTGTTCGGCGCCAGAGTCGGTGATGTCGTACACCCCCGGTTTCTGGGTCATGAATACAGCGTTTTGATTACCAAAATTGAATCCTGTCCCGGGGAGGAGGAATCATGAGTAAAGAGAAAGAAAAGAAAAAAGCCAAAAGGTCCTTGAAAGAGAAGCGCCGAGATAAAAAGCAGGCAAAACCATGATTGGGACGAGGGGCGCCAAGCGCCCCTCGTTTTCGATTGCCTATTACTTGTCCTGAAGATACATTTTAAGCGCTACGGCGTTGTTGTGCTCTTCATTCTTGGCGGCATAGAGCAGCGTCAACGTGCCGCCATTAGTACCTTTCAAAACAGATTCGATCGCTTCGCTCTGTTGGTCTAGTTCGGCGTGGAACTTCTGATAGAACGCCGCCCAGCGTTCGGGTTCGTGGTTGAACCACTTTCTTAGCTCGCTGGATGGCGCCAGGTCCTTGCACCAGCCGTCGGCTTGCAGGTCTTCTTTTTTGATTCCGCGCGGCCAGACTTTGTCGACCAGCACGCGATAACCATCTGATTTGTCCACCGCCTCGTAGACTCGCTTGCACTGAATCCGATGTGGTCGTTTCATGGATGCACTCCTTGCTGCGGGTATTGGTTTGCCGGTTAGCCCAGGGCTGAGGCTTGATACAGCGCCCTTTCAGTATCGGCGACCAGTTTCTGGACCTTTCGGCCCGCCGACTCGATAGTGTCGATGGCGCCGCAGGACTGGCCGGCATAAAGAGCCATGTCGTCCAGGTCACCGCTGGCACCCTGCAATGGCGAATCGGTGGAGAACAAATACACCGGCTGGCCGTCCTGTTCTCCGATAATTTGGTCGCGACCTTGGGATTTCAAGTCGTCGTAGTCTCCTTGCGTCACTCGGCTTTTCAGTACGCGTACCGGTGCCGGCTCATGCCAATTCCGGTCGAAGATCGTAGTGTGAATCGTGTGTTCACCGCTGGCCTGAATCAGGCGGCGCTTGTGGTGATCGTGGGCGTTGGCCTCGTCGGTGGCCAGGAAAATGCTGCCCAGGCTGACACCTTGTGCTCCCATCGTCAGAGCCGCGGCGACACCCCTGCCGTCCGCGATACCGCCGGAGGCTACGATTGGAACGGGGCTCCATGGAATCAGTTCGGTAAGCAGGCTGAAAGTGGTCATGCGGCCCCTTACATGCCCTCCGGACTCGACGCCCTGGGCTATCAGCACGTCGACACCGGCATCAACGGCGGCCTGCGCATCCTCCCAGCCGCCGATTTGGTGTATTACACCAATTCCGGCATCCTTGAAGCGCCGAATCAGTCGCTGATCCACGTCCCAGAAAAGCACCACCCAGGGGACCAAAAGGTCCAGGCAGGTATTGATCTGCTGATCAAGCAGCGCCGGAGTCGTGGCGGCGGGAATCAGGTTGACGGCGAAGTGCTCGACACCGGTGGCGCGCAACGCGTCCACTTCAGCGCGTATGCGGTGGGCCGGCTCGCGCACCATGCCGAGCACGCCGAAGCCACCGGCATGGGCAACGGCGCCGGCCAGACGGTGACGGGCTACCCCACCCATGCCGGCCAGCAAAATTGGCCACCGGCAACCCAGCAGGTCGCAAAGCGTCGTGTGCAGGGTCTGCGTTACCAGTGCCATACCTGGTCCGCTTCCTCATAGAGTTCCGCCACCGCGCGGCGGGCGACGGGGCGAACCCCGTTTTGCAACGCGAGTCCATCCAGGCCGCGCTCTTCCAGATCGTCCTGGATGGCGTATACCGGTACGCCACTTTCCACTAGGTTGGCGATATCACGGGGCAGTTCCGCCGGCTGGGTTTGCCGCCATGTACCCAGCGTCAGCGCCGGCTGCCGTTTGCGCGATATCGCGTAGTGCACACCGTGGCCGCTGAGCAGCACCATCAGGTCGCCGCCGGCGCCACGCATTGACTGTGTCAGCCAAAGGATGGTGTCGTCCTGTTCCTCGGTCGTGGTCCGGTAGGCCTGGTCGATCACTTGCAGTACTTTCATGATTACCTCGTACCGATGGTCAGAGTGTTATGAGCATAGCTAGCGTAACGCCACAGGTCCGGCGGGCCGCCCCGGCCACAACCGTCGATGACATCGTTGACGCCGCGTTCGTCCACGCACAGGCCGCAGTTTATCCACTCGAACCCGATTCCTTTGCTGCGCGCCTTTTCTTGTAGCGCGGCGATCCAGTCTTTGGTCAGCGGGTGATCCTCCTCGGCGCTGTCGCGGTCATGGACGGCGTTGCCGTGGGGCTGCTGGTTGGCGAAGGCCAGCGCCACGGCGCCTTCGTAGGCGAAAACACGCACGCCCGCACCCCGTTCGAGGGCAGCGTCGAGTAGCCGAAAAAATGTCACGGTCCGCTCGCTCTCAAAGGGCGGCTCCATGAAGGCGAAGGTCAATGTCTTGGTATCACTCATCAAAGGCTCCGGTTGGGGTCGGTTAGTGCCAGATCACTTTGTGGCCGGCGAGCATGGCGTCAATCACCAGGTCCATGTCGGCGACGCCGATCTGGTCCTTAAGATCGGCGTCGCCGATTTCCCGCTGCATCAACGCGAAGTGATCGGCCCTAACCGTGACACCCCGCCGCACAATATCGTCGAACAGATCGCTTTTTGCATCGCGCCGGGCCGGTGTCACGCCGTTCTGCACAAGAAGAACCACTACCTGATGACCGGCGTCGTGCAGTTGGCCAATCAGGTCAAACTGATGATGGGTGTGGATCTCTGTGAATGGGTCCTGACTTTGAATGAAAAGATAGTGAGACATGGCAAGCTCCATTTTCAGAAAGAGGCTAAGGCGACGGGTGTGTCATCGAGCAGCCCATGACGCACCAGGAAATCGCCGAAGTGTTCGCCGTGGCCCCGCTCCCCGGTGAAGCGCTCCAGCAGCGGTGCGAGCAAATCGAGAAAGCGTTCTTCGTTGACGTTGCCCGCATAGAGACGGGCAAGTCGGTCGCCGTGAAAACTGCCACCCAGGTAGAGGTTGTAGAGACCCGGGGCCCGCCCGGTCAGGGCGATCTCGCCGAGATAGGGGCGCGCGCAACCATTGGGGCAGCCGGTTAGACGTAGGGTGATCGGGACATCGGTGAGCCCGTACTGGCCCTTGAGGCGCTGAAACAAATCCAGCAAGCGGGGTGTGTAGCGTTCGGCCTCGGCCATTGCCAGGCCACAGGTGGGTAACGCCACGCAACTCAGGGTGTGTGCTGCCTGGCTGTCCGGTGTCAGGCGCCAGTCCAGGCCCAGGTCCTCCAGACGCCACTGAAGTTGTTTGAGTTCGTGCGTTTCGATATGGGTCAGTTGCAGATTCTGATTGGTGGTCATGCGCAATTGGCCGCCGTATTGTTCTAGCAAGCCACTGATTTGACCGCGCAGGGCATCGTCCACGCGTCCGCTTTCTATATAGAGAGTGGCGTGCCAGAGGCCATCGTCGCCTTGCTGCCAGCCCAGCCGGTCGCCGTTGTGCTCGAAGCACTGCGGTCGCGCCGGTTCGAGGTCGCGTCCCCGGCGGTGCGCCAGTTCTTTGAGGAACCAGTCCTGGCCGAGACGATCCAGGGTGTACTTAAAACGTGCCCGATGGCGGTCCTTGCGGTCACCGAAGTCGCGCTGGATCGTCATCACGATTTCGCTGAAAGCGGGCGCTTCTTCGGCATGGATGAAGCCGATTTCTTCCGCAAGCCGGGGGTAGCTGTCCTCGCGGCTGTCCAGCTGACCCATGCCACCGCCCACGCAAACGTTGAAGCCCAGCAGTTCACCGTTGTCGATCACCGCGATCAGGCCCAGGTCCTGGCCGTAGACGTCGATATCGTTGATCGGCGGTATGGCATAGCCAACCTTGAATTTGCGCGGCAGGTAGAGTTCGCCGTAGACCGGCTCTTCGTTATCCGCCGACAATCCGGACTCCCGATACCAGATTTCGGGGTAAGCTCCGGTTTTGGGAATCAGCCGGTCGCTGGTAACACGGGCCAGTTCCGTAACGCGCTGGTGTGCCCGGGACAGGAACGGGTTGGCGCCACACACGACGCCCCGGCTGTCGTCACCACAGGCGGCGATGGTGTCCAACCCGATGTCTCGCAGTCCCTGCATTAGCGCGCGCAGCTTGGGTTTGCGTACGCCGTGTAATTGCACTGTTTGCCGAGTGGTGATGCGGATACCCCGTTCCGCGTAACGCCGGGAAAGCTCTGCGATACCCCACCATTGGTGTTTGTCGAGCAAACCGCCGGGGATGCGCATTCGCACCATGAACTGATAGATCGGCTCCAGATGCCGCCGTCGCCGGTCCGCGCGCCGGTCGCGATCATCCTGCTGATAAATGCCGTGGAATTTCATCAACAGTGGGTCATCGCCGGGTACCGCGCCGGTCATCGGGTCTTGCAGGCCTTCGGCGATGCCGCCACGAAGATGGCGACTGCGGGCCTTGAGTTGCTCGCTCTCATTCAGGGCGTCCACGGGCTGACTGAGATCGGAACTACGGTCGATCATGGGGCCCTCCTAATACAGGTTCCGGTGAAGACGTTTCGCCTTCGAAAGTTGCTTCCAGTGGCCGGCACCCACGCGCTGGTCCACGGCGTCGCGTACTCGGGCTTCGGCTTCGGCGAGCCGATCCTTATCGCCGCAAAAATAAACATGGGCGCCATGTTCGAGCCACTCTGTGAACCGCTCGATTTGCTCTAGCAGGGGGTCAGCTAGTCTCCGGCGGGCTTGATCAGCTTCAAAAACGGTGTCCACCCGCTTCAGCAGGCCGTTACTGTGGGCCTCCTGGAATGCCAATTGGTAAAGAAAGTCTTCCTCGAAGTGTTGTTCCGCGAACACCAACCAGCACGGTGTGTGCCGGCCCGTCGCGATCAGGTGCTGCAGGAAAGCGCGATAGGGGGCGACGCCCGTTCCCTCGGCGATCAACACCAATGGCATCTCGGGATCGTCCGGTAGGTGGAAGCGTGCGTTACGGTGAGGGTAGAGACGCACCGAGTCGCCGGATTGTAGATCCAGCAGGTAGCGGGAAGCGACGCCGGTTTCCCAGCGATCGGCGAAGGGGTAGCGGAAGCGCTTAACGGTGAGATGCAGTTCATCATCGAATGCGGTCAGGGCGTTGGCGAGGTCGTAGAGACGGGGCTGCAGTGGTCGCAATGACGCTACCAGAGACTCGGCATCGGGACGGCTGGGATAATCGCGCAACAGGTCCAAGAGCTGGTACTGCTTGAGCAGCGTCCGCTGAGTCCGGGTGCCGCCGGCCGTGGCCTCGCTGAGCCTGGTATTTCCGGTTAGGCCGGCCCAATAGTCCAGAAAACGTCCTCCGGGTATGGTCAGGTCGCAGTGTTGGCGGAGCGCCTGTACCAGTGGTTGGGGCACGTCGTTCACGGTCACCGGTTGTTCGCCGCTCAAGCTGGTGGCGTCTAGCACGGCGGCGACCAACTCGGGTGGATTGTCGGCGAGCACGCCGACAGCGTCGCCCGGTGCTACCGCAAAATCCGAGGCTTCCAGAGCCAGTTCCAGATGATGGATGGGGCTGCCCCGGCCGGGCGCGGAAAGACGCTGATTGACGAGGACTTCCGCTTCCAGCGGGTGCCGCTTGTCATAGGCCGGCTCTCTTTGCGCTGCGCTCACCGCGTGCGTTGGCGCGGCGCCGGATTCACGTTTGGGCAGTTTCTCCACCAGGCGAGTCAGCCATTCCTTAGCCGGCGCCTCAAAATCCACATCGCATTCCTGGCGTTCCAACAAGCGCTGGCCGCCCAACGCTTCGAGGCGAGCGTCGAGCTGCCGGCCGGCAGTGCAGAAGTGCTCATAGGTACTATCGCCGAGGGCGAGCACCGCGAAGTGAAGCCCTTTCAGCCGGGGCGCGGTCGCGTCCTCCGCGAGCCCCTCAAAAAAGGGCAGTGCCGGTTCTGGCGGATCGCCGTCGCCATGGGTGGCGGTGATGATGACCAAGTACTCACGTTTCATGAGTTGGCGAGGACGGACCCTGGCCAGATCTTGAACCTCCGCCAACACACCGGCTTTGTGGCATTGTTCGCTGAACCGCTCGGCCAGATCCCGGCTGTTGTCCGTTTCCGTGCCATAGGCGATCAAGAGCGCCGGGCCGCGGTCAGCTTTTTGCTCTGAACGGGCGGTTTCGGTGTTCTGGCCCGCCAAGTAACCGCTCAGCCAGAGCGCCTGGCGGTCATCCAGCTCGTCTAGCAGGGTGTGGATTCGTCGCCATTGCGCTTCCGAAAAAGGAGGCGCCAGCGCGTGCGCGGTCATCGCGGGCTCCGTTCAATACTTGGAGCGGGCAGTATGAATGGCTGCGTTATCGGCGAATAATGAAATACAATGGGGTTTAACATTCAAAATATTGATATTAAGCATGGACATCGAGCTGGCCCGCACTTTTCTGGAGATTGTCCGCTCCGGCAGTTTTATGGCCGCTGCTGAGCGTTTGCACGTCACCCAGACCACCGTGACAGCACGCATTCATAACCTGGAAGGTCAACTGGGTTGCCGTCTTTTCGTGCGAAACCGCAGCGGGGCCCGCCTGACCGACAATGGTGAGCAGTTCGCCGCTCACGCCAGCCAACTGGCGCGCACCTGGGACGCGGCACGCAGGGCCCTGCCATTACCGCAAGGCGCTGGTCGGGTGCTGACCTTGGGGGGAGAAGTTAGTCTTTGGAATCCCTGGTTATTGGATTGGTTGTCGGTCTTGCGCGGGGCCTGCCCCGATGCGGTGGTGCGCGCCGAGGTTGGCGAAAGATCCACCTTGCACGAAAAACTCGAGCAAGGCGTGTTGGACGCCGCCCTGGTGCACCAGCCGGACTATTGGCCGGGCATGCAGGTGGAGCTACTCATGGAGGAAAAGCTGATTCTGGTGCGCAGCGTGGCCGAGGACGAGCCGTATGTGTACGTCGATTGGGGGGCGGATTTTCGTCGGCAACACGACAGTGCCTGGCCAGAACGGGCCAGGGCTACGGTTAACATCGATCTGGGGCCGTTGGCGCTGCGTTATTTACTCCGTCACGGCGGTAGTGGCTATTTTCGCACAAGGGTGGTGCAGCCTTATCTGGAAAGCGGAGAGCTATGCCGGGTCGAAACGGCGCCGGAGTTCAGTTACCCCATCTACTTGGTCTGCGCTCGGGCCCAGAATTCGGCGGTTGCGGAGACGGCCCTGGCGGCGCTGCGGGCTTCAGTGGCCGAGCAGAAAATCGCCCCAAAATAGTGCGTTGCACTGGACCGGAGCATTCATGGAGCTAGAATAGTGCGCGCGGGGACGGCCTCGCCTCTGACCTACGCACCGGGGACGGCCCCACCTGTATATAGGGGGCACGCTATGCCCTGGTTGATTCTCTTGATCGCCGGACTCTTCGAAATTGCCTGGGCCACCGGGCTCAAATACACCGAGGGTTTTACCCGTCTCTGGCCGACCGTCGCCACGGTGGCGGCGATGGGCGTGAGCATGGTGTTGCTGGGTATTGCGATGAAATCGCTGCCCGTGGGGACCGCGTATGCGATTTGGACCGGCATTGGCGCCATTGGGACGGTGTTGCTCGGCATTATTTTGTTCGGCGAATCCGCCGCGCTTGCTCGCCTATTTTGCGTGTTGCTGATCCTGGCCGGCGTGCTCGGACTAAAACTGCTTGCGCCGTCCTGAGCGTCAGGACTTCCGGATCGGAAGTGGCATGGCCGGCAATCACGCCGCCGCGCTCCTATGCGAGCAAGCGGCGTAGCTCGCCGCCGTTAATTATCATGTCGGCCAAGGTATAGCGGTCCAACTCCTCTAAAAATGCTTCCTGTGCCCGGCCAAGGGCCTTTTTGAGCGTGCAGGCCGGATCAATCGGGCAGGATGAATCGGGCCCGAAACACTCCAGCAGTCGAAGATTCTCCGTATCCCGGACGACCGCCCCCACGCGGACGGTGTCCGGACTGGCCGCCAGCGCCAGGCCGCCGCCACGGCCACGAAGGCTATGGATGTAGCCCTGTTGCACCAATGTCTGTGCCACTTTGGCGATGTGGTTCGCCGAAATCCCGTAGCTGAGAGCGATCTCCTGCACCGTAGCGGGCGCCCTGTCTTCCGACAACGCCAGATAGATCAGTAGTCGTAGCGCGTAGTCGGTGTGCGTTGTTAGCTGCATAAATTCGTTGACCGTCTTTAAAGAGGTATATAGTATTCTTATTTAAATAGGCATGCAAAATACCTTTTATAGGAGGCAGTGCGATGTTGACGTCCGGCCAGCTTGCGGTGATCAAGCAAACCGTCCCGATTCTGCAGGAAAACGGCGAAACCCTTACTCGGCATTTTTATCAGCGTATGTTCCGCCATAACCCGGAAGTACTGGCCTTCTTCAATCCTGCCCACCAGCATTCGGGTAGCCAGCAACGGGCCCTGGCCGGCGCGATCTGTGCCTACGCCCAGCATGTCGACAACCCCGGCGTGCTGGCCGATGCCGTCGAGTTGATTGCTCAAAAACACGTTTCATTGGGTATCCAGCCTGAGCATTACCCGATTGTGGGAGAGAACCTGCTGGCTTCCATTGGCGAAGTGCTTGGCGAGGCCGCCACGGATGACATCCTCGCGGCCTGGGCGGCCGCTTATGGTGCCCTCGCGGATATTTTCATACAGCGCGAAAAGACTCTTTACGATACGCAGGGGCAGCAGTTCGGCTGGCAGGGCTTCAAGCGTTTTGTGGTGACACGGCGAGAACCGGCCAGCGAGAATATTGTGTCACTCTACCTGGAACCCGAGGACGGCATGGTGTTGCGGCCTCATAGGCCGGGGCAGTATCTGACCATCCGCCTCACGTTGCCGAATGGCGAGACGGTGATGCGTAATTACAGTCTTTCCAATCGCCCGGGCGAAACGTTCTACCGGATCAGTGTGAAGCGGGAGGGCGGCGGCGACACCCCCGCCGGCGTTTGCTCCAATCATCTCCAT
Organism: Alcanivorax sp.; assembly: GCA_042090255.1. GTDB lineage: Bacteria > Pseudomonadota > Gammaproteobacteria > Pseudomonadales > Alcanivoracaceae > Alloalcanivorax. The sequence goes on along the minus strand of JBELJS010000057.1, from coordinate 3,492 downwards.
GACCACATCAATGTTGGCGATCAGTTGGCAGTGAGCCCACCTTGTGGATCGTTCATTCTGCGAGAGGCGAAGGCGGACAAGCCGCTGGTGCTTATCGCTGGCGGCGTCGGCGTCACGCCGATTCTGTCGATGTTGCATGCCGCCTTGAAGGAGAGCGTCGATCGGCCGGTGGTGTTCCTGCAGGGCGCGCTGAACAGTGCGGTACATCCGTTCGCCGAGGAACTCGCCGAGCTCCAACGTGTGAGCCCCAACCTCCGTGTTCATGTGCGTTACAGCGATCCGTTACCGGAGGATCGGCATAATGGGTCCCATGACAGCGAAGGGATCATTGATGAGGCGCTACTGGATGAACTGGTGGACGACGCCGACGCCGAGTATTACTTCTGTGGGCCTACGCCGATGCTGAAACACGTCCGTGCCTTGCTTGAGCGTCGAGATGTGCCCGATGCGGCCATCCATTATGAGTTCTTCGGGCCGGCGGAATCCTTGGCGGCTTGAATGGCGAGAGCCAGGGGAGGCCGCATCGGCAGCCGACCGGGGCCCTGAACGTCGCGGTCCGGCTGCAAAACCGCTCCATAATGCTTATCTTTATCGCTGAGCGAACGTTTCGGCCACCCCGATTTTTTATCGGTTAACGACTTCGTAAAAAGGGAGAGCATGTCACTCCATTTTTCGAGCGCGGGCCGCTGTATGCCGCGTCGTCCACCACCGCCCCCTTCCTGTTTCGGATAAGACCGTTCAAGTCGCCGAGTGTCCAGTTTCTGGAGCTGGTTCATTTGTTGTCGTTTTAACCGGCTAGCCACATAAGCTCCTCGATCGACACGTGACGCCCATCAGCTGAGTCCGTCATGCCGATTCTTGATTAATTTTTTTGTTGCGGTGTCGTGCTCGGCACCGCCAAGGAGGATTGCTATATGACTATGCTATTCGGATTCTATGTTCTGTTTGGCCAGCTCTGACCTTGGGTGTGCTGGTGGTTATCTGTGCCGCGGTGCTCCGCGATCGTCGTAAAGCGAGAAAAGAGAACCGGGAGATGGTGTGGCCCCGCATGGCATTGGTGCGCCTTTGAGGAGAAGATCGGTGGAAAGTGTTCTTGTCGAGGATATGGACTGGGTCGATTATCGGAAGCGTACTCACGATGGTTCTCAGCGGATTATTATTCCGGTGGGGCGATAGAACGGCCATCATCTGCCTCTCAATACCGATGTCGTAATTCCATGTCATTTGGCTAAAGCGTTAGCTGAAGAAACAGATAAGCTCTTGGTTGCGCCCGTCATCAACTATGGATATAAGTCGCAGGTCCAATCCGGTGGCGGGAATTTTTCCCCGGCACCACCTGTGTCTCCGGCGGTGTATTGGAAAATTATCTCTATGATGTGATGGACGCCTATCTACGTCACGGCAACCGCGAGTTGATTCTGCTTAATGGTCATTTTGAGAATGCCGCTTTTTTAGCCGAAGCGGCGGATCGCCTCGCCGAGGCCTATTCGCAGCGTGGCGTCCGGGTCCGTATCTATTTGCTGTCTTATTGGGATTCCCTCGATACATGCTGCATATCGATGCGGCACGCGTAAAGATGGAGAGGGCAGTGGACAGCGAACCTGCAAGTTTTCCGCCATACGATGTGTTCCCGCCCGATCCTGACTGGGTTCCGGCTTCCGGCACACTCTCCTTGCCGATCGCGGCCTCCGCAGAGAAAGGTGCGCTGATCGTGGATCATTGCGTGGCGAGTATGATCTCGCACTTCTGCGGTTGCTTCATGGTGTCCTCCTTGCGGGTTGTCGCTGTGCCCTGTCTCCGATGGTTTGTGCGCGTTCCGGCAATTTCAAGCCGTCGACGTGCTTCTCGACGACCGGCCTGCCCGGCTCTATACTTCGCTCATCCGCAGGAGAGAGGGCAGCAGGCCCCGCCGAAGGCGCAACCTCCCATAAACGCTCAGGCACAGGTACTGCGGACATCATTTAATGCCGTCTGGAGAGAGGCTGCCGAGGCGCAGTCCACCGAAGGGGCAAGCAGACTCGCTCTGTACACTCTCAGGTATCAGGACAGGGGGAGAGGCCACGTAAACGCAGGAGTACTGTGTGCTGACCTCTGTCTATCTCATTGCCATCATCGCCGAAGCCATGTCCGGAGCGCTGGCCGCCGGGCGCCGGAACATGGATCTGTTCGGGGTGGCCGTCATCGCCTTTCTCACCGCTCTGGGTGGCGGCACCGTTCGCGACATCCTATTGGGCAACTTCCCGGTAACCTGGACCCAGCATCCCAGCTATATCTATATGACCCTCACCGGTGGCCTGATCACCATCGTGATCGCCCGGTTCATGCGCCACCTGCACCAACTCTTCCTGGTTCTCGACGCAATCGGCCTGGTCGCTTTCACCATTATCGGCTGCAACGTCGCGCTCGATCTGGGCTATGAGCCCATCGTGGTAATCATGTCGGGCATCACCACCGGCATTTTCGGCGGGATTATCAGGGACATTATGTGCGGCCGGGTGCCACAGGTTCTGCGCCGGGAAATCTACGCCTGCGTCTCTCTGGTCGTGGCCTTGCTCTACCTGTTCCTGCTCCGACAGGGCGTGGACGAGGGCGTGACGCAGCTGGCCGCGTTCAGTGTCGGCCTCCTGCTGCGCATGGTGGCCATCCGCTGGCGTATTTCACTACCGGTATTTCGGTATTCGCAGGCGCGCTGGGGTTAGAGCTCTGGATGGATGGTTCGGCAAAGAGGAGATGGTGGGCCCACCAGGACTTGAACCTGGAACCAACGGATTATGAGTCCGCTGCTCTAACCAGTTGAGCTATAGGCCCGAAGAGAGTTTTGATTGTTTTTGCCGCAGGCGTTGCCTGCTTTCGCGGGCCGGGCCCGCTCCCACAAGGGGCCCGCTCGCACGAGCCCCTTCCCTTCCGGGCCGGTAGTTATATACCGAATTACATGTCCGCGTCGAGGAAGCTGCGGAGATGTTCGCTGCGCGAGGGGTGACGGAGCTTGCGCAGCGCCTTGGCCTCTATTTGACGAATCCGCTCCCGGGTGACGTCGAACTGTTTGCCCACTTCCTCGAGGGTGTGGTCGGTGTTCATGTCGATGCCGAAGCGCATGCGCAGCACCTTGGCTTCGCGGGCGGTGAGGTTGGCCAGCACTTCCCGGGTGGCTTCTTCCAGACCCAGGGAGGTGGCGGAATCCACCGGGGAGTCCACGTTGCCGTCTTCGATAAAGTCGCCCAGGCTGGAGTCCTCGTCGTCGCCGATCGGGGTCTCCATGGAGATCGGTTCCTTGGCGATCTTGAGCACCTTGCGAACCTTGTCTTCCGGCATTTCCAGGCGCACGCCCAGTTCTTCCGGGGTCGGTTCGCGGCCCATTTCCTGCAGCATCTGGCGTTGCACCCGGTTGATCTTGTTGATCGTCTCTATCATGTGCACCGGAATCCGGATGGTGCGTGCCTGGTCGGCGATCGAGCGGGTGATGGCCTGCCGGATCCACCAGGTGGCGTAGGT
>JBELJS010000056.1:0-21680 GCA_042090255.1 Alcanivorax sp. | reverse complement strand
GCAGCTCGTCGGTCAGTGTCACGCCCTCGGCGGGCACCACGAACAGCACCACGCGCACGTCGCCGTCGTACTGCTGGCCGACCACGATGGCTTCGCGGATCTCCTCCAGGGTTTCCACCTGGCGGTAGATTTCGGCGGTGCCGATGCGCACGCCGCCCGGGTTGAGCACGGCGTCGGAACGGCCGTGGATCACCAGGCCGTCATGACCTTCATGGGCGATGATCTCGGCGTAGTCGCCGTGGGCCCATACCTGTTCTTTATCAGGAGAGTGGAAGCGATCAAAGTAGGCGCCGTGGAAACGTTCTTCGTCCGGGTCGTTCCAGAACGCCACCGGGCAGGCGGGGAAGGGCGCGCGGCACACCAGCTCGCCTTTTTCACCGACCACCGGTTCGCCGTCGTCGTTAAACACCGCCACGTCCAGGCCCAGGCCCAGGCATTGCAGTTCGCCCCGGTACACCGGCACCAGCGGGCTGCCCAAAGCGAAGCAGGAAATAATATCGGTGCCGCCGGAAATCGAGCTCACCAGCAGGTCCGGTTTGACCTTTTCGTAGAGGAAGTCGTAGCTCTCGTGCAGCAGTGGCGAGCCGGTGGAGTAAAGCGTGCGCAGGGTGGACAGGTCGTGGCTGTCGCGGGGCACGGCGCCGGCTTTTTCCACCGCCTGGACGAACTTGGCGCTGGTGCCGAAGTGGGTGATCTTTTCCTCGTCGATCACATCGAACAGGCGGGTGGCGTCCGGGTAGGCCGGGTTGCCGTCGTAGAGCACCAGGGTGGCGCCGGTCTGCAAACCGCTGACCAGCCAGTTCCACATCATCCAGCCGCAGGTGGTGAAGTAGAACAGCACGTCGTCGGCGCCCAGGTCGCCGTGCAGGCGGTGTTCCTTGGCGTGCTGGATCAGGGCGCCGCCGGTGCCGTGCACGATGCACTTGGGCGCGCCGGTGGTGCCGGAGGAATAGAGAATATAGAGCGGATGGTCGAACGGCAGCTCGGCGAAGGCCGGCGGCGCCCCGGCGGCGGCCAGCCAGTCGCGCCAGTTGAGCGCCTGGCGCACCCGGCTGGTGTCGCCGCGGCCGGGAATGACGATCAGCAGTTCCGGCTGCAGTTTTTCATGCAGCGCCTGGATGCGCTCGTCCAGCTCGATCCACTTGCCGTTGTACTGGTAGCCGTCGCAGGCGAACAGCACCTTGGGTTCGATCTGGCCGAAGCGGTCCAGTACACCTTCGACGCCGAAGTCCGGCGAGCAGGACGACCAGATGGCGCCGATCCAGGCGCAGCCCAGGGCGGCGATTACGGTTTCGATGCGGTTGGGCATGTAGCCGGCGACCCGGTCGCCGGGCTGAATGCCGGCGGCCTGCAACTGCGCGGCCACCTGGCCGGCGGCCACGTGCAGGTCGTTATAGCTGATCTGGTCGCGGCGGCCGCTTTCATCGATGCTCACCAGAGCGGTGTGGGTGTCGTGCCGGGGCAGCAGATTCTCGGCCATGTTGATGCGCGCGTCCGGGAACCAGCGGTTGTGGCGGAATACCGGTGACGGCTCCAGCACCCGCTCGCCTTTATGGCCGCGCAATTCGCAAAAATCCCAGACCAGATTCCAGAACGCCTCCGGCTGCGTCACCGACCAGCGGTGCAGGTCCCGGTAATCCGTGAGCGGCGTGCCGGCCAACTGTTCGGCGCGGGCGCGGAACGCGGCGGGCTGGCCTTCGTTGAGCCGCTTTTCATCGGGCTGCCAGAGCGGGGTCGGGGTTGTTGTCATTGTGCCTCCGTTTCGGAATCCAGCGAATTGAAATCAACCAGGAGCGTGCCTTCGGCGACGCTGTCGCCATCGGCCACGTGGAAGCGTTCCACGGTGCCGGCGGCGCTGGCGCGCAGGGTGTGCTCCATCTTCATGGCCTCGAGGGTGATCACCGCGTCCCCGGCGGATACCGTGGCGCCCGCTTCCACATGGCAGGCAACGATGGTGCCGCTCATAGGCGCGATGAAGCCGTCCTGGCCGCCGGCGCGGTCGCTTTCCCGGGCCGGGTGGACGTCCACCGGGTAATCCTGACCGTGCACGAAGACCGCCGTATGTCGGGCGTCGCCATCCTGGGGTTCGATCAGGTGACCGGCCAGGCGGCGCCCGCCCCAGTGCAGTTCGAAGGCGGTGCCCCGGCGGCGCAGGTGGAAGGGCACCGGCTCGCCGCCGTCCACCCGGGCCAGGTCATTGTCGAGCACCACGGTGTGCGACTGCTCGCCCACCCGCAATGGGATCAGGGTGCGCTTTTGTCCCAGCGGGCGCCAACCCGGAAGCGCGCCCCAGGGGCCGTCCCCGGTGGCGGGCCGCTGGGCCACGGCGCCGGCGGCGGCCACGGCGACCAGGTCGCTGTCCGCCGGCGCCGGCGTCATCAGTTCCGGGTGTTTCTCCAGCAGGCGGGTGTCCAGCTCGGCGTTGGCGAACACCGGGCTGCTCAGAACCTGGTGCAGAAAGGCGGCGTTGTGATGCACGCCGCTGATGGCGAGATCGTCCAGGGCCGCCACCAGCCGGCGGCGGGCCTGGTCGCGGTCGCCGCCGTGGCTGATCAGCTTGGCGATCATCGGGTCGTAATGGTCGCTGACCCGGTCGCCGGCCTCGAAGCCGCTGTCCACGCGCACCTGCTCCGGCCAGCGCAGTTGTTCCAGGCGCCCGGCGGAGGGCAGGAACTGCTGGTACGGGTTCTCCGCGTACAGGCGCACCTCCATGGCGGCGCCGTGGCGCTGGATCTGCTCCTGGCTTTTCGGCAGCGGCCGGCCTTCGGCCACAACCAGTTGCCAGGCGACCAGATCCTCGCCGGTGATCAGCTCGGTGACCGGGTGCTCCACCTGCAGGCGGGTGTTCATCTCCATGAAGAAGAATTCGCCTTCGGGGGAGAACAGAAACTCCACCGTGCCGGCGCCGCGATAGTCGATGGCGCGGGCGGCGCGTACCGCCGCGTCGCCGAGATCCCGGCGCTGGGCCTCGGTAAGGCCGGGGGCCGGGGCTTCCTCGATGATTTTCTGGTGGCGGCGCTGCACCGAGCAGTCGCGTTCGAACAGGTGCACCGCATTGCCGTGGTTGTCGGCGAACACCTGCACTTCCACGTGGCGGGCGGTGGGCAGGTAGCGCTCCAGCAGCACCCGGTCATCGCCGAAGGCGTTGCGCGCCTCGCGGCGGGCGGCGGCCAGGGCTTCCTCGAAGCCGGCGGCGTTGTCCACCGCGCGCATGCCTTTGCCGCCGCCACCGGCCACCGCCTTGATCAGCAGCGGGAAGCCGACTTTTTCCGCCTCGGCGATCAGGGTGGCGTCGTCGGCGCCTTCCCGATCGAAGCCGGGCAGCACCGGCACGCCGCTTTGCGCCATGTGCTGGCGGGCGGCGGCCTTGTCGCCCATCAGGCGGATGGCGTCGGCGCCGGGGCCGACAAAGATCAGGCCGGCGTCCGCGCAGGCGTCGGCGAAGGTGGTGTTCTCGGACAGAAAGCCGTAGCCGGGGTGGATGGCGTCGGCGCCGCTGTCGCGGGCGGCGCGGATTACCTTGTCGATGTCCAGGTAGCTGTCCCGGGCCGGCGCCGGGCCCAGCCGCACGGCGCGGTCGGCTTCGCGCACATGGGGCGCGTCGGCGTCGATGTCGGAGTACACCGCCACCGTGGTCAGGCCCAGCTCGCGGGCGGTGCGGATAATGCGCCGGGCAATCTCGCCCCGGTTGGCGATCAATAGCGTGTTGATGGCGGCCATGGTCAGTTCCGGTTCGGTTTCCAGTTCGGCGGGCGTTTTTCCAGGAAGGCGCCCAGGCCCTCCTGGCCTTCCGCGCCGGTGCGCAGCTCGGCGATCAGGTTGGCGGTGTACTCGATCAGCCCGTTGCTGACGTCGCTGTCGTCGGCGCGGTGCACCAGCTCCCGGGCGCGCCGTTGCGCTTCGGGGGCGCCGTCGAGCAGGGCGGTCACCAGTTTGTCCACGGTGCTGTCCAGCTCCGCCGCCGGCACCACTTCGTGGACCAGGCCGAGCTGGCCGGCGCGGGCGGCGTCGATCACTTCGGCGGTCATGAAGTAGCGGCGCGCCTGGCGGGCGCCCAGGGCGCGTACCACATAGGGCGCGATCACCGCCGGCAGAATGCCCAGCTTCACTTCGCTGAGGCAGAAGCGGGCGTCGTCGGCGGCCACCGCGATGTCCGCCGCGCAGATCAGTCCCAGAGCCCCGCCGTAGGCGGCGCCCTGGACCCGGACGATAACCGGTTTGCCGGCCCGGTCGATGGTGTCCATCAGGGTGGCCAGGCGCAGGGCGTCGGCGCGGTTTTCCTGCTCGTCGAGGGCGCCCATGGCGCGCATCCAGTTCAGGTCGGCGCCGGCGGAGAAATGCTTGCCGGCGGCGTCCAGCACGATCACCCGGCCGTCGTCGCTACCGGCCTGCTGGAAGGCGCCGATCAGCGCTTCGATGGTGGTGTTGTCGAAGGCGTTGCGTTTGTCCGGGTTGTTCAGGGTGATGTGGGTGACCGGGCCCCGGCGGGTGGTTTGCACACTCATGGTTGTCTCCATCACATCCGGAACACGCCGTAGCGCGTGTCTTCGATCGGTGCATTGAGGCTGGCGGAAATCGCCAGACCGAGAACGTCGCGGGTGTCCGCCGGATCGATGACACCGTCGTCCCACAGGCGGGCGCTGGCGTACCAGGGCTGCGCCATGGTTTCGTACTGGGCGGTCATGTCGTCCTGAAAACGCTGGGCGTCCTGGTCGCTCCAGTGTTCGCCTTTCTTTTTCAGCGACGCGGCTTTTACCTGGGTGAGCACGCTGGCGGCCTGTTCGCCGCCCATCACCGAGATGCGCGCGTTGGGCCACATGAACATAAAGCGGGGGTCGTAGGCGCGCCCGCACATGCCGTAGTTGCCGGCGCCGAAGCTGCCGCCGGTGATCACGGTGAACTTGGGCACGCTGGCGCAGGCCACCGCGTTGACCATCTTGGCGCCGTGCTTGGCGATGCCTTCCGCTTCGTATTTCTTGCCCACCATGAAGCCGGTGATGTTCTGCAGGAACAGCAGCGGAATCTTGCGCTGGTTGCACAGCTCCACGAAGTGGGCGCCCTTGAGGGCGGATTCGGAATAGAGCACGCCGTCGTTGGCGAGAATGCCCACCGGAAAGCCGTGGATGCGGGCGAAGCCGGTGACCAGGGTGGTGCCGTAATTGGCCTTGAATTCGTCCAGGTCGGAATCGTCGACGATGCGCGCGATCAGCTCCCGCGCCGGCATCGGCGAGCGGGTGGTGGGCGGAATCAGGCCGTACAGTTCGTCCGGCTCATAGGCCGGCGGCCGGGCCGGGCGCACGTCCAGCTGCTCCGGCTTGTGCCAGTTGAGCCGGTCGATGCAGCGGCGCGCCAGATCCAGCGCATGGGGTTCGTCGTCGGCCAGATGGTCGGCGACGCCGGACTGCTCGCCGTGCAGGGCGGCGCCGCCCAGCTCTTCGGCGCTGACCACTTCGCCGGTGGCGGCTTTCACCAGCGGTGGGCCGGCCAGGAACACGGTGGAGTGGTTGCGCACCATGATCACTTCGTCGGCCATGGCCGGCACATAGGCGCCGCCGGCGGTGCAGGAGCCCAGCACCACGCTGATCTGCGGAATACCGCGTGCCGACATATTGGCCATGTTGAAGAAGATGCGCCCGAAGTGGTCCCGGTCCGGGAACACCTCATCCTGGCGCGGCAAATTGGCGCCGCCGGAGTCCACCAGGTAGACGCAGGGCAGACGGTTCTCGGCGGCCACCGCCTGGCAGCGCAGGTGCTTTTTCACGGTCAGCGGATAGTAGCTGCCGCCTTTCACCGTGGGGTCGTTGGCGACGATCATGCATTCCACGCCGGCCACCCGGCCGATGCCGCCGACGCAGCCGGCGGCGGGGACCTCTTCACCGGGGTAGACGCCGTCGGCGGCCAGCGCCGACAGCTCCAGGAAGGGCGAGCCCGGGTCGAGCAGGTGCTGGATGCGCTCGCGCACCGGCAACTTGCCCTTGTCGCGCAGGCGCGCTTCGGCGGCTTCGCCGCCGCCGTGGGCGATGCGGTCGAGTTTTTCCCGCAGCGTTTCGCGCAGCGCCAGATTGTGTTCGCGGTACTGGCCGTATTCCGGCGCGCTTTTATTGAGCTGGCTGATGATTTTGGGCATGGCTCAGGCGGTCTCGTTGAACAGTTCGCGGCCGATCAGCATGCGGCGGATCTCGCTGGTGCCGGCGCCGATCTCGTAGAGCTTGGCGTCGCGCAGCAGGCGGCCGGTGGGGTATTCGTTGATGTAGCCGTTGCCGCCCAGGCACTGGATCGCGTCCAGGGCCATCTGCGTGGCGTTCTCGGCGCAGTACAGGATGGCGCCGGCGGCGTCCTTGCGGCTGCTGTGGCCGGCGTCGCAGTTGCGCGCCACCTGGTAGAGGTAGGCGCGGCTGGCGTTGAGGGTGACGTACATGTCGGCGAGCTTGCCCTGCATCAGCTGGAATTCGCCGATCGCCTGGCCGAACTGCTTGCGCTCATGGACGTAGGGCAGCACCACATCCAGGCAGGCCTGCATGATGCCGGTGGCGCCGCCGGACAGCACGGTGCGTTCGTAGTCCAGGCCGCTCATCAAAACGCGCACGCCCTGGTTCAGTTCGCCGAGGATATTTTCTTCCGGCACTTCGCAGTTTTCGAACACCAGCTCGCAGGTGTTGGAGCCGCGCATGCCCAGCTTGTCCAGCTTCTGGGCCCGGGAGAAACCGGGGAAGTCGCGCTCGACAATAAAGGCGGTGATGCCGCGCGGGCCGGCGTCCGGTTCGGTCTTGGCGTAGATCACATAGGTGTGGGCGTCGGGGCCGTTGGTGATCCACATCTTGTTGCCGTTGAGCAGATAGCGGTCGCCTTTCTTCTCCGCGCGCAGGCCCATGCTGACCACGTCGGAACCGGCGCCGGGTTCGCTCATGGCGAGCGCGCCGATGTGCTCGCCGCTGACCAGCTTGGGCAGGTATTTCTGGCGCTGGGCGTCGTTGCCGTTGAGATAAATCTGGTTCACGCACAGGTTGGAATGGGCACCGTAGGACAGGCCGATGGACGCGGAGGCCCGGGAGATTTCCTCCATCACCAGGGTGTGGGCCAGGTAGCCGAGGCCGGCGCCGCCGTATTCCTCGCCCACGGTGACACCCAGCACGCCCAGATCGCCGAGCTTCTTCCACAGCTCGTTGGGGAACAGGTTGTCCTGGTCCACGCGCGCGGCGATCGGTGCGATCTCCTTGCGGGCTAAGGCGCGGGCGCTGTCCTGCAGCGCGGTGAGGGTGTCGTCGAACTGAAAATCCAGGCCGCCGTTAAACATCGCTTTCCTCCAATTCCTTCAGCGCCTGCCTGGCGCGTTCCTCGGCCGCGTCCAGATCCTGTTGCATGATCTGGATGTCGACCAGTTGCTGTTGTAGCTGGGTACGTTTCTCGTCGATCTTTTCAAGCAGGGCACCGAGCTGCTGGCGGTTGTCGCCGGTGGGCTGGTACAGGCGGATCAGATCGCCGGATTCCGCCAGCGAGAAGCCCAGGCGTTTACCGCGCAGGATCAGCTTCAGGGCGACCCGGTCCGCCGGCGAGTAAATGCGCGTCTGGCCGCGCCGGCGGGGCGTGAGCAGGCCCTGGTCTTCGTAAAAACGGATGGTGCGCGTGGTCACGTCGAATTCCCGTGCCAGCTCGCCGATGCCGTAGCTTTGCTTGAGTGTCATGGCGGAAAAGATTAGGGGAAGTTTACGTTAACGTAAAGTAGTCCCTGAACGTCTCGCGCGCCCGACTAGCCTGCCCGGTTGGACGGTGTTACCTTTAGCGCCTTCTTCGTCCGAGGATGGTGGACGGGTGATTTACCGAAAAGATCGCAAGGTTCTGAAACGAGTCGACTACGGGGCCGCCAAGAACTCTCTGATGGGGGTGTTGGCGGCCCTTGTGGTTTATGCGCTGGTGACCGCCTGGGGCGGCGTCTACCGGGCTTTCGAGCTGGAGACGCTGATCGCCGGCGGCGCCGTGGTGGTGGTGACCGCCTACCGGCTGTGGCTGGTGGCGCGCTTTGACGCCCTGTACGGCGCCGGGCCGGCGCGCTGGCGCCGGCTGTTCGCGCTCGGCCTGATTCTGCACGCCCTGGTCTGGGGGGTGTTGCCCGCCTGGCTGGTGTGGCGGGTCGGCACCGGCTTCAACGTCTTCGTCGTGATTCTCTATAACGTCGGTGTGACCACCGCGCTGGGCAGCTCCTGGATGGCCGGCCTGCGGGTGCGGCAGGTGTATATCCTGCTGATGTTCCTGCCGCTGATCGCCTCGCTGTTTCTCGCCGCCGGGCTGCAGGAGTGGCTGCTGGGCCTGCTGGTGACCTCCTACACCTTCTATCTGTTCCGTCTTTACCGTGGCCAGTACGAGCTGTTCTGGCACGCGGTCACTCGTGAGCGGCGCGGCTCGGTGGAGCGGCGGCGGGATCTGCCCGCCAACACCGATATCCAGCTCAGCCTGGTCTACCGGCTCGCCCACGAACTGCGCACGCCGATGAATTCGGTGATGGGCATGATGTCGCTGCTGGAGGACACCCGGCTCAGCGATGAACAGCAGGAGTACCTGCAAGTGGCGGGGCAGAGCGGCAAGCTGATGATCAGCCTGATCGACGACGTGCTGGACTACTCCCGGATTCTCACCGGCCGTATCACCCTGAGCCCGGATTATTTCGACCTGCGCGGTGCCCTGGAGCAAACCCTGGAAGCCTTCGGGCCGATGGCCCAGTCCAAGAATCTGGAGCTGTCCGCGGTGGTCGACCGCATGCTGCCCAAACGGGTGCGCGGCGACCGGGACCGGCTGCTGCAGGTGCTCACCAACCTGCTCAGCAACGCGATCAAATTCAGCGATCAGGGTGAAATACGCCTGGACGTGGATTTCACCGCCGAGGGCGAAAACGACGGCGTGCTGCGAGTGCGGGTCAGCGACCAGGGCCAGGGCATGGACACGGAGACCCTCAAGCATCTGTTCGAGGACCAGTTCCTGGCCGGCGCCCAGGACGCCTTCAGCGTGCGCCACGCGGGCTTCGGGCTGTTGGTCTGCAAGGGCCTGATCGACGCCATGGGCGGCATGATCGGCGCTGAAAGCAACCCCGGTGAGGGCTCCACGTTCTGGTTCACGGTGCGCCTGGGGATGCAGGCCAACATGAGCGAGAGCACCAAGCTGGCTGGCGCCGTAGGCCAGGTGCAGGGCCTGGCGGTGGGTGCCAGCAGCGGCTCTCTGGCCTCCCTTCAAGAGGAGTTCGAAGCACTGGGCAGTTACTGCCAGGGCGCCCGCGATTACGATCAGGCGCTACAGGCGGTGCGCGCCGGTCACCGCGAGCAGAGCGAATTCGAGTTGCTGTTGGTGGATACACATGGACGCCGGGAGTCGGCGCTTAATCTGTGTCGCACCGTACTCGAGGACCCCGGGCTGCGGCCCATGAAGCTGATGTTGATCTGCGCTATCGAAGAGCGTGCGGAGCCGGCGGTGCAGCGTCTGGTGGACAAGCACGGGCTGGTGGTGCTGGTGCGGCCGGTGCACCGCACCGGCCTGCGCGTGGCGTTGGGCAAGCTGTTGGGCGTGCCGCGTCAGATGCCGGTGCCGGATTTGCCCACCGAAACCCCGGAGGAGCGCCAGCGCCGCAAGCTCTACCGGCTGTTGCTGGTGGAAGATAACGAGGTGAATCAGCTGGTGACCCGCGGCATGCTCGGTAAGCTCGGTTATCAGGTCAAGACGGTCAATAATGCGGAAACCGCTCTCGCGTTGCTGGAGCAGGAAAGCTTCGATCTGATCCTGATGGACTGCATGATGCCGGAGCTGGACGGTTTCACCGCCACCCGCACCTTGCGTGAAAGAGAGCAGGCCGCGGAACGTATGCGCACCCCAGTGATCGCGATCACCGCCAACACCGCCGAGGGCGTTCAGGCCAAGTGCCTGGCGGCCGGCATGGATGACTTTCTCGCCAAACCCGTGCATCTTCAAGAGCTGGAAACCGTGCTGCGGCGCTGGTTACTCCACGACGTGGATACCGATGGGGAAGGTAACGACGACGAATGACAAAAAAGAGGGAACTACCATGAGCCGACGGGCCCTGTTGTTAGGCGCCACCGGTCTGGTTGGCGGGCATTGCTTGCGCCTGCTTCTGGATTGCGACGCCTATCAGGAAGTACGGGTGTTAACGCGCCGGCCGCTGGGGATCGACCATCCGAAACTGACCGAAAAAGTGGTGGAGCCGGCGCGGTTTGAGAAAGAGGCCGAATTCTTTCAGGTCGATGATGTGTTCTGCGCTTTGGGCACCACGCTGAAACAGGCCGGGTCCAAGGAAGCATTCCGCGAGGTGGATCTGAGCCTGATCATCGCGTTGGGCCGTGTGGCGCGGGACGCCGGTGTGCAGCGTTTCATGATGGTGTCGGCGGTTAACGCCAACGCGCATTCGCCGTTTTTCTATGCGCGCACCAAGGGCCAGGCGGAGCGCGAACTGAAGGCGTTGAAGCTACCGCTGCTGGCGTTGTTCCAGCCGTCCCTGTTGCTTGGCGAGCGCGAGCGACCGCGTCCGGTGGAAGCGTTCGGGATTCGTTTCTCGAAGATCATCGACCCGATCACCCGCTGGACCGACGCGCACTGGTTGCCGGTGAGCGGCGAGCGGGTCGCCGAGGCGCTGGTGGGCATGGCGCTGGAAGGCCCGGCCACCGGGGTGTACCGGGTGCGCTTCCGCGATTTCGTGGTGTACGCCGGCAAGTTTCGTGAAAAATACCCCCGGGCAGCGTCTTAATCGGAAGTAGAAGGAGTGAAGATGAGTTTCGTCACCTGTGATTTGTGCGACGACAATGCGGACCTGGTGTCCGTGGTCACCGGCCTTAACTGGTTCAGCTACGGGGGCCGCGGCGCCTTCGGCGGTGAAATCGTCACGGTGAAATGCTTCGAGGACAATTCCCGCGTCAAGGAGCACCTGGGCACCGACGGTAAAGGCAAGGTGCTGGTGGTGGACGGCGGCGGCAGCCTGCGCAACGCCCTGATCGGCGACATGATCGCCGAGAACGCGGTGAAAAACGGCTGGGAAGGCGTGATCATCCACGGCGCCTGCCGCGATGTGGATGAACTGGCGAAGCTGGATATCGGCGTGCTGTCGCTGGGCTGCGTGCCGATCAAATCGGTGCGCCGGGACGAGGGCCAGTTGAACATCGACATCACCTTCGGTGGCGTCACGTTCCGCCCGGGCGAGTTCGTCTACGCCGACAACAACGGTGTGATCACTGCCCCCAAATCGCTGCTCTAAGGGGCCGCGCGCGGGTTTTGCGAAAATTTATACTTTATTGACGTTTATCCCCGCCCGCCCGGTTGTCACTCGGTTAACATCTGTTTGATGATAGCGGCGTCGAGCCGGTCCAGGCTCGGCGACATCAGGCAGCGGGGTTGTATACATGGAGCGTTTTCGTTGGTGGCCGATGCTGATGCTGTGGCTGGCCCTGGCGGCCTTGCCGCTTCCGGCATCGGGGTTCTCTTTTGAGGATGTGATCGACAAGGCCAGAGCGCTGGCCGATGAATCCTACCAGGCACCGACGCCCATCCCCGCCTTTCTCCGCGAGCTCACCTACGAGCAATACCAGGGCATCCGCTTCAAGCCGGAAAACAGCCTGTGGATCAAGAGCGACGCCCGCTTTCAGGTGATGCTTATGTCGCCGGGGCTGTACTTCAAGCATCCGGTGGTGCTCCACGAGGTGGACGCCGAGGGCGTCCGCCCGATCGCCTACAACAAAACCGACTATAACTACACCAACGAAGAGCTGGCCAAGCGTATCCCCGCGGATCTCGGCCACGGCGGCTTCAAGCTCACCTATCCGTTGCAGGGCCCGGACAGCCGAAATCAGTTTCTGGTGTTCGCCGGTGCCAGCTACTTCCGCGCCGTCGGCCGCGATAACAGCTTCGGCTTATCGGCCCGGGGGGTGGCGGTGAACACCGGGCTGCCCTCCGGCGAGCAGTTCCCCTCGTTCACGGAATTCTGGTTGGTACGCCCGGACGCCAAGGCGGACAGCATGACCGTTTACGCCTTGCTGGACGGCCGCAGCCTCACCGGTGCCTACCGGTTCGACGTGCGCACCGGCGATAACACGGTGATGGATGTGCAATCCCGTCTGTTCATTCGCAGCGACATCGAGAAACTGGGCATCGCGCCGCTTACCAGCATGTTTTTCTACGGCGGCAATACCGCCCGTCCGCGCGGCGAGTGGCGGCCCCGGGTGCACGATTCCGGCGGCCTGCTGGTTCATAACGGGGTCAGCGGCGAGTGGCTGTGGCGGCCGCTGCTGAATCCCAAGAGCCTTAAACTGGATTATTTCCAGACCGAATCGGTGCAGGGCTTCGGCCTGATGCAGCGGCAGACCAGCTTCGAGGATTTTCAGGATTACGGCGCCAACTACCACCGCCGCCCGAGTGCCTGGGTGCAGCCCAAGGGTGACTGGGGCAAGGGCAGGGTGGCGCTGGTGCAACTGCCCACCAATAACGAAACCAACGACAACATTGTGGCGTTCTGGACCCCGGATGAGGCGGTTCGCGAAGGCCAGTCGTTGTCGTTCGATTATTCCCTCAAAGTGGGCGGGCCGTCGGTCAGCGGCGTCGACCGGGCGCGCGCGGAAAGAACCTTTGTCGGCGACGGCAACCGGGTCGGCGGCGGCACCGTGGAGGGCGCCTACCGGGTGATCGTGGATTTCGCCGGCGGGCCGCTGCAGGACCTGCCGGCCGACGCGCCGGTGACCAGCTCCGTGACCGCCGGCGGCGACGCCGAAGTGATCGAGCATTTCGTCGAATTCCTCAGCCCGGTGAACCGCTGGCGGTTGTCGATTCTGGCCAAGCCGGCGGAAGGCCAGCCGCTGGCGTTGCGCGCCTTCCTCAAGAAAGAAGAGGAGGCGGTGTCCGAAACCTGGTCCTATGACATCCCCGCCGACAACGACATTCTGGGCGAGGCCCGCTGATGCCGTATCACGAGGTGGAAGAAACCCTGGGCCGGGCGCTGACCTATCTGCGTCTGTCCGGGATCACGGTGACGCCGGAGGTGGCCCGGCGCGCGCTGCGCCTGGTGGGCAGTGCCCTGGAAGAGGGTGAGCAGCGGCTGCTGACCCGGGTAATGGAGCGGCTGCCGGACACCTTTCCGCTGCCGGAAGAGGCGCTGCCCCCGCAAACACCACCGCTGCACCACGCCAGCGTCCACTACGCGGATTCGCTATGAGCGAGGCCGGCGGCGGGGAACCGGTGCCCGACCTCACCGGCCGCTGGAAGGCGGTGGCGGTGGTGCGCCGCACGGTGCTTACCCTGCTGGTGGTCGGCCAGACCCTGGCCGGTGTTTACGGCATGCTGTCGGTGTTGCCTTACCACGGCGGCGATTTGCTGGAACAAAGCATCGTGCTGCTGTTCGCGCTGCTGTTCGC
Source organism: Alcanivorax sp. (assembly GCA_042090255.1). Classification (GTDB taxonomy): domain Bacteria; phylum Pseudomonadota; class Gammaproteobacteria; order Pseudomonadales; family Alcanivoracaceae; genus Alloalcanivorax. The sequence continues at coordinate 8,289 of JBELJS010000056.1, read as the reverse complement.
CTGGATATCCGTGGGCTTCTGGACCGCCATGCTGGGCTTCTACATGCGCCGCCGGGGCGGTGACCCGCAATCCCTGGCACGGCGGCACGACGCCGCGACCCTGGCGGCCACGCCCCTGGCCCGCACCGCGCTGGTGCTGCCGATCTACAACGAACCGGTGGACCGCACCCTGGCCGGCCTGCGCGCCACGGTGGAATCCCTGCGCGCCAGCGGTCAGCTGGACCATTTCGATTTTTATATTCTTTCCGACAGCCGCGACGCCGACGTGTGGCTGGCGGAGCGGGCCGGCTGGTACGCGCTGTGCCGGGAGCTGGGCCTGGAAGGCCGTTTGTTCTACCGGCACCGGCCGGTGAACCTGAACTTCAAAAGCGGCAACGTGGCGGATTTTCTGCGCCGCTGGGGCGCCGACTACCGCTACATGGTGGTGCTGGACGCGGACAGTGTCATGGGCGGCGACACCCTGGTGCGCATGGTGCGGCACATGGAGCTGGCACCGCGCATCGGCATCCTGCAAAGCAGTCCCTCGCTGATTAACGCCCAGTCGGCGTTCGCCCGCTTTCAGCAATTCGCCAACCGCATCTACGGGCCCTTGTTCAGCACCGGTCTGGCCGCGCTGCAATTGGGCGAAGCGGCCTACTGGGGCCATAACGCGATCATCCGCACCGAACCGTTCATGGCGCATTGCGGCCTGCGCCGTTTGTCCGGGTTCGGCCTGTTCAAAGGCTCGATCATGAGCCACGACTTCGTCGAGGCCGCCTATATGGGCCGCGCCGGCTACCAGGTGTGGATGGAGCCGGAGCTGCACGAAAGCTATGAAGAATCGCCGCCCACTCTGGTGGACGAGCTCACCCGTGACCGGCGCTGGACCAAGGGCAACATGCAGCACATCTGGCTGCTGTTCTTCGGTCGCCGCATCCGCTTCGCCCACCGCATGGCGTTTATCAACGGCATTCTTTCCTATCTGGCGTCGCCGGTGTGGTTCGTGTTTCTGGTGCTCACCAGCATCGAGGCCACGCGGCTGACGCTGTGGCCGATTGATTACTTCCCGGACCCGCAGAACAGCATGTTTCCGGTGTGGCCGGAATGGCACCCGCACTGGGCGGTGGCGATGATTCTGAGTACTTTTTTCCTGCTGTTCTTTCCGAAATTCCTGGCGGTGGCGGATGTGCTGCTCAGCGGCGGCCGGCGTCAGTTCGGCGGCTTCTGGAAGCTGCTGTTGTCGGTGTTTCTGGAACTGTTCGTGTCCATGCTGCTGGCGCCGATCCGCATGCTCGCGCACAGCCGCTACGTGCTGGAGGCGCTGTTCAACGTGTCGCTGCATTGGGGCGGCCAGAACCGCACCGATGAAACCGGCTGGGCCCAGGCGCTGATCAGCCAGGCGCCGGGCACGCTGCTGGCCGCGGGCTGGGCGGCGCTGGCCCTGTGGCTGGATCCGATGTTCTTCTACTGGTCGCTGCCGGTGGCGTTGCCGTTGATTCTGGCGGCCCCCACCTCGGTACTGCTGAGCCGGGTGGTGATCGGCCAATGGCTGCGCGAGCGGGGCCTACTGTTGACGCCTGAAGAACAGCGGCTCATGCCTCTGGTGAGCACGGTGGCGGAGCCGGCGCCACTGAACCCCACGCCGCTGAGCGCGTTCGAAGTGGCCGTGATCGACCCGCGCCTCAACCGGCTGCACCGGGAGCAGGCGAGGCATCGCCGCACCGTCGAGCCTGAGACCCTGCGCCAATGGGCGCAGCGCTGCCTGGAACAGGGCCCCGGCCCTCTTAACCGCTTCCAACTCAATGCGCTCGCCCGTGACGCGGACAGCCTCGCCTGGTTGCACCGCCAAGCCTGGCGCGCCACCCCGGACGGCTATTGGGGGCGTCGCATCGGCCAACTCGGGGTGGCCGTGCGCGAGGGCTGAACGAGCACGAGCGCAGGAGAACAACACACTAAAAAGAGCGGGGGAGCACCATGAACCCACCCTATGCCGCGCCAAACTTCACCAGATGCAGCGCTAAAACGGTTCGACGAAGCGCGAGGTTTGTGGGAGCTTGCCTTGCAAGCGAAAGGCGGCAAAGCCGGCCGGCAGGATTCCAGAGGCGCTGATGGTGCTGTCGTTAGAAAGCTCTCTGGCATCCTGCCGGGAGCTTCGCTCCCTTTCGCGGGCGGGGCCCGCTCCCACAAACCTCGCGCTTCGTAGAATATTCCGGTGCCCGCTAATGCGCGATGAACCATAAAAAAGGGCCTCCATCAGGAGGCCCTTTTTTTTGATCGACGGTTCCGTCAGGGAACCGGGACCGTGTTACGGCAGCAGATGCTTCACCGCGTCACGCTCTTCGGCCAGCTCGGTTTCGGTGGCGGTCATGCGCTCGCGGGAGAAGTCATTCACTTCCAGACCCTGAACGATCTCCCAATCGCCGTTCTTGCAAACGCACGGGTAGGAATAGATCAGGCCTTCCTGGATGCCGTAGGAGCCGTCGCTGTAGATGCCCATGGACACCCAGTCGCCGTCGTCACTGCCCAGCGCCCAGCTGCGCATGTGATCAACCGCGGCGTTAGCGGCAGACGCGGCGGAGGACGCGCCCCGTGCCTTGATGATGGCGGCGCCGCGCTGCTGCACGGTGGGGATGTAGTCGTTCTCGTACCAGTCCTGCTCGATCTGGTCGATGGCGGGCTTGCCGTCCACTTCGCAGTGGTGCAGATCCGGGTACTGGGTGGAGGAATGGTTGCCCCAGATGGTCATCTTCTTAACGTCGTTGATGCTCTTGCCCAGCTTGTTGCCCAGCTGCGCCATGGCGCGGTTGTGGTCCAGGCGGGTCATGGCGGTGAACTGACGCGGATCGATGTCCGGTGCGTTGCGCTGGGCGATCAGGGCGTTGGTGTTGGCCGGGTTACCGACCACCAGCACTTTGATGCCGCGGCTGGCGACTTCATTGATGGCCTGGCCCTGGGCGGAGAAGATCGCCGCATTGGCTTCCAGCAGGTCCTTGCGCTCCATACCCGGGCCGCGCGGACGGGCACCAACCAGCAGGGCGTAATCGGCGTCCTTGAACGCCACCTTGGCGTCGTCGGTCTGCACGATGCTGTCGACCAGCGGGAAGGCACAGTCTTCCAGTTCCATGGCCACGCCGTTGAGGGCTTCCAGGGCGGGGGTGATTTCGAGAAGCTGGAGGATGACCGGCTGATCTTTGCCGAGCATGTCGCCGGAAGCGATGCGGAACAGCAGGGAATAGCTGATCTGGCCAGCGGCGCCGGTGACAGCTACGCGTACGGGTGCTTTCATTAAAAATCTCCTTGGAATCGTCGGGAGAACTGAGGAGCCTCTGAATACGATCTTGGCTAAGAAGTGCGCATTCGGAGGTTCCCCGGGCCGCGCGCATTATAGAGTAGCTGATGGGCGAGCGCACGGATCGGTGCGGATGGCCGCCAAAGCGGCGTTCACAGCGGGTCCGCACGGGCCAGGCAGCTCAGTGACCGCCGCTGTCCCGGTAGCTCACCGGCGTGACGCCAAACCAGCGCTTGAAGGCGCGGTTGAAGGCGCTCTGCTCGGAATAGCCCAGATCCAAGGCGATCTGGTTCACCGAGCGGTTGCTGTGCAGCAGCCAGTCGCAGGCCAGCCGGCGTCGTTCTTCTTCCAGCAGGGTGGAAAAGTCCGCCTGCTCCGCGCGAAGGCGGCGGCGCAGCGTCCAGGGCTTGACGCCCAGCCGTTCCGCGATCGGTTCCAGTTGCGGCACGCCGTCCACCAGCCGTTGCTGGATTTCCAGACGTACCTGTTCCAACAGGTTGTCGCGCGCCCGGTACTGGGTCACCGCCCGCTGCATTCGCGAGCGGGCGATGCGGTTCACCTCCGGATCGGCGTCACGTAGCGGCAGATCCAGCATGGCTTCATCAATCACCAGGGCGTTGCACGGCTGGGAAAACGACACCGGGCAGCCGAACAGGCGCTGGTATTCGCCGCTGTCGCCGTGCACGGGGTGGCGGAAATGCACCGCCATGGGATTGAGCTCGGCGCCCAGTATCCAGCGGCCGAACACCACCGCGCCGGCGTAAAAAGCGTCCACCCGGTGCGGCGAGGTGGGCAGGCCCTCGAACGGCGTGTCCAGAATCAGCCACAGTTCATGGTCGTGCCACTCAAAGCGCAGGTCGGCGAATTCGGTGGTCACCCGCGCGAACGGAATCATCAGTTCGATGGCGTCGCGCAGGGTGGCGCTGGACATGCTGGCGTAGCCCAGCTCGCCCATGAAGCGCGGCCGGATGCATTCGCCCATGTGCAGCCCGAACAGGGGATCGCCGCTGCCTTCCAGAGCCAGTTCGAACAGCCGGTTCTCGACGTTTAACGGTACCCGGGCACGGGGGGATTCCAGCTCCGCCTCGCTCACGCCCAGGCGCACCAGGGCCTCGCTGAGGTCCACGCCCGCGTGCAGCGCGGCGTCGAGCAGGTACTCGATCCAGAACGAGGCCACGGTGAGGGAGTGCAGGGAGGGCGGATGGGAATCAGACATAGCCGAAGTCAACGTGATTGATGCCGGCCAGTCAATGACAGGAAAGCGACCGGGCCGCCACGGCCCGGTCAGGCTCGATCATTTTTCTTTCTGTTCGCGGGCCAGTTTATTGACCTTGCGGTTGATGCGGTCGAGTTTTTTGTTCAAGGCGTCCATTTCGTCGCGGGTGGGCAGGCCGAGAGTGTGGGCCAGGCGCTTGCGCCACTGTTCCGCGTCACCGCCTTTGCTGCTTTTGGCGCGCAGGGATTCGCCGCTTTTGACCAACTCCTGAAAGAATTCGTTACCGGATTCGCTAAGCCGGGTCACCGCGCCCTGGGCCGCTTTGCTAAGCTTGTCCGCGGTGGTGCTGATTTCCGTGCTCAGATCGGACAGCTTGGCGTTCAAAGAGGCGGCGGGGGATTCGGTATTTGCTTGGGTATTGCTCATGAGTAAGGGTCTCCTTATCCAACATCAGTGACGCCGATGGTAAGCAACACGGCGTTTCAGGTATCTTTTGTTGTCTAACAATTAAACAACGTGTTCCGGAGTGTCCGGGCACAGCGGGAGAGAGTGCATGAAGGTAGAGCTTCCCCAGGGTGGGTATCAGGGCCTCGCCGGTGACGGCGTGGTGGAATTCCGGGGCGTGCCGTTCGCGCTGCCGCCGGTGGGCGACCTGCGGTTCAAGGCGCCGCGCCCGTTGCCGGAAAGCGGCGAGAGCGCCAATGCGGATCGCTATCCGTTGCCGTCGCTGCAGGTCAAGAACCCGCTGATGGGCGTGGAAAACTCCGGGGAGGACTGCCTGTACCTGAATATCTGGGTGCCGGAGGGGGAGGGCCCCTTCCCGGTGATGCTCTGGTACCACGGTGGCGGCTATATCGCCGGCTCGGTGTCCCAGCCGCTGTATAACGGCGCCGCGCTGGCGGCCAGCCAGAAGGTGGTGGTGGTGCACGCGGCCTATCGCCTCGGCGCCCACGGTTTCGCCGACTTCGCCGCCATCGCGCCGGAGCTGGAGGCGGACAGCAACCTGGGCCTGCGTGACCAGGTGGCCGCTCTGGAATGGGTCAATCGGCACATCGAGGCGTTCGGCGGCCGGCCCGACCGGGTCACCCTGTTCGGTGAATCCGCCGGCGGCTTTAGCGTCGCTACCCTGATGGCCACGCCCCGGGCGCGGACGCTATTCCAGGGTGCCATCGTGCAATCCGGCGCCGGCGATTTCGCGCTCGCCCCGGAAGAGGTCGCCAAGGTCACTGGCGCTTTTGTGGAGGCGTTGCCCGGCGAGGGTAGTGCCGCCGAAAAACTCCGCCAGGCCGATCCGAAAGCCTGGATCGCCGCCCAGAACCAGGCGCTACGCACGCTGGTCAAGCGCGGCCTGCGTGACACCACGCCGCAATTCGCGATGAATTTCCAGCCGATGGTGGACGGTGATCTGTTGCCGCGCCTGCCGATTGACGCCATCGCCGACGGTGAAGCCAGCGACATCGCTCTGATGGCCAGTGTCTGCCGCGACGAATACCACTTCTTCCAGTACGCCGGCCCGATGGCGGGCTTTCCCTCGGTGGAGGATTTGCGCCGTTTCGACGAGGCGGAAATCCTGCGCCGCTTCCAGCGCGCGCTGCCGCAGCATGGCCAGCAGGCGCTGAGTTACTACCAGCGCACGGTCACGCCGGACCCGCAACGCAGCGACATGGACTGGTTCTCGGCCATGGAGACCGACCGGCTGTTCCGCGTACCTACCCTGCGCCTGCTGGACGCCCAGGCCGCCCACCGGGACGACACCCGCGGCTTTCAGTTCACCTGGACCAGCCAGCAGTTCGGTGTGCCGATGGGCGCCTGCCATGTGATCGATGTGCCGTTCGTATTCGGTGTCACCGACACTCCGGCGGGGATGTTCTTCACCGGCGGCGGCGAACCGGCCCGCGCCCTGGCGGCGGAAGTGCAACAGGTGTGGGGCGATTTCGCCCATGGGCGGGACGTGCAGGGCCCGGCCTGGAAGGGCACCCGCCGGGTGCGCCAGTTCGGGCCCGGCGATTCGGAAGCCGCCTTGCTGGATGCGGACGGGGAAGCTCTGTGGGCGGACATCATTCCGGTGCCGGGGACTGCAAAACCGGGCCAGGGCGCGTAAAATAGCGGCCCTGTTACCCCTCAGGAGTACCCCGATGTCCGTGGCCGAGGCCATTGAAAGCAAAGTGCGCGGCGCCCTGCCGGTCGCGCACCTGGAGTTGGAAAACGAAAGCCACCGGCACAATGTGCCGGCCAACTCGGAAACCCACTTCAAACTGGTGCTGGTGTCCGACGCCTTCCAGGGCCAGATGCCGGTGCGGCGTCACCAGGCCGTCTACCAGGCGCTGGCCGAAGAGATGAAAGGGCCGGTGCACGCGCTGGCCCTGCATCTGTTCACGCCCGACGAATGGCGCGACCAGGGCGGTGATGTGGCCGACTCCCCGGATTGCCGGGGCGGCGACGGGCGCGCCAGCGAGCGCGCCAAGGGCACGCCGCAATGAGTCCGGTCCCGCAGCAGGGCGAAGGCCCGGTGGTGGTGGCGGCGCTCTACCGCTTCACCCGCCTGGACGACTATCAGACACTGCGCGACCCGTTGCTGGCACTGATGCTTGAGCGCGACGTGCACGGCACCCTGTTGCTGGCCCATGAAGGCATCAACGGCACCGTCTCCGGCGCCCGTGACGATGTCGATGCGGTGGTCGGCTGGCTGCGCGCGGACCCGCGCTTTGCGGCGATGGAATACAAGGAATCGTTCGCCGCCGAACACCCTTTCCTGCGCACCAAAGTGAAGCTCAAGAAAGAGATCGTCACCATGGGCGTGGAGGATCTCGACCCCAACGCCAATCGCGGCACCTATCTGGAAGCCGAGGCGTGGAACCGGGTGATCGCCGACCCGGAAACCCTGGTGATCGACACGCGCAACGACTACGAGTACGAAGTGGGCACCTTCCAGGGCGCGATCAATCCCAACACCAAGGCGTTCCGCGAATTCCCCGACTATGTGAAAGAGCACCTGGACCCCACCAGGCACAAGAAGGTGGCGATGTTCTGCACCGGCGGCATTCGCTGTGAGAAGTCCACCGCCTATCTGCGTGAGCAGGGTTTCGAAGAGGTGTACCACCTTAAGGGTGGCATTCTGAAGTACCTGGAAGAGACGCCGCCGGAGGCGTCGCTGTGGCAGGGCGAATGCTTTGTCTTCGACGAGCGGGTCACCGTCGACCAGCAGTTGCGGCCCGGCGGCTACGATCAGTGCCACGCCTGCCGGCGCCCGATCAGCGAGGACGACAAGGCGTCGCCGCTGTACCAGAAGGGCGTGTCCTGCCCGCGCTGTTACCACGAATCGTCGGCGGAGCAGAAAGCGCGCTTCGCCGAGCGTCAGAAGCAGATCGACCTGGCCCGTCAGCGGGGCACCCGCCATCTGGGTGTGGATCAGCACGCTGATGGTGATCCTTCCCCAGACTGAGCCTGCCTGTTGGGGGCTTCCCCTCCAGAAAGACCGCACCGGGTTCGGGTATGTCCGTCCAGGACACGCTGCAAGTACATCCGTGTAAGCTCGACCGCAGCGGCGGACCGTTTTGGCCATCCCTGGCCAAAGACGGTCCTGGACGGACATACCCGAACCCGGCGCTCCTTGGAAGATTTGCCGCCATGGGCGGCTACGTAGCCGGCTTTGGGGGAGCGGTCTTGTGGGAGCTTGCCTTGCAAGCGAAAGGGTGGCGCCAGCCACCCGGCGGGATTCCAGAGACCTTGTTTGTGCTGTCGTTAGAGGTCTCTCTGGGATCCTGCCGGCCGGCTTTGCCGGCCTTTCGCGGGCGGGGCCCGCTCC
>JBELJS010000008.1:0-80245 GCA_042090255.1 Alcanivorax sp. | reverse complement strand
GCTCCTGTAAGCCCCCTCTTTAAAGCGACCCGTGCATCATATTCTTACTGCTGATCTGACCGTTCAGCGTCCAGTAGTCATAGAGAATCCCCAGCCCGAATAGCCCCACCGTTAGCAGGTAGATGATGCCGGTGATCCATTTTCCCATGTAGAACCGATGCAGCCCGAATATGCCCAGGAAGGTGAGCAGAATCCAGGTGATGTTGTAGTCCGTGGGGCCGGAGCGATAGCGGGTGTCCGCGGATTCGTCCATGCCCGGAATCAGGAACAGATCGATGATCCAGCCGATAAAGAACAGCCCCAGGGTGAAGAACCAGATGGTGCCGGTGATCTGGCGCCCATAGTAGAAACGGTGGGCGCCCATGAAGCCAAAGATCCAGAGCAGATAGCCGATGATCTTGCTGTGCGTATCCCGATACATGAAAAACCTCTCCGTTCGAATGGAAACCGCCGGGTGGTTATAACTCGACCTTGATGGCGGCAATGACTTTGTTCGCTTTTACGCGGGCGCGTTCCACGCTGTCGGCGCGGGCCACGGCGACGCCCAGGCGACGGCTGCCGCTCACCTCAGGCTTACCGAACAGGCGCAGGTCCGTATCCGGTTGCGCCAGGGCCTGGTCCAGATTGCCGTAGCGCATGTCGTTGGAATCGCCTTTGACCAGCAGTACCGACGACGCGGACGGCCCGCGTTGCTCGATCAGCGGCACCGGCAAGCCGAGAATGGCGCGTGCATGCAGCGCGAACTCGGACAGATCCTGGGACATCAGCGTTACCAGCCCGGTGTCGTGGGGGCGCGGTGACACTTCACTGAACCACACCTGGTCGCCTTTGACGAAGAATTCGACGCCGAACAGGCCGCGCCCGCCCAGCGCGTCGGTGACCGCGCGGGCCTGTCGTTCCGCCTCCACCAGGGCGGCGTCGTTCATCGGCTGCGGCTGCCAGGATTCGCGGTAATCGCCGTCCTCTTGGCGGTGGCCGATGGGCGCGCAGAAAGAAGTGCCGTCCCGATGGCGCACGGTCAGCAGGGTAATTTCGTACTCGAAATCGACGAACCCTTCCACGATTACCCGGCCCTGTCCGGCGCGTCCGCCGGATTGCGCGTAGTCCCAGGCGGCGTCGATGTCCTGGTCCTGTTTCACCAGGCTCTGGCCCTTGCCGGAGGACGACATCACCGGTTTGACCACACAGGGCAGGCCGACGTCGCGCACCGCCGCCACGTATTCCTCCCGGGTGCCGGCGAAACGGTACGGGGATGTGGTAAGCCCCAGTTCTTCCGCCGCCAGCCGGCGGATGCCTTCGCGGTTCATGGTCAGGCGGGCGGCGCGGGCGGTGGGCACCACCGTGATGCCTTCCTGCTCCAGCTTGAGCAGCTCGTCGGTGGCAATGGCCTCGATCTCGGGCACGATAAAGTGCGGTTGCTCCTGTTCCACCACGCCGCGTATCGCGGCACCGTCGAGCATGTCGATGACATGGCTGCGGTGGGCCACCTGCATGGCCGGCGCGTTGGCGTAGCGGTCCACGGCGATCACTTCACAGCCCAGCCGCATCAGTTCGATGCTCACTTCCTTGCCCAGTTCGCCGGAGCCCAGCAGCAGCACACGGGTGGCGCCGGGCGCGTTGGGGGTGCCCAGAGTGGTCATGGTGGCGGCTCCTTTTTGCATAGGGTTACGTCGCCCCGGGGGCGCGTCGAGGGCTGATTGTAGCTGAAAGCGGTGGGTTTTTTAGCTGTAAGCTTCAAGCTACGGAGTGCCTTGTGGGAGCGGGCCCTGCCCGCGAAAGGCAAGCAAAGCTTGCCGGCAGGATCCCAGAGACCTTTCTAACGGCAGCGCCATCAGCCTCTCTGGAATCCTGCGGGGCAACCTTTGCCGGCCGGCAAAGCCGGCCTTTCGCTTGCAAGGCAAGCTCCCACAGGCCGCTCCGCTATCAGCTTCCAGCGTCTGGCGCCTGGCGTCCCGCACGCCGTACCATACGCCGCTGGAACGCAGGGAGATCACCATGACCGCGCAAGACGATGAATTGTGGATGGCCCGGGCGCTGGCGCTGGCGGAAAGCGCCGCCGGGGAAGGGGAAGTGCCGGTGGGCGCGGTGGTGGTGCGCGACGGCGAAGTGATCGGTGAGGGCTGGAACCGGCCGATTACCGCCAGGGATCCCACCGGCCATGCGGAGGTCAATGCGCTGCGTGACGCCGCCGCCCGGGAGGGCAATTACCGGCTCTCCGGCGCCACGCTGTACGTCACCATTGAGCCCTGCACCATGTGCTTCGGGGCGCTGATGCACGCCCGTATCGCGCGGCTGGTGTACGGCGCCCGGGAGCCCCGGGCCGGGGTCTGCGAGAGTCAGCTGGGGTTGCCTGAGCGGGGTTTCTACAACCACCGCATCGACGTCACCGGCGGCGTGTGCGCGGAGGAAGCCGCGCAATTGCTGCGCGACTTCTTCCGCCAGCGCCGCTGACGCGCTGCTTGTGGGAGCGGGCTTGTGGGAGCGGGCCATGCCCGCGAAAGGCAAGCAACGCTTGCCGGCAAAGCTTGCCCGCAGGATCCCAGAGACATTATTAGAACGACCAAACGGGTCTCTGGCATCCCGCCGGGTGGCTATTGCCACCCTTTCGCGGGCAGGGCCCGCTCGCACAATCAGTCGGCGAGGGCGACCATGTTGGCGCGGTGGCGGTCGGAGTTGTTGGCCCACACCAGCAGGTCGTAGTAACGGCGAATATGGCGCACATACACCGCCGCCTGGCCGCCGGGGGCGGCGCCGTAGCGCAGCTGGTTCACGTAGGCCGGGTCGTCGAGCAGGGTAAGGCGGGTTTTGACGTCCTGCCAGAGGTCCGGGTTGTCGCCCTGGCGCTCGGTGAGCACGCGCGCGTCTTCCAGATGCCCCATGCCCATGTTGTAGGCGGCCAGCGCCATCCAGGTGCGGTCGGGCTCCTGAATACGGTCCGGCACCCGGTCGTGCAGCTTGCGCAGATAGGCGGCGCCGGCACGAATGCTCTGGGCCGGGTCGGTGCGGTCGGAAACGCCCATTTCCCGGGCGGTGCGGTTGGTCAGCATCATCAGGCCCTCGACCCCGGTGGGGGAGATCGCCTGGGCGTCCCACAGGGATTCCTGGTAGGCCATCGCCGCCAGCAGGCGCCAGTCGAAGCCGGCGTCCACGGACGCTTCCTGGAACTGGGCGGTGTAGCTGGGCAGCCGGTCGTCCATATGGCGGATAAAGCTGCGCGCCGCGTACAGATTGAACTGATCCGCATGGCCGTAAAAACGCTCGGCCAGCCGGGCGGTGGTGCCGTCCGCCTTTGCCTGGGTCAGAAAGCGCTGCGCCGCCAGATACAGGCTGCGGTCGTCGTTGGCGCGGAACGCCCAGGCAAGGCCGCCGTCCACATTCAGGGTGAAGCCGGACGCGAGGTCCGGAAAAAGGGCCCGGTGAATCGCATAGGCGTTGGAGTTGATTAGGGCGTAGTCGCCGTCGCCTTGCTCGACCAGGGCCAGTAATTGTTCCGCAGTGGCGTCTTCCACCTGTTCGAAGCTCAGATCCGGATGGTCCAGCTGCGCCGCCACCAGCATGTCCGCGTGGCGGCTGCCGGCGCGCACCAGCACGTCCTTGCCGATCAAGTCGGTGACGTCAGTGGGGCGCGAGTCACCCAGGCGGTACATCACCAGAGTGTCCACGTTCTGGTAGGGGGTGCTGTAGCGCAGCGCCTGGTCGCCGTCGTTGCCGGCCAGCAGGGCGGACGCGGCCAGATCGGCCTTGCCGCGGCGCACCGCGTATTTAAGGTCGGAGGTGCTGTCCACCTCGATCAGGCGCAGTTCCACGCCCAGGCGCTCGGCAAAGCCGCGCGCCAACTCGTATTCCATGCCGGTGAGGCCGTTGGGGTCACGATAGACGGTGGTCAGGGAGGGGCGCGTGGCCACCACCAGCTCGCCCCGCGCCTGGACACGTTCCAGGGCGGTGGGGGTGGGGCGCATCGCCATCATCAGCCCGACCGCGCCAAGCAGCGCGAGCGGTGCGATAAGGTGCCGGCTGTGGCGGGTGAAACCGCGAAGCCGTTGTAGCACTGTCATATCCGTTGATACCTCTGCTGGGTGTACTCCAGACAGGTCGGTACGGCCCGTGCCGTCCATCGCCGGACCCGCGAATCGGGGCGCTTGCCCCCGGGGTTCGGCTGTGACCTACATCACGTGTGCGCGGCGAATCTACCATCGGAACTGGTCAAAAATCCAGCAATTTGTCCAACAATCACATTTCCTTGCATCTTTTTGGCCTTGCGGCGTGCGCATAGGAATTCGGCCGGCCATCCCTTATCATTGCGATCCTTATTTCTCCCCCTGCACGTAAAGGAAAAGCCGACCCCATGCTGATCCTCCCCGGTAGCCCGGCCCTATCCGCGTTTAGAAAGGAAAAACTGCTGGAAGCTCTGCCTCAGGTAGAGGCTCTGTCCGCTCGTTTCGTGCACTTCGTGGCGCTGTCTCCAACGGAGGGTGCCGCCGGGCTGGATGAGCGCGAGCGCCAGGTGCTCGACAGCCTGCTGGAATACGGCCCCAGCCTGGAGGACGCGGCCGTGGAAGAGAGCGGCAGCGAAACCTTCGTGGTGGTGCCCCGCCCGGGCACGGTGTCGCCCTGGTCCTCCAAGGCCACCGACATCTGCCACAACGCCGGCCTCGCCAAGGTGGCGCGGGTGGAGCGCGGCATCGAATACCGGCTCAAGCTCAACGGCCCGGCGGCGCGGGGCGAGTTGGCGGCGGCGTTGCACGACCGCATGGTGGAAGCGGTGCTCGACCGTCTGGACGACGCCGAGGTGCTGTTCACCCACCATCAGCCGCGTCCGCAGACCAGTGTGGACGTGATCGGCGGCGGCCGCGAAGCGCTGGCCACCGCCAACGGTGAGCTGGGTCTGGCGCTGGCGGAGGATGAGATCGACTACCTGGCGGAGCGTTTCACCGCCCTGGGGCGCAACCCCTCGGACGCCGAACTGATGATGTTCGCCCAGGCCAATTCCGAGCATTGCCGCCACAAGATTTTCAACGCCGACTGGACCATCGACGGCCAGGAGCAGGATCTCAGCCTGTTCGCCATGATCCGCAACACTCATAAGCACGCCAGCGAGGGCGTGCTCAGTGCCTACAGCGATAACGCGGCGGTGGTGGCCGGGCCGGTGGCGGATCGCTTCTACCCGGACCCGGGCAACGCCGGCTATCCGTGTGAATACCGCTACCGCAACGAGCCGGTGCACATGCTGATGAAGGTGGAGACCCATAACCACCCGACCGCCATTGCCCCGCGCCCTGGCGCGGCCACCGGCGCCGGCGGCGAGATCCGCGACGAGGGCGCCACCGGCCGTGGCGGCAAGCCCAAGGCGGGCCTCACCGGCTTTTCCGTGTCCAACCTGTGCATCCCCGGTTTCCGCCAGCCCTGGGAAGACGACTACGGCCGTCCCGGACGTATCGCCTCGCCGCTGGACATTATGATCGACGGGCCGCTGGGCGGCGCCGCGTTCAACAACGAGTTCGGCCGGCCTAACCTGTGCGGCTACTTCCGTACCCTGGAAATTCAGGCGCCGGGTGTCGCCGGCGACGAGCGCCGTGGTTACCACAAGCCGATCATGATCGCCGGCGGCTTGGGTAACGTGCGCGATGGCGACGTGCATAAAAAGCCGATCCCGCCGGGCGCCAAGATCATCGTCATCGGTGGGCCGGCGATGTTGATCGGCCTGGGCGGCGGCGCCGCCAGTTCCATGGCCAGCGGCGAATCCGACGAAGCGCTGGATTTCGCCTCGGTGCAGCGCGACAACCCGGAAATCGAGCGCCGCGTCCAGGAAGTGATCGACCGCTGCTGGGCGCTGGGCGAGCACAACCCGATTGTCTCCATCCACGACGTGGGCGCGGGCGGCCTGTCCAACGCGTTGCCCGAGCTGGTCCACGACCACGACCGCGGCGCCAAGCTGTCGCTGCGTGCGATCCCCAGCGCCGAGCCGGGCATGAGCCCGGTGGAGATCTGGTGCAACGAAGCCCAGGAGCGCTATGTGCTGGCGGTGCTGCCGGAAGACCTGGCGCGCTTCGAGGCGCTGTGTGAGCGCGAGCGCGCGCCGTTCGCGGTGCTCGGTGAGGCCACCGAGGCGGAACACCTGGAAGTGGCCGATGACCATTTCGGCGACGCGCCGGTGGACCTGCCCATGGATCTGCTGTTCGGCAAGCCGCCGAAAATGCAGCGCGCCTACGACCGCGAAGATTTCGAGCGTCAGCCGTTCTCCACCAAGGGCATCGAGCTTAAGGACGCCATCGAGCGGGTCATGCGCCTGCCCACGGTGGCGTCCAAGAATTTCCTGATCACCATCGGCGACCGTTCGGTGACCGGCTTGGTGCACCGTGATCAGATGGTCGGCCCCTGGCAGGTGCCGGTAGCCGACTGCGCGGTGACCGCTACCGGTTACAACCAGCGCACCGGCGAAGCCATGGCGATGGGCGAGCGCACCCCGGTGGCGCTGGTCAACGCGGCCGCGTCCGGCCGTATGGCGGTGGCGGAAACCCTCACCAACCTGGCCGGCGCCCACATCGGCTCGCTGGGCCAGATTCGCTTGTCCGCCAACTGGATGGCCGCCGCCGGCCACCCGGGCGAGGACCAGGCCCTGTTTGAAACCGTGCAGGCGGTGGGCATGGAACTGTGCCCGAAGCTGGGCATCGCCATTCCGGTGGGCAAGGATTCCCTGTCCATGCGCACCCTGTGGCAGGAAAAAGGCATTGATAAAAGCGTGGTGGCGCCGCTGTCGTTGATCGTCTCCGGCTTCGCCAACGTCACCGACATCGGTCTGACCGCCACCCCGCAACTGAAGACCGGCCTGGACAGCGAGCTGCTGCTGATCGACCTGGGCCGGGGCAAGAACCGCCTGGCCGGCTCGGCGCTGGCGCAGGTGTTCGGCAAGGTCGGCGATGTGGCGCCGGATCTGGATGACGCCGACGACCTGATCGCCTTCTTCGAGGTGACCCAGCGGCTGCTGGCGGAAGAGCGCCTGCTTGCCTACCACGACCGCTCCGACGGCGGCCTGTTCACCACCCTGGCGGAGATGGCGTTTGCCGGCCGCACTGGCGTGGACATCGTGCTGGACAACATCGCCGGCGACGGCCCCGAGGCCGTGGCGGCGCTGTTCGCCGAGGAAGCCGGCGCGGTGATCCAGGTGCGCGCCGCCGACGTGCAGGCGGTGCGCCAGCGTTACCAGGACGCCGGCCTGGGCGGCTGCGTGCACAGTGTCGGCACCGTCAACGACGAAGACGTAGTGCGCCTGCGCCTGGGCGGCGCGGTGTTGCGTGAGCGCCCGCGCTGGGGCCTGCAGCGGCTGTGGTCGGAAACCAGCTACCGCATCCAGGCGCTGCGCGACAACCCGGACTGCGCCCGCCAGGAGTTCGAATCGATCGCCGATTCCAACGATCCGGGCCTGAACGTGCGCCTCACCTTCGACATGAGCGAAGACGTGGCCAGCCCGTTCATCAACACCGGCGCCCGGCCCAAGGTGGCGATCCTGCGCGAGCAGGGCGTTAACGGCCACATGGAAATGGCCGCCGCCTTCGACCGCGCCGGGTTCAGCGCCCTGGACGTGCACATGAGCGACCTGCTGGCCGGTCGCGTCAGCCTGGACGACATGAAAGGCCTGGTGGCCTGCGGCGGCTTCTCTTACGGCGACGTACTGGGCGCCGGCGAGGGCTGGGCCAAGAGCATTCTCTACAACCCGGGCCTGCGCGACGCCTTTAACCGGTTCTTCTTCCGCGAGGACACCTTCTCGCTGGGGGTCTGCAACGGCTGCCAGATGCTGTCCAACCTGAAGGATCTGATCCCCGGCGCCGAGCACTGGCCGCACTTCGTGCGCAACCTGAGCGAGCAGTTCGAGGCGCGCACCTCGCTGGTGGAAATCCAGGACTCGCCGTCGGTACTGCTGCGTGATATGGCCGGCACCCGGCTGCCGATCGCCGTGGCCCACGGCGAAGGCCGCGCCGAGATCAGCGACCAGGACCTCAACCGCAATATCGAACAGCGGCTGCTGGCCCTTCGCTACGTGGACACCCTGGGCAACCCGGCGGAGCAGTACCCCGCCAACCCCAACGGCTCCGCCCAGGGCGTCACCGGCTTCACCACCCGCGACGGCCGCGCCACCATCATGATGCCGCACCCGGAGCGGGTGTTCCGCGTGCTGCAGAACAGCTGGATTCCGGACGATTGGCGTCGGTTTGAGAATGGGCCTTGGTATCGGTTGTTTGCCAATGCCCGGAAGTGGGTCGGTTAGAGGCAGTTGATAGTTGATAGTTGATAGTTGATAGCGAAAGGCAAGATCAAAGACAGAGCGCTTTTGCGGGATTGGAGTGGGGGAGTATGGCGGACGAGATGTATAACTATTTTGATATGTTGATCGCGGAGTCGCCGGCGCCTACGGCGGTGTCCGAGCGGCGCCGGGAGTTGGCGGGCGAGTTGAAGGCGATCAGTGAGCAGTTGATCCGTTTGGATGCGGACGAGGCGGCGCTGGCGGAATACACCGCGCAGGCGCGGGCGTTGCGTGAGCGTCTGGAGGGCCATGGCCACCGCAGTATGCGTGACATTCTCGGTCGGTTGATCGTCGGCAAGGGCAGCCGCCAGGACGCGCTGGATATGGCCGACTTTGAAATCCTTACCGGCCAGGCGACGCCGCTGTCGCCGCCGCTGGAGTTGTGGCTGGATGGCGACACCGTGCGTGGCCGGGCCACCTTCGGGCGGCTGTTCATGGGCCCGCCGGGCAAGGTGCACGGGGGCGTGCTGTCCCTGGCCCTGGATATGCTGATGGCCAAGTGTCAGGATTTCGTCACCGGCCTGGGCATGACCGGCACGCTCAACATCCGCTATATGGCGCCCACGCCGCTGAATACGGAGATCCGCTTCGAGTCCCGCGTGGCGAAAGTGGAAGGGCGCAAGCTGCTCACCGAAGCCAAGGTGTTCGCCGGCGACACCCAGACCGTGTCCGCCACCGGGGTTTGGATTTCATCCCAGGGCGATTATCAGCTGCGCGACGCCTACGCGCATCTCGCCGAGACCGCCGACAACGATCGCGAGACCGCCTGAACCCGGGCGGTCCGCCAGGGAGGCACCATGACCGTCTACAAGCTTTGTTTCTACGTCCCCGAAGACCATGCCGAAGCGGTGAAGAACGCCGTCTTCGAGGCCGGCGCCGGCCGCATTGGCCACTACGATTGCTGCAGTTTCCAGGTCGCCGGCCAGGGGCAGTTCCGTCCACTGGAAGGCAGTGACCCCTACATAGGTGGCCAGGGCGAGATCGAAACGGTACGCGAATTCCGGGTGGAAACCCTCTGCATGGAAGACCACCTGCGCGCGGCGATCAGCGCCCTGCGGCTGGCGCATCCGTACGAAGAGCCCGCCATCGACCTGTGGAAGCTTGAGGACCTGCCGGGTTAGGTGGGGCTTGGGAGCCGGGCATTGTGCGAGCGGGCCCCGCCCGCGAAAGGGAGCGAAGCTCCCGGCAAAGGTTGCCCCGCAGGATTCCAGAGAGCTCTCTAACGTCAGCACAAACAGGGTCTCTGGAATCCTGCCGGGCGACCTGGGTCGCCCTTTCGCGGGCAGGCCCGCTCCCACAGGGCCCGCTCCCACAGGTTCAGTCGTCGAGGGACGGTTTGCGCTTGAGCGGCTGGATATCCTGAGTGCGCACCGGGAAGTCATTGCCGTTGGCGCGGTCCTGGATAAAGAACTTCAGTGTGCGGCCGATGGTGGGAAAGGCCAGCTCGTCCCAAGGGATCTCGTTCTCGGAAAACAGCCCGGCGTCGGCGCTTTCGTCGCCGGCGGCATAGTCACCGTTGACCATTTCGCTGAGGAAGAACATATAGACCTGGTTGATATGCGGTAGATTGAACACCGTGTACAGGTCGCCGATGGCCACGGTGGCGCAGGCTTCTTCCCAGGTTTCCCGGGCGGCGCCTTCCTGCAGGGTCTCACCGTTTTCCATGTAGCCGGCGGGCAGGGTCCAGTAGCCGATGCGCGGCTCAATGGAACGTTTGCAGAGCAGGAAGCGGCCTTCCCAGACCGGGATCGCGCCGACCACGATTTTCGGGTTTTGGTAGTGGATCACGCCGCAGTGGTTGCACCAATAGCGGGATCGGTTATCCCCTTCGGGTATGGAGAACAGAATCTCTTCGCCGCAATGGCTGCAATATCTCATTGATGGTCTCGGCTGTTCGTGAGGGCCTTGTCACCGCGTCGTGCCGCCGGGCGTCGCTCGGTGCCATAGGGAAACGCCAGCCTAATGGCTTGGCCGTTGATCGGCAATTAGGACGTTTTTCAAAGGCGGCGGCCATCGCGGCCTTGCCCGGTGCGCGCCGCCTGTTCAAACTGGTGTTTGAAATAATACTGGGAGTACCCCGTGCTAGAGAAACTCCGGCAGCGCATGTCGGCCTATCCTTTCAATGACTTACCGGTGGATCTGCCGGAAGCCGCCGTGCTGATGCCGTTCGTCGATCAGCCCGACCCGGAACTGATACTGACCGTCCGCGCCCAGGGCATGCCCACCCACGCCGGCGAGGTGGCGTTCCCCGGCGGCAAACGCGACCCCGGTGACCGCGATCTGTTGCATACCGCTCTGCGCGAAAGCCACGAGGAGGTGGGCCTGGCCCAGCGTGAAGTGGAGGTGATCGGTCAGCTGTCGCCGCTGGCCTCCCGTTTCGGCATGAAGGTGACCCCGTTCGTGGGCGTGGTGCGGGTGGGCGTGGACCTGACCCCCGAGCCCGGCGAAATCGAGACCATTTTTCAGGTGCCGTTGAGCTTTTTCCTGGAGCAGGAACCGGAGTTGTCGCCGCCGCTCGACTTTTACGGCCGCCGCTTGCGTATGCCCAGCTACTACTACGAGGACAAGCGGATCTGGGGGCTCACCGCCTTCATGATCCTGGATTTGATCAATCATGTGTACGACGCCGATGTGCGTTTCGACCTGACGGGTGAGAAATGATCTATAAATTGGAAGGCCGCTGCGTGGAAATGCGCGGTGAAGGACAGTGGGTGGCGCCTAACGCCACGGTGATCGGTTCGGTGGTGCTGGGCGCCAACAGCAGCGTCTGGTTCGGCGCGGTGATTCGCGGCGACAACGATCTGATCGAGATCGGCGACAACACCAACGTGCAGGAAAACTCCGTACTGCACGTGGACCCGGGCGTGCCGATGAAGATCGGCAACGGCGTCACGGTCGGCCACAAAGTCATGCTGCACGGTTGCACCATCGGCGATAATAGCCTGATCGGTATCAACGCGGTGGTGCTGAACAAGGCGAAGATCGGCAAGAATTGCATCATCGGCGCCCACGCGTTGGTGCCCGAGGGCATGGAAATCCCCGACAACTCCCTGGTGATGGGGGCCCCGGCCAAGGTGGTCAAGGAGATCTCCGATGGCCACAAGGCGATGCTGACCATGAGCAGCCAGCACTACGCCGCCCACGCCAAACATTTCGATGAGCACCTGGAAATCGATGAGCGCTTTCAATAACCGGCCGGAATTCGCCGATGCGCCGGTGTCGCCCTGCGTATCGATTTGCGCCCTGGACGGGGACGACATCTGCGTGGGGTGCTTCCGCACCGGCCGTGAGATCAGCTATTGGGGCCTGCTGCCCGTGGAGGAGCGCCGCGAGGTGCTGGTCCGCTGCCAACAACGCATGGCCGGTGAACCGGCGCCGTGCATGGTGACGAAGGAACAGCCATGAGCGGGGTGTGTGAAGCCGTTAGCGGGGTGGACCAAGCCATTAGCGGGGTGGACCAGCCATGAGCGAGAAGGAACAGCCGCTACTGCCGGCCCGCCCCCGCGTGGGCCTGGCGCTGGGCAGTGGTTCCGCCCGCGGTTGGGCGCACATCGGCATTATTCAGGCGCTGGAAGAGCGCGGCATCGAAATCGATGTGGTGGCCGGTACCTCCATCGGTGCTCTGGTGGGCGGCGCCTATGTGAGCGGCGCGCTGAAGGAGTTCGGGGACTGGGTCAGGACCCTGACCACCAAGGACGTGTTCGGGCTGATGGATTTCACCTTTTCCGGCGGCGTGGTGAAAGGCGAGAAGCTGTTCGGTTTTTTCGAGAAGCTGCATAGCAACCCGAATATCGAAGACCTGGATAAGCGCTTCGTCACCGTGGCCACGGACATGAAAAGCGGGCGCGAAGTGTGGATCAGCAAGGGGCCGGTGCTGGACGCCGCCCGTGCGTCCTGCGCGCTGCCCGGGCTGTTCTCGCCCTTACAGCACCAGCGGCGCTGGATGCTGGACGGCGGCCTGGTCAACCCGGTGCCGGTATCGGCGGCGCGGGCCTTCGGCGCCGACGTGGTGATCGCGGTGAATCTGAACGCCCAGCTGGTGGGCGCGCATCTTTCCCGCCAGACGCCGCCGGTCGGTGGCGACAGCGACGAGGACCGCAGCCTGTGGCAGAAGATGACCCACTATTTTTCCTCCCAGGACGGAGGCCCCCCGGGCTTCTTTGACGTGGTGGCGTCCAGCGTCAACATCATGCAGGACCGTATTACCCGCTCGCGGATGGCCGGTGACCCACCGGAAGTCACGTTGATTCCGCTGCTGGAGGATTTCGCGCTGATGGATTTCCACCGTGCCGGTGAAGCCATTGATGAAGGCTACCGGCTGGTGGAGCGTCATGAAGGGGATATTTTCGCCTGGGTGGGGGCGCCGGACGCGGATCGGGTTTAGGGCTCTGGTATCCTGCCGGCCGACAAGTCGGCCTTTCGCGGGCGGGGCCCGCTCCCACAGCCCGCTCCCACAGCCCGCTCCCACAGGTCCCTGGAGCCGCTTTCAGGGGGCGTCGGGTTCCTGGGACGCGTGGCGGACCTTGGCGGCTTTGACCATGTTGTCCTTCACTTGCAGGATTTCGATCAGGTAATCGTCCACGCGGATCGAGATGTTCGCGTCCGGTATGTCCTGCAGGTACTCCAGAATCAGGCCGTTAAGCGTGCGTGGCCCGCCAGTGGGCAGGTCCCAGTCCAGCGAGCGATTGATTTCGCGCAGGTGGGTGGCGCCGTCGATCACGTGGCTGCCGTCCTCCTGGGGGTGAATGTCCTGGCTGGTGGCGGCCAGGTCGGTGGTGAACTCGCCGACGATCTCCTCGAGGATGTCTTCCAGTGTCACCAGGCCGAGCACATCGCCGTATTCGTCCACCACGATGCCGATGCGCCGTCGCGCGTTCTGGAAATTGATCAGCTGACGGTTCAGCGAGGTGCCCTCCGGAACGAAGTAAGGCTCCACGGTGTGCTGCATCAGTTCCGCTTTGTTGATGTCTTCCTTGAGCAGCAGACGGCTCAGTTTGCGCAGGTGCAGCAGGCCCAGCATGTTATTGGGGTCGCTGCGGTACACCGGCAGCCGGGTGTGCTGGCTGGCGCGCAGGGTGGACATGATCTCGTCCATGTCGTCGTCGATGTCCACGCCCACCATCTCGTTGCGCGGGATCATGATGTCTTCCACCGTGACGCTTTCCAGATCCAGAATGTTGAGCAACATCTTCTGGTGCTTTTCCGGAATCAGGCCGCCGGCCTCATTGACCACGGTGCGCAGTTCCTCGGGGCTGAGGTGATCATCGTCGCTGTTGCGCGTCTGCGCGCCGGCCAGCCTCAGGAACATCATGCTGATGCCGTTGACCAGCCATACCAGCGGTGCCAGCAGCACCTGCAGGGGCTTGAGCACCACACTGGCCGGGAAGGCGATGCGCTCCGGTTTGAGCGCGGCGTAGGTTTTCGGGGTGATTTCCGCGAACACCAGCATCACCAGGGTGATCACCACTGGCGCCACCGCCGCGCCGCTGTCGCCCAGCCAGCGGATCGCCAGAATCGCCGCTACCGTGGCGGCGAAGTTGTTGACGAAATTGTTACCGATCAGGATCACCGACAGCAGGCGGTCGGTGCGGCGCAGCAGCCCTTCCACTCGTACCGCGGCGCGGTGCCCCTGGCGGGCCAGATGCCGCAGCCGGTAGCGGTTGATCGCCACCATGCCGGTTTCACTGCTGGAGAAGAAGGCGGAGCCGAAAATCAGGATGATCAGGGCGGTGATCAGCCACCCGTCGGAGAAACTGTCCAAGAGGAAGTCGTTTCGTTGCTTATTGGCAGCACATTGTTTGGGGTCGGCGGTGGGCTGTCAACTGTGCCCCAGCCACAGGGCCGTGAGTTCCGCGCGGCTGCGCACGTTGAATTTGCGGAACAGGGTTTTCACGTACTGGTGGGTGGTGTGCGGGCTCTGGCCCATGGCCTCGGCGATGTTCTTCTCGGCGCTGCCGGCCAGCATATGCTTGAGCACGCCGCGCTCGGTCGGCGTCAGCGGGGCGTCGGCCATCAGCTGGCCGTAGCTGAGGTGAATCTGCCGGTTCAGCCACCCCAGGCTGCGCAGGGCGTAGCTGGCGGTTTCCAGGTCTTGCGCGGTGAAATCGGGCTGGTCGCGCAGCCGGTCGAACATAAAATAGCTTTCCACGTCCTCGTTCACCGGCATCACCACGAACAGGCGGTCGGTGATGCCGCGCCCCAGATAATGGTGGATGTAGTGGTCCCCGGAGTAGAAGCCCTCGGAGACATGATCCACCAGCAGGGTGGCGCGGAAGGCCCCGGCGCGCAGCACATGGTTGTAGGTGGATTCGTCCGGAATGCCCTTGTCGAGCCGTTTCACCGCGCCGGTATAGGCCTGCTGGTCCGCCGGCAGCTCGCCGTGGAAGAACACCGAACGGGCCCGCCAGCCGAGCAGGGGGTCGTGGTCGGCGTCATCGGCGAGCCGCAGGGAGGACAGCCACAGGCCGTGGCGTGAGTCGATCAGCGCGCTGATCGCGGTGAACAGCTTATCCAGGCTGACTTCCGGGGCCGAGGCGGGCAGCTCCGCCATTTCGTCCCAGAGGTGGTGGATCGCGCTCCTGGTCTCTTCTTTGATCGCCATGTTCGCCACCTAAGCCCTGTCGAGGATCACTTCCAACACCAGTTGAGAGCCAAAGAACGCCACCACCAGCACCGCGAAGCCCGCCAGGGTGAAGCGCACCGCCGTGCGGCCGCGCCAGCCGCGCAGATGGCGGCCGCCGAGAAGCACCGCGAAAATCACCCAGGAGACCAGCGTCAGCACGGTCTTGTGCACCAGATGCTGGGCGAACAGGTCGTCCACGTACATAAACCCGAACAGAATCGCCAGCGTCAGCAGGCTCTGGCCCAGCCAGATGGTGTCGAACAGCATCGACTCCATCACCTGCATGGGCGGAAACAGGCGCATCACGCCGCGGATGTGGCCGTCCTTGAGCTGGCGGTCCTGGACCATCAGCAGCAGCGCCTGGCAGGCGGACAGCACCAGCACCGCGTAGGCGAGAATCGACAGCAGCACATGCAGGCCGATGCCGTGCTCCAGCGGGTGAGCGTTGTAACCGGTATCGATCCACAGGCTGGCGGGAATGATCAGCGCCGCGAACGGAAACACCAGCGCGCCGATCCACTGGAACGGCCGGTACAGGCTGGAGACCAGCACCAGCCCGGCGCCCACCGCCGCCATGCACGAGGCCACCGAAAACAGGCCCAGGCGCAGCCCTTGCTCGGTGACCAACAGGAAATACAGGCCCACGGCGTGGGCCGCCACCGCCAGGCCGCCGGGCAGCATCAGCACCGCCCGCGACGGCGCCGCCTGACCGCGGAACTGGCGGTACAGCAACAGCGACGAGAGCGCGTATAAAAAAGTGGCGATCAGGCCCAGGGCCTCGGCAGCAGTCATAGGGTGCGATTTCTCCGAAAAAGCCGCCGAAGTCTGGCACAGGTCCCCCTGCTTTTGAAGCGCCAGCCATGACGGGCGGGGCATCGGTGCCCTATAATCGGCGGCCTGTCGTCTCGGTGCGCGCGGTCAGCGCCGCCGAGCGCTCGAAATCTGGAGGTTGATGATCATGTTCGAGAATCTCACGGACCGCCTGGGCCAGTCACTGAAAGGCCTGGCCGGCCAGGGGCAGCTCACCGAAGACAATATCCGCGACACCCTGCGCGAGGTGCGCAAAGCGCTGCTGGAGGCCGACGTGGCCCTGCCGGTGGTCAAGGAGTTCGTGGAGCAGGTCAAGGAAAAGGCCCTCGGCCAGGAGGTGTTGAAGAGCCTTAACCCGGGCCAGGCGTTCGTCAAGATCGTCAACGACGAGCTGGTGCACACCATGGGCGACGCCAACGACGCCCTGGATCTGGCGTCCAAGCCGCCGGTGGTGATTATGATGGCGGGCCTGCAGGGCGCCGGTAAGACCACGTCCGTGGCCAAGCTGGCGCGCTTCCTTCAGGAACGCGAGAAGAAGAAGGTGATGGTGGTGTCCGCCGACGTCTACCGCCCGGCGGCCATCGACCAGCTGCAGACCCTGGCCGGCGAAGTGAAGGCGGAGTTTTTCCCTTCCACCGGTGATCAGGACCCGGTCGAGATCGCCAACAACGCCCTGGCGGCGGCGCGCAGCAAATATATGGATGTGCTGATCGTCGATACCGCCGGCCGCCTGCACGTGGACGAGCAGATGATGGGCGAGATCAGCCGTCTGCACGGTGCCATCAGCCCGGCGGAAACCCTGTTCGTGGTCGATGCCATGACCGGCCAGGACGCCGCCAACACCGCCCAGGCCTTTAATGAGGCGCTGCCGCTCACCGGCGTGATTCTCACCAAGGCGGACGGCGACTCCCGGGGCGGCGCGGCGCTGTCGGTGCGCCACCTCACCGGCAAGCCGATCAAGTTCATCGGTATGGGCGAGAAGACCGACGCCCTGGAGCCCTTCCACCCGGATCGGATCGCCAGCCGCATCCTTGGCATGGGCGATGTGTTGTCCCTGGTGGAGCAGGCCGAGCGCACCCTGGACAAGAAGAAAGCCGACAAGATCGCCAAGAAGTTCAAGAAAGGCCGGGCGATGGACTTCGAGGATCTGAAGGATCAGTTCCAGCAGATGCGCAACATGGGCGGCATGGCCAGCCTGCTCGACAAGCTGCCGGGCATGGGCGGCATGATGGAGGCGGCCCAGAACCCGGCCTCCATGAAACAGATGAAGCACATGGAAGCCCTGATCGATTCCATGACCCCCAAGGAGCGCCGCAATCCGGACGTGATCAAGGGTTCGCGCAAGAAGCGCATCGCCGCCGGCGCCGGCCTGGAAATCCAGGATCTCAACCGCCTCATGAAGCAGCAAAAAATGATGGCGAAGATGATGAAGAAGATGCGCGGCAAGGGCGGCATGAAGAACATGATGCGCGGCATGGAAGGCATGATGGGCGGTGGCTCCGGCGGCCCTGGCGGCGGCATGCCCCCGGGTGGTGGCGGCATGCCGCCCATGGGCGGTGGCGGCGGTGGCCTGCCCCCCATGGGCGGTGGCCGCTAGGGCTTTATCTCGGCTGCGGATGGGCGTACAATCCGCACCCTTCGCGACCCGACCGGGCCCTTTCTAAGGCGCCGGGCGGGTTTTCAAGCGGATACGATGGCCGGCGGCGGGCGCCGCGGGCCGGGAAACCGGATTGAAATAAGGTAATTGAATTATGGTAGTTATTCGTCTCGCCCGCAGTGGCGCCAAGAAACGTCCTTTCTATCACATCGCCGTGGCCGACAGCCGCACTTCCCGCGATGGCCGTTTCATCGAACGTCTGGGTTTCTACAACCCGATCGCCCGTGGCGGCGAAATCCCGCTGCGCATTGACCTGGCCAAGGTTGACGCCTGGGTCGCCGAGGGCGCACAGCCCTCCGAGCGTGTTAAGGCGCTGGTCAAGAAAGCCCGGAAAGAAGCCGAGCAAAGCGCGTAAAGCGCTGGTAGCGAGCGCCTGAAGATGGCGGCAGCCGATACCCTGACACCCGAGCAGGTGCTGGTGGTGGGCCGCGTAACGGCGGTCCACGGCGTCCAGGGGTGGGTGAAGGTGTATTCCCACACCGACCCGATGGAAAACATCTTCGAGTATCAGCCCTGGTATATGCGTCGCGGCGAGCACTGGCTGCCGGTGACGCTCACCGGCAAGCGCCGGCAGGGCAAGGGTCTGGTGGCCGGTTTTGAAGGCTGTAACGACCGGGACCAGGCCCAGCAAGAGCTGGTCGGGCGGGATATCGCCATCCCCCGCGACCTGCTGCCCCGCTCCGGCGGTGGCGACTATTACTGGCGGGATCTGATCGGCCTGCGGGTGAAACTCGCCGACGGTCGGGATCTGGGCCAAGTGCACAGTTTAATGGAAACCGGCGCCAACGATGTTCTGGTGGTGCGCGGTGACAGCGACAGTCTTGACCGGGAAGAGCGGCTGCTCCCCTGGTTGCCCGAGCAGGTGATTCTGGATGTGGATCTGGAACACGGCGAAATGCGGGTGGACTGGGACCCGGAGTTTTAGCGAACCGGCTCTAACGGGGGCAAGGCCATGCGGATAACGCTGATCACCCTGTTCCCGGACATGGCGCGGGCGGTCACTGACTTTGGGGTCACCCGTCGCGCGGTGGAGAACGGCCAGTTGGTGCTGGACACGGTGAACCCTCGGGATTTCACCGAGGACCGGCACCGCACCGTGGACGACCGGCCCTTCGGTGGCGGCCCCGGCATGGTGATGAAGGTGGCGCCGCTGGGAAAGGCGCTCGACCACGCCCGGCAACGGGCCGCCGGCGGCAAGGTGATCTACCTGTCGCCCCAGGGCCGGCCGTTGACTCAGGCGAAAGCCGAGGCGCTGGCGGCAGAGCCGGAATTGATCCTGCTCGCCGGCCGCTACGAAGGGGTCGACGAGCGGTTGTTGGAAGCGTCGGTGGACGAGCAGATCTCCATCGGCGATTACGTACTCAGCGGCGGTGAACTGCCGGCGCTGGTGCTGATCGACGCGGTGACGCGTTTGTTGCCCGGGGTGCTCGGGCATCAGGATTCGGCGGCCCAGGATTCGTTTTCCGGCGATATGGAAAACCTGCTGGACTGCCCGCATTACACCCGGCCTGAGCTGTATCAGGGCCGGTCGGTGCCTGAAGTTCTGCTCAGCGGCGATCACGAAAGGATCCGCCGCTGGCGCTTGAAGCAGGCACTGGGACGCACCTGGCGGTGGCGTCCCGAACTGCTGGAGGCCCGCCGGGAGCGGGGCTTGAGCAAAGAAGAGAGCGAGTTGCTCGACGAATACATCCGTGAGTTCGAAGCGCGGGACGACGGGCAGCAATACAGCGATCAATGAACCGAGGAGCCTGCCATGAGCGGCAAAAAACCCCTGATTCAGGCAATCGAACAGGCGCAGCTGAAAACCGATGTGCCCGAGTTCGGCGCCGGTGACACCGTCACCGTTCAAGTGAAAGTGAAAGAAGGCACCCGTGAGCGTCTTCAGGCGTTCCAGGGCGTGGTCATCGCCCGCCGTAACCGCGGCCTCAACTCCGCCTTCACGGTGCGTAAAGTGTCCCACGGTGTGGGTGTGGAGCGAGTGTTCCAGCTGCACAGCCCGATTATCGATTCCATCGAAGTGACCCGTCGCGGTGACGTGCGTCGCGCCAAGCTGTACTTCCTGCGCGAGCGTTCCGGCAAGTCCGCGCGGATCAAGGAAAAAATCCGCAAGCAGTAATCGCTTGCGGTTGTTCCGCCGCGAGCCATGTCGTCTCAGCCTTTGCTGTAGGGCAATTCGGAGACGACCTCTGGCCCGGCGGACGCTCCCAAAAAAAGGGCCACCCTCGGGTGGCCCTTTTTTATGCCGGCGGGCTGTGGGAGCGGGCCTTGCCCGCGAAAGGGCGCTGAGCGCCCGGCGGGATCCCAGAGACCGCTATCGAGCGCCTGCTATTTCGAGACCGCTCGAAACACCGCCAGAATCACCAGGGCGCCGATTATCGCGGTCACCAGACTGCCCAGGCTGAATGAGCCCACCGGGCCGCCGATGCCAGCCATAGCGCCCAGCCAGCCACCGACAATCGCCCCGATGACGCCGAGAATAGTGGTTAGAATAAAACCGCCGCCGTCGCGACCGGGCATAATCCATTTGGCGATGATACCCGCCAAAAGCCCCAATACGATCCACGATAAAATGCCCATAAAATGTTCTCCTTGGCCGATTCATTAATCGCAATCAGTATGCCTTCGCAAGCCGCTTGGGGCCGGTAATAAAAGGTAAAACCACGGCATCGGTGCGGTTCGCGGGCGGAGATTGTGTTTTCCGCCGTGATTGCCAATACTCGCGGCATGAACTCTCCCCGCAAGCCTGTTAGCGACACCGACCAGATCCTGATCGACGCCTGGCTGGACAACCAGTGGTTGGAACGCGGCCTCAGCCGCCACACCCTGGAAAGCTATGGCCGTGATCTGCGCCAGTTTGGCGAATGGCTCGCCGGCGGGGCGCGCAGCCTCGCCGACTGTGACCGGGAGCGCTTGCTCACCTTTCTCGCCGACCGGCATCGCCAGGGCGTCGGCGCGCGCTCCGTGGCGCGCCAGTTATCCGCGTTGAAAAGCTTTTTCCGTTGGATGAAACGGGAAGCGCGCATTGTCGAGGACCCAACCCTGAACGTGGCCCGCCCGCGTACTGGCCGGGCCTTGCCGAAGACCTTGTCCGAGGCCGATGTGGAGGCGCTGATGCTTGCCCCGGACCTGGACGACAGCCTCGGCCTGCGTGACCGCGCCATGCTCGAGGTGTTGTACGCGTCCGGTTTGCGGGTGTCGGAGTTGGTGGGCCTGACGCTCAGCCAGGTCAACCCCCGCCAGGGGCTGGTGCGGGTGATCGGCAAGGGCGACAAAGAACGGCTGGTGCCTCTGGGTGAGGAGGCGCTGCATTGGCTGGAACGCTACCTGCGCGAGGCCCGCCCGGCGCTGCTGGGCGAGCACCGTGAAGTGCTGTTCCCCAGCCGCCGTGGCGGCTTCATGACGCGCCAGACGTTCTGGCACCGGATCAAGCTGCTGGCGGTGCGGGCCGGGGTGCAAAAGCCGCTATCGCCCCATACACTGCGGCATGCGTTCGCCACGCATTTGCTCAACCATGGCGCCGACCTGCGCGTGGTGCAGATGCTGTTGGGGCACAGTGACCTGTCCACCACGCAGATTTACACCCACGTCGCGCAGCAGCGGTTACAAGAGGTGTACCAACAACACCACCCGCGCTCGGGAACCTGAGAGCGGGGCCGGGCTCCAAATGGCCTGGGAACCCGAACAACTGGAGAACAACGATGAAAGCGATTTTAAGTGCCCGTATGGCGACCCTGGCGGCCACGCTGCTGGCGGTTTCCGCCGTCGCGCAGGGCGCCGGGGGAATTGACGAGAAAGCCTTCAAAAGCCAATTCCAGGAGGCTTTTCCGCGTACCGAGATCACCGATATCCGGCCGGCCGCCGATGGCCTGGTGGAAGTGGAGCTGAACGGTCGCGAGATCGTCTACGCCTCCGACGACGGCCGTCTGGTGTTTACCGGCGACGTGATTGAGCTGCGCGACAGTGGCCCGGTGAACCTCAAGGAAGCGCGCTACCAGAAAGTGCGCACCGCCGGCCTCGCCGATCTGGACTCGGACGCGCTGATCACCTACCCGGCGAAGGGCAAGGAAAAGGCCGAGATCTACGCCTTCACCGACATCACCTGCGGCTACTGCCGCAAGATGCATCGCCACATCGAGGAATACACCGCCGCCGGCATCACCGTGCATTATCTGGCGTTCCCCCGTGGCGGCCCGCAGGCCGGCAGCGCCGAGGACATGCGCCACATCTGGTGCGACGACAAACCGGCCCAGGCACTGACCGCCGCCAAGCTGAACAACAAAATTCCCGACTCGGAACTGGCCGAGTGCGCCGCCGCCGTGGACGAGCAATACCAGTTGGGGCTGGAATTCGGTGTGCGCGGCACTCCCGCGGTGTACACCGCCGACGGCGCCCAGCTGGGTGGCTACGTGACCCCGCAGCAGCTTAACCAGCGCCTCGGTCTGTAGCCCGGCGGCCGCCGCTCCAGGCCCCGCCACACGGCGCTTTGCGGCGCCGTTCACCGGTTCTTTACATTGACGGCGCAGGGTTGCGCCGTTAATGTGTCCGGCTTCCAATGACCCCGCCCAAGGTGACGCCGTGGAAGCTGATTTTCAGCGCATTAAGCGCCTGCCCCCCTATGTCTTCAACATCGTCGGCGAGTTGAAGATGGCGGCCCGTGCGCGCGGCGAGGACATCATTGATTTCGGCATGGGCAACCCGGATCAGCCCACCCCGAAGCACATCGTCGACAAGCTCACCGAAACCGCCCAGCGCGGCGACACCCATCGTTATTCCCAGTCCAAGGGCATCCCGCGTCTGCGCAAGGCGATCACCGATTGGTACCAGCGCCGCTACGACGTCAGCCTGGACCCGGAAACGGAAGCCATTGTCACGATCGGTTCCAAGGAAGGCCTGGCGCACCTGGCGCTGGCCACCATGGGGCCCGGTGACACGGTGCTGGTGCCCAATCCCAGCTATCCGATCCACCCTTACGGGTTCGTGATCGCCAACGCGGACATCCGCCATGTGCCCCTGGTGCCCGGCGTCGACTTCTTCGAGGAGCTGGTGCGCGCGATCAAGGAAGCCTGGCCCAAGCCGAAACTGCTGGTGCTGAATTTTCCGGGCAACCCCACCGCCCAGTGCGTGGACCTGGAGTTCTTCGAAAAGGTGGTGGCCATCGCCCGGGAATACGGCATCTGGGTGGTGCACGATATCGCCTACGCGGACATCGTCTTCGACGGCTATCAGGCGCCCTCGATTCTGCAGGTGGAAGGCGCCCGTGACGTGGCGGTGGAGTTCTTCTCGCTGTCCAAGAGCTATAACATGCCCGGCTGGCGGGTGGGCTTCTGTTGCGGCAACCCGCAACTGATTCAGGCCCTGGGACGTATCAAGTCTTACCTGGACTACGGCACCTTCACGCCGATCCAGGTGGCGGCCATCGCCGCGCTCGAGGGCGATCAGAGCTGCGTGGGCGAGATTCGCGACATGTACCAGCGTCGCCGCGACGTGCTGTGCGACGGCCTCAACGAGCTGGGCTGGACGGTGGAGAAGCCCCGCGCCACCATGTTTGTGTGGGCGCGTATTCCCGAGAGCTACCGGCCGCTGGGCTCGCTGGAATTTTCCAAGAAATTGCTTCAGGAAGCGGGCGTGGCGGTGTCACCGGGCATCGGCTTCGGCGAATACGGCGACGACCATGTGCGCTTTGCACTGATCGAAAACGAACAACGTACCCGGCAGGCGTTGCGCGGCATCAAGAAGATGTTCCGCGCCGACGGCGTGGCCGGCGAATGAAGAGAGAGGATGCCAAGGTGAATGCGGTAAAGGTCGGCATAGCAGGTCTGGGCACGGTGGGCTCCGGCACGGTCAACGTTCTGCAGCGTAACGCCCGGGAAATCGCCCGGCGTGTGGGCCGCCCGATCGAGATTTCACACATCGGCGCCCGCCGCGACAATCCGGCGTGCGAGATCAATGGTATCCGCGTATCGCGGGATATCTTCGCGGTGGCCACGGATCCGGAAATCGACATCCTGGTGGAACTGATTGGCGGCACCGACACCGCCCGCGAGCTGGTGCTCACCGCGATCAAGAACGGCAAGCACATTGTCACCGCCAACAAGGCGCTGATCGCCGAACACGGCAACGAAATCTTTCAGGCCGCCCATCAAAACGGCGTGGACGTGGCCTTCGAGGCGGCGGTGGCCGGCGGTATCCCGATTCTGAAATCCCTGGGTGAAGGCCTGGCCGCCAACCACATTAACTGGGTGGCGGGCATCATCAACGGCACCGGCAACTACATCCTTACCGAGATGGAGCAGGGCGGCCGTGCTTTCCAGGAAGTGTTGGAAGAAGCGCAAAGCCTGGGCTACGCCGAAGCGGACCCGACCTTCGACGTGGAGGGCGTGGACGCCGCGCACAAGCTCACCATCATCGCCTCCATCGCCTTCGGTATTCCGCTGCAGTTTTCCAAGGTCTACATGGAAGGCATCAGCCGCATCACCATCGAGGATGTGAAGAGCGCCGCCCAGTTCGGTTACCGGATCAAGCACCTGGGCATCGCCAAGGACACCGGCCACGGCATCGAATTGCGCGTGCATCCCACGCTGATCCCCCGCGAGACCATGCTGTCGGCGGTCAACGGGGTGATGAACGCGATCATGATCGACGGCGACGCGGTCGGTCCGACCATGTTCTATGGCGCCGGCGCCGGCGCCGAACCCACCGCCTCGGCGGTGGTGGCGGACATCATTGAAATGGGCCGCGCGTTGACCGTGGATCACGACGAGCGGGTGCCCTACCTGGGCTTCCACGCCGACCAGATGTCCGACGACCCGATTCTCACCATCGACGATGTGTCCTGCAGCTTCTACCTGCGACTGCACGTCCAGGATAAGCCCGGCGTGCTGGCCAACATCACCCGCATCCTCAGTGACAACCACATCAGCATCGAAGCCATGGTGCAGAAGGAAACCGAGGAAGGCCTGGTGCCCATCGTGATGATGACCCACAAAGTGCTGGAAGGGGACATGAACGCGGCTCTGGCCGCGATCTCCGCCCTCGACACCGTGGACAACAATATTATGCGCATCCGCGTGGAAACGCTGGACGCCTGACGCTTAAGAGAGAGACGACATGCCATTCCGTGACCGCTATACCGGCCTGATCAACCGTTACCGTGACCACCTGCCGGTCAACGACGACACGCCTTTGATCAGCCTGGGTGAAGGCAACACGCCGCTGATCCGTCTGAAGAACATCCCCCGCCTGCTCGGTAAGGACGTGGACATCTACGTCAAATACGAAGGTCTCAACCCGACCGGGTCGTTCAAGGACCGGGGCATGACCATGGCGGTGACCAAGGCGGTGGAAGAGGGCAGCAACGCCATCATCTGCGCGTCCACCGGCAACACTTCCGCAGCGGCGGCGGCCTACGCCGCCCGTGCCGGCATCACCGCTTTCGTGATCATCCCCGAAGGCAAAATCGCCATGGGCAAACTGGCCCAGGCAATGATGTATGGCGCCGTGATCATGCAGATTCGCGGCAACTTCGACCAGGGCATGGAACTGGTCAAGCAAGTCGCCGAGAAAGCCCCGGTGACCATCGTTAACTCGGTCAACCCCTACCGTCTTCAGGGCCAGAAAACCGCAGCCTTCGAGATCATCGAAGAACTCGGCCGTGCCCCGGATTACCACTGCCTGCCGGTGGGCAACGCGGGCAACATCACCGCCCATTGGATCGGTTACTGCGAATACTCTTCCACCAAAACCGACATCGTCACCGAGGCGTGCGCGTTCTGCGAAGGCCACTGCCGTTACGCCGGTGGCCCGATGATCGGCGACCGCCCGAAGATGCTCGGCTATCAGGCGGCGGGCTCGGCACCGTTCCTGCGCGGCGAGCGGGTTTCCGATCCGGAAACCGTCGCCACCGCGATCCGAATTGGCAACCCGCAATCCTGGGATAAGGCCTGGAAGGTTAAGGAAGAATCCGGCGGCTGGTTCGACGAACTCAGCGACGAAGAAATTCTCGCTGCCCAGAAGCTGCTCGCCGAGAAAGAGGGTATTTTCTGCGAGCCCGCTTCCGCCGCTTCCATTGGCGGCGCGATGCGTGACATCAAGTCCGGCAAAATCGCCGAAGGTTCCACCATCGTTTGCACGCTCACCGGCAACGGCCTTAAGGATCCGGATACCGCTATTGAGCAGTGCAAGGATTCCCGCATGGTGACCATTGACGCGGAACTGGACGCGGTTCGTGACGCCATCGTCAAGAATATGTGAGGCATCACGCGTTTAAAATTGAGCGTTCTTAAAAGGCGTGGCGCCGAACGGCTCCGCGCCTTTTCTGTTTTTTGCACAGGTTAAATTCTGTCCTCGGCCTTGAAACCCAGGACCGATTGGAGGATATATAAAAGACGAAAGCAGCCTGTGACGATAAGTTCATTGGATTTTTCAATTTTTTTATAATGCTGGAAAGCCAGACGCAATAAGGGTTTTTCGGTGAAAGTCTGAGCAAGAAAAAGATCATCGGTTTGACATCAGTTCAGTGATCTTTAGGCTGCGTAATGACTTCTGCTGGGGAGACCATAATGAGAAAGTCTATTTTTGCGAAGTCCGCACTGGGCTTGTTCGCGGCGTCCGCCGTATGTACCCCGATCACGGCCACCGCTGGGGCGGAATTGAGCGCCGGTGTTTGGTGGGTCTATCAAAACGTAACTGATTCTGATTTCAACGCTACCTCGTTCAACGAAGATCTCGATAATGAGACCGGCGGCAATTTCGCCGATCCGGCGCTGATTTTGTACGCCGATGACGACGGTAGTCACGGGCCTTGGCATTTCAGCGCGGAAACCCGCATCGGCACCGGTTCCTTTACCAGCCCCGCTAACAATAACAGTGGGGACAACTTTACCCTTCACAAGGCCTGGATCGGTTACGACCTGACCGACGACACCAGCCTCAAGCTGGGCAAAAGCCAGGTGCCGTTCGGTTGGAAAACCACTAACTTCTGGCCCGGTGATGGCCTGCAAGGCGGTTACGGCGACCAGATGGACGTGGGCCTGAAATTAAGCGGTGATGCCGGCGCCATCCATTATGACGCGGCCTATTACCACCAGGATGACTGGGGCGAAGACAGCACCGACACCGTTGACGACAACGGTCACTGGGGCACCAGCGCCACCTACCGCAAGATCAAAACCGGCGTGTTGAACGTCGACTGGACTTTCCTGGAGCACCACACCATCGGGGCGTCCGCCCAGTATGGACGCATGCAGGACCTGGTGCCGGTGGCTGCCGGCAACCCGTCCGCCAGTAACGATGAGGGCAATCACCAGGCCTACGATCTGCACTACATATTCGAGATGGACAACTGGTCCGCCAAGTACCGCTTTATCAGTGTGGAGCGTGATTTTGGCGGCATGGACGCGCTGCTCGCCTCCCCCGACGCACCGGTGGATGAAAAGATCGAGAACCAGCGCCATGTGGTGGAAGTGGGCTACAACCACAATAACTGGTTTTATTATGTGGACGCCGGTGTGGCGAGCACCGACACCACTGGCAATAACGCCGATGACGTTCAGTTCATCGCGCCCGGTATTCGTTACCAGTACGGTCCCGGCTGGATCTACTTCGAGTACCTGCAGTCCGACGGCGACATCAATGCCTACGGCGATGTCTACGAGTCGGATTTCGATGCGGCCTACGTCGCCTTCGATTTCTACTTCTAACTCAATGCCGTCAAGCCGGCCATGGGCCGGCTTCAGGGTTCGGCGACACCGAACCGACCGCGCGGCGCCGCTTTCCTGATTTTAAGCCGGTACCGCGTGACACGGAAAATGGAGTCATGCCATGAGCGTGGAATACGAAACAGACTATGAAGCGGGTCAGGACAATGTGCAGGTCCTCGGGATGGACATGCACAATCCGGTCTTCTTCATTAGTGCGGTACTGATCCTTGCGTTCGTGATCGGTACCCTGATCTTTCCCGCCGAGGCCAAAACGGCCCTCGACGGTGCCAAAGGCTGGACCATCGACAACTTTGACTGGTTGTTCATGGTCGGCGCCAATATCTTCGTTTTGTTCTGTATCGCCCTGATCTTTCTGCCTGTCGGCAAGATCCGCCTGGGCGGCGACGACGCGCGCCCGGATTTCTCCACTTTGTCTTGGTTCGCGATGCTGTTCGCCGCGGGCA
The DNA here is from genome assembly GCA_042090255.1 of Alcanivorax sp. GTDB lineage: Bacteria > Pseudomonadota > Gammaproteobacteria > Pseudomonadales > Alcanivoracaceae > Alloalcanivorax. The sequence goes on along the minus strand of JBELJS010000008.1, from coordinate 52,695 downwards.
TGGGTATCGGCCTGATGTTCTGGAGCGTGGCGGAACCGGTGGGCTATTACACCGACTGGTTCGGCACACCGTTGAACGTGGCGCCGAACACGCCGGAAGCCAAAGATCTGGCGCTGGGCGCGGTGATGTACCACTGGGGCCTGCACCCCTGGGCGATTTACGGCGTGGTGGCGCTGTCCCTGGCGTTCTTCGCTTATAACAAGGGCATGCCGCTCACTATTCGCTCCGCCTTCTACCCGATTCTGGGTGAGCGTTGCTGGGGCTGGGCCGGCCACATTATTGATGTTCTGGCGGTACTGGCGACCATCTTCGGCCTGGCCACGTCCCTGGGGCTGGGCGCCAAACAGGCCGCCGGGGGGATGCATTTTCTGTTCGACACCCCCAACGCCATCAACGTGCAGATCGCAATTATCGTGGGTGTCACGGCGGCGGCGGTGATCTCGGTCATGCGCGGCCTGGACGGCGGCGTCAAACTGCTGAGTAACATCAACATGGGCCTGGCGGCGCTGTTGCTGCTGTTCGTGATGATCGCCGGCCCCACCCTGTTGATCTTCACCAGCATGGGCCAGACCGCCGTGGATTACGCGGTCAACATCATTCCGCTTAGCAACTGGATCGGCCGTGAAGACCAGGGCTTCCTGCACGACTGGACCGTGTTCTACTGGGCCTGGTGGATTTCCTGGTCCCCGTTCGTGGGCATGTTCATCGCCCGGGTATCCCGTGGCCGTACCGTCCGTGAATTCCTCACCGCGGTCCTGCTGGTGCCCACTCTGGTGACCGTGGTGTGGATGGCCACCTTTGGCGGCTCTGGTCTGCACCAGACCATCAACGGTATCGGCGAACTCGCCAACGGCGTCGGCGACTCGTCCCTGTCGCTGTTCCAGATGCTGGCCGAACTGCCGCTCACCGCGATCACCTCCTTCCTGGCGATCGTGCTGGTGCTGGTGTTCTTCATCACCTCCTCGGACTCCGGGTCTCTGGTGATCGACTCCATCACCGCCGGCGGCAAGCTGGACGCGCCGGTGCCCCAGCGGGTGTTCTGGGCGATCATGGAAGGCCTGATCGCCGGTGCCCTGCTGTACGGCGGTGGCGAGCAGGCGCTGGACGCGCTGCAGGCCGGCGCCATCACCACCGGCTTGCCGTTTACGGTGGTGCTGTTGGTGATGTGCCTCAGCCTCTACAAAGGGCTCTCGGCGGAGCGCAAGCTGATGACCGCCAAGACCTGAAGGCTTCCCGCAAGCCGCAACAAAAAGCCCGGCCTTCGCGCCGGGCTTTTTTTGTCCGCTGATTATGGTGACCGCCAAACATTGTGGGAGCGGGCTTGTGGGAGCGGGCCCCGCCCGCGAAAGGGAGCGAAGCGCCCGGCAGGATGCCAGAGAGCTCTCTGACGGCAGCACCAGCAGCGTCTCTGGAATCTTGCCGGCCGACAAGTCGGCCTTTCGCTTGCAAGGCAAGCTCCCACAAACCCAGAAGTCGTAGGTCGGGTTAGGCCGAAGGCCGTAACCCGACAATCGTTGAGTGCGGCGCCCACCATGGGTGCCGGGTTACGCTTCGCTAACCCGACCTACGCGGCAGCGTAGGAAGGTTCGGCGCCAGCGATGACCCGCGACCCAGGCTGGAGAGGCCCGAGCGTCGCGGCTTAGCGGGTGTGGCGGTTGATGGTGTACTGCAGATTGAGCAGGGCAGGGAGGTGCGGCCCGATCAGCCCCTTGCCGGTGGTCAGCAAGGCGCCGGCCAGATCCCGGTCCGGGTCCGCCCAGCAGTAAATGCTGATGAAACCCAGGTGGCCGAAGGCGCGCGGCGCCGCCGGCCCGGACAGGCCGATGCCACGATTGCCGAGCATAAAGCCCGGCGAGAACGTCAGCGGCAGCATCAGGGTGCGATCCACCCGCGGCCGCCGCGAGGCCGGCGCCAGCGCCGTCGCCACCGTCTCCGGACGGAAGATCTGTTGGTCGCCCCAGCGGCCGCCGTTGAGCAGCATCTGGAAGAAGCGGCTGGCCTCCTCGGCGGTGGCGTAGAGGTTGCCGGCGGGCACCACCGCCTGCTGGAAACGATCGTCGTTGGTCACCTCCACGACTTCGTCGAAGGTGCCGCCCACGGCGTAGTTCAAGAACAAATCCACCAGTTTCATGGGCACACCGGTGGCCACGTCGCGGGCCCGCTCCGGGCCGGTGGCGCCGAAGGTGAAGTAGCGCATGCCCATGGGCTTCCGGACCACCCGGTCCAGGGTGTCGTTGAGGCCCTCGCCGGTGACTTTTTCCACTACCGCACCCAGGATGAAGCCGGCGGTGATGGCGTGGTAGGACTGGTTGCCCAGGGTACTGGGCCGGGCCTCGCAGAGCAGTTTCACGATCTCGTCCGGCCGGTACAGGATGTCCGGCTCCACCGCTTGCTCGGGGCGGGGAATCCCGGCCCGGTGGGTGAGCATATGGCGCACGGTGGTGTTCTGCTTGCCGTGGCAGCCGTACGCGGGCAGATAGCGGCTGACCGGGTCGTCGAGGTGCAACTGGCCCTGTTCCGCTAGGTGATGCACCAGCATGGCGGTGATCGACTTGGAGGCGGAGAACAGGCACACCGGGGTCTCGGTGGTGAGCAGGCGCTCGCTCACCGGATCCGCATAGCCGATCGCCCGGTCCAGGAAGACGCTACCCCGGCGGCGCAGGCTGAGCGCGATGCCCGGGCTCATGCCGCCCCGGTAAAGCCGCCGCGTGGCCCGCCAGATCGCTTCCACCCGGTCGTCGTCCAGCCCGGCCTCGACGGCGGGCGCTTCATTGCCCTGGTCGATGATCGACGCCAGGTCGCGGGGGATCGGCGTACGTTGCGGGGAAAGAAGGCGGCTGAGGCGCGGGCGTAGGGCCATGGGCAATCCGGTATCCGTGGTTGATCAGGCCATTGTCCATGGCCGCCAATCGTGGACAATGGCTGAAACAATCATTCCGGCGGCGGGCGTGTCAGTGCCCAAGAGGTGAGCACCATGAACGAGATTAAACAATCCGGCTTCGAGAGCTTTAAGGAGTTTTACCCCTACTATCTGCAGGAGCACACCGACCCGACCTGCCGGCGGTTGCATTTCTTCGGCACCCTGGGGCTGTTCGCGGTGCTTGCCGGCGTGTTGATCACCGGCAATCCGTGGGGGCTGCTGCTGTTGCCGGTGGTGGGCTACGGCTTCGCCTGGGTGGGCCACTTCTTCTTTGAGCACAACCGCCCGGCCACCTTCAAGCACCCCTGGTACAGCCTGGCCGGTGACTTCGTGATGTTTAAGGACATCCTCACCGGACGTATTCGCTGGTGACCGTGGCCCAGTGGTTCGTCCCCGGTGAACCGCCGGCCCGGCGTGATGACAAGCCGGACCTGGACCGCCCGGCGCACATCGAGGATATGGTTGATTTGTTCTACCAGCGGGTGTTGGACGACCCGCTGCTGGCGCCGGTGTTTCTGGAGGTGGCGCGCATTGATCTCGACAAACATCTACCGCTGATCGCCGCGTACTGGAAAAAGATGCTGCTCGGCGACACCGCTTACGACCGGCATATGATCGCTAAGCACCGCGCGGTGCACGACAAGCAGCCGCTCACGGGTGCCCACCACGAGCGCTGGCTGGCGCTGTTCACCGCCAACCTGCGGGAACACTTCAGCGGCCCCAATACCGACCGCGCCCGCCTTCTGGCCGCCCGCGTCATGGACAACCTCTACCGTCAGCTCTCCCAGCGCTAGCTCCAGGGCGGGCACGGGCTTGTCAAAGCCCAGAAAGAACGGCACTTGTGCGAGCGGGCCTTGTGGGAGCGGGCCCTGCCCGCGAAAGGGTGGTTTTTTAGCCACCCGGCAAAGGTTGCCCCGCAGGATTCCAGAGACGCTGTTTGTGCCGCCGTTAGAAAACTCTCTGGCATCCTGCCGGGAGCTTCGCGCCCTTTCGCGGGCAGGGCCCGCTCCCACAAGGTGCGCTCCATAGCCTGTTATACCCTTTGCCCGAGTGTCAGGCGCCGAACACACCCTGGGCTTTCAGGCGCTGAAATTCTTCCTCGGACAAGCCCAGCTCACCGCGCGCCACCGATTCGGTGTCGCAACCGGCGTCGCCGCCGGGCCAGCGGGTGGTGCCGGGGGTGCCGCCCAGGCGCGGCATAATGGCGGGGATTTTCAGCGGCGCGCCGTTGATTTCGACCTGCTGGAACAGGCCGCGCGCCTGGAAGTGCGGGTCCGCCATCATGTCGGCGGCGCTGTAGATCGGGCCGCAGGGCACCCGGTTCGCTTCCAGCTTTTCCAGCACTTCGGCGCTGGGCAGGGTGGCGCACCAGGCTTCGATGGCGCCGTCGATTTCCGCTTCGTTGGCCACTCGGCCGGGGTTTTTCGCCAGGCGCGGGTCCTCGGCCAGATCGGCGCGCTCGGCGGTGACCATCAGGCGTTTGAAGATCGAATCGCCGTTGCCGCCGATAATTACGTACTTGCCGTCCGCGCAGCGGTAGGTGTTGGTGGGCACGATGCCGGTGACGGTGGAGCCGGCGGGCTGGCGTATCTCGCCGGCGCCGTCGAACTCCGGGATCACCGCTTCCAGCAGATTGAACACCGATTCGAACAGGGCCACATCGACCACCTGGCCCTGGTGGCTGTTATGGCGCTCGAGCAACGCCATGGCGATGCCCAGGGCCGCATGCAGCCCGGCCACGGTGTCGCCCAGGGACAGGTTGGGGCGCACCGGGCGCTCGCCGGGGAAGCCGTTAACGTAGCGCAGCCCGCCGATGCCTTCGCACACCGACGCATAGCCCGGTTTGTCCGCGTAGGGGCCGTCCTGGCCATAGCCGGAAATGCGCGTGTAGATCAGCCCCGGGTTGCTGTCCTTGAAGCGCTTCGGGCCGAGCCCCCATTTTTCCAGCGTGCCGGGGCGGAAGTTTTCGATCAGCACGTCGCTGTCGTCGATCAGGCGCGCCGCCAGTTCGCGGCCGGCGTCGCTCTTCAGATCCAGAGTCACAGAGCGCTTGTTGCGGCCCAGGCTGCGCCACCAGAACGAGGTGCCGGTGTCGTCCAGGGTGCGCCAGCCGCGAATCGGGTCGCCGCCGGGCGGCTCCACCTTGATCACCTCGGCGCCGAAATAGGCCAGCAGGGTGCCGGCGAAGGGGCCGGCCAGCAGTTGCCCCAGTTCCACCACTTTGACGCCGGCCAGCGGCAATGCCCGTTGCTTCATGGACGGTCCTCGTTCCAGGTTCTGTGCTCGGAGAAGCCCTAGTGTGCCCAAGGCGGACGGGATTGTCCGCCCGGCGCGCGCGGCGATGCTACAATCGCCGCCGTTGTGCCCGCTATCCCTGGAGACCCGATGACCCCGGAACGACACCGGCGCCTGTGCGCCGCCCTGGACCGCCGCCAGCCGGATCTGTCCGTGATCCTGGAAGGGGTGCACAAGCCGCACAATATTAACGCCATCGTGCGCACTTGCGACGCGGTGGGGGTGCTCGATGTCCACGCGGTGTTGCCGGAAAACCGGGCCCGCGCCTCGGCCAGCAGTGCGATGGGCTCGCAGCGCTGGGTTTACGTGCATGAGCACGATAGCGGTCCGGACGCGGTGGCGGCCGCCCGCGCTCAGGGGCAGCAGGTGCTGGCGGCGCATTTTTCCGACACCGCCGTGCCGTACCGGGAGGTGGATTTCACCCGCCCTACGGCGGTGCTGTTCGGCACCGAAAAGTTCGGCATCACCGAACGCACCGTGGCCGCCGTGGACCAGCATGTGATCATTCCCATGATGGGCATGGTGTCCTCGTTCAACGTCAGCGTGGCGGCGGCGATCATTCTCTCCGAGGCCTGCGAGCAGCGCCGCGCGGCCGGGCTGTACCAGCAGCGCCGGCTCAGCGAGGCGCGCTACCAGCACGCGTTCTTCCGCTGGGCGCACCCGCGCCTGGCGGCGCTTTGTGAACGTTACGGCGTGCCGTACCCGGCCCTGGATGACGCAGGCCGCATCGCCGAGCCACGACGTTTCGACTTTCTGCTCAGCGAGGCTGTCCGCCGTGGCGAAGACGCTTGACCCCAACCCGCCCCTAGACCTTCAAGCGCGCCTGAACCGCCTGCTTCCCAATATTCGTCTGCTGGCCACGCCATTGCCACTGGTGCCGACGCTGCGGCTGTGGCTGCTCGACGAGCTGGTGGACGAACGGCTCGATCAGGAGGTGGCCAACGCCCTGATGGAAGCGCCGCCGTACTGGTCGCTGTGCTGGGCCTCCGGCCAGGTCCTGGCGCGCCATCTGCTGGCGCACCCGGAGTGGGTGCGTGGCAAAACCCTGGTCGATGTGGGGCCGGGCTCCGGGGTGGTGGCGATCGCCGCCGCTCTGGCCGGCGCGCACCGGGTGATCGCCTGCGACCTGGACCCGGACGCGCTCGCCGCCACCGCCGCCAACGCCGCGCTCAACGGCGTGGCGGTATCGCTCAGCGACGACCTGGACGCCTGCCTGGCCGACGCTGATTGCATCAGCGCCGCGGACATTCTCTATGATCGGGACAACCTGCCGCTGCTGGAACGCTTTCACGCCAGCGGCCTGCCGATACTGCTGGCGGACTCGCGGATCCCCGACCTTGAGCCGCCGGGGCTGACGTTGCTCGGGACCTGGCCGGCCTCCACCTGGCCGGACCTGGGCGAGGCCGGCGAGTACAACCGGGTGAGAATCTTCGCGTCGGAACCCTGATCCCGCGGGCGGGTCGAAGTCAGGGAGTTTTTCAGGGGCGCTTTAGCCCATTGATTCACAGGAGGGTTTGACCTTGCGCACCGTTCTGAAACGTCCTCTCGATCTGATTAGTGCCGTGGTTCTGATGAGCCTGTTGTCGGCGCCCGCCGGCGCCGCCTTGCCGACGCGCATGGCGAGCGGCGAAGCACTGCCGTCGCTGGCGCCGATGCTGGAAAAGACCGCCCCGGCGGTGGTCAACATCGCCATTGAGACCCGGGTGCGGGCGGCCCAGAACCCGTTGATGCAGGACCCTTTCTTCCGCCGCTTTTTCGATATGCCGGATCAGGCGCCGAGCCGCCGCGCGGTGTCCGCCGGGTCCGGGGTGATCGTTGACGCCGACCAGGGCTACGTGCTCACCAACGCCCATGTGGCGCGCAACGCCGACAAGATCGAAGTCACTCTGATCGACGGGCGTGAGTTGTCAGCGGAATTAGTAGGGCTGGACGAAGAAGTGGATCTGGCGGTGCTGAAACTGGAAAGCGCCGAGGATCTGACGCCAATCCGCATCGCCGATTCCGCCGGGCTCAGGGTGGGGGATTTCGTGGTCGCCATCGGCAACCCCTTCGGGCTGGGGCAGACCGTCACTTCCGGTATCGTGTCGGCCCTGGGCCGCACCGGCTTGGGCATTGAAGGCTACGAAAATTTCATCCAGACCGACGCCTCCATCAATCCGGGCAACTCCGGCGGCGCCCTGGTCAACCTCAACGGTGAGCTGGTGGGCATCAACACCGCCATCCTCGCGCCCGCCGGTGGCAATGTGGGCATCGGCTTTGCCATCCCCACCAATATGGCGGTCAACGTGATGGACCAGTTGATCGAGCACGGCGAAGTACGGCGCGGCGTGCTCGGCGTGACCATCCAGGATCTCACCCAGGAATTGGCCAGCGCCTTCAAGGTGGAGCGCCGCAAGGGCGTGGTGATCACCAATGTGCTGCCGGACAGCGCCGCCGCCGAAGCCGGCTTGAAAGCCGGCGACGTGGTGCTGGAAGTGGACGGCCAGCCGGTGGACCGGGTTTCGGATTTACGCAACAAAGTCGGGCTGTCGCCGGTGGGTGAGAAAATCGAAATGACCATTCAGCGGGACGGCCGCCGCAAGACGGTCACCGCGGTGATCAGCGAATCCGGCCAGGGCGCCGGCGCGGGCAACGGTGTGTCCTCGCACCTGCAGGGCGCCGCGCTACGCGACCTGCGCGAAGGCGAGCTTGATTACGTCAAACAGGGCGTGCTGGTGGAAAACGTGGCGCGCAGCTCCGCCGCCTGGCGTGCCGGGCTGCGGCGTGGCGACGTGATCGTCAACGTCAACCGCCAGGACGTGACCAACCTGGAACAACTGCGCGCCGCCGTCCCCGACAAGGAAGCCGCCCTGCTGCTGCGCATCAACCGCGACGGCGGCGTGTTCTTCGCCGTGGTCCGCTAAGGCTCGTTGAAACGCGCCTTGTGGGAGCGGGCCCTGCCCGCGAAAGGGAGCGAAGCTCCCGGCAAAGGTTGCCCCGCAGGATGCCAGAGATTTCTGAAAGCGGAATACCAACAAGGCTTCTGGTATCCCGCCGGGTGGCTTTCGCCACCCTTTCGCGGGCAAGGCTCGCTCCCACAAACTAGTGTGCAGATGACCGCTAGTTCAACGGAAAAGCCGTCCACCCATCAGTCCAGTCCCTGGCCGCCCCTGGCCGGATGGCGCCGATGTACAGCGCGGATTCGTCCCAGAATTCGCCTTGGGGCGGCGCCACGGCGCCGTCTTTCAAGGACGAGGCGCCACCGGGGGTGAAGTCCGGATGCACGGTGCTGCCCACGTCGCGGCTGAACAATGGGTCGACGCCCAAGCGCGCGCCCACGGTGTCGCGGAAGTAGCTGGCCTCGTCTAGGCCGCCGTCGTCGTCCGCGGTTCCGCTTTCGTCCTCGAAGTAGCCGATGCCGCGCCCACCGATGTCGTTGATTGCCAGGGCCTCGAACGTCAGACGCCCGTTGTCCAGGTTGGCCACCGTCACCGCGTCCTTGATGTCCACCGCTTCCCCGGAAAAGCCATGCATGAACAGGTTGTGGAAGTGCCCGCCGGTGCCCTCGCGCAGGGTCATGGCGCGGTGGTGGCGGGTGTGGCTGCGCGGGCTCACCAGAGTGACGTTGTACATCACCGGTTCCGACATCGGCTCGGCGTCGTGCTGGCTGCCGTTGTTGTCCGCTTCGAAGGCGTTGTCGCCGCTGTTCGGGTGTTGCTGGGCAATCAAGAACTGTACCCGGCCGCGCCAGCCCCAGTCCCAGTCCAGAGAATCGTCGCCGGCGCCGGTGATCAGCACGTGGCGCAGGTCCGCGGTGCCGCCGAACATTTCCACGCCGTCGTCCAGGGAGCGGTGCACCTGCACATGGCGGACAATGGTGCCGCTGCCGCAACCGCCCAGGGTCAGGCCGTTAAGTTCGTTGTTGGCGTAGACCTCGAAGCCGGCGAACTCGATGCGCGTGTACTCCAGAACCCCGCAACTGCCGTCGGCGTCATCGCCGCCGAAGGCGCCGCGGCTATCGTTGGCGGGCACCCCTTCGATGTGCGCGTCGGCCTGATTGACCGGCGCCGAGCCGAGCAGCACCACGCCGCCCCAGTCGCCGGGGGCGCGGGTGCCTTCTGGCTGGCCGCTGGTGAATACGATCGGCATGTCGGCGTTGCCGGCGGCGTGCAGGCTGGCGCCCCGCGTCACCACCAGGGCCGAGCCTGGCCGCCCTTCAATGCGGGTGCCCGGTTCGATGGTGAGGCGCGCGTTGCCCTCCACGTAGACGATGCCGTCCAGCACCCAGGTGCGGTCGGCGGACCAGCGGTGTTCGCCGGTGAGCGGGCCGGCCACCACCTGGCGCCCGGAGAGCAGGCCGCCGATGGACGGCTGCAAAAACACCCCGGCGGCGATCACCCCCACCAGCACCAGCGTCCCCAGGCCCAGCCACCATAAGGTCGATGAGCGTCGCGGCGTGGTGTCGTGCCGGGGGGCGGGCCGGGGAGAGGCCGGCGCCGTGTCGCCACGGGGCGCCGGAGGGGCGCTGGTTTTATGCAGAAGGCCGCCTTGCCGGTTGGCCGCTTTCAGCTTGCGGCCCAGTTCGCGGATGCGAGGGTGCTCGCTGGACAGCGCCTTCTCGATCACCTCGGCGCGGTATTGCGAGTCGTTAAGGAGCGTATTGAAGTGAATAAAGCGCAACGAGCCGTCGCCGCTTTGATCGTAGTTCTGTTTCAGTTGCCACAGCAGTTCCACGAGCTGTGCCCGTGGTGACGATTCGCCACTCATGATGCCCCCTCCCCGGACGGATTTCCCCATTGCAGGGAACGCAGTCTGGGAACGGGGCGTTACAGTGCGATGAAATCAGACCCCGAGAATCTTGTCGGCGGCTTTTTCCGCGATCATCACCGTGGGCGCATTGGTGTTGCCGCCAGGCAGCGTCGGCATGATCGACGCATCCACTACCCGCAGGCCCTCCAGGCCGTGTACTTTCAGGTCCGGGTCCACCACCGCCTGGTCGTCGACGCCCATCTTGCAGGTGCCCACCGGGTGATAGATGTTGTCGCACTTGCGGCGCAGGAAGGCGCGAATCTGCTCGTCGCTCTGCACATCGGCGCCGGGTGCGATTTCCTCGCCACGCCAGGGCGCCAACGCGTCCTGGGCCATGATTTCGCGCATTGCTTTGACGCCGCGCACCATGCCTTCCATGTCGTCCGGATGCTCCAGGAAGCGTGGGTCGATCAGTGCCGGACTGCGCGGGTCGGCGTCACGCAGGCGGATGGTGCCGCGGCTTTTCGGGCGCAGGATGCAGACATGGCCGGAGTAGCCGTGGCCCATGCTGAACATCCAGTTCAGCCCATGGTTGTCCAGTTTCGCGGCGGTCAGATGCAACTGCAGGTCCGGGCGCTCTTCCTCCGGCCGCGATTTAATGAAGCCGCCGGCTTCCGCCACGTTGGAGGTCAGCTGGCCGCTGCGTTTGGTAAAGAAGTCCCACGCCGCCTTGGCGCCGGTGAACGGCAACTCCCAGGAGCCCATGGTGAAGGTGTCGCGGCGCCGGTTGCGGTGGATCACCAGCACGTCCGGGTGGTCATGCAGATTGCCGCCGACACCGGGCAGATCGTGCACCGGCTCGATACCGTGGCGCTTCAGTTCCTGAGGGTCGCCGACCCCGGACAACTGCAGCAGCTGTGGCGAGTTGATCGCGCCGCCGGACAGGATCACCTCGCCGGCCTCGATGGTCTGCATGCTGCCGTTATGCTCCACCTCCACGCCGGTGGCGCGCTTGCCGTCGAAGCGCACCCGGTGCACCAGGGCGCCGGTCATCACCGTCAGGTTGTCGCGTTCCATGGCCGGGTGCAGATAGCCGCGGGCCACGCCCCAACGCTCGCCGTCCTTCTGATTGACCTTGTACATCGACATCCCTTCCTGGGTGTCGTTGTTGAAGTCGTCGGTGGCAGGGTGGCCGGCCTGCACGCCGGCGGTCACGAACGCCTCGCTGACCGGGTGGCGGAATTTCAGTTCGGCGATATTGAGGTTGCCGTTGACGCCGTGGAATGGGCCTTCGCCGCCGGGCTCATAGTGTTCGCAGCGCTTGAACAGCGGCAGCACGTCCTTGTACCCCCAGCCGGGGTTGCCGAGCGATTCCCAGTGATCGTAGTCCCAGGGGTGGCCGCGGGTGTAGCACATGGCGTTCACCGCCGAGGACCCGCCCAGGGTCTTGCCCCGGGGAATATAAAGTTCACGGTTATTGAGCGCGGTCTGCGGTACCGTGTAATAACGCCAGTTGCGGGCGTTGGAGCGCATCAGCCAGATGATCCCGGCGGGGATGCGAATGAACAGGCTGTTGTCCGAGGGGCCCGCTTCCAGCAGACAAACACGGGTATTGGGGTTCTCGGAAAGCCGGTTGGCCAGTACGCAGCCGGCGGAACCGGCGCCCACGATCACATAATCAAACTGCATGCCGCTCGCCTATGTTCAGTGCTTATTTCAACCAGTATATAGCCTGTAGCGCGTTCCTGTTATTGACCCTGTGTATCCGCGCCACGGCCAATGCGGAGCCGCCGCCGGGCTGGCGGCACGTGACCTTCGAGGGCGAGACCCGCTACCACCTGACCGACGCCGGCTGCTGGCGGGCCAGGGCACAAGCCAGTGCCTCGGGCCTGGCCCGCGAGCAGGCCGTGAACCTGGCCCGTACGCCCTGGCTGAACTGGCGCTGGCGGGCCGAGGAGACGCCGGCTTGGCCGGCGGCGGACGAGCAGAGCAAGGCCGGCGACGATTTTCTGGCGCGGGTCTATGTGATCAAGAAAGGCTGGGCGCCCTGGCGTACCCGGGCGATCAACTACGTCTGGTCGCGCTCGCATTCACCGGGTGCCCACTGGCCCAACCCCTACGCCGGGCAAGCGGCAATGGTGGTGGTCCAGGGGCCGGACGGCGAAGCCGGGCAGTGGCAGGGGTTCAGCCGTGACGTGGCCGCCGATTTCAAACGCTTCCACGACCTTGACCTGGAGAGCGTGGACGCGGTGGCGATCATGACCGACACCGACAACACCGGTGTGGCCGCCGAAGCCTGCTATCAGCTGCCGTCTTTTTCCGCGCAGCCGCTGCATTCCCCGCCGTCGCAACGGTAATCACGGTTGCGGACCTTGATTAAGGCTGTTTATTATTCAAGCAGCCGTTTTTCTTTCCCTGCTTTCTGATTAGCCGGCCCGGGTCGGTTAATCAGAGATCAGGACAGTACCCGCGCCCCCGCTGGCGCGTGCTTTCGAGGCCTGGCGCCGGTGCCCTTTTTCACCGCCGCCCGCCCCCTGTCGCAGAATCGTCACGCTTAAAGACTTTCATGACTCCGCAGAACGCGGAAGAAAACGTCGGAACAGGCGAAGGTGCCTATGAGTGAGCGCATTTTGCGGTTGGATAAGGCGGGCACGCCGGTGGAGTGGCTGGATTGGCAAGCCGCCGCGGTGCTGTACGCTCGGGGTCTGGTAACCTGGACCCTGGGCGATGTGATTTACAACCTGCGTGGGGGCATGTGCCGCCTGACAGGCGATCGGTCACGGCTGTCCCTGCATTCCATTATCGCCTGCGACGGCATCGCCAGCCCGCGCCGGCGCACCCGTCCGCCGCTCACCAACCGCGCTCTGTTCCGTCGTGACCAGCATCTTTGCCTGTATTGCGGCAAACCCTACCCGGAAGCGCTGCTTACCCGCGATCATATCCGCCCCACTTCCCGCGGCGGCAAGGACAACTGGCTCAATGTGGTCGCCGCCTGCCGACGTTGCAATCAGCACAAAGGGGACCGCCTGCCGGAAGAAATCAACATGGAGCTGCTGGCGCTGCCCTATGTGCCGAATATGGCGGAGTATCTGGCGCTGATTAACAGCCACCGCATCCGCGGCGACCAGATGGCCTTCCTGCGCAGCCAGTTCGGCAAGAACAGCCGCATGCTGTGAATTGCTCCGGTGCCGGGTCGGGGGGGGGGTAGGGGCGTTTCGAAACGAGCCACCAAAAAAAACGGCGTCCAGAGGACGCCGATGAATCGTTTGGCTCGGGAGAGCTATCACGGAGCGGAACTCCGCGAGTCGACGGATGGGACCTCGCCGACCAATGAGAGTATGTCTGTGACCGATTTCAAAAACATTAGCTGTACAGCCGTTCACAGGCGCTTCGATGGCCAATAATTCACCGTCGCCGCTCAGCCTTCCCCGGGCATCAGCCCGCAGGCGCCGAGCACGGTTTGCCAGCGCTTGGTGTGGGCCCGCAGGGCCTGAGCAAGGCGTGAGGCCTGGCTTTGGGGGCCGAAATAGTGCGCCAGCCACTGGTCCAGCGCCGGGTTGGCGCCGCTGCTGACACGCCGCAATGCCCGCAACCGTTCGCCCAGCCGGCGCTGACGTCGGTCCAAGTCCGCCAGGTACGGCTGTACTTCTTGCCCGTAGACGCTATCCAAAAGGTTGCGCAGGTAGCGGGCCCTCTGGCTGGCCCGGCCACGCGGGCACAGGCCATCCGCGTCCAGCGCCTGAAGCATGCCGTGGGCCTGTTCCAGGGCCACCCGGGCGGCGGCGATCTCACGCAGCACCGCGCCGCCGGCGGCGCCACCGGCCAGGGTGGCCAGATGTCGCTCCAGATCCGGCAGGGCGTCCGGCGGCGGCCTGGTCCGCAGCGCCCGGCCCGCGCGGGTCAGGCCGCCCAGTGCCTCCAGCCCCGGGGCGGGGTCGCCGGCCGGGCCCGGCGACTGGTTCAGAAAGCCGCGCAGCTCATCGCCGGCCCAGGTGGCGTTCCAGAACAGGTCGTCCAGGCTGCCCCGTTTCACCGCCAGGGTGCGCTCCAGCAGGGCGATGAGTTCCGGATCTTCCAGCGTTTCTCCGGCCAGACAGCGTCGACCCCGCTCCATAAAGGTCAGCTCGTAACTCAGCCGTAGCGAGGCGGTGCGCAGTTTGCCCAGGGCGCTGTTGCGCTCACTGACCAGTGACATCAGGTCGCAATGGCGCAACGCCAGATAGTTGAGCAGCCCGGTGCGTAGATCCGGCAGCGGGCGGCGCAGTGCCGCGTTGCCGGGATAGGGTCTCAGATCCAGGGCGGACGCCGACGGTACCGGCTGCCGGGTGAGGCGCTCCAACCGGGCCAGGTAGTCCTCCCAGCGGGCCGCCACCGGGTCTTCGGGCCATAGCGCCAGGACGGCGGTGGCCACCAGGGCGATCAGAGCGATCGCCAACATAGTTTTCTTCATGGCGTGGTCGGTGTCATGGCGCGCGGGCCCCGCTGTGGTTCGGTACGATTTTACCTTGTGTGAGGAGGGCGGCCTTTCGCAACTGTGCTACCTTTTCCGGACACACCTCCCCCGTGACAAAACAATCTCCGTAACAATAAGCCCAAGGCGGTCAAAGGAATGCGATTACAACACTTAGGCGTGCTGTTTCTGGCCCTCTCCCTGTTGGCCTGCGATGTCGCCGAGGAACCCGGCCCGGCACCCTCCAGCGCGGAGACTTCCCCGCCAACGTCTTCGGCGGCCAACAACGGTGAGCGCACCGCGCCCGTGGACAGCCGCTGGCGCAGCCACCTGGACAGCTGGCCAACCGGCGAGGTGAGCGCCCGCGCACCTCTGGTGGTGCGCTTCACCCACCCAGTGGTCAGCGAAGAGGCGCTGGAAACCGCCGCCCAAGGGGTGGCGCGCCTGGAGCCGGAAGCCGGTTTCAACGCGGTTTTCACCGCCCGCGACCGTCTGGAAATCCGCCCCGACGGGCCGCTGGAGCGGGGCCGGTTGCTGACCCTGACGCTGTTCCCCCAGGGGCTGTCCGGGGTCGACGATGGCCTGCCGCCGCTGAGGTTGCCGCTCACCGTGCGGCGCCAGCAACTGAGCCTGCGGGTGGACGCCCTGGCGCCGGTGGACGACGCGCCGAACCGCATGCGCCTGGCTGGCGAGCTGACCACCGTCGACCAGGCGGACCCGCTTGCGGTGCAGGCCGCCCTCACCGCCACCCAGGCCGACCGGCGGCTGGACATCGAATGGCACCACGGCGCCGCCGGGCTCAGCCACGGTTTCCAAATCGGGGCGATCCGCCGCGACGGGGAACCAGCGCCGGTGGTGCTGCGCTGGAACGGCGAGCCGCTGGCCGTGGAAGAAAGCGGTGAGCGGCAGTACCCGGTGCCCGCTGAAGGCGCTTTCCAGGTGATTGCGGCCCGCACTTTGAGTTACCCGCAGCCGCATATCCGGGTGCAGTTTTCACAGCCCCTGATGGGCCACCAAGACACCGCCGGGCTGGTGCGGGTTAACGGCAAAGAGGCCCGGGTTCGCATCGACGGCAGCCAGCTGCTGGTCTACCCGGGTGGCGAGGCCGGGGACGACGGCGCCGTCACCCTGACCGTCGGCGCCGGCCTGCGCAGCGCGTCGCGGGCCCGCCTGGACGGCGAGTTCACGCAGGATCTGGTGTTGCGGGTGGCCAAGCCCGGCGTGCGCTTCGTCGGCGATGGCGTGATTCTGCCCGCCGGCGAAACGCTCAGCGTGCCGTTCGAGGCGGTCGGCGCCCGCGCGGTGAAGGTGCAGGCGTTCGAAGTGTTCGCCGACAATATCGCCGGCTATCTGCAAAACAACGACCTCAATGCGGGTTACGCGGACACCCGCCATGGCCGCTACCTGTGGCAGAAAACGCTGAGCCTGCCGCCGGACGGCGATGGCGACTGGCAGCGCTACCGGTTGGACCTGAGTGAATTGATGGCGCGCCACCCCAACGGCCTGGTGCGCCTGACCCTGAAGATCGACGCCGATACCATCGACTACCGCTGCGAGGGCGAGGGGCCGAGCCGCACCGTCGAGCTGCCGGACAACTTCGAAGGCCCCGGCCAGGACGACGGCGGCGACCGCCTGCGCCGCTACTACGACAACGCCGGTTACCTGAGCTGGCAGGAGCGGGACAACCCCTGCGCCGACGCCTACTACCAGTACAACGAGCGCGCCGAATCCTCGCGCGCCTTCCTGGCCTCCAACCTGGGGCTGATCGCCAAACAGGGCGAGGACGACCGGCTGATCGTGGTCGCTACCCACCTGGACAGCAACGCACCGGCCAGCGGCGTGCGGGTCAGCGTGCACAACTACCAGCATCAGCAGCTCGCCGAGGGCACCACCAACAGCGACGGCGAAGCGACCCTGGGCGTGGACGGCACGCCGTTCTATCTGGTCGCCCACCTCGGTGACGATCGCGGCTACCTGAAATTGGCGCGCAATCAAGCGTTGCCCACCAATCAGTTCAACACCGGCGGCGAGCGGGTGCGCGACGGCCTCAAGGGCTTCTTCTACGGCGAGCGAGACGTATGGCGCCCGGGCGACGATATCCACCTCACCTTTATTCTCAACGACCCGGACAACCGCATTCCCGACGACCACCCGCTGACCCTGGACTGGTTCGACCCGCGCGGCGACAAGGTGGCTCAATACACCAACAGCGAGCCGGTGGGGCAGTTCTACACCTTCACCCTGAGCACCGCCGAGGACGCCCCCACCGGCAACTGGCGCGCGGTGGCGCGGATCGGCGACCGTTACTTCGATACCCCACTGCGGGTCGAGGCGATCAAACCCAACCGGCTGAGTATCGAGCTGGACCTGCCCGATGCCCTGGACGCCGGCACCGCCAACCCGGTGACCCTGCACAGCCAGTGGCTCAACGGCGCCCGTGCCGGCGGCCTGAAAGCCGACGTCAAAGCGAATCTGAGCAACGCCGCCACCGGCTTTGAAGGCTATGACGGCTTCGCCTTCGACGACCCCACCCGCAGCCTCGGCGCCGAGCCGTTCACCGCCTTTGAAGGCAAGCTCGACAATCAGGGCGACGCACGCTTCCCGCTCGACCTGCCGGAACTCACCCCGCCGGGCATGGCCGCCGCCACGCTCACCACCCGGGTGTTCGAAAACAGCGGCGATTACAGCACCCAGGTGCGCCGCGTGCCGGTGCGTCCCTACCAGCACTGGGTGGGCCTGCGCGTGCCGGAAGGCGACGGCTGGGGCGGCGCCCTGGGCCGCGACCGGGATCACGAGATCGGCTTTCTTACCCTGGACCAGGACGGCAAACCGGAGGCCGGCCGCGACCTGACCCTGAGCCTGTACCGCATCGACTGGCGCTGGTGGTGGGACCGCGGCGACGACAGCCTGACCAACTTCATCAGCGACCCGCACACCGAAAAACTGCGCCAGGACACCCTCACCACCGACACCGACGGACGCGCCCAGTGGACCCTGGCCGGCGCCGATTACGAGTGGGGCCGGCACCTGCTGCGGGTCTGCCAAAGCGACGGCCGCCACTGCGTCAGCCGCACCGTCTATCTGGGCTGGAGCGGCGAACGCGGCGCCCAGGGCGACGCCGCCACCCGGCTGTCGCTGAGCACCGACCGGGAACGTTACCAGGTGGGCGACACCGCCCGCGTGCAGGTGCCGGTGAGCGGCCAGGGCCGCCTGCTGGTGAGCCTGGAAAACGGTGCCCGGGTGCTCGACCACTACTGGCTGGAAGCGGGCGAGCAGGGCGACACCCTGACCCTGGAAGTGCCGGTCACCGCCGAGATGGCCCCTAACGTGTATGTCCACGTGGCGTTGCTGCAACCGCACGCCGAACGCGACAACGACCGGCCGATCCGCCTGTACGGCATCGCGCCGCTGCTGGTCGACGATCCGGCCACCCGCCTGATGCCGGACATCCGCGCCGAAGGCGAAGTGCGCCCGCAAAGCACGCTGTCGGTGGCGGTGTCCGAGCGTCGCGGGCGGCCCATGACCTATACCCTGGCGGTGGTCGACGAAGGCTTGCTGGGAATCACCGGCTTCGCCACGCCGCGCCCGCACCAGGCGTTCTACCAGCGCGAGGCGTTGGGCGTGCTGACCTGGGACCTGTTCGATCAGGTGGTCGGCGCCTACGGCGGCGAGCTGGATCAGATGCTGGCGCTGGGCGGCTCCGACGCGCTGCGCGATGGCAGCGAGCAACAGCGCCGCCGCTTCCCGCCGGTGGTGCGGTTCCGGGGGCCCTTCCAGTTGGCCAAGGGCGAGACCGCCGAGCACGACATCGAGCTGCCCGCCTATATGGGCCAGGTGCGGGTGATGGTGGTGGCTGGCAACGGCCACGCCTACGGCGAAGCCGAGAAAGACGTCACCGTCACCCAGCCGCTGACCCTGCTGTCGTCCCTGCCCCGCGTGCTGGGGCCAGGCGAAACCCTGGCGCTGCCGGTCACCCTGTTCGCCGCCGAAGACGGCCTCGGTCCGGTGACGGTGTCCGCCGACGTGGACGGGCCGGTCGCGTTAAGCGACCAGCCGGATGAGCAGGGCGCCGAGCTGGACTTCCAGGACAGCGGCGAGCAGATCGCCGAGTTGGGCCTGAAGAGCGGCGACAGCACCGGCACCGCCACGGTGACCGTATCCGCCCGCGCCGACCACCACGACGGCGAGGGCTACCGCGCCAGCGAAACCGTGCATTTGCCGGTGCGCGCCGCCAACCCGCCCACCGTCCGTGCCACCGGGCGCCTGTTGGCGGCCGGCGAGACCTGGTCGCAGCGACACCGCGCCCACGGCCTGCCCGGCACCAACCAAAGCCGGCTGACCGTGAGCAGCCTGCCGGCCATGGGTCTGGAGCGGCGTCTGGACTACCTGCTCGGCTACCCCCACGGCTGCGTCGAGCAGACCGTATCGGCGGCGCTGCCGCAGCTGTACCTGTCGCGGCTGATTGCGCTCGATGATGAACAGCGCGGACGTATTCAGAGCAATGTGGAAGCGGCCATCGAACGGCTGCGCCGCTTCCAGCTCGGCGACGGCGCCTTCGCCTATTGGCCGGGGGCGGCCGTGGCCGACGACTGGGGCACCTCCTACGCCGGCCACTTCCTGCTGGAAGCGCGCCGTCAGGGCTTCGCGGTGCCCGCCGGCATGCTGGAAAACTGGGCCAGCTACCAACGCCGTGTGGGACGCGACCCGGGCGGCGAACCCTGGCACTGGGCCGGCCAGGCCTATCGCCTTTACACCCTGGCGCTGGCAGGCCAGCCCGAGGTCGGCGCCCAGAACCGCCTGCGCGAAGCCCTGTCCGCCCAGGCCGACGCCGACAGCCGCCGGCCCGGCTACCACGCCGCGCGCTGGCTGCTGGCCGCCGCCTATCAGCGGATGGGCCTCAACGATGTGGCCGGCGAACTGATCGCCGGGGCCGATGCCGCGCCGGACTACGACCGTCCGGGCCCCACCTACGGCTCGGCGCTGCGCGATCAGGCCATTGAGCTGCTGGTGCGCGACGCCCGGGGCGACAGCGACGGCGCCTGGCGTCAGGCCGAAGCGATCGCCGGCCAGCTCGCCTCCCAGCAGTGGTACTCCACCCAGAGCACCGCCTGGGCGCTGATGGCCATGGCTCGCTTCGCCGGCTCCGGCGACGCCGGTGAAGGCTACCGCTTCGCGTGGCGCCAGGGCGACGGCGACTGGCAGGAAATTCAGTCACAGGCGCCGGTGTTCCGCCAGGCCCTGTCGCTGGAAGGCGAGGGGGTCGAGCTGGCGGTGCGCAACGACAGCGAGCGCCGCCTGTTCGCCTCGGTGACCACCCGGGGTACGCCGGCGCCAGGCCAGGAACAGGCCGCCGCGCAGGGGCTCGGGCTTGAAGCCCGCTTCCTGACCCTGGACGGCCGGCCCTTGGATCCGGCCAGCCTGTCCCAGGGCACCGATTTCCGCGCCCGGGTGCGCATCGTCAACACCAGCGGCCGCGACCTGGACAACCTGGCTTTGACCCAGGTGCTGCCGTCCGGCTGGCAGATCACCGACAGCCGTCTGGCCGGCGATCAGCAGGCGGCGCCGCTGGATTACCGGGACATTCGCGACGACCGGGTGCTCAGCTATTTCTCGCTGGCCGCCGGCGAGGCGCGCGAATACACCCTGGGGTTGAACGCCACCTTCGCCGGCCGGTTCTATCTGCCCGGCTGGCAGGTGGAGGCCATGTACCAAGGGGACACCCGCGCCCGCAATAAAGGCCAGTGGGTGGAGGTAATTCGCGATTAAGGGCCGCTTTTCAGGCTGGCGCTGGCCCTTGGCCAGCGCCGCCCTGGCCTTGCTGGCCGGGCTGGCGTTTCTCCAGTGCGCGCCGCTGCCCGCCGCGCTGACGGCCACGGACTACGCCACCCTGATGCTCGACCGTCAGGGGCGGCCGCTGGCGGCGCGCATCGCCGCTGACCAGCAGTGGCGGTTCGCCCCGGTGGACCGGGTGCCGGACAAGTACCGCCGGGCGTTGCTCACCTTCGAGGACCGCCGCTTCTTCTACCACCCCGGCGTGGACCCGCTGGCGGTGCTGCGCGCCGCCCGCGACAATATCGACGCCGGCCGGGTGGTCAGCGGCGGCTCCACCCTGACCATGCAACTGGCCCGCTTGCTGCGCGCCGACCCGCCGCGCACCTTCCCGGAAAAAGCCCGCGAGGCCGTTCTGGCGCTGCAACTGGAATGGCACCTGGGCAAAGACGAGATCCTGCGCCAGTACGCCAGCCGCGCGCCCTTCGGCGGCAACACCGTGGGCCTGCGCGCCGCCGCCTGGCGCTACTTCCAGCGGCCGCCGGAGCAGCTCAGCTGGGCCGAGGCGGCGCTGCTGGCGGTGCTGCCCAACAGCCCGGCGCTGATCCACCCGGGCCGCGACCGGGAGCGGCTGCGAGCCAAGCGCGACCGCCTGCTGGAAACGCTGCGCCAGCAGGGCGCGCTGGACCGGGACGACCTGGCCCTGGCGCGTCTCGAGCCGCTGCCCCGGGTCCGGGCGCTGCCGTCGCTGGCGCCCCGGTTGCTGGATACGCTTACCGCCGGCGGCGGCGCGCCGCTGTTGCGCACCACCCTGGACGCGGACCTGCAGCGCCGGGTGCGCGATCTCGCCGACCACCACGGCGAGCGGCTGGGGCGCCAGGGCGTGCACAACCTGGCGGTGGTGGTGATTGACCACCGGGCGATGGCGGTGCGCGCCTACCTGGGTAACGTTAATCACGGCGACCCGCTCACCTACGGCGCCGCCGTGGACATCGCCGCCCGGCCGCGCTCCACCGGCAGCGTGCTCAAACCGTTGCTGTACGGCTCGATGCTGGACGCCGGGCAGCTGCTGCCGGGCACGCTGGTGTCGGACCTGCCCACCAACTATGGCGGCTACAGTCCGGAGAACTTCGACCGCGAATATCGGGGCGCGGTGCCCGCCCACGAGGCGCTGGCCCGCTCGCTGAATGTGCCGGCGGTGCGCATGCTGCGCCGCTACGGGGTGGGCCGCTTCCACGACCAGCTGCGGGCGCTGGGCATGACCACGCTGTTCCGGCCCGCCGACGGCTACGGGCTGACCCTGGTGCTGGGCGGCGCGGAAGGCACCCTGATGGAGCTCACCGGTATTTACGCCCGGCTGATCGCCACCGCCCGGGACGGCGTCGCGCCGCCGGCGGCGCTGTTGGCCGGCGTGCACCCGGTGGCGGCGCCGTTCCCGATCAGCCCGGGCGCCGCCTGGCTGACCCTGGACGCCCTGCGTGAGGTGGCGCGCCCCGGCACCGCCCGGCAATGGCGGCTGTACCGCTCCAGCCAGCCGATCGCCTGGAAAACCGGCACCAGTTATGGTTTGCGCGACGCCTGGGCGATCGGCAGCAACGGCCGCTACACGGTGGGCGTGTGGGCCGGCAACGGCAACGGCGAACCGGCGCCGCACCTGGGCGGCGCCGACACCGCCGCGCCGTTGATGCTGGACGTGTTCAGCCTGCTGGGCACCGAACCCTGGCCGGCGCCGCCGCTCAACGATTTGAAAACCGTGCGCGCCTGCGTGGATGACGGCTATCTGGCCGGTGGCCGCTGCCAGGCGGAAGACGTGCTGGCGCCCCTGCACAGCCATTTCCAGACCGTCACCCCGCACCACCGCCGCGTGCATCTGGACGCCAACGGCCAGCGCGTGCACAGCGGCTGCGAATCGGTGGCCAACATGCGCTCGCGAGACTGGTTCGTGCTGCCGCCGGCCCAGGCCTGGTTCTACCGCCAGAGGCACCCGGACTACCGGCCGCTGCCGGCCTGGCGGGCCGACTGCGCCGCCGGCGCCCGGGCCCTGGACACCACCGCGCCCATGGCGGTGATCTACCCCCACGCCGGCGCCGGCCTGTTTATTCCCCGGGAGCTGGGCGGCAAGCGTGGCCGGGCGGTGTTCCGGGTGGTGCACGAGCGGCCCGGAGCCAGCCTGTTCTGGCACCTCGATGACCGCTATCTGGGGCGCACCGACCACTTCCACGAGTGGGCGCTGAGGGCGTCGCCGGGCTGGCACACCCTGACCCTGGTGGACGACCAGGGCTTTCGGCTGCAACGCCGCTTCAAAGTGCTCGGTGATCACTGAGCCTTCTTCACCCGCCATTCGCCACGGCTCTCCGACACTGAGGGTGCAGCCAAGGAGATGCTATGCGTACCGTCATCGTTATGCTCGCCGCCGCCGTCCTGGTGGCGGCGTGTCAGTTAAGCCCGGATCGTCCGCCGGTGGAGACCGTGGACGGGCTGGATCTCGACCGCTTCATGGGCGATTGGTATGTGATCGCTAATATCCCCACGCCGCCGGAAAAAGGCGCCCACAACGCGGTGGAAAGCTATCAGCGCCTTGACGAGGACAAGATCGGCGTCACCTTCGCGTTCAATGAGGACAGCTTCGACGGCGAGCGTAATACCATGACGCCCACCGGTTTCGTCAGCGACGAGAGCAACGCCATCTGGGGCATGCGCTTTATCTGGCCGTTCCGCGCCGACTACCGGGTGCTGTATGTGGACGACGCCTACCGCACCACGATCATCGGGCGCCAGAAACGCGACTATCTGTGGATCATGGCCCGCCAGCCGCAGCTGCCCGAAGACACTCTGCAACGGCTTATCCAGATCGCCGCCGAACGGGGCTACGACACCAGCCGCATCCAGCGCGTTCCTCAGCGCTGGTGATGCCCGGGTTAAAGCTTGCCGTGGCGCCCCCATCCTCCTAGGGTGAGAGCCCACCGGTCGGAGTGAAGGAGACCCTGATGAAAATCCTGATTGCCGGGGCCAACGGCAAGATTGGCCGCCATCTGGTGCGTCGCCTGGCGAACAGCGATCACGTTTGCCGGGCGATGGTCCGCGACCCTGCCCAGGAATGGGAGCTGCGCCAGCTGGGCGCCGACGAAGTGGTGGTGGCGGACCTGGAAGGCGACTGCCGGGCAGCGTTGATCACCTGCGACGCGGTGGTGTTCACCGCCGGTTCCGGCCCGCACACCGGCCCGGAAAAAACCGTGGATGTCGACCAGAACGGCGCCATCAATCTGATCGACCAGGCCCGCGATATGGGTGTGGCGCGCTTCGTGATCGTCAGTTCCATGCGCGCCGACGAGCCCGACAGTGGTCCGGAGAAAATGCGCCACTATTTCGTCGCCAAGCAAACCGCCGACAACCACCTGCGCGCCAGCCCGCTGAACCACACCATCGTGCGGCCCGGCAAGCTCACCGAGGACGACGGCACCGGCAAGGTGCGCCTCGCCGAACGCTTCGAGGATTTCGGCGAGATCCCCCGCCAGGACGTGGCGGCGGTGCTGCAGGCGGTGCTGGAAAACCCGGCCACCGCTGGCCGCGAATTCGACCTGCTGTCCGGCGAGCAGCCCATCGAAGATGCCGTCGCCGCCTTCGCCCGCTGAGGGATTTGTGGGAGCGGGCCCTGCCCGCGAAAGGCAAGCGCAGCTCCCGGCAAAGGTTGCCCCGCAGGATCCCAGCCGCGTAGGTCGGGTTAGCGAAGCGTAACCCGACACCAATGGTGGGCGCCGCACTCAACGATTGTCGGGTTACGGCCTTCGGCCTAACCCGACCTACGACTGAGGGATTTGTGGGAGCGGGCCTCGCCCGCGAAAGGGAGCGAAGCTCCCGGCAGGATGGCAGAGACCTTTCTAACGGCAGCACAAACAGCCTCTCTGGAATCCTGCCGGCAAGCTCCGCTTGCCTTTCGCGGGCAGGGCCCGCTCCCACAATCCCGGCTTCATAGCCGTGCTACGGAGCGCCGCGTCAGCGGCGGCGCTGGATCGGCATGCGGCGGCGGATGCGTTGCTCGGTGGTCAGGTCGGAGAAGTCGTCGGCCTCGAACAGGTCGGCGCCCACCGGCGTGTCGTCGTTGCGGTGGAACAGCTCGATCAGCATGGCGCGACGGTCGGCGCGCAGCTCCCACATCAGCACCCCCATCATCAGAAACAGCACCACCGCGAACGGCAGCGCCGCCACCAGGCTGGCGGACTGCAGCCCGCGCAGGCCGCTGGCGACGATCAGCGTGATGCAGATAGCGGAAATCAGTACGCCCCAGGTGAGCCGCTTATAAAGCGGCGGATTGAGTGAGCCGTGGTCGGTCATCTGCGACACGATGTAGGAAGCCGAGTCCGCCGAGGTCACCAAGAACACGAATAAAATCACCATAGTGATGGCGGACAGGAAGGTGCTGTGTGGCAACACCTCGTACATCATGAACAGGCCGCTGGCCACGTTATCGGACACCGCGCCCGCCAGATCGACCCCGCCGTTGAGTTGCAGGTCCAGAGCGGTGGTGCCGAACACGGCGATCCAGGCGCAGGCCAGCAGCGGCGGCACCAGCAGTACGCCGAGCACGTATTCGGTGATGGTGCGGCCGCGGGAAATGCGCGCCACGAAGGTGCCCACGAACGGCGACCAGGCGATCACCCAGGCCCAGTAGAACAGGGTGAAACGGTTCATCCAGTCGGATTTCTCGAACGGTGGGATGTTCAGCGCCATGTTGACGAAGTTGCTCAGGTAGCCGCCCAGGCCGTTCACGAAGTTATCCAGGATCAGCACCGTGGGGCCGGTGAACAGCATGTAACCCATAAAGCCCAGACACAGACCCATGTTCAGGTTACTGAGCACACGGATGCCCTTGTCCAGCCCGCTGTAGGACGACGCCATGTAGCACAGGAACATGGCGCCGAGGATGGCGACCTTGCTCCACAGGTTGTCCGGCCAGCCGAACACCGTTTCCAGCCCGCCGTTCATTTGCAGCACGCCCAGCCCCAGCGAGGTGGCCACGCCCATGACCGTGGCGAGCACCGCCAGCACATCGAGGGAATCGGAGATCAATTGCCGTTGGGGCAGATCCTTGGTGACCGGCTCCACCATGGTAGAGACCAGGCCCGGGCGGTCCTTGCGGAACTGGAAGAAGGCGATGATCAGACCGACCAGGGAAAACGCCGCCCATTGGCTGACGCCCCAATGGAAAAAGCTGTACTGCATGGCCAGGCTGGCGGCGTCGGTAGAGCCGGGTTCGGCAAGGCCGTGGGGCGGCTCGGTGAGATGCTGAATCGGTTCCGCCATGCCGTAAAACACCAGGCCGACGCCGAAGCCGGCGGACAGCAGCATGCTCAGCCAGGAAAACATGCCGTAATCCGGTTTGCTGTCCTGGGGGCCCAGCCGGATTTTCCCGTAGCGGCTCATCGCCAGCGCCAGCAGAAAGATCACGAACACGAAGGTGCTGATCAGATAGAACCAGCCGAAATAGTGGCCAAGGGTATTGAGAGTGGCTTCGGCCACGTCCCGGAAGCGGTGGGGGAGGGTAGCGCCAATGGCCACCAGGACGGCGATCAGGCCGGCGGAGATGAGATACACACGGTGTCGTACAAGCATCCGGCTACGGTACCAGCCCGCGCCAGCGCCGCTACCCGGAAAGTGAATCTGTTCAAAGATTATACATTTCGTCGGCCGGCAGCGCTGGACGCTGAATATTCAACGGATGTAGAGTTTTTATTCATCGAGTGATGAATAGTCTCGATGCATAACAACGACAAACGGGAGAATAACCATGAAAATCAAGGCTTTGGCCGCCTTCTCGGGCGCCATACTGTCGACCATACTGAGCGTGGCGCTATCTGCCAGCCCGGCACAGGCGGGCGCCTGGCAGGATAATCTGTCGCTGGGCGGCTTCAACAACGTCCATCTCTACACTCCGGACAGCCAATCCCCGGTGGGCACCGGCAAAGCCCTGTTGGTGGTGCTGCACGGCTGCACCCAATCGATCAACGCCTATAAAACCGCCAACCTGGAAACCGCCGCCGAGGAATTCGGCATGGTGGTGGCGGTGCCGGACGCCATGAATAAGGCCGGCTTCAGCTGTTGGTCCTATTGGCAGGGCACCAAGTCCCGCAGCGCCGGGGACTATAAGAATCTGATCGACCTGGCCAATGAACTGTCCTCGGACAGCGGTCGCGATATCGACCCCAACCAGGTGTACATCGCCGGGTTGTCGTCCGGGGCCAGTTTCGCCAACACCACCGCCTGCCTGGCGCCGGACGTGTTCGCCGGGGTTGGCGTGAGTGCCGGGCCGAGCGTCGGCACCAGTTCCGGCGGCGCCATCGGCCCCTGCGAGCAGGCCGATGTGGAAAGCCGTTGCCGTAACCTGGGCGGCGCCTATCAGAGCGCCTTCGACACTCAGGTCGCGTCCATCGCCCACGGCGACGCGGACACCACCGTGAACACCTGCTACAACCGGCAGAACGCCGAGGGCATGGCCGGGCTGTACGGTGTTAGCGAGCTGTCCGGCAGCAACACGCTGAACCAGGACGGCGGCAGCGCGGAAGAGTCCCTGTGGCAGGATGGCCGCGTGTCGATGCTGTGGCTGAACGGGCTGGACCATTCCTGGTCGGGCGGCCAGGGCGCCTCCGGCAGCTATATCGGCAGTGCCAGCATCAACTACGCGCGCTACCTGGGCGAGTTCTTCAGCAACAACAACGCCCGGGTAGACCGCAATCTGGCGCCTTCGGTGTCCCAGGTCAGCGCCGCGCCGAACGGCGACCGTATTCAGGTGAGCGGCTACGCCGACGACGAGGACGGCACCGTGAGCCGCGTTGATATCGTCATCGACGGCCTTGACGGCGGCGGCGACAGCCTCACCGCCAGCGTTGACGGTAGCGGTTATTTCCAGGCCGACAGCGCGCCCCTGGCCGACGGCCTCTACTCGGTGGCGGTGGTCGCGGTGGACAACGACGACGGCGAGAGCGCGCCCCAGGTGAGCACCGTGCGAGTGGGCCCCGAGCCGCCGCCGAGCGCCCCGGTGCTCAGTGATATCGGTGTCAGCCTGGACGGGCAGTGCGCCACGGTAAGCGGTGAAGTGGTGGATGCGAACCAGGATCTGGCCGGCGTTACCGTCACCTTCTCTACCGGCGCCAGCGCCGCCGAGTTGGACGGTGTGCGTTATTCAGCGCGCGCCTGCGGCCTGTCCGGCGGCGCTAACAGCGCCACCGTGGTGGCCGAGGACCAGGGCGGTTTGAGCGCCAGCGATCAGATCGACTTCGTGATCGACGCGGGCCAGGTGGCGACCCTGGATCAGCACATCAGTGCTGGCCGTCTCGACTACACCAACTACGCCAACTGCTACCTGGAATACAGCACCGAAGCCTTCAAGCTGAATGAAATCGACACCGGCGGCCAGTGCCAATGGCAGGACGGCGACGCCAGCTGCGTGGGGCCGGTGCAGGCCTGCTCTGGCAGCGGTGGTGGTGACGGCGGCGGCGACGGCGGCGATCCGCCGACCGATCCGGACGACGGCTGCCAGGCGGAAACCGCCTACAACTATTACCACAAGACCGCCGGGCGGGCGTACAGCACCGGGAACTACTACACCCCGGATTATTTCGCCCAGGGCAGTGACCAGCCGATGGCCGGCTCCACCTGGGGCACCACCGAGCTGCACAGCACCGATGGCGGTACCGTGTGGCAGGTTGGCGCCTGCCCCTGATCGTCCATCTTGTTGAATTTCCTCCCCTTGCGTACCATCCGATGCGCGCCCGGCCCCGGGCGCGTATCGCCCAGGGGAGGAACGGATGGCGAAGAAACCGGTGGGACGGCCGCGTGGCCGTAACGGTGAAAGCGGCGATCGTGGCGCCGCCATTCTGGATGTCTCGGAGCGGTTGTTCGCCCGTCATGGTTATGACGGCGTTACCCTGCGCACCGTGGCCCGGGAAGCCGGCGTCGATCTGGCGCTGATCAATTACTACTTCGGTCCCAAGCAGCAACTGTTCGACACTGTGTTCCAGCGCCGCGCGCGCATCCTCAATGACGACCGGTTAAAAGCGCTCAACGCCGCCCGCGCGGAACGCGATCCGGTGCCCCTCGAGAAAATCATCGAAGCCTATCTGCGCCCTCTGGAAATGGCCCAGGAAAGCGAGGACCAGGGCTGGCGTAACTACTGCGCGCTGCTGGCGTACGTGAACACCTCCCCGGTGTGGGGGCCGGTGCTGATGAGCCGTCACTTCGACGCGCCCATGGAAACCTTCGTGGAGGCGCTGTC
Source organism: Alcanivorax sp. (assembly GCA_042090255.1). GTDB lineage: Bacteria > Pseudomonadota > Gammaproteobacteria > Pseudomonadales > Alcanivoracaceae > Alloalcanivorax. The sequence goes on along the minus strand of JBELJS010000008.1, from coordinate 24,264 downwards.
CGCGGCCCTGCCAAAAACGGAACGGGCCGACCTCTACTGGTGCTACCACTTTATGTCGGGGGCGATGACGCTGACCTTCGCCAATACCGGGCGCATCAACGCCATGTCCGGCGGCCTGTGCCGGTCCGACGATTTTCAGACCGCCTACGACCGTATGATCCCCTTCGTGGTCGCCGGCTTCGAACAGGTCTGCGGCCCACTCGGCAAGCGCTGATTTGTGGGCGCGGGCCTGGTGGGAGCGGGCCCCGCCCGCGAAAGGCAAGCGGAGCTTGCCGGCAGGATGCCAGAGAGCTCTCTAACGGCAGCACAAACAGCGTCTCTGGAATCCTGCCGGGTGGCTAAAGCCACCCTTTCGCTTGCAAGGCAAGCTCCCACAAACCGAGCTTCGTAGAAAGGTTCGGCACAGCCGCTTGCCCCCGCTGGAGCTTTTACTCGGTGTCGTCGGCCGGCGGCGCGGGGTCCTCGTCGCGGGGGGCGTCGGCGGCTTCCTCTTCTTCCTTGGGCGCGTCCGGCTGTTCTGGCTCGACGCCGTCGTCGTCGAGCGTCTGGTCGGATTGTTCGGCCTTGGCTTCCACTTCCTCTGCGCTTTTCTCTTCGCCGATCCGGTACGCGGCGAAGCCGGCGTGCACCACCTGGTTCACCGCCATGCCCAGCACGCGGCCGTCGTAAGGGGCGATGATGGCGCTGCCGGTGTTGCTGATCGGGTCGGTGACGGTGCCGAGAATCTGGCCTTTTTCCACCTGGTCGTTGAGTGACACTTCGGACAGCAGAATGCCGCCCTGGCCGGCGCGGATCCATTCCGATTCGAAGAACACCGGTTGCGGCGCGCCCCAGAAGCGGCTGGCTTTGCGCATGTCGAGGTTTTCCAGCAGGGTCTCCAGCGCTTGCACGCCGTAGTCCACGGCTTCCTCTTCCAGGCGGTTGGGGCCGCCGGCTTCCATGGTCACCGCGACAATGCCTTCGTCCACCGCAGCGGCGCGCAGCATGCCGTCGCCGGGTGGGCTGTGCAGCACGGTCATGCCGCCGAAATGCTTGGCGAACGCCACCACGGTGGACTTGTCCAGGTCGGCGCGCAGTTGCGGCTGGTTGATGCGCTTTTGCGATCCGGTGTGCAGATCCACCAGGTAATCGCATTGGCGCACGATGTTATTAAACAGCGAAAACGCCAGGCGGCTGGCGGCGCTGCCGTTCTTGTGGCCGGGGAAATAGCGGTTCAGATCGCGCCGGTCGCTGAGATAGCGGGAGCCATTGCGGAAGCCGTCCAGGTTGACGATTGGCACGCCCACCACGGTGCCGGCGAGTTCATTGGGTTCCAGCTCGTACATCAGGCGTCGCACCATCTCGATGCCGTTGAGTTCGTCGCCGTGCACGGCGGCGGTCAGGCACAGGCGCGGGCCCGGTTCGTTGCCGTGGGCTACCAGCACCGGCACCGGCGTGGCGATCGAGCGGAACGACTGATCCGGCGCCCAGTGCAGGGTGGCGAAGGTGCCCGGCTGCACGGTCTTGCCGAGCAGCTTCAACGGTTTGACGGTGTCCGGGGACGGGTCAGCCTCGCCGGGCGGCGTTGCCGTCTCCCGCGGTGCGTCGCCGCTGTCGGTGGTGGGTGCCTCTGCGACGGCCTCGTCTTCGCTTTCATTGGCCGTCACGGTGCCGGACAGGGCCAGCAGCATCAGGGTAATCAGCGGAATAATACGCGACACGGAAGCTTCCTTTTAGGGCCGTTTCATGACTCTCGCTGGGCCAGTTCCTCCCAGCGTGCATAGTGTTCGTTCAGGCGCTGTTCCAGCTCCTGGAGGCGCCGTTGGGCGTCGGCGATCTCGTCCTGGGGCCGCTTGTAAAAGTCCGGGTCGGCCAGTTCCGCCTGAACGTCGCCCACCGAGGCTTCCAGGGTTTCAATCTGCTCGGGCAGTGCTTGCAGCTCCAGCTCTTCCTTGTAGGAGAGCTTACGGCCGCCGCTGTCCTTGGCTTTTGGTTTGCTGGACGGGGCGGCGAGCTTGCCGGCTTTGACGTCGCCGACCCGGTTCGGTTCCGGCCGTTGCCGCAACCAGTCTTGATAGCCGCCCACATAGGCGTTCGGGTCGCCGCCTTCAAACACCAGGGTGGAGGTCACCACATTGTCGATGAATTCCCGGTCATGGCTGACCAGAAGCAGGGTGCCCTGGTAGTTGACCAGTTGTTCCTCAAGCAGCTCCAGGGTTTCCACGTCGAGGTCGTTGGTGGGCTCGTCGAGTACCAGCAAGTTGAACGGTTTGGTGAACAGCTTGGCCAGCAACAGCCGGTTGCGCTCGCCACCGGACAGCGAACGCACTGGCTGGCGGGCGCGCGCCGGCTCGAACAGAAAGTCTTGCAGGTAGCCCATTACGTGTTTTTTGCGGCCGTTGATTTCGACCACGTCGGAGCCTTCGGCCAGGTTGTCGAGCACGCTTTTGTTGCTGTCCAGGGTGTCGCGCATCTGATCGAAGTAGGCCACCTGCAACTGGGTGCCGTGCTTGACGGTGCCCGCGTCCGGCGTCAGCCGGTCCAACAGCAAGCGGATCAGTGTCGATTTGCCGCAGCCGTTGGGGCCGAGGATGCCAACCCGGTCGCCGCGCAGCAGGGTGATCGAAAAATCCTGCAACAGCGGCAGGCCGTCGATGGCGTAGCGCAAATGCTCCGCTTCGATCACCACCTTGCCGGAGTTGTCGCTCTGCTGGATTTCCAGGCCGGCGGTGCCCTGGCGGTTGCGGCGCCGGGCGTAGTCTTCACGCATGCTTTTCAACGCGCGCACGCGGCCTTCGTTACGGGTGCGTCGGGCCTTGATGCCCTGACGGATCCAGCGCTCTTCCTGGCTGAGCCTCTTGTCGAACTCGGCGTTGGCACGTTCTTCGTTGTCCAGCGCCGCCTGCTTGCCAGCCAGATACTTGTCGTAATCGCCGGGCCAGCTGGTCAGTTTGCCGCGGTCCAGCTCGATAATGCGGGTCGCCAGCGAGCGGATGAAGGCGCGGTCGTGGGAAATGAACACCAGGGTGGCCGAATAGCCCTTGAGAAAGGTCTCCAGCCAGCGGATCGCGTCCAGGTCCAGATGGTTGGTGGGCTCGTCCAGCAGCAGAATGTCCGGCTCCTGCACCAGCGCCCGGGCCAGCAAAACACGGCGTTTCATGCCGCCGGACAGGCCCGCGAAGTTCTGCTCGCCATTCAGGTTCAGCTTGGAGAGCACCGTGTCCACGCGCTGGAAAAGCTGCCAGGCGCCGCGTGCCTCAATCTGATTGTTGAGGGTTTCGAAGCGCGCCAGGTTCTGGTCCATGTGCTCCGCCTGGTCCGGATCGCCCAGAGCGCGACTCAGGTGGTCGTGTTCATTGAGCAGGGTGCCCAGCTCGCCCAGGCCCTCGGCGACCATGTCGTGCACGCTGTGGTCCTGGTCCTCGGGCACTTCCTGTTCCAGCCGCGAGATCATCAGGTTCTGGGTGCTTTCGATCTGGCCGTCGTCGGCCTGCACCTCACCGGCCAGCACCTTGAGCAGGGTGGACTTGCCGGAGCCGTTGCGGCCCACCAGGCAGAGCCGCTCGCCGGCTTCAATGGTGAGGTCCACGTTGTCGAGCAGGGGCTGCTCGCCGAAGTGCAATTGAATCTGTCGCAGTGTAATCAGTGACATGAAAGCGCGTCGTCGGAGAAAAGAGGCGCGAGTGTAGCATTTTTGCCGGAAAACGATTGTCGCGGATGAACAATTGAAGCGACGACTGAATTGCGTCTTTATATAGGACGGACATACCAAAAATAACATCTCAGGGAGAGAATCATGAAACGGATCGTCATCGGTTTACTGGTCGCCGCCTGTCTGTGCCCGACCGCCCAGGCGTTCAAACAGGACACCCACCGCCGCCTGGTGGAGGACGCGGTGGCCTATATGCAGGCGCACCCACAGACCACCGGTTATTCGGATTTGCAGGCGGTGGCCAGCGCCGGCGGCTACACGGTGGCCCAGTTCGCCCAGGTGTTGGGCCAGAGCGCCTACGACGTGGACGACTTCCAGGACACCTACTTCTGCGGCGCGATCACCGGAGACTGTGTCTACGCACCGGTGTTCAACGCCGGCAGCTCGCTGGTCAACTACACCTCGTACTGGCATTTCCAAAACCACACTCGCGGGCCGGACGTGCACGGCAACGATCTGGGTGGCTATAACTACGACAAGCTCACCGTGTGGGGCGACATCGACAATCTGGCGGCGAGCTGGCTGGTGGGCGATTACCTGGACGACGGCCCGGGGGGCATGACCGGCTGGTGGTCCAACGACGATTCAGAGTACAACACCTACGGCATCACCGAGGCCAACTACCGCCAGGGCACCACGTCCTCCAAATCCATGTACGACGATTTCGAGGAGATGCCTTTCCAACCGCTGGATAACCTGGCCCAGTATTGGTACGACCAGTTTCTGGCTAACCCCACCGCCCAGAGTCTGGGCTATGCGCTGCACGCCACTGACGTGGTCCAGCCGCACCATGTATGGACCACTTCGGCGCTCAACCATAGCGGCTGGGAAGGCTGGGTGGCGGATTACTACGACAGCGAAAACCTCAACGACGACACCCTGGTGACCCAGGCGTTATCCAGCTTCACCGTGCCGGGCAGCGGCACCACCGATATCCGGCCGCTGCTCACCCAGGGCGGCGACATTGCCTACGCCAACGGCAGCCTGGTGTTGTCGAGCACCGATCACTCGGATCGGGTGCAGGTGGCCCAGGTGGTGGTGCCCCACGCCATCGCCATGGTGGTGCACTTGTTGGGCCATGCGTCCGCTCAACTGACTCAGTAGATCATGAGCAGCAATGGAGTCCGTCGCCGGACCCTGGTTCTGGCGGCGTTGTTGATGGTGGGCCTGGCCGGCGCCACGCCACGGAGCCCGGACGTGGTGGCGGAGGTGGACGGTTCCGTGCTCACCCGGCCGGTGCTGGATGTCTTTCTGGCCACGGCGCGAGTGCATGATCCGTCGGTACCGGCGCGGCGGGTACTGGAAGAGTTGGTGGACATACACCTGATGGGTGTGTGGTACCGCCGCGCGCATGGCGAAGACGCGCCGCCGGCCCGGGTCGGTTACGATCGCGTCATCCAGGCCGCGATGGACACCGCCGCCGTGATTCGGGTGGCCTATCGCGACGAACTGGCGGCGGCGATCACCAAACAGGGTTGGACAACGCCGCTGGAGGCGGTACGGGGGAGCTGGAACCTGGATGCCAAGGGGTTGGCGCCGATTCTGACCGCTCGCCCGGGGTTGCGTCAGACCCTGAGCGACGAGCAGGAGGCCGTCGCGCGGGCCTGGGTGGTGGCCGAATTTCGTTTCCCCGGCGGCCGGGAACGCCGTCTTTCACTGGCGGAACTGTACGGCGCTCAGAATATCGCCCTGAAGACCCGCTTCCACGATCTTGATACCGAGGCCATGGCCGACGCCGCCGGCGCCTACCTGCGCCGCGCTTTTATTCTCGACTGGTTCGAGCGCCAGGCGCCGCTGCAGCCGGCGGAGCGGGCCTGGATTCGCCAACTGGTGCTGGACCGGCTGGATCAGCGCGCGCTGATGCGCGCCCTTGGGCTCAGCGATGACCCCCACGACGACAACACCCGGTTGCGGCAGGTGGCTGAAGCGATATCGGATAAAGCCGTCCGCGACTATTACCAGTTACACCGTGACCGCTTCCGGCGTGTCGAGAAAGTGCGCGCGGCGCGTTTGTACTTGCCGACTCAGGCACTGGCCGACGAGGCGCATGTGCGCCTGGATGACGGCGCCGATCTGGCCGGCCTGGCGAAGGTCTATGCCGATCGGGAGGGCGTGCGCTACCGGGAACCGGCGTGGTTGCAGCGCGGCGCGGGCGAGGAGGCCTGGCTCACCGGCTTTGCCTTCACTCTGCCGGAGGGTGGGGTGTCGCCACCGGCCCGTGTGCCCGGCGAGGCGCGCTGGGTGATCGTGCGGGTGGACCGCCGCCAGGAAGGTTTTCAGGCCGCCGACAGCGAAGCGGTGCGTTACCGGGCGTCTCGGGTGCTGGCCCGCGAACGGCTGCAGGAACGGCTGCGCAGCGGCCTGGCGCGTCGCCGGGCCGACGCCGGGGCGCGGTTCTACCTGGAGGCTCTGCCGTGATTCGCGTGGCGCTGTTCGCGGCCACCGCCTTCGTGGGCCTGACGGCGGCGGCCATGTGGTGGCCCGATGGACTCACCCCGAGCGCGGCACCGGTGGTTTCCGAGCGCGTGCCCGACTTGGAGGCGCCGCCACCGGCGCCACCGGTCTTGCCGGCGCCGCCAATGGCCAACCCGGACCCGCCAGCGCCGGCACCGCCTTCGAGGCCCCGCGCGGCGACCTCCCCGGTGGCGGAGACGACGCTGCCACGGTTACGCCCGGAGGCCGTGGAATCCTTGCGCCAGGCACGGCGGCACGGTGATCCGCGCACGCCGCCGGTGGCCCGCCGGGAACCCCGGCAGGCGCCGCCGCCGGATGTGCTGGACGACCCCGAGCGCTACCGTCTCTACGAGCAGGGGGAAAAGATGGCGGTGTACGCCTCTTTCGTGGACGCCTCGAAGCGGCGTATCGGCGAGTTGGAAAAGCTGGTGGCGCAGGGGGAGCGCGAGGGGCTGCCGCCGGAGCAATTGGCGGAAGGGCGACGCAAGCTTGAGGGTTTGAAGGACCGCCGCGAGGCGCTGCTGGAGCGTTTTCCCGCTCTTGCGCCGCCGCAATAGGCGGCGCCCGGGTCATTTGTCGCCGTTGCTGTCGTCGGCGACCGACCGCAGATGCACGTCGAGCTGGTTGAAGGCGATCTCCACGCCGTGTTCGCGGGCCAGGGTATCGATGGCGCGGTTCAGTTCATTGGTGGCGAACAGGATGTCGCCGATCTCGCCCAGATAGACGCGCAGCTCGTGGTCCAGCGTGCTGGCGCCGAACGCCATGAACAGAATCAGTGGCTCCGGGTCGTTCAGCACGCGGGGGTTGTCCGCCGCCGCCTTTTCCAATACGTCGTGGCAGGCCTGCAGGTCGGACCCGTAGGCGAAGCCCACTTTCAGAGTGACCCGCGTGACGGTGTCGCTGAGCGACCAGTTGATCAGCCGTTCGGTGACGAACGCCTTGTTGGGAATAATGATTTCCTTGCGATCGAAATCAATGATGGTGGTAGCGCGAATGCGAATACGGCTGACGGTGCCGGACAGTTCGCCAATGGTGATCACATCACCGATGCGCACCGGCCGTTCGAACAGAATAATAATGCCGGAAATAAAGTTGGCGAAAATCTCCTGCAAGCCGAAGCCGAGCCCGACGCCGAGAGCGGCGACCAGCCATTGTAGTTTGCTCCAGGACAGTCCCAGCGAGCCCAGCGTTATCATCACGCCGATCATCACCAGGATGTAGGAGAGCAGGGTGGTAATGGCGTAGCTGGAGCCCTGTTTGAGATTGATTCGGGAGAGTAGCAGCACTTCCAGCAGGCCGGGCAGGTTGCCGACCAGCACAAAGGTACCGATGCCGATGGCCAGCGCGGTGATCACATCGCCCAGGCTGATCGGCGATGTGGTGGCGTTGGCGCCGCTGCCCTCGACGCTTTCCCAGAGCACGATGGTGTTGGTGTAGGAGAACGCATTGATCACATCCGCCCACACCCAGTACAGCAACACGCCGAACAGCACCACCAGCCCCAGGCGGACCAGCCGCAGTGACTGCTGGTTGACCTGCTGCAGGTCCATTTGCGGTTCCTCGACTTCCACCCCTTCGACGTTGTCCTTGGGTTCCGCCTCGCGTTCCGCCACCGCCCGTTTATAGGCCAGGCGCTGGGCCGCCACCGCCAGACCGCGCACCGCGGTGGCGTCGATAAGGATCACCAGCAAGGCCAGGTAGAAGGTATCGATCAGACGGCCGGACAGGCGCACCGAGGTGAAGTAGTAGCCCGCTACGATCAACGCCACCAGCACCAGTGGCGCGCCGGCGCTGATGGTGGTGGTCACCGAGCGCAGGGTGCGCGAGTAATGCTGGATCGGGTACGCCAGCGCGGTGCGCGCCAGCATCACACTGATGACGAAAAGTCCGGCCACCATGGTGACCAGACCAATGCGGTCATTGCTCAATTGGGCGGGCCATTCCTCACCGAAGGCGATCACCAGTGTCATCGGTACCATGGTCAGGCCGACGATAAGCAAGCGCCGGCGCAGTTGCCGGTTGCTGTCCTCGGTCCAGCGGAAATGGCGCTGGGCGATGCCGTTGCGTGACAGCAGCCGGTAGCACAACTCGAACACCAGCCAGATCAGCGAAATCTTGGCCAGCGCCGCGCCCAGCACGGTGCTCAGGGTGCCGGGCTGTACCCACAGCCCCCAGCCCAGCAGGCTCAGCACCAGCGGGCCGGGCACGCAGAGCAGCGCCGTGTAAATAATCGCCAGGGGCGTGTGGCGCTGGCTGTCCCGCTTCAGAAAGCCGATGTCGCTGTTCAGCGATTTAATCCGCTTGCGCAAGCGTGGGCGTACCACCCACAGCCCGCCGGCCAACAGCAACGGCAAAAACAGCCATTGCCATTTGCTTTGCACAATTTCCGTGGCGTCCGTGGCCATACGCTGCCACGGCATGGTTTCGAGTTGATTGGCCACCTGGCCGGGAAATTCCGCGAACCAGGCCAGGGAAAGGGGCTGGGTGCTCGGCATCCAGAAGGTCTGTTCGGAAATGATGTCGTGCAGATTACGCGTCAGCTTATCCAGTTGTTCCTGGGAAAGATTGAGGCGTACCAGAATATTGAGCTTGCGGCCCAACTCCTGATCGAGCTGATTGAGCAGATCCACCCGGTTGTCGATCAGGCGCCGCAGGCCATCGCGCAACTGAGCTTTTTGTTGATCATCGAGTCCGCTGTCCTCGGGCAGGTCGAGATCGAGGTTTTCCAGTTGCTGCAAGGTCTGGCGGATATCGAACTGGGCCAGGCGGGCCTCGGTGATCTGTTTGTCCAAGCCCTCCCGTGGTTCGAATTGCGGCAGGCTTTTCTGTTGTTCGTAAAGAATGCGCGACAGCAGCAGGCTGCCGTCGAGCATTTCGATCTGATCGTTGACGGTGCTGGAGAGCGAACGGGCGCGGTCGAGTTGGGTTTCCGCGCTGATCACTTCACGGATCAGGTTATTGACGTCGCTGGCGGTGTCCTTGAGCCGCTCGCGCACCGCTTCGTTGCGCTGCCGCGCCGTTTCCAGGCGTGGGTTGTCGCTCAGGCTTGCGGGCAGGTCGAGTTGGTCGTCGCCGATTTCCGCGCTGAGTGATTCGCCGCGGCGCTCATTGATCATCGGCTGCAACACATCCAGGCGCGTCTGGATCACCTCGGTTTGTGCTTCCAGCACCCGTTTGCGCAGACGGGCCAGCTCTTCCAGGGTGCTGGCCACGGACAACTCCTGGTTGCGCAACTCAATGCGGGTTTCCAGCGTGGTCAGCTCGGTGCGCAGGCGGGTTTGCTCCGCCTCGGAAAGGGTTTCGTTTTCCTGATTCAGGCGCCGGCGGATCTCGTCGGTGCGGGCCAGGCTGTCGCTGATCGTGCTCTGCGCACGCTCGGGCAGGGTTTGCGCGCGGGTCAGCTCGCCGCTCACCTTGGCCAGGGTTTGCTGGTTTTCTTCCAGCGCTTCCAGTTGCTGGCCCAGTTCTTCGGCCAGCGCCGCCAGGGACAGGTCCTGGTAGCGTGCCCGCCAGTCCCGCTCGACATCCTGGCGCGCCTCGGCCAATTGCTCCTGAAGACGGTGTCGCTCTGCCGGGGCCTGCCGCTTACGCTCGGAGAGCGCTTCCATCTGTTTCCGGTTGTCGTCGATCTCGCGACGCAGTTTCAGGGTCTGCTGTAGTGCCTGGCGTTCGGGGTCGTCATCGGCGGTATCGGAGGCGTCATTCTTGCCGTTGCCGGATTCGCCGCCGTCCCCGGAGAGTTGCTTTTCCAGGTCGCCGATCCCCGGCAACGAAAACGAGCCGGTCTGCGCCTGGGCCATCGCCATTGGCAGTAGCGCCAGCAACAGAGCCAGCGGCAGCGAACGGAACGGTTTGGTGAATACAGCCAACACAGAGAGCGCCTTTGGTTTTTTTGCAAGCTTAGCAACGGCCGGGGTCGCGGCATAGCCGCCGCCGTTCGCCCTTGATTAACAGCCCTGCCCGTCGGTGATCTCGGCGACACTGTCCGCCACGTTGTCGTCCTCCGGAGCCAGCTGGCGGGCACGGCATACCGCCTCCCGCGCCGGGCCCGTGTCGCCGCTTTCGCGCAGCGCGTAGGCCAGGTTATTCCAGGCCGGCGCCAGCTCCGGAGCCCGTTCCACGGTAGCGCGATAGGCGCGCAGGGCGGCGTCGGTCTGCTGGTCCTGCCAGAGCGCATTGGCGTAGCCGAAACGCAGCCGGCCATGGTCCGGGAAGCGCGCCACGGCGGCCTCCCAATAGGGAAGAGCGCCGGTCTGCATGGGCGCGAGCGCCTGCAGCAGCGGTTCCGGTTGCGCGCTGTCCGGCAAGTTGCCGGGCGGCAGCAGCACGAAGCCCCAGTAGCGGCCCCGGGCCCAGGTGCGCAGGAAACGGTTCCAGCGGCTTTCCGTGGCCTGGTCCGTGCCACTGTGCAGGACAATGCGTTCGCCGCCGTCGCGGTAGCCGATCACCACCGCATAATGCCACAAAGGCCACTGCGGCAGCGCCAGGTTTTGCAACACCAGCACCGGATGGCCGGCTTGTACTTCCTGAATCAGATCACTGGGCGTGTTGACCGGGTAGGCCAGCAGGCCGCGTGCGCGACCCGCCGCCACCAGTTCAATGCCCAGGGCGCCTTGGCGTTCCGGTAGCCAGACTTCGTCGACCAACGCCGTTTTGTCGCCGGGCAGACCGTTCCATTGCAGTAGCATGCCCAGGGCGGCGGGACCGCACTGATAAGCCTCCTGGGGAATAAAGGGCACGTCCAGCCGTTGCTGGGGGCGCGCGTCGGCCCGTTCCGGCGGTGGCACCGTCTGGCAGGCGGTAAGCAGAAACAGAAACAGTAAGGCGGCGGCCGGGCGGCCGCCGCGCGGGAAGACGATCATTTACCCGATCGGATCAATAACCGGGAACACATCGGTGGCGCCGAGCAGATCCAGCAGCACCAGGATCAGAATCACGGCGAGAATCACACCCACCACACTGCCGCCAGCGGGCATTTGTTCCGCTTTCTGCGCCAGTTGGTTCAACTCCCGATCGCTGAGACGACCCAGGCGTTTCTCCACATCTCCGGGGGTGACACCGTTTTTCGCCAGCACCTTGGCGGCGGCTTCGTGGTTCATCAGTCGCATGACTTTACGTTCGGTGGCGGCGCGTTGTTCGCTGGAAACCATGCCATCGGTCGTGACCATGGCCGCATGCGCCGCGGGTACGAACAAGCCTTGCGTAAACAGCATAACCAGCGCCGTCAGGGCGCCTGTAATTTGCTTTTTCATCGACATCGCTCCACTTATAAACGTCCCGCCGAGCTTAGCATGCGTGGTTCTCGGCCAGGGTTATGCAAGTTAAAGCTTTGTGATCTTTTACACTCATTTCACCAATCACGGCGGCGTTCACACCGGCCTGTTTGAGCGCCGTCAGAGCGGCGTCGCGCAGGCCCGGGTCCACCGAGAACAACAGGCCGCCGCTGGTCTGAGGATCAGTGGCCGCCGCCAGGCGCGGATCGGCGCTGTTGATGTGGCCGTGCTCGCAGCGCGTTAGCACTTGGTCGTTGGCCGGTTTCAGCGTGCTCGCCACGCCGCGCGCGAGCAGCTCTTCGGTGCCCGGCAGCAGCGACAGGGTGTCGACGTCCAGGCGGGCGTCCAGGTTGCTTTGCTCGCACAGCTCCAGCAGGTGGCCGAGCAGGCCGAAGCCAGTGATGTCGGTGCAGGCGTTGGGCGCCAGTGGCGCCACGGCGTCCCGCGCGGGGCCATTGCTGAGTAGCATGCTCTCCAGGGTGGCGTCGAGCCACGGCCCCCGGCTCATATTGTGCATCAGCCCGGCCAGTTGGATACCGGTGCCCAGGGACTTAGTGAGGATCAGCGCGTCGCCGGGCCGGGCGCCGCTTTTATGCCAGAGGTCGCCCGGGGGCGCGGTGCCGTTGACCGTGAAACCGGCCGCCATTTGCGGCCCTTCGATGGTATGCCCGCCCACCAGGGTACAGCGGGCGGTGTTCAGTTCCTTCAGCGCCCCGGCCATCAGGCGGTGCAGGTCGCGGCTTTGTAGCCGGGGATGGTGGCGCGGCATGCAAACCGTGGCCATGGCGGAGTGGGGCGTCGCGTTCATCGCGAACAGATCGCTGAGGCTGTGCAGCGCGGCGATGCGCCCGAATAAATAGGGCTCATCCAAGAAAGCGGGAAAATAATCCAGGCTTTGCACCAGCCGCTGGTCCGCTGGCCAGCGGATCACGGCGGCGTCGTCGGCGTGGTCCACGCCGGCCTCGATGTCGTCGCGGACCACCGGGTCCAGCGTTGCCAGGGCTTCGCTGAGGGACTGCGCTCCCACCTTGGCGCCGCAGCCGGCGCAGTGCAATGTATGGTCCGGGGCGCCGGCCTGGGCGGCGGCGTCCATGCGCGGCAGGCGGCGGTCGAATTTGTCCATGAAGTCCCGGTCCAGACGGTCTTTCCAGCGCCACACCCAACGCCCGGCCAGTGACGGGCTGCGCCCCCGGCTGCCCACCGCGTCGCGGGCGCCGGCGGACAGCAGAGACAGGAAGCGCCGTTGCGGACGGTAGGCTTCCAGAGGCTGCCCGCCGGCGGCGGCGGCCAGGTTGCGCGCCAATACGCTCGCCTGGCGTACCGCATAGACGCCGGCCTTGGGCAGGTCGTCGGGAAAGGCGGCGCAGTCGCCGGCGGCGAACACCCGGGCGTCCGCCGGGCTTTGCAGCGTGTCGTTGACGCGCACGAAACCCTGGTCGTCGCAGGGCAGACCGCTTTCCGACAGCCAGGACGGGGCGTGCACGCCGGTGCACCAGAGCAGAAAATCGTGCCGCAGCTCGCCGTCGTCGCTGAGCAGGCGCCGTGCTTGTACTTGTCGGACCGTGGTATGGCTGTGCAGGGCCACGCCCCGGGCAGCCAGGCGTCGGGTCATTCGGCGGCGCACGCCGGCGGGGAAGCCCGGCAGCAGCGCCCCGGCCGTGACCAGGCTAACGCGGGCGCGATCGCCCAGGGCGTGGGCCACCGCCAGCGCCATTTCGGTGCCGCCGGCCCCGCCGCCCACCACGGTGAGCGCCGCTGGGGTGTCCCGCTCGGCCAGGGTGTCTCGCAACGCCTGCCAGCGGCGGTGAAAATCCGCCACTGGCTTGACCGGCACCGCATGTTGTTCGGCGCCGGGCACTGCGGTCAGGTTTGGGGTGGCGCCCACGTCCAGGCTCACCAGGTCGTATTCCAGGTGGGTGCCGTCATCCAGGTAAAGCCGCCGTTGCTCGGGCTTGAGCCGTTCGGCGCGGGCGCGGACAAAACGCACGCCCGCCGCCTGGCAAAGGCGCCGTAGATCAATGTGGGTCTCTTCAAGACGATAGTGACCGGCCACCAGGCCCGGCAGCATGCCGGAGTAGGCGCTCAGGCTGTCCGGGGATACCAGCGTCAGGCGCAGGCCGGGCACCGGTTTCATGGCCAGCATGCGTAGCGCCAACGCGTGGCTGTGGCCGCCGCCGACCATGATCAGGTCCTGGGTGGCGGAAGGGGTCAGCATGCGGTTCTCCTGTCGGTCATGGCGGTGCTTTTTATTCCGGTCATTCCAGTCATTCCAGAGGCTGCCCACGGGTAGAGAGGCGCAGGCGCCCGCGCAACCAGCGCGAGAAGGCGTCCACGCCCAGATTCAGGCCCACGGTGGCAAGAATCAAAACCAGGGTGCGGTCGAAGCGGAACTCGGCGACGCTGGAATCAATATAAAAACCCAGAGTATGAATGCCCAGGATACCCAGCACCGCGGTCTCGCGCATGATGATCTCCCAGCGGTAGAGCAAAAAGGCGAGAAAGTTGGGGTATAAACGCGGCAGCACCTCGAACGCATAGCGGTTGAACCCCCGGGCGCTGTCGTCGCGCAGGGTCAGCCCCTCGCTGAACCGGGCGGTGAGATGGGCGATGATCGCCCCGGTGTGCAGGCCCAGCGCGAGCACCCCGGGCAGCATGGACGGGCCGAGCATGATCAGGAAGAAAAACGCCAGGAAGAACTCCGGCGTGGTGCGCAGCACCACCAGAATAAGGTGGCCCACGGCCTGCGTGGCGCGATTGCCGAACAGCGGTGAGCGTAGCGGAAACAGCACCAGGGCCAGCAACGCCGTGAGCAACAGGGCAGCCAGGCCCAGCACCAGGGTATGCCAGACGCCGGGGCCGATCTGTTCGGTCCACAGCGTAGCCAGCCACACCCACAGCTCGGCGATACCGCCGCCGCTTTTCAGCGGCGCGGGCACCAGATCCTCGGTGACGAAGCGCACCAGTGTTTGCAGGCTGCCGGTCCACACCGGTGGCGCCCAGATCAGCGCGGCCAGCAGATAAACGGGCAGCAGCAGCGGGCGCAGCCAGAACCGCAGCGTCAGGATCAGCAGGAATAACAGATAAAGCAGCGCCGCGCCTTCGCCGTAATGGCCTTCGCGGAACGCGGTCTCAAGGTGAAAGCCCAGGGTTGGCAGGCCGATGAAGCCGAGGATCGCCGAGGCGCGCAGCGCGCACTCCAGACGGTAACCGGTGTAGGCCTTGCAGGACGCCCAGATCAGCGGCAGGCGGGCATAGAAAAAGCGGCCCAGGCGGCGCCGGTCGTCGGGCAGGGCAACCGCCGGGGCCGGGTCCGCTTCTTCCAGGAATTCACCGAACACCTTGGCGAAAATGCCAGCGTAAGGCAGGGCGATGGCGAGCACCCCGGTGAGGGTGGACAGGCCGGTGACCTGCATCAACAGCAGACCCCAGAACAGCTCGTGGACGGCGCGCACCGAGGCGGCGCCGGCGCGTACCGTCCGACGGTGCCAGAACAACGCCAGCAGGAAGCCGCCGGCGGCGCCCAGCGCCACCCCCTGGAACGCGAAGGCCAGGGTGTTGGCGAGCGCCCGGCCGAGCCCCTCGGTGGCGAGAAAGTCCGGGCGCAGCAGGCCGAGACCGACGCGCATCATCTCCGCGCCGGGGTCGCCCCGGGTAACCTCCAGGTCGGCGCAGGCGAACGCGACCAGCCCGGCCAGCCCCAGCCAGCCACTGGCCCGGCGCCAGCCGGCGGCGGTGGTAGCGAAGATCGGGGTGGGTCGGCTCATGGCAGGTAGAGCGTATCCAGATCCGCCAGCGTCAGCGACGCGGCGGGCGCGTCGAGCACCGTCTCGCCATGGCGCAGGCCAATCACCCGCTCAAAGCAGGCCAGCGCCAGCGCACGGTCGTGCATGGCGACCACGGCACTGTCGTGGCGGCGCAGGGTGTCGACAAGCAGCGCCTGGCCCTGGTGTTCGTCCAGGTTAGACACCGGTTCGTCGGCCAGCAGCACCGGCCGTTGCGTGAACAGCGCCCGGCCCAGGGCGGTGCGCTGAGCCTGGCCGCCGGACAGGCGATCGACGCTGGTGAACAGTTTTTCCGCCAGACCCAGGGTTTCCGCCACCCGGGCGACGCTGTCGCGCTGGGCTGCCGTGGGACGCATCAGCGCGCGCAGATTGCGCCAGGTGCCGAAGCGGTGCAGGCCGCCCATATAAATGTTGTGGAAAACGCTGAGCATGGGCACCAGCGCCTGCTCCTGGGGGCACCAGGCGCACAGCGCTTCCTGCTGGCGCCGCAGTGCCGCCAGCAGGGTCGACTTGCCGCTGCCCGAAGGGCCCAGCAAGGCGACGGTTTCCCCGCGCCGGACAGTCAGGTCCAGGGCGGGGAACACGGTTTCGCGGCCATGGCCGAGCCGGGCGGCCTGGAAGTGAAACAGGGGCGCCGGCGCTTCGCTAGCCGTCACGGTGGCTCAATCCAGCAGGCCGATGGCTTCGGCGGTGTCTTCGATGGCCTGGTAATCGTCGTTGTCGGCGGGCACGAAAGCGCTGCGCGGGAAGGCTTCGAGCAGTTCCGGGTCGTCGATCGCCAGCAGCACCTCGGTGACTCGCTCGCTGAAGCCCTCGCCGAAGCGCTCGTCCAGGTCGCCGCGCACGGTCCAGTGGTAGTCCGGGTAGGCGGGGGTCTCCCAAATCACCTGCACCTTGTCGGTGTCGATGTCGCCGTCGGCCAGGGCCTGATCCCAGACTTGATAGTTGAGCGCGCCGGTGGCGTAGGCGCCGCTTTCCACCAGCGACAGGGTGCGGCTGTGATCGCCGCTGAAGCCGACCTTGTCGATCAGCTCCTGAGGCGGCGCGCCGAAGCGCTCACGGAAATAATACTCGGGCATCAGCCGGCCGGAGGTGCTGCCTTTGGACCCGAAGGTGAACGACGGCTGCTCGGCGAAGGCGTCGGGCAAGGTGTCGCCGGGCTCCAAGCCGGTGCCGGTATTGGCGATGAAATAGGATTTGAAGGCGGTATCTTCCTGGCCCTGGGCGATGGCCTGGGAGCCGGGCACCAAGCGCCGGGCCTGGACGCCGGACAGGCCGCCGAACCAGGCCATTTGCACTTGGTCGTTACGGAACGCGGTGACCGCCGCCGGATAGGACTTCACCGGCATGTATTTCACTGGCACGCCGAGCGCCTCTTCCAAATGTTCGGCCACTTTGCCGAAGCGCTGTTCCAGGCGCGATTCGTCCTGGTCGGGGATTGCGGTGAAGGTGAAGGTCCGCTCGGGTTCGCGCGAATCACAGGCGGTCAGCAGCAGCACGGCGCAGGCCGTGGCCAGAAGGGGTTTGATCATTGTCGGCTCCGTTCAATAGGGAGTATTACCGGACGTTATTAGGGCCTGTGTGAACAGGCCCTTCACCGCCGCGTGTCCGGCTATCCGCGGTGGCGCAGGTATTCCATCACTTGTGCCCGGCTGCCCTGGTAAAGAATGGGGCCGTCCCGGCGTTGTAGCATGTAATCGTACATGGGGTCGTAGTAGCCGCTCAGCAGTTCGCGGATCCATACCCGGTGGCGCTCCGAATCGCCGCCGCGGCGCTGCTCGTCCAGGGCGGCTTCCAGCTCGCCGCGCAAGTATTCATGGCGGGCGCCGCCCAGCCGTTTGCGGATGCGGTCGAGGGCCGCGAGCAGGGCCTCGGCCAGCCGCTCGAACGCCAGCGCTTCGCCATAGTGTCGGCGGTATTCCTCCAGGGGCCCGGTGACGTAATCCTCCAGGGTCACCCGCACGCGGGCCTCCAGCGGCTCGTCAATGACCACCCGCGGCGACTGGCGGATGCGCGCCTGCAGATCGTCCGGCACATAGCAGCGGCCGATTAATTTGCCTTCGTCCTCTACCACCACCGGCGCCGCGTCCCGGTGCTGGTGCTTGAGCAAGGCGATGGCCAGCCGGTTCTCGAAATCGATCTGGCTGGGCTGGCCCGCCGGCCGTCGGCCGAAGGCGGAACCGCGATGGTGGGCCAACCCCTCCAGATCGACGGCGCTGTTCAGCCGTTCGATCAGCCGCGTCTTGCCGCAGCCGGTGCGGCCGCTGAGCACCACCATGGGCAGGTGGCGCAGGTTGTGTTTGAGACGGTCGAGCAGGAAGCGGCGCATCGCCTTGTAACCGCCCACTACCAGTGGCACGTGCACGCCGGCCTGGTCCAGCCAGGCCTGGGTGGTGCGGCTGCGCAGGCCGCCGCGGAAGCAGTACAGATAGCCGTCCGGGTGGGCGCGGTGCCATTCCCGCCAGGCGTCCAGGCGCGCGCTCTTGGTGCGCCCCCTGACCAGCTGGTTGCCGAGATCGATGGCCGCCTGCTGGCCCTGCTGCTTATAGCGGATGCCTATCTGGTGCCGCTCGTCGTCGTCGAGCAACGGCAGATTGCTGGCGGTGGGGAAGGCGCCTTTGGCGAATTCCACCGGCGCGCGCACGTCCAGTAAGGGTGTGTCGCCGAGAAACAGCCCGGCGTAGTCTCGAGTGTCGTCCATGGCGGGAGATTCTAGCAGCCTGAGCGCGCCCTGGCGCTAGCTGCAACAGGGCGGGCTGTGGGAACGGGCTTTGTGGGAGCGGGCCCGGCCCGCGAAAGGGAGCGAAGCTCCCGGCAGGATCCCAGAGACGTATTTGGCGGTGTGCTTGGAAGTGTCTCTTGCATCCTGCCGGCCGGCTAAAGCCGGCCTTTCGCTTGCAAGGCAAGCTCCTACAACGCTCAGGCCAGGCGCAGCTCGCCGGTGAGATGCGGTTTGACGCCGTCCTTGGCCAGCACGCGGAAGTCGATGCCGCCATCGGTGTGTTCGCGGGCGAACTTGACCGTGGCGGGAATGAACATCGGCACCTTGAACTGCACCGCCACGGTGAAGGCTTCTTCGGGCAGCTCCTGTTGCAGTTGCCCCAGGGCGCGGGCCTTGGACCACATGCCGTGGGCGATTTGACGCTTGAAGCCGAACAGTTTGGCGGTCAGCGGGTAGAGATGGATCGGGTTGCGGTCGCCGGACACGGCGCCGTAGCGGCGCCCGGTGTTGCCGGGGATTTTCCATTCAATGGTGTCGGTGGCCGGTTCCGGTGTGCCGCGTGATCCCTTGTTGGATTTCACGCCGCTGCCGCCGCCACGGAAAAAGTTTACCGACTCGCTGGCCCAGACCCGCTCGCCGCCGGTACTGACCACCGTGAAGATGGAGAACTCATAGCCTTTTTCCACCTGGGTCAGGTTGCCCAGATAGCATTTAATGTTGAGCTGCTCGCGCTCGGCGATGGGCCGGTACTGGGTGATGCTGTTGCGCACGTGCACCAGGCCCATGGCCGGGAACGGGAAGCCGTCTTCCATCATCAGTGCCATGTGCAGCGGGAAGGCGTGGATGTGCGGGTAAGTGACTGGCAGGCGGCCGTCGTCGCTGAACCCGCAGACCTTGCGGTAGGCGGCCAGATGGCTGGCGTCCAGCCCCACATCGTTGAGGCGCAGGCCGACGTTGGGCAGTTGCGGGTTTTTACCGGGCTTCACCCGGGCGCGCAGCACCGCTTTGGCGAAGTTGACCGGCATCGCCGGGGCGTGGCGCAGCTCGCGGAAGTTCACGTCAGTCATAACAGCGTCCTTAATCTCACCAATACGGCCGACGCCGCGCCAGGGCGGCGGCATCGGCAAATGGGGACAGTATAGGCAGTGTGAAGAGCGGCCTGGATTGGCCGTATCGCCTGGGGGTGCCCCCGAGCAGGCCTATCGGTGCTGGCGGCTCAGGTGCGCGGCGGGGTGTCGGAGCGCCACTGGGCCACCCCGAAGTAAATCAAGCGCACCTGTTTCTCCGCCACGATCAACATTTCGTGCTGACCGGCCTCGTCGTCTTCATCCAGCTCCAGCATTTCCTGGGTCAGGGCGACCACGCTGTTGACCACCAGGGACGCCATCATTTGCAGGTCTTCGGCGTTCACCCGCACCAGGAAGGGGAAGCGCGCCATGTCCATCGCCAGCTCACTGACGAACAGCCGGATTTCACGGCGGATGGCCTGGCGCATGGTGGCCGAGCCGCCGTACAACTCCTTTGAAACGAACAGGAAATGGGTGCGGTTGTTGCGCACGTAGTTGAAGAAGGTCTCCATTGACCCGCGGATCATGCGCTCGTTGGGGAGCTCCTGCTGACGCACTTCCCGCATCATCTGACGCAGGGTGCGGAAGGACTCGTCCAGCAGGGTCAGGCCGAGGGCGCTCATATCCGGGAAATGGCGATAGAAGGCGGTGGGGACCACGCCGGCGCGCTTGGTCACCTCACGCAGGCTTAAAGAGGAAAACGGGGCCTTTTTGGCCACCAGGTCCAGGGCCGCGTCCATGAGCGCCTGGCGAGTTCGCCCCCTCTTGGGCCGCCGTCCCCGAGTCGGAGTCTCTCTGCTCATGGTTTTTGCTCCCGAATCATCGTTTTTATTCTCCGCATTCTCGCCATGTTATTGAAAATCCCCGGCTGGATACAGACAACTGGTTGATTTTACTGTGTAAAAAAGTATAAGTGTACACGTGTTGACATTGCCTTCCTGCTTCGGTACAAAGTGCACAACTGTACACAAACGGGAGTTGGCATGAACGTCATCACCGCTTCAAATTCACATTCCGTTGCACCAGGCCTGATCCGTCGTCTCGGCAAGGCACTCAGCACGCCGTTCGACCCGGAAGACTATCTGGCCCTGTTCGATCCGCTGCAATCCGCTCGTGAAATACGCGCCCGGGTGATCGGCGTGCATCGCGAGAGTGACCAGGCGGTGACCTTGACCCTGCAACCCAACCGTCTGTGGCAAGGCCATCGTGCCGGTCAGCACGTGCTGCTGGGCGTGGATATCCAGGGCGTGCGGTACCAGCGTTGCTTCTCCTTGTCGTCGGCCCCCGGTGGCGCGCCCACCATCAGCGTGAAGCGTCAGGGCGAGGGCGGCGTCAGCGACCATCTGGTCAGCCATTGCCAGGAAGGCGACCTGCTTACCCTGGCCGAACCCGCCGGCGATTTCGTGATGCCGGGCGCGGCGCCCGAGCGCCTTCTGATGGTCACCGCGGGCTCCGGGATTACACCCGTTCACAGTATCGTGAAGTCCCTGCTCGCGTCCAACTTCGGCGGCAAAGTGACCTGGGTGCACTTCGAGCGCCGCTATCAGGACCTGATGTTGAGCGATTCCCTGGCCGCGTTGCGCCGTGATTCGCGTGTTGATCTGCGTCTGGTGATCACCGGCGAAACCCCGCGTGATGGCGACCAGGCCGGCCGCCTGGATGAACACTGGCTCACCGACAATGTCACCGACGCCGCCGCGCACACGGTTTTCACCTGCGGGCCTGCCGGGTTTCTGGACACGGTGATGGGCTGGCACCGCGAGTACGGCCGCGCTCCGCTGTTCCACGAGCGTTTCCAGTCGGCGCCGGTGGTGGCCGGCGAAGGCGGCCGGGTGCATTTCGCGCGTACCGGCGGGCAGGCCGAGGCCGCCGCCGGGGTCTCCCTGCTGGAAGCGGCGGAGCAGGCCGGTCTTAGCCCCAAGCACGGTTGCCGCATGGGCATCTGCCACACCTGCAAGTGCCGGGTCAGCAAGGGCCGGGTGCGCGACCTGCAGAGCGGCGAGAGCCGTGAATTGAACGGTCAGGAAGTTCGCATTTGTGTCCACGCCGCTGAAGGCGACGTGGAACTGGATCTCTAAGGAGGCACGCTATGAATGCCAAAGTAGATCATTTCGACCCTATCGTATTTGAGCGCCCGGGCGTGACACTGACCCGCTCCCAGGTGGAGGCCTTCGGTCGTGAAATCGACGCCCTGCGCGAGCAAATCATGGCGGACCTGGGTGAACAGGACGCGCGCTACATTCGCCGTATGGTGCGTACCCAGAAAGGCATGGAGCTGGCCGGCCGCGGCCTGCTGTTCCTGGGCGTGCTGCCGCCGGCGTGGCTGGCGGGCACCGCGTTGCTGTCGGTCTCCAAGATTCTGGAAAACATGGAAATCGGCCATAACGTGATGCACGCCCAGTGGGACTGGCTGGGTGATCCGGCGCTGGATTCCTCCACTTACGACTGGGACAACACCTGCCCGGCGGAGCAGTGGAAGCATTCACACAACTACATGCACCACACCTTCACCAATGTGGTCGGCAAGGACCGGGACGTGGGCTACGGCATCATGCGCATGTCCGACGAGCAGCGCTGGAACCCGGCCTATCTGTTCCAGCCCGCCTATAACTGGGTGCTGGCCTCGTTCTTCCAGTGGGGCGTGGCGTTTCACGACCTGGAAGTGGAGCGCCTGCTCAAGGGTGAGAAAAGCTTCGCCGAATACCGCGAGCAGCGCCGCAAGATCATGAAGAAGGTGCGCCAGCAGGTGGGTAAGGATTATGTGCTGTTCCCGCTGCTGGCCGGGCCTTTCGCGCCCTGGGTGCTGGCGGGCAATGCCACCGCTAACGTGACGCGTAATCTGTGGTCGTACTTGATCATTTTCTGCGGCCATTTCACCGAGCACGCGGAAATGTTCAGCGAAGCGGAGATCGAGAACGAGACCCGCGGCCAGTGGTATCTGCGCCAGTTGCTCGGTTCCTCGAACCTGGAGGGCGGCCCGCTGTTCCACATTATGTCCGGCAACCTCAGCCACCAGATCGAACACCACCTGTTCCCGGACATGCCGTCCAACCGCTACAAGCAGGTGGCGCCCAAGGTTCGCGAGATCGCCGAGCGCTATGGTCTGCACTACAACAGCGGCCGTTTGAGCCGCCAATTCGGCACCGTGCTCAAGCGCATCAACCGTCTGGCGCTGCCGTCCCGGCGTAAGCCGAAGAATGCCGTGGTGTGAAGCTGTTCCGGGTCCCCGGACGGTGTGCTAGTCTCACCACTTGGTATTTACCGTTTGGGGAAGTCGCAACAGGATGGCAGAACTGACCGATTCCGGCGTGCTTCTGCGCATGGCCTACCGGGCCATGCTCAACGCCGGCATTGATGCCGACGCGGTGCTGGCCGAGCTGGGCCTGGACCCGTCCATATTGAACGTGCCGGATCTGCGCACGCCCCACGATGGCCAGGAATGGTTCTGGGAGGCGTTGGCGAAGGTCTCCAACGACGAGCATGTGGGCTTGCATCTGGGCAAACACATGCCCGTGTACAAGGGCCAGGTGCTGGAGTATCTGTTTCTCTCCAGCCCCACCTTTGGTGAGGGGCTGCACCGGGCGCTCAGCTATCAACGGCTGCTGTCCGACGCGGCACGGGCCGAACTATTCGAGGAAGGCGAGCGTGTCTTCCTGCGTCAGCCGTTCTGGGGCCGCCGTCTGGCGCACCTTAACGAGTGCGTGATGATGGGGCTGATCAAGTTCTTCCGCTTCGTCACCGACGACGCCTTCGAACCTCTGGAAGTCCACTTCGGCCACGAACACCACGCCGACAAGGCCGAGTACGAGCGCGCCTTCGGTTGCCCGGTGAAATTCGGCATGCCGTCAGTGGGTGTCTATTTTGATTCTCGCCTGATGGCGCTGCCCTCCGCCCACCACGAGCCGGAGCTGCTGCGTCTGCACGAGCAACTGGCCAGCGAGCAGGTGGCGCGCCTGGAGAAGCAGGATCTGGTGGCCCAGGTCAATCGGCTGATCGCTGAACTGCTGGAATCCGGCCACGCCAACCTGGAAGAAGTGGCCGAGCGCCTCGGCATCAAGGCCCGCCAGCTGCGCACCCGCCTCGCCGACGCCGGTACCAACTTCAACCAGCTGGTGGCCGACTACCGCTGCAAGCTGGCCAAGCGCCTGCTGGCCGGCACCGACGAATCCATCGACGAAATCGTCTACCTCACCGGCTTCTCCGAGCCCTCTACCTTCTATCGCGCGTTCAAGCGCTGGGTGGGCATGACGCCCATCGAGTACCGCAAACTCAAAGCCGAAGAAGACGCCGCCGAAGCCGCCGCCAAACTCTGATTCTTGTGGGAGCGGGCCCTGCCCGCGAAAGGGTGGCTTTAGCCACCCGGCGGGATTCCAGAGACGCTGATGGGGCTACCGTCAGAAAGGGGCTCTGGGATCCTGCCGGGAGCTTCGCTCCCTTTCGCGGGCAAGGCCCGCTCCCACAAATTCTCGGGCTGCGAAGCTTGTTATCGGCGGGGTTCGTCGGGCTCGTCGGCTTCACCTTCGATGGTGACGCCGCGTCGCTCGTCGGGGCCGGGCCGACCGGCGGGGTCATTGGCGGAGCCGGAATCGGGCCCCGGCTGGCCGGGCCGCGATCCGCCGGGATAGACGGTGCGGCTCTGGTAGAAGAAGGCGCCGCCGCCCGGGCCGCCCCGGGTGGCGAAGGTCTGCAGCGTGCCCTTGCGTACCAGGTAGTCCGCCATGGCGCGCCGCGAGAATGGCAGTAGCAGGGCGAAGCCCAGCGCGTCGGTGATGAAGCCGGGCGTGATCAGGAAGGCGCCGCCCAGCAACAGCATCATGCCTTCGGCCAATTCCCGGCCGGGCATTTCACCCTGATTCATGCGCTGATTGAGCCGCTGCCAGGTCTGCAGGCCCTGGCTGCGGAACAGGGCGGTGCCCAGCAGGGCGGTGACTACCACCATCAGAATGGTGATCGGCCAGCCGATAAAGTCCGCCACGGCGGCCAGTACCATGACCTCCACCAGGGCGAGCACGAAAATGGTCAGGAAAACGCGACCGAAACCCATCGAAACCTCGGAAATTCATTGCGGCGATTGAGTGCCGTTCAAGGTTAGATGGCGGTTGGGAAGGGGAGTTTCAAGGCGCGAGGTTTGTAGGAGCTTGCCCCGCAAGCGAAAGGGCGCGAAGCGCCCGGCAATGGTTGCCCCGCGGGGATTCCAGAGAGGTTTCTATCGCGGTTAATGAAGTCTCTGGTATCCCGCCGGGTGGCTAAAGCCACCCTTTCGCGGGCGGGGCCC
>JBELJS010000055.1:0-21875 GCA_042090255.1 Alcanivorax sp. | reverse complement strand
GCCTTAGAGGCGGTTTTGCGCGTTGCCTTGGGTGTGGTTCTACGGGCGCCTTTCATGGCCGTATCAACACTCGCTCATCGGTTTTCGGTAACTTCATGCCCAGCTCTTCGCGAGCCAGGCGCTCTACCCGGGCGTAACTGCCCCAGGTGCTGTGCTCCAGCAGCAGCTGGCCCCAGCGGGTTTCCAGCTGTGCCTGCTGTTTTTGCGCCTGCTGGGCACGGTCGGTGAGGCGGCGCGATTCGTGCACGCTGTAGGCCACGCCCACTGCGGACACCACCACCAGAACCAGCAACAGCGGCGGCAACCAGCCGGCGGCGAGCACCGAGCCCGTGGCCTGGCCGCGGGCCGCGCTCATGCCACCTTCTCCGCCACCCGCAGCACCGCGCTGCGGCTGCGCACGTTGACGCGCAGTTCGTCCTTGCCGGCGTAGCGGGCCTTGCCCAGCGGCTTCAACCGCTCCGGCGGCTCGTCCATCATCGGCAACCCGCCCCGGCCTTTCGGCGCCTGGCCGGAGTGGTCCCGGATAAACCGCTTCACCACCCGGTCTTCCAGGGAATGGAAGCTGATAACGACAAGACGCCCGCCGATGGCGAGCGTCTCCAGGGCCTGGTCCAGCGTGTTGCGCAACGCGTCCAGTTCCCCGTTTATATGTATTCGTAACGCCTGGAAGCTGCGCGTTGCCGGGTGCTTGCCCGGCTCGCCGCGTCCCATCACCGATTGAATCAGGCCGGCCAGCTGCGCCGTGGTGCGGATCGGCTGCTGATCGCGGCGCTCGCAGATCGCCCGGGCGATGCGGCGTGATTTGCGCTCATCGCCGTACTGGTAGAGCACGTCGGCGATCTGCTTCTCGCCGGCCCGCGCCAGCCAGTCGGCGACGCTTTCGCCGCTGTCCGGGTCCATGCGCATGTCCAGCGGGCCGTCGCGCAGGAAGCTGAAGCCGCGCTCGGCGTCGTCCAGCTGCGGCGAGGACACGCCCAGATCCAGCAGCAGCCCGTCGATCTGGCGGTGCTCTTCCGCCACCAGCTCCGGCAGGCAATCAAAGCGGGCGCGGCGAATCCGGAAGCGGGTGTCTTCCAGGGCCAGCTTCTCGCCTTCCAGTACCGCCTCCGGATCGCGGTCCACACCGACCAGACGGGCGCCGGCGTCCAGCCGGGCCAGCAGCGCGCGGCTGTGACCGCCGCGGCCAAAGGTGCCGTCCACGTACAGGCCGTCGGTTCGGGTGGGCCACATTTCCAGTACCTCCTCCAGCATTACCGGCTGGTGTTCGTACTGCCTGTTGTCGCTGTTCGCCATGGCCGGTTGCCCTCGCTTGTTCGCTGCCAAATTCAGAACGAGAGGGACTGCACACTCTCGGGCATGGCGTCCTGATCCAGATCCTGTTGTTCCAACTGATTCCAGGTTTCCTCGGCCCAGATTTCGAACCGGTGCATCAAACCCACCAGCATGGCGTGTTTTTCCAAACCCACCACGGACCGCAACTCCGGCGGCACCAGCAGGCGGCCGTTGCCGTCCATTTCCATTTCCACGGCCTGGCCCAGGAAGCGGCGCTTGAGCGCCCGCACCTGGGCGTGGGAATCGCTTTGCGACGCCACCTGGCGGGCGATATCACGCCACTCAGGGAAGGGGTACATCACCAGGCAGGCGTCATAGGGGTGTTGCGTGAGCACAAGGCGACCGCCGCAAGCGCTGTTCAGCGACTCGCGGTAGCGGGTCGGCACGGTAAGCCGACCCTTGGCATCTAGATTGAGCGCCGTACGCCCGTTGAACACTGGCCTTCCCCTTGCGTTGGGATCCGTCCCACTTTGTGCGTTTCTGGCGGCGGGATGGAGGATTTTTCCCACTTCATCCCACTTTCCACCACAATGCGACACTCTAGGTCCACGGGAATTACCAAGTCAAGCTCGGCGAAACCGGCCAATGTAAAAGAAAGTCTTTGCAAATCAGTTTGTTAGCTGCGTCACACTAGGGTCGGACGGGGCGGAAAAGGCGGAGTTGTCAACGTAATCAGGGCGCTGCGGGGCGCAGCTAAGGAATCACTTTAAGTGTTAGACTATTTTGGAATAAAAATACAGAAATATGGCAGCAAAAGGAATAATCAGGGTGAGTGCTGACTCTCGCCACAGGCCACTGATGGCGGCGAGGGCTGCTCAAGAGGCGTTGTGGGAGCCTTGTGGGAGCGGGCCCAGCCCGCGAAAGGCAAGCAACGCTTGCCGGCAGGATGCCAGAGGCCTTGGTTCGCGCATTATGGAGGTCTCTGGGATCCCGCCGGGTGGCGGAGCCACCCTTTCGCGGGCTGGGCCCGCTCCTACAGCTTCGAATTAAGGTGGATCGGTCGATAAGCCGGGTTCTGTCGTGGACAGCCATTCATCTGGGACCCGCGTCGCCACGGGCCTCAAGCGACCTACCCGGACCCGGCGCGGGCCACGCCCATGGGTCCCTATTTGGTCTTGCTCCGGGTGGGGTTTACCCTGCCACCGCTGTTGCCAGCGGCGCGGTGCGCTCTTACCGCACCTTTTCACCCTTACCCGGTGGCTCGAAAGCCGCCGGGCGGTACCTTTTCTGCGGCACTTTCCGTAACCGCGCCGTCACCAGCGCGGCCCCCAGGCGTTACCTGGCACCCTGCCCTATGGAGCCCGGACTTTCCTCCAGCGGCTTGCACCGCCAGCGGCTGCCTGACCGACCCGGGGCGGATTCTAGCGGAGACAGTGAATAGTGAACAGTTAATAGTGAAGAGTTCGCGGGTGGGGCCGGGGTGTCGTGGAGGCCGTGTCCGCGTTCATTGCGTGAGCGCAAACCTTCTATGCCAATACGCAACTCTCGTAGGGCGCACTGTTTTCGCTATTAACTATTCACTGTTAACTATTAACTCCTTCCAGGTAGTTGTAGAGCTCCTGCCGCTTCAACCCCGTGTGGGCGGCGAGCACCCGCGCCGCCCGCGACACCGGCAGTTCCGCCAGCAGGGCCTTGGCGAGGGCGCGGTCCTGTTCGCTGAGCTGTTCGCCGCGGGCGGCGGGGGACAGCACCAGCACCAGCTCGCCGCGGCGCTGGTCCTTGTCGCCGCGCACCCACTCGAGCAGCTCGGCCACCGGGCCTCGGCGCACGGTCTCGAAGCGTTTGGTGAGTTCCCGGCAGAGGGTCAGTTCGCGGTCGGCGTCGACCAGGCCGGCCAGGCTTTCCAGCAGCGACACCACCCGGTGCGGCGCCTCGAAGATCACGCTGGTGACGTCCAGGCCCGCCAGCCGGCGCAGGGCGTTTTCGCGGGCGGCGCCCTTGGACGGCACGAAGCCTTCGAACAGAAAGCGATCGCTGGGCTGGCCGGACACCGCCAGCGCCGCCAGCAGCGCGGACGCGCCGGGCACCGGCACCACCGCCACGCCGGCGTCCTGGCAGGCGCGCACCAGCCGGTAGCCCGGGTCGCTGACCAGCGGCGTGCCGGCGTCGCTGATCAAAGCGCCGCTTTCGCCGTCGCGCAGGCGCGCCACCAGTTCCGGGCTGCGCTCGGCTTCGTTGTGGTCGTGGCAGCTGATCAGACGGGCCTTGATGCCCAGATGGTTGAGCAGCGTCTGGCTGTGCCGGGTGTCCTCGGCGGCCACCCAGTCCACCTGGCCGAGCACCTCAAGGGCGCGACGGGACAGGTCGTCCAGGTTACCGATCGGTGTGCTGACCACATACAAAGAGCCGCTCATGGGGGGCGTTTTCCTGATTGGGTGTAAAGAGTTGTGTGATGCCACCGATCCGTTCCGCAATCGTGGACCGTCGGGGGTGATTCGCGACTTGCAAAACGCCTACAATAGCGGCTTCTTTCCCGAAGTAGCAAAGGGGTTACCCTAGAGCCATGGAATTACGACAGGCCCGCCTGGCCGCAATGGCCCTCGTTCTGGTCCTTGCCGGCTGTTCTCAATTACCGAGCCCGAACGGCTCGACCGCCAAGGAACCGGCACCCCTTCGCGATGCGCCGCAACAGGTCGATAACGCCAGCGACCAGCTGGCCGAGCTGGCGGAACCGGTGCGCACCGACACCGCCCTGGCCTGGGCACGTTCTTACCTGGTCAATGAGCGCGCCGACGACGCCGGCGAATTGCTCGACCAGGTGGGCGACGGCGCCCTGTCCCGGGATCAACGCTTCCGCTGGCTGCAGTTGCGCGCCCAGTCCTGGATGGCCGAGCAGCAGCCGGACCGGGCGGTGGCGTTGCTGGACGACTACCGGAGCGATATCGACGGCTTCGACGCCCAGCGCCGCGCCAAGCTGAACCTGCTGCGCGCCGACGCCCAGGCGCTCAACGGCGAGTTGATGAAAAGCCTGCGCCAGCGCGTGGCGGTGGACCCGCTGCTCAATGACGACGACCAGGAATACAACCGCCAGCTGACCTGGGAAGCGCTGATGCGCTTGCCGCTGGAGACGCTGGAAGCCCGCGCCGAGGACACCTCCGGCGAGCTGCGCGGCTGGCTGGAGCTGGCGCTGCTGTACCGCGACCCGCAGGCCAACATCGACAGCCAGGTGCAGCGCCTGTCGCGCTGGCGCGAGGACTGGCCCGACCATCCGGCCGCCCGCCAGTTGCCGGAAACGGTGCGGGCCCTGCAGCGCGCCGCCCGCGAGCGCCCCCAGCGGGTCGCCGTGCTGCTCCCGGAGAGCGGCCCGCTGGCGCCCGCCGCCGAGGCGATCCGCGACGGCATGATGACCGGCTACTACAGCGCCGAGGAAGCGGGCAACCCGACCCCGGACCTGCGTTTCTACGACGTCAGCGACGCGGACGTGCGCTCGGTGTTCCAGCAGGCGGTGGACGACGGCGCGCAGTTTGTGGTCGGGCCGCTGGCCAAGGACAACGTGGCCGAGCTGGCCCGTATGGGTACGCCGCCGGTGACCGTGCTGGCGCTGAACTATCTGGATCAGGACAGCGAGGACGCGCCGATCTTCCAGTTCGGGCTGGCGCCGGAGGACGAAGCCCGGCAGATCGCCCGGCAGAGCCTGGAAGCCGGCGACCGGCTGGCCGGCGTGCTCTATCCGCGCAGCGCCTGGGGCCAGCGCGTGGCCGAGGCGTTCGTGGCCGCCTGGCAGGACGGCGGCGGTCGGATCGTGGTGGAAAGCTCGTTCACCGACGACACCATCGGTGAAACCGTGGAGAGCCTGCTGGACACCGCCCGCGCCGAAAAAGACCTGCGCCGCGACCCCTCGTTCTCGGATCTGGACTCCGAGCGGCCGGAGGAGTGGCCGCAAAGCCTGGATTTCCTGTTCCTGGTGGCCGACCCGAACGAGGGCCGGCAGATTAAACCGGCGCTGAATTTCCATTACGCCCGGGACCTGCCGGTGTTCGCCACCTCCCATCTTTATAACGGCACCCCGGCGCCGCGCCGCGACCAGGACCTGGACGGCGTCTACTTCCTGGACATGCCGTGGATTCTTTACGAAGGCACCAAGCTGCACCGTATGGCCGAGGAAACCTGGCCGGACGGCCACGGACGCTACGCGCGGCTGTTCGCCATGGGCGTGGACGCCTATCGGCTGCAGGCGCGGCTGTATCTGCTGCGCAATCTGCAGGACAGCACCCTTCCGGGCGTCACCGGCACTTTGCGGCTGGACGGCGCGCGGCTGGTGCGTGAGTCGGATTGGGCGGTGTTTCGTAACGGTGAGGCGATACCGGTGCCCCGCGTCGGTGAAGGGCGGGTGGATAGCACGCAGTATTAGGATCGGGTGACTGTAAGCCACCCTTTCGCGGGCTGGGCCCGCTCCCACAATAAGAGGAAAGGAGGCCTCTATGTACTGGCGCAAGGAACGCGGCCAGCGGGCCGAGCACCGGGCACGACGCTGGCTGGAACAGCGCGGCCTGGTGCCGGTGATCGCCAATTATCAATGCCGCCTGGGCGAGGTGGACCTGATCATGGACGACGGCGAGACGCTGGTGTTCGTGGAGGTCCGCTGGCGTGCCTACAACCGCTACGGCGGCGCCCTCGCCTCGGTGGACGGGCGCAAGCAGCGCCGCCTGATTCTGGCGGCGCGGCATTATCTGGGCCGCTACCCTTATCAGGCACAACGGCCCTGCCGCTTCGACGTGCTGGGCCTGGAACCGGATGACGACGGCGAAGTCCGTTATCATTGGGTGCAAAACGCATTTTACGGAGACCAGTAATGAGTGTGGACCGCATCAGACAGTTGTTCGCCGAGAGCATGGAAACCAAGGCCAAGGCCGGCGAAGTGCTGCCCGAGGTGATCGCCGCCGCCGGCCAGGTGATGGTGGAATGCCTGCTCAACGGCGGCAAGATTCTCAGTTGCGGCAATGGCGGCTCCGCCGGTGATGCGCAGCATTTCTCTTCCGAGCTGCTCAACCGCTTCGAGATGGAACGCCCGGCTCTGCCGGCGGTGGCGCTGACCACCGATTCCTCCACGCTCACTTCGATCGCCAACGACTACAGCTACAACGAAATCTTTTCCAAGCAGGTGCGCGCCCTGGGCAACCCCGGCGATGTGCTGCTGGCGATTTCCACCAGCGGCAATTCCGCCAACGTGATCCAGGCGATCCAGGCCGCCCACGACCGGGAAATGAAGGTGGTGGCGATGACCGGCAAGGAAGGCGGCGAAATGGTGAACCTTTACGGCCCCGGCGATATCGAAGTACGGGTCCCGGCCACTTCCACCGCGCGCATTCAGGAAGTGCATCTGCTGGTGATCCACGCGCTTTGCGACTTTATCGATCAACAGCTTTTCGGAGGCTCTTGATGCGTCACCCTGCCCTGCCGGCGTTGCTTGTGATGCTGTTCGCCCTGTCCGGCTGCGCCGCCCTGACCAAGAACATGGCCCAGGAACCGGTCGACCGGGACCACGGCTCGCGCACCTTCGGCGCCTTCGTGGAAGACGGCAATATCGAGCGCAAGATCAAGGTGAACCTGGCCCGCGCCAGCGAGGCCCTGGATCAGAGCCACATCGTGGTGGTGAGTTTTAACGGCAACGTGCTGCTGGCCGGCGAAGTCACCAGCGACGACCTGCGCATGCAGGCGGAAAACATCGCCGCCCGCGTGCGCCATGTACGCCACGTGCACAATGAACTGAAGCTGTCCGGCGACAGCGGCGTGCTGGCGCGCGTGAACGACGGCTGGCTGACCACCAAGCTGAAAACCCGCCTGTTCGTGGACGGCGATGCGCCGGGGATGCGCACCAAGGTGGTGACGGTAAGCGGTATTGTCTATCTGATGGGTTTGCTCACCCGCGACGAGGCCGACGCCGTGGTGGCGCAGGCCCGTGAGGTCGGGGGTGTTCAGAAGATCGTTAAGATTATTGAGTATATTGATTAGCGGCCGACCAATCCCCTAGGTCTCTGGGATCCTGCCGGCCGGCTTTGCCGGCCTTTCGCGGGCCGGGCCCGCTCCTACAGGGTGCGCTATTTGACGACTTTGAGGTGACTGCCCTTGGAGGGTTTGTCGTCGTCGCTGGGGTCGGTCGGTGACGGCTGCGGCGGCGGGTCCTCGGGTTCGAAGGCCATGCCCTGGCCGTTTTCGCGGGCGAACACGGCCATCACCGCTTCCACCGGCACGCGCACCGTGCGCGGCACGCCGCCGAAGCGGGCGGAAAAGGTGATTTCCTGATTGCTGGCCTCGAAATTGGTCACCGCCCGCGGGGCGATGTTGAGTACGATCTGGCCGTCCTGCACGAATTCCTGGGGCACTTCCGCCCCGGGAAAATGGGCGTCCACCGCCAGATGGGTGGTCAGGCCGTTATCGCAGATCCATTCGTGCATCGCCCGTATCAGATACGGGCGATTGGGGGTCATGTCATCATTCATGGCTTACAGCTGGCGCAGTTCGCGCTCTGCTTCGGAAAGGCTGGCCTGGAAGGCGTCACGGTCGAACAACCGCTCGGCGTAGTCCAGCAGCGGCTTGGCCTGCTTGGGCGGCAGTTCAATGCCCAGTGCCGGCAACCGCCACAGGATCGGGCCCACGACGCAATCCACCAGGGTGAATTCTTCGCTCATGAAGAACGGCAGCTCGCTGAAGATCGGCGCGGTGGCGATCATCGCTTCGCGCAGCTCTTTACGACGCTTGGTCAGGGCGGCCTCTTTCTCGTTGCCCGCCAGCAGGGCGTCCACATGGGCGCACCAGTCGCGCTCGACGCGGTGAATCAGCAGGCGGCTCTGCGCCCGGGCCACCGGGTACACCGGCAACAGCGGCGGATGCGGGAAGCGCTCGTCCAGGTATTCCATGATCACCGTGGACTGATACAGGGTCAGTTCCCGGTCCACCAGGGTGGGCACTTCGTTGTAAGGGTTCAGTGAGGCCAGATCTTCCGGCTTGTCACCATTGTCCACATCGACGATATCCACGGTGACGCCTTTCTCCGCCAGAACGATCCGCACGCGATGGCAGTAATGATCGTTCGGCGAGGAAAAGAAAGTCATTGAGGAACGTTTTGTCACCACACCCATGGTTGAATCATCTCCACGCTACGTCTCTATATAACACAAACAGGGTAGCCGCTCGCGCGGGTACCCTGTTGCTCGCCGAAAAGCGTTCCGAGCGGTAATTTCCGCTTAGTGAACGTCTTTCCAGTACTCTTTCTTCAGCAGGTATGCCGGAATCAGCAAAATACCCAGGAACACCAGCACGTACACGCCGATGCGCTCGCGGGTGGGAGCCATCGGCTCGGCCGCGTAGGTCATAAAGTTGGCGATGTCGCCCATATTGGACTTGAACTCTTCCTCGCTCAACTCCTCCTGCATCCCGGCCATCACGTGGGGCATGCCCACGTTGGGGAACACATGGTTGTTGTAACCGAAGGGCCGTTCCTCGTCCTCGTAGAAGCTGATCAGGTAAGAATACACCCAATCGGCGGAGCGGTGGCGGGCGGCCAGCGTCAGGTCCGGCGGGGTAACGCCGAACCACTGCTTGCCGTCTTCCTCGGCCATGCCGTTTTCCATCGGGTCACCGATCTTATCGCTGGTGAAGTTCAGGTTCTCCAACACCAGGTCATCGGGGATGCCCAGATCTTCCGCCATGCGCCCGTAGCGCAGGTACTCCATGCTGTGGCAGCCCATGCAGTAGTTGACGAACAACTTGGCACCGTTCTGCAGGCTTACCTTGTCCTGCAGGTTCACCGGTGCGTCCACCACGTATTCATTGTTGCCGCCGCCGGCGGCGAACGACATCACCGGCAGGCAGCTGAAAAGCATTACCGCGACTAGCTTTCTCATCAGTGACCCCCCGTTACGCGTTCAGGAACCGGCTTGGCTTTCTCGAATCGGTGCGCCAGCGGCAGCCCGATAAAGAAGAAGGCGAAGTAGTACACCGTGCCGATCTGCGCCAGGGTCTTGGCCAGGCCCGAAGCGGGCTGGGTGCCGAGATAACCGAGCATCACGAAGTCGGCGGCGAACACGAGCAGCAGGAGCTTGCTGAGCCAGCCTTTGTAGCGAATCGATTTGACCGGGTGACGATCCAGCCAGGGCAGCAGGAACAGCACCACGATACCACCGCCCATGGCGATCAGGCCCCAGGCCTTGGACGACATGCCGAACCAGTCGATGGTGGTGGCCCGCAGCATGGCGTAGTAAGGACCGTAGTACCACACCGGTGCGATGTGATCCGGGGTCTTGAGCGGATCCGCCGGTACGAAGTTGGGCTTCTCGATCAGATAGCCGCCGCCGGTGGGGAAGAAGAACACCACCACGGCGAAGATGATCAGGAAGATGATCACGCCGGGCAGGTCTTTCACGGTGTAGTAGGGGTGGAACGGGATGCCGTCACGCGGGATGCCGTTCTCGTCCTTGTTCTGCTTGATTTCCACGCCGTCCGGGTTGTTGGAACCGACTTCGTGGAGCGCAAGAATGTGCAGGAACACCAGCGCCACCAGCACCAGCGGAATCGCCACCACGTGCAGGGCGAAGAACTTGTTCACCGTGGCGGTGGACAGCAGGTAGTCGCCGCGCACCCAGGTGGTGAGGGCGTCGCCGATCTCCTTGGCGTCCTTGGCGTCGATGAACGGCAGGATGTCGAACGGAATCGCGCCGGCCAGGGAGATGATCACCTGGGCGCCCCAGTAGGACATGTTGCCCCAGGGCAGCACGTAGCCGAGGAAACCTTCCGCCATCAGGGCCACGTAGATCAGCATGCCGAAGATCCACACCAGCTCGCGGGGCGGCTTGTAGGAGCCGTACAGCAGGCCGCGGAACATATGCAGGTAGACCACGGCGAAGAAGGCGGACGCGCCCACCGCGTGCATGTAGCGGATCAGCCAGCCCCACTGCACGTCGCGCATGATGAACTCGACGGACTCGAAGCCCTGGCTGGGGGAGTAGAACATGGTCAGCCAGATGCCGGTGAGCAGCTGGTTGACCAGCACCACCATGGACAGCACGCCAAAGTAGTACCAGAAATTGAAGTTCTTCGGAGCGTAGTACTCCGACATGTGCTTCTTGTAAGCGTTGACGACGGGGAGACGCGCATCCACCCAGTCGATCAGACCGTTCACCATTCTCATCATGCCTTGGTCTCCCCTTCTTCAGAGCCGACGATAACCACGGACTCGCTCAGGTAGGAATGGGGCGGCACCACCATGTTGGTCGGCGCCGGCACGCCCTGGTAGACGCGGCCCGCCAGGTCGAACTTGGAACCGTGGCAAGGGCAGAAGAAGCCACCCTCCTTGAGTTCTACGGTGGGTTCTTCTTCGTACAGAGGAGAACACCCCAGATGCGTGCAGATGCCGATCAGGATCAGATATTCTTTTTTGATCGAGCGCCACAGGCTGGACGCATAGGCAGGCTGCTGGTCTTCTTCGGATTGCGGGTCCTTGAGCTGGTCGTTCAGCTTGTCGAGCGCCGAGACCGTCTCTTCGGAGCGGCGGATCACCCACACGGGCTGGCCTCGCCATTCCTGTACCACGCGCTGGCCCATCTCCAGCTTGCTGATATCCACCTGGACCGGGGCCCCCGCGTTTTCAGCTTTGGCGCTGGGCTGCCAGGATTTAACAAAAGGAACCGCCGCGCCTAATGCACCCGCGGCGCCGACTGCTGAGGTCAGGCCGATCAAAAAGGTGCGGCGGCTGGTGTTTACGCCGTCATTGCTCATTGAGAAGTTCTCCCCTTAAATCCCACGCTCGGGGGGTGATCCGAGACTCGAGGTCGGTCCTCGTGCTCCGGGCGGAGTAAGGCGGCGCAAATGTTAATGAAAAAGCCCACATCTGACAACCGGTTATTCCCCACGGGCAAACCGCTAAACCCCTGATTTGCACACAAAAAAAGCCCAGCAAAGCCGGGCTTTTTTCGGGCGTAAAACGGCTCTGAACGGCCGTCTTAGCGCTTGGAGAACTGCGGACGCTTACGCGCCTTGTGCAGACCCACTTTCTTACGTTCCACGGCGCGGGCGTCACGGGTAACGTACCCGGCGCGGCGCAGAGAACCGCGCAGCTCACCGTCGTATTCCATCAGCGCACGGGTGATACCGTGACGAATGGCACCGGCCTGGCCGTTGTTGCCACCGCCGCTGACGGTCACGTAGACGTCAAACCGCTCCAGGGCGTCAGCCAACTCGAGGGGCTGACGAACCACCATGCGGTTGGTGTCGCGACCGAAATAAACGTCAAGCGGACGACCATTCACGGTGATGTTACCGCTGCCCGGGCGAAGAAAAACACGTGCGGCGGCCGTTTTGCGGCGACCTGTTCCGTAGTCGGCGTTTGCAGTTGCCATCGACTGACCTCTTAAATTTCCAGCTGCTGCGGCTGCTGAGCAGTGTGCGGATGCTCGGTGCCGGCGTAGACTTTGAGTTTGCGCAACATGTCGCGACCCAGAGGGTTACGCGGCATCATGCCTTTCACGGCTTTCTCGATCACCAACTGAGGCTTGGAGTTGATCAGCGTCTCGAAGTTGGCTTCCTTGATGCCGCCCGGGTATCCGGTGTGGCGGTAGTACATCTTATCGGTGGCTTTTTTGCCAGTGACCGCCACCTTTTCCGCGTTGATCACAACGATGTAATCGCCGGTATCAACGTGCGGGGTGTATTCCGGTTTGTGCTTGCCACGCAGCCGGGTGGCGACTTCTGAGGCCAGCCGGCCCAGCGTTTTGCCGGAGGCGTCTACCACATACCAGTCGCGCTTTACGCTTTCCGGTTTGGCGCTGTAGGTCTTCATGGGAGTCTTCCCTAAAAATTGTGCCCTGAATTCATAACGTTACGGGTAATACCAACCCTCCGGCGAGAGCCCGCCGGGCAAGAGGGTGCGAATTGTACTTAACGCCCCCGGCAAAGACAAGCGGAAAGAGGCGCTTATTGAGGGCGGACCTCTATAGGAGCGGGCTTGTGGGAGCGGGCCCCGCCCGCGAAAGGGAGCGAAGCTCCCGGCAGGATACCAGAGGCCTCCACCAGAAAAGTCTCTGGGATCCCGCCGGGTGGCTACAAGCCACCCTTTCGCGGGCTGGGCCCGCTCCTACAATCGGGTATAGTCACCGTTTTTCGGCAACCGAGTTTGAAGGAGAGAGCAATGGAGTTCCGTCCGCTGGGTAACACCGACCTCAAAGTCAGCAGCCTCTGCCTGGGCACCATGACCTGGGGCAACCAAAACAGCGCCGAGGAAGGCTTCGCGCAGATGGACCTGGCCCTGGACCGGGGCATCAATTTTTTTGATACCGCCGAGATGTACGCGGTGCCCGCCAGCGCCGAGACGTCCGGGCGCACCGAGGAGATCATCGGCCAATGGTTCGCCAAGACCGGCAACCGCGACAAAGTCGTGCTGGCCACCAAGGCCGCCGGCCCCGGCGACTACGTGAAACACATCCGCGGCGGCCCGCGCCTGAACCAGGACCATCTGGAGCGCGCCGTGGAAACCAGCCTCAAGCGGCTGCAAACCGACGTTATCGACGTCTACCAGCTGCACTGGCCGGAGCGCACCACCAACTATTTCGGCCGCCTGGGCTACAAGCACCGTGAAGACCAGGATGCCGTGCCCATCGCCGAGACCGTCGCCGCCCTGAAGAAGCTGGTGGACAGCGGCAAGATCCGCCACTGGGGCCTGTCCAACGAAACCGCCTGGGGCGCCATGACCTTTATCCACGAGGCGGAGAAGATCGGCCTGGCGCCGCCGGTGTCGATCCAGAACCCCTACTCCCTGCTCAACCGCAGCTTCGAAGTGGGCCTGGCGGAAGTCGCGCACCGGGAAAACGTGGGCCTGCTGGCCTACTCACCGCTGGCCTTCGGCCTGCTCACCGGCAAGTACCGGGGCGGCCAGCAGCCCGCCAACGCCCGCCTGACTCTGTTCAAGCACTTCGCGCGCTACACCAACGAGCAATCCACCGCGGCCACCGAGGCTTACTGTCGCCTGGCCGAAGCGCGTGGCGTCAGCCCCACCCAGCTGGCGCTGCAATTCGTGACCACGCGCCCGTTCGTGACCAGCAACATCATCGGCGCCACCAACCTCAACCAACTGCGCGAGAACCTGGGCAGCGTCGACCTGCCCTGGGACAAGGACCTGGAGAAGGAACTGGAAGCCATCCACACCCGCTTCCCTTACCCGGCACCCTGAATGGTGCGCTTCTGGCTGATCTGTCTGTTGCTCGCGCCGCTGCTGATCGTTCAGGCGCGACGCACCCGCCGCGACACCCCGCGTCTGCCCGAGGCCGGCGGCGCCGACCGGGGCCGCGAAGGCGACGGCGGCGGGCCGCCGCTACGGCTGCTGGTGGTGGGCGAATCCACCGCCGCCGGCGTCGGCGTGGCCGAGCATCGCCAGGGCCTGGGCGCCCACCTGGCGCGGGCCTTCGCCCACCGCCGCCAGGGCCCGGTCACCTGGCAGGTGATTGGCGTCAACGGCATCCGCGCCCAGGCGCTCAACCAGCACCTCGCCGGCCGGCCACCAGCGGACGTCGACCTGGTGGTGATCAGCCTGGGCGTCAACGACACCACCGGCGTCACCCGGCCGGGCCATTACCGCCAGCACCTCACCGCCCTGATCGGCACCCTGAGACGGGGCCGGCCCAACCTGCCGGTGTACCTGCTCGCGGTGCCGCCCATGCAGCACTTCACCGCCCTGCCCCGGCCCCTGCGCGACCTGCTCGGCCAACGGGCCGCCCAGCTGGACCGCATCCAACAGACCCTGGCGGCGCAGCTTCAGGGGGTACACCACCTCGCCTACCCGGTGATCGCCGACCCGGCCTATCTGGCGGAAGACGGCTACCACCCCTCGGAGAAGGGCTACGCCTACATCGCCGAACAGGTCGCCGAACAACTGCGCGCCGCGCCAGCCACCGGCAACGGCGCGGACGTCACGAAGTCGCCGTAACCGGCACACGCCGGCGCACTTTGACCACCGGTTCGCGGGCAGGCTTTTCCCCGTCGCTCTCAGAAGGCGCCTGGCCGAAAGCGCACACCACGCTCGCCGACTCCGCGTCCAGCACACCCTGTGGCACACCGTCCTGACTGTCCGGATGCGCGCACCAGATCCCGGGCCCGTAGGGCGTGCGTCTCGCCCTGGCGTTGCCGTACCGGCAACCGCTGCAACATTTCAATTTCATCCTTGGGCTCCCTTCCCTGCGCGTTGTAATCCATGGTTATGCGTCCCCTTTTTCACGGCGAACGTCGCCGCTTTAGAGACACTCAAAGACTCGCAGAGCACGGCAGGCGGAGTAAAGCGAATGTGCGGGTCCGGCAAGGAGCAGGCTATCGAAATCACTGTTGATATGGACAGTGTTCTGGTGTTGTATGGGAGGTGCACATTATTGAGAAGCGCTGCCTCCGGGTGTTGGCCCACCCGAAAGCAGCTAACCACAACAGACTACGAAGGAGTCTATTATGGCTGAGCGCAATGTTATGCCAGAGTATCGCGCCACCGAAAGCCCCGCTGGGAAGCCGGCACGAATGTTTCCCTATTGGCGCACGCTGAAAGTACACCGCAGCCGCGACAGCGCGCCCCTCAAACCCTATCAAGGCTTCCAACCGGCGCCGCCGGCCGTGCCCCGTGTGCTCTTGAGAGGGCAATGGCTGAGCGAAGCAGGCTTCGGCGCGGACACGTTGTTGGACGTGGAGGTGAGTGAGGGCCGCATCGTGCTTACCGCTGTGGTGAATTGAAGGAGGATGCCTTCTGCCCGGGCATCGCCAGTCGACGCCCGGGCGACCTCCCAACCGGGTCCCAAAGTCTACTCCCTGCACCTCACGCACCAGCCAGTTTAGCCAGACCTGGCTAGCCCCACGTTCCAAAAAGAAATGTTCCATAGCAATGCAGAGACGCTATCCGAGGCCTTGTGCGAAGCGCAGAAGCCGGTTTATCCCCACAGGATGCAGGGAACACGATTCGGTTGTTTTGCAGGGACCGCCCCACCCCGGTTTACCCCCACGAGTGTGAGGAACACATGTACGTCCAAGCCTGGGTCGGAACATTCAGCGGGTTATCTCCACAGGTGCGGGTAACACAGACGCTCCCGCAGGTCGTCGATGTGTGGCACCGGTTTATCCCCGCAGGTGCGGGGAACACTTGCTCAGGATCGTCAGAAGTGACGAAGAGCTCTTCCGAAAAGTGGCCGGGCGCACCCACCTAGACCAATTCGACTCCAAGCAAGAGGATTGAGGCGCCCATAAAAAATCCCGCCGGAGCGGGGTTTAGTGGGATGCCGAGGTCACCGACCCATACAGGCGCCGAATGCTGCATCCCTGTAATCGGAAATCGACCGCTGTTGGTGCCTCTCGGTGGAGTAGCGAGGTTTATCCCAGGCGTCCATCACCATGGCATTCACGAGTTCGTTGGGTTCGCCGTCGTTGACCATCTCCAGCATCTTTGACATCGCCACTCCTCGCTGGCGCGCACTCATGACCGACTCGGCAAGTTTCTCGATTGCCTTGCAGGCCTCCATGCGCTCCTTGAAGCTTTTTTCGGCCTGCCCGATGGCAGGCAATAAAGCCAGGACCACCAAACACAAAATCATCGATTTCATTGCTGCCCCTCCTGAGCCTGCGGCGAAACCCTGAAGTGATCGCGCTCTTGGTGGGCCGTGTGGACCACGTAGACATCCACAGGCTCACTAGTGATGGGCTCTTCAAGAGGCACGATGGTTGTCGTCCACCACATCTTCAGGGAGCTGGAGCTGGGCACGTTGGGCACACTGTCGGTGCCCTCCTTCCGACTGACCTCTTGGCCACCACGCTTCACAACGATTTCCAGCCACTTCCCTTTCGCTGAATCCAGGGAGTAGGCGTCAAGTCGAACCACGAAATACCCGCCAGGCCATGGAACTTCGTCAGCCTCTTTCATGGCCAATTCGGCCTCTTTGCGCTCCCGCTCTTCCAGCATCGAGGGTGTAACGTACTCCAGCGTGACCCGCCCCATATAAGAGCTTTTCTCTACGTGCTCAATGGGGT
Source organism: Alcanivorax sp. (assembly GCA_042090255.1). Classification (GTDB taxonomy): domain Bacteria; phylum Pseudomonadota; class Gammaproteobacteria; order Pseudomonadales; family Alcanivoracaceae; genus Alloalcanivorax. The sequence continues at coordinate 5,561 of JBELJS010000055.1, read as the reverse complement.
AGCCATTACCCTCGTTCGTCGGAATCCCCATCATCTTGTCCATGTTGGCGCAGCCGGACAAAGCCAGGGTCAGCGCCAGCACCATGGATGCCATTTTTATTGTCATGTGCATTCCCTTATTGCATGTTGAGGCCCAAATCCTATGTGATGCAGGTCACATCGTCTAGCGGAGGGTCCGGCCGTTCCAGCTGTTCGAGTCGATCAGCACGTAGTCCTTGTTGGCAATTCGCTCCTTCAGGGCATCACCAAACATATCTGCTAGCTCATCTTTCGTGGCACCCACGACGCTGCCCTGCACCGTGATCGAGATCGAGCTGCCGCCGCCACTATCCGCACCCCTGCCGCCGTCCAGCTGCACAGGGGCGGGCGCGGCAGGCACCGTGTTGATCCCGCCTGTAATCGCGGTAGTGCCCCCTCCTCCACCGCCGAAGCTCGCCGACTTGATGGCGCCGAGCTGAGCGGTTTGAGCAATTACGGCCGCCGTGGCGGCGATGGGAGCCAGGATGTGGCCAATTACCGGAACGGCGGACGCGGAAGCGTAGGCGTTGGTCTCCGCCAGGGGGATGTTGATGGCACCCTGGGCAATAGCAGCAGCCTTGCCAATTTCAAACATCTTCCGGTTTTCGCTGGCCATAAGGCCAGTCAGCAAGCCGAACACATCCGCCGTGCCTTTGAGCTGCAATTTCCACCGCTGCTGATCGAGGTCATTCAGGGTTTCGGTTCATCCCCGCAGGTGCGGGGAACAGTCTAAATGTACATGATTGTTTTATAAGGAAAAATCGGGAGCCAGATTTTCCACCAAACATTCTGTACGAATTTTGACCAAATTTTTAAAGAGCATCTAACTCGTATCTCAGTGGAACCAATGCCCTTCTGCAACCACAGACCGGTTGCGAGCCCTTAGATTGGTTCCGTCGGTCGCTTGAAATCCACCACGCTGTTTCGGAGCACCTCAAGAGGAGACCGCTGATTCCTGCGGTACCTGCGGATCTCCACGACGGGCCTGCCCTGGTCGGTCACCACCACGGTTAACCCGGATTCCTCAATCTTACGAAACAACTCCAAGGCCCGGCCCTTGAATTGTGCCTCTGTCACCTGTTGAACATCCATCGCCCTACTCTACCTCGATTGTATCTCGACGCGTTACACGATACAATTGACCCGCATTGATAGGGGAAGTCAATGATTAAGAGTTTTCGCCATAAGGGACTGAAGAAGTTTTTTACCACCGGCAGCACAGTCGGCATTCAGGCAAACCATGCCCCGAAGCTCCGCCGCCAGCTGGCTCGACTCAACGTTTGTGCGTCGCCGCAAGAGATGGATTCTCCAGGGTGGGGGTTTCACCCCCTGAAAGGCACCCGGGCCGGTCATTACTCCGTCTGGGTCAGTGGTAACTGGCGGCTAACTTTTAAATTCGAGGACGGCGACGCCATCCTCGTCGATTATCAGGACTACCATTAGGAGGTCGCCATGGACATGTTCAATCCTCCCCACCCTGGGGAAACCCTGCGTGAGGATGTTCTTCCAGCGTTGGGCCTCAGCGTTACCGAGGCGGCGCGTCAGCTTGGTGTGTCCCGGGTGGCCTTGTCTCGCGTCCTCAACGGCAAAGCGGCCGTTTCCATTGATCTGGCCCGACGTCTTGAGATCTGGCTCGGCGGGCCGGAGCGTGGCGCCCGCGCAGAAACGTGGCTACATGAGCAGATGCAGCACGATCTTTGGAAGGCCCGTCAGCAGGGGGAGCCCGAGGACATTCGCACTGCGGTGTAGACGGTAACGGCACAAACAAAAAAGGCGAACCCTCGAGTTCGCCTTTTTCGTGCCCGGCAACGAGAACGCTGCCGAGCTCTTCTCAAAAATGTCGCTTAGAACTGGTAGTTCAACTGCGCGCCGATGATGTCGGCATCCAGCTCGTACGTGCCGTTGAGAACGGCAGGAGCACGGCCATCTTTATAGATGTCGGCGTCGTCCACGAAGATGTGGGCGTAGGCGACATCGATGCTGAGGTTATCGGTCGGGTTAAAGCCGGCGCCGATGGTGGCCCAGATACGGTCGGAGTCCGGTGAGATGGCGGAGCGGTTGTCGCTGCTCTGGGTGGACTCTTCCTTGGCCAGGCCGAAGCGCAGCACGGTGTCGTTCTGCAGGGTGTGACGCACGCCCGCGGAGTAGCGGGTGGTGTCTTCCCAGTTGAACTCTTCGATGGCCGGGTTGGGCAGGCTGGCGGTGGCGCCGGGGCCGATGGGAATTTGCTGGGTGCCGGTGTGGTCGATGACCAGACGGTCCAGGCTGCTCCAATCGGTGCGCTCCACGCCCAGCAGCAGCTGGGTGCGGTCGGTGAGGTCACCGGCGTAGGACAGCTGCAGCACGGCGGGCAGGTCCAGGCTGGTTTTGCCGGAGTACTGGCCGGCCAGCTGGTTGACGATGGGACCCGGCAGCGCGGCGGGGAAGGCGCCCGGCTTGAAGATGATGTCGCCATCGATGTCGTAGCTGATTTCGGAACGGTAGGCCACGCCGAAGTGGTTGTAGTCGTCCGGGCTGTAGGTCAGGCCGACGTTCCAGCCAAAGGCGTCGTCGTCGCCTTCCAGGCGAGTGGCGGCGTTTTCGATGTCCGCTTCGATCTGCTGGTAGTTCACGCCGGCGCCGAGGCGCAGGTTGTCGGTGATCTGAATGCCCACCGCCGGGTTGATGTTGATGGTCTGCACATCGGAGGTCTGGGCGTAGAAGTCACCGGACGCGGGTACACCGGTCGGCGACAGCGCGTTACCCCAGTTATCTTCGTATTCGATCTTGGTGCCGAACGGGGCGTTGATGCCCAGGCCGAAGGTCACGCGGTCGTTGAACGGCATGGCCATGAAAACGCTGCCGACAAAGGGTTCCACGTCTTCGAAGTCGCCCGGGCCGGAGGCGCCGTCGGCTTTAAAAGTGGTGTCGATCCAGACCTGGTGGGCGGCGATGGACACCTCGGCGGTGTTCAGGCCGGCCAGGGTGGCGGGGTTGTACCATTGGTTGGTGGCGTCTTCGCTGAGTACCGCGGAGCCGGCATAGGCGGTGCCCATGGCGGATACCGACTGATACGACACGCCAAAACCGGAAGCGGCGGCGGTACCGGATGCCAGTGACAGCACGGAACCGGCGATCAATGCGCCTCTTATTTTCATAATGTTCTCCATCAAATCGAGCCTAAAACGGCGCCCTGCCCCGTCATTCCGCTGGCACGGGACGCCATAAAATTACCGGGTTTTACACCGATGGCGTAAGAATAAACTCGCACCTCGGTAGGGAGAAGCCAGGGAATGTAAAACTGGCGGTTTTTCATGAAATAAAGGCGACCGGTCGGTCGCCTTTTTGCGTTGCTTTTGCGAAGGGTGCGGCGATCAGTCGGCCAGCAGGGCGCGGGCGATGATGTTCTTCATGATTTCATTGGTGCCGCCGTAAATACGCTGTACACGGGCGTCGGCGTACATGCGCGCAATCGGGTATTCCCACATGTAGCCGTAGCCGCCGTGAAGCTGCAGGCACTCGTCGATGATTTCGCACTGCAGGTCGGTGACCCAGTATTTGGCGCCGGCGGCGGTGGGAATATCCAGTTCCTTCTTAAGGTGCATTTCCAGGCAGCGGTCCACGTAGGCGCGGGCCACGTCGAGCTTGGTGCGTATCTCGGCGAGCTTGAACTGGGTGTTCTGGAAGTCGGCGACGCGCTGACCGAACGCCTTGCGCTCCTTCACGTACGCCAGGGTGTGCTCAAAGGCGCTTTCCGCCATGGCCAGGCCGTTAATGGCGATGCCGAGGCGCTCCTGGGGCAGCTCCTGCATCAGATAAATAAAGCCCATGCCTTCCTGGCCGATCAGGTTTTCCACCGGCACTTTCACGTCCTGGAAAAACAGCTCTGACGTGTCCTGGGCTTTCATGCCCACCTTCTTCAGGTTCTTGCCTTTCTGGAACCCTTCCATGCCCTCTTCGACGATCAGCAGGCTGGTGCCCTTGGCGCCTTTGCTGGGGTCGGTTTTGGCTACCACGATCACGATGTCGGCGTTCTGGCCGTTGGTGATAAAGGTCTTGGAACCGTTGAGGATGTAGTGATCACCATCCTTGACGGCGTTGGTCTTCACGCCCTGCAGGTCGGAGCCGGCGCCGGGTTCGCTCATGGCGATGGCGCCGATCAGCTCGCCGCTGACCATCTTCGGCAGCAGGCGCTGCTTCATTTCCTCGGAGCCGTAGTGCTCAATGTACGGCGCCACGATTTCGGTGTGCAGACCCCAGCCGATGCCGGTCAGGCCGGCACGGGAGATTTCCTCGCTGACCACCACGCTGTAGAGGAAGTCGGCGTCGATGCCGCCGTACTCTTCGCTCACCATGGGGCACAGAAAGCCCTGCTCGCCGGCCTTGCGCCAGAGCGCCTTGGGCACCTGGCCGGTCTGCTCCCATTCTTCGTGGTGGGGAACGGCTTCGTTTTCCAGGAACTTGCGGACGGTGTCGCGGAACGTCTCGTGGTCGGAACTGAACAGGGTACGGGGGATCATTGTGCTCTCCGGTTGACTCGAACTGGAGACAGAGTGTCTAGCCCCCGGGAACGGGGAGCAATGACCAAAACGCTCAGGCGAGGTGCTCTCGCGCTAGGTACTCCTGCGATTGCATCTCCAGCAGGCGCGAACGGGTACGTTCGAACTCGAACTCCAGGCGGCCGCCGGCGTAGAGGTCTTCGATCGGGGTTTCCGCGGCCACCACCAGCTTCACGCCCCGGTCATAGAATTCGTCGACCAGATTGATGAAGCGGCGTGCGCGGTCATCGCTGCCGGCGCCCATGCGTTCCACGCCGGAAATCAGCACGGTGTGGAACTCGCGCGCGATCTCGATGTAGTCGTTCTGGCTGCGCGGGCCGTCGCAGAGCGCCCGGAAATCGAACCAGACCACATCGTCGGTGCATTTCACCGTGGCGATTTTACGCCCTTCCACCAGAATATTGCCCTGATCGCGGTGGCGGCCGTGCTCTGGCGCGAGCGCGGCGAAGCGCTCGGCCATGAAGCGATCCGCTTCGGCGCCCAGGGGGCAATGGAACAGCTCCGCCTGCTCGAGCAGGCGCAGGCGGTGGTCGTGGCCGCCGTCCACGTTCATTACCCGGGTGTTTAGTTTGAGCGCCTCGATGGCGGGCAGAAAACGGGCCCGTTGCAGGCCATCCTTGTAAAGGCCGTCAGGCTCAATGTTGGACGTGGTCACCAGAGTGACGCCCTGATCGAACAGGGTCTGCATCAGGGTGCCGAGGATCATCGCGTCGGTAATGTCGGTGACGAAGAACTCGTCGAAGCAGAGCACCCGGTAGCGGTCGGCGAACGCCCTGGCGATGCTGGTCAGCGGGTTTTTCTCGCCCTGGCGGTCACGCAGTTGGCGGTGCACTTTCTGCATGAAGCGGTGGAAGTGCATGCGCCGCTTTTCCTCAAACGGCAGGCACTCGAAGAACACGTCCATCAGGTAGGTTTTGCCACGCCCCACGCCGCCCCACATGTACAGGCCCTTGTAGGGCTGACGCTTGCTTTTACGCAGGCGTGCCAACAGCCCCTTGGCAGGCT